>RFNO01000046.1 GCA_009927165.1 Pseudomonadota bacterium
ATGTGCTTACCGGCACATAGTATCCAGATTATTCCGGGCACATGGTATCCGGTTTAATAGCCTTTTTTCAGGCTGCATTGTCTATACGGAGTCCAAAAGGATCATCATTAGGAGAAAATTTTAGACTCTGTTCATCAAAGTACCCTAAGACGTAGCTCATAAAATGAACCTGCCAGATGCCTGTATCGATTGCTTTTATTCCCACAGGTTGATTGGCAAAGGCTCTTGAGATGTGGACTTTGAATTTTCTTCCGAAACAGATTCTTCCGCAATTAGAAATAAGAATGATTTTATCCACCCCTGGGTAAGTGACGTCGGGTAATCCTTGATACGTTCTTTGAGACTTCTTGTAGAGGTCAGCAGGGACCTTCATCTCTAAAGCCTGATGAGGTCTTTCAAAGTTGAAGCATTGTTTGAACTCGTCGAAGGTTTCTTGCTGCTGGAGATGATTATTTCTAGCAGGACGAGTTGTTTCTAGTTTCAGTGTGCGATGCATTCTCTCATGACGTCCATTTTGTTGTGGGTTTCCAGGCTGAATTCTTTCTAAGCGAATCCCAAGACGAATCCACCAAACAGAGAGTTTAGTAAGATTCCAAAGGCTATTACCAGAAGCGAAGGGAATTCCGTTATCTGAGCGAATAGCAACAGGTAGTCCATACTCTTTGAAAGCTTGCTCAAAAATAGGAAAACAAGGGCTTTCCGCAGTTGACTCTAAAGATTCACAGACCAGTAAGAAGCGGCTTACCTGATCGGATAATGTCAGAGGGTAGCAATAAGCGTGATTACCGAGCTTAAACTCCCCTTTAAAATCAGTGCACCATAAATCATTCGGATCGGTTGGGGTAGAGAGGTAACTCGCTGTAGCTTTGAACTTACTTCTTGCTCGCTTTTTAGTTACTAGGTCGTGGCGGTCTAGAATGCTGTGCACTGTGCTGGTCGCAGGAGGTTTGATTGAGGGATATTTATTTATAATAATTTCTCTTATTTTAGGAGCGCCCCAACTGGGTTTATCTGTTTTCAAACGCACAATGAGTTTCTCAACTTCAAAGGGCGTTTGATTGGGATGTCTGTGGGGTGCTCTACTTCTATTGTAAAGCCCGGTGTTTCCGTCCTGCTGATACCGCTCCCAGATTTTGTAGCCAGTCCTTCGGGTAATTCCAAATTCCCTGCATAGCGGCGCCATTTTCTCGCCCGCCAAAAGGCGGCCTATAAACTTCGTTCTTTCGTCCATGACACACGTCTCCTTCCAAGGCATAGGTCCCCCTAATTGATGAGTGGTTATGCCTAAAGTGTATACGATGTGCCCGGTATGAAATGGACCCTATGTGCCCGGTAAGTACAAACTGGTCGGGGCGGCGGGATTTGAACCCACGACCTCTTGGTCCCGAACCAAGCGCGCTAGCCAACTGCGCTACGCCCCGCTAAGAGAATTCAAACGAACAGCCGGAAGAAACGGCCTGTGGAAATGCTCCTCTGCTTTTCCTTTCAACTCAATCAATTGCTTTCGCAAATTTTCTTTGAGTTTTTCCAACTCTTCTTCCGTCGCAGTCGGAGACACCTCAATGGGCTCTCCAAAAATCACTGCGCATTCCGAGAAAGGTAATGGAAGGTAACACTGGTTCCAAGCTTTTTTAAATACCCACCGGTTTCCTGCCGAACCTACTGTCGGCACAATTGGTCTTCCCGTTTTCTGTGCAAGGGCCAAAATTCCGGGCTTCACTTCATAAATCGGTCCTCTCGGCCCATCCACCGCGAGCGACGTATGGCAGCCTCTCTTTATCACCGCATCTAAAAGCCCTTTCAGTCCCCCAGCGCCCCCCCTCGAACTCGAACCTCTCACTACTTGAAAGCCCAATAGCTTCAGCACCCAAGCCATCAGCTCCCCGTCTTTGCTCCGACTCGCCATCACGGCCATATTTCGAAACTGGCCCATTTTCATCATTAAAAGCTCATCCCCATGCCAGTGAGCATAGATCTTAGCGTCCCCTTTGGGCTTTAAATCCGTTCGGCCGAACTCCCTAATGCGCCACAGCGAAGAGAGGGAGCCATAAAAGCTCGAAATCAGTAAAGCCTTCAAAAATGTCAGTGTTTTTCCCATGACTACTCCCACGGAATTAACAAAGAAAAAAAGGCACGTAAAGCAGCTATTCTGCGGCGCAATAACCTGGGTTCTTTCCCTTCAAAATAACCCTCCATTATCCCGATAAGGACTGGAAAGGGATCCCACATGAAAAAACCATCCGCTCTTCAATCCTTACTTTCCCAATCCTACGATGCTGAGAAAAATCTTCGTCGTTTTTCTACTGTCGCCAGTAACGAACTCAATAACTTATTGGCTTCTGTCTTAGCCGAATTAGAAAACGCTCTCGACGCCAAAAATCGTTTGAGCCCCGAACAGCACCTCCAAGCTGCTCAAAAAGCAGCCGAGCGAGCCGTTTTCCTCAATCGAAATCTTCGATACTTCTCCGGTAACGGAAACCCAGAGCGCCGACAAACCGATCTATCCCAACTCGTTCTCGATGCTATCTCTCAAATTGAACCCGAATTAAATCGACGAAACATTCAACTCGAAGTGAGATTAGAACATTCCCTCTACGCACTCGTCGATACCGTTGCTTTCGAACATGCCATTCTTAGTGTGCTCTGGTTTGGGGCCCACCAAATGCCAGAAGGGGGAAAGGCTTTTCTCACCCTTCATTATTCGTCTCGCGGAATTCAGCTCGCTTTCACTGAAAATTCTCACTCATCAAATGCCAGCGATTCCTCTAGTGCCCACAAACTTTGCTCCCTCGATACGCTTGTTGCTGACAACATGTCCGTTCTCGGCCTTCATGTAGCTCGGTTAATTACTGAATCTCACTCCGGTCAGTTTCGCTGTTTAAAAACATCCCAAAACTTCACTCAAGTCTTTCTCGAGTTTCCGGCAGAAGCGAAGTTGAACAAGCCCCACTTGTATCAAGAAAAACGTCGATTTCAGCGCGTAATGGTTAACCTCAATGCGGAAGCCCACTTCAAAGGCCAGCCCAAGCAACGGGTAAAAATAGTAGTGCTCAGTGTGGGAGGAGCGTTTATTGCGATGAGTCAAGGCGCTGTAGAGCGCCTGAACACGGGCGATACGTTGAGTTTACAAATCCTCACCGAGAGCGGCTCTGTGATTCAGGTTCCTATGGCCCGGGTCGCCAATACCCATCCCATGGGCGAAAATTCCGGAGTAGGCGTGGAGTTTACCGAAGTCGATCCCAAAGGAAAAAATTTACTTGCCGCTTTAGTGCGAACTCACGCAAGCTAAAGCTTTTCGTCTCCAAAAAGGCGTATCAACTATGAAGATCTGCTTTGTTGTCCGGTCCCTCTTTTCACAAATCCCTACTTACACCACTACCCACCTGGCTTTCGAAGCCCACCGGCGAGGCCATGAAGTGGTTTATTCCACGCTCAATAGTTTCTCCTGCACCGATGACATGAAAGTCATGGCCACTGGGGTGTCCTTTGAAGGTTTGTCTTTACCCAACCGACACGAGTTTCTCAGAGCCATGCACACGGGATTGGCAGAAAAAAAAGAACTGTGCCTGAGTGATTTTGACGTGCTTTTTCTTCGCTACAATCCCAATGAATCTGAAATGGAAAAAGAAAAAGGAAAGAACCCCTCCATTGAATTTGGACGGCTTTTGAAACTTCAAGGCGTGATGGTAGTGAATGATCCTGGGGGACTCACCAAAGCTTCCAGCAAAATGTACTTATCCTCTTTTCCTTCCGACATTCGGGCGAAAACTCTCATCACTCGAAGCTCCGTGAAAATCAAAGAGTTTCTGAAGTCGCTTAAAAAACCGGCTATTATCAAACCTCTTTCTGGTTTTGGTGGGCAGGACGTCTTTTTTGTGAAAAATCCCAAAGACATTAACATCAATCAGATCATTACGTCGGTGAGTAAAAACGGTTATGTTATGGCTCAGGAGTATCTCCCCGCTGTCAAAAAGGGCGACAAACGCATTCTGCTCTTAAATGGCTATCCTGTTTTTGTAGGCAAGCAGCCCGCTCTTTATTTGCGCGTATCTCCCCAAGGAGAAATCCGCAGTAATATGCACATAGGGGGGCGGAGAAAAAAAACGGCTCTCACATCCAGTGATGTTAAAATCATCGAGGCGATTCGCCCCAAATTGGTTTCAGACGGACTTTATTTTGTGGGCATTGATATTGTGGGCAACAAATTGCTCGAAGTGAACGTTTTTTGCCCTGGGGGAATTAACAATATTAATGAGCTTTACGGTATCAATGTGGGTAAAGTAGTGATTCAGGATTTGGAGCGGCAAGTAAGGTATCGACAATCAGGACTTGTCACTCAGTACTTAGGAGCAAACCTACAGGAGACAGCAGTACAATGACCAAAACAGTCTTACTCTTGTGTGGTGGTAAATCGGAAGAGCACGAAATCTCTCTGATTTCAGCCAAATGTCTTTTGGATGCGTTTGATCGTAAGTTGTACACTCCTATCGTTGTTGGCATTTCCAAAAAAGGTATCTGGTATCTGGAAGAAGAAGACAGTTTTTACGAGGGCGAATTTCGGGCTGATAAAATTCGCTTAAATGAAAATCGTCCTACCATTTCCGTGGTGCCGTTTCTCTCAGAAAAAGGCCAAGGCCAACTTCTTTGCGAAGGGCAAACTATAAATTTTGATGTGGTTTTCCCCATACTGCATGGTCCTTTTGGCGAAGACGGCACTCTTCAAGGGCTGTTCGACATGGTGGGAGTCCCTTATGTGGGCTCGGGGTGTGCAAGCTCAGCCAACTGCATGGATAAAGCCATCACAAAGCACTTAGTGCGGGAAGCTGGCGTGAAAATAGGTGATTTTGTAGAGCTAAAAAGTCCAAGCGACTCTAAAAAATACTTAGATAAAATCCGGGCTTTGGGGCTTCCGGTTTTTGTGAAGCCTTCTCGCATGGGTTCTTCAGTGGGTATTAGTAAAGTCAAAGAACTCTCTAGTGTAGAAAAAGCCATTGAAGAAGCTTTTCGATATGATTCTAAAGTTCTCATAGAAAAGGCCATTGTGGGCCGAGAAATTGAGTGCGCGGTTTTAGGAACTACACGTTCCCCTAAAGTTGCCATTCCGGGGGAAATCATCCCCGATTCTTCCATTGGCTGGTATTCTTATGAAGCCAAATACCTTTTGAGTGAAGGAGCTAAAACCCAAGTTCCAGCTTCCTTCACTCCCGAGCTCCAAAAACGGTTTCAAGAAGTGGCCGCGAAAGTATTTCAAGTTTTGGAATGCGATGGACTTGCTCGAGTGGATTTCTTCTTAGAAAAAGGGACCGATGAAATTTATTTAAATGAAGTAAACACACTGCCTGGATTTACTCCCATCAGTATGTATCCGAAAATGTGGCAAGCTTCTGATCTTTCTTATTCAGATCTGGTCAGTGAGTTGTTAAATTTAGCTCTCAGAAAGAAATTATGAAAACTCAACACACTACCCAAAAAGAACGTGCTGAAAGAAGAAACTCCTTTTTAAGCCAGATCAAAGGCGGAGTAGCAGTTCTCCTTTCAGCTCCCTATACCATTCGCAATAATGACGTTCATAATGCTTATCGACAGGACAGTAATTTTTACTACTTAACAGGTCTTGAAGAGCCTGAGAGCATTTGTCTTTTTAATCCCCAATCGAAAAAACCGTTCACTTTGTTTGTGGAACCTAAAGATGCAGTCAAAGAACTTTGGGAAGGAAAAATGCTGGGGCTAGAAGGAGCTAAAGCTCAGTTGGGAGCAGATGAAGCGCTTTCGTCACTAGACAGCGATGTGTTTGACGAAGCTCTCATTGAAGCGCTTTTGCAAGCTGATCGGCTTTATTATCGTGTTGGGCAAAATCCCATCCACGACCAACGTGTTTTTACTTTAATGGCGAGAGCCGGAAGACGCTTAGGTAGAACTGGAAGACCCCTCTGGCCCATTTTTGATCCAGTCGATGTTTTGGGTGAAATGAGGCTGATAAAATCTCAGCAGGAAATTGCAACGCTACAGATTGCATCCAACATCACTGCCCAAGCTCATACGGAAGCCATGAGGCACTGTAAGCCAGGTATGTTTGAATATGAAATCGAAGCCGCTCTTTTTCATAGTTTTCGTGCCGCTGGAGCTGGGCGCTTGGGATACGGCTCGATTGTTGCTTCTGGGCCCAATGCTTGTGTGCTCCACTACGTCAATAACGATCGGAAAATGACCGACAAAGATCTGCTCCTCATTGATGCAGGTGCAGAGTTCAATTATTATACTGCCGATATCACTCGATGCTTTCCAGTGGGCGCTCGCTTTAGCCCTGAGCAAAAAGAAGTTTATCAGTCGATCCTTCTTGCTCAAAAAGAATGTGTTGCAATGGCTCGGCCCGGAAAAACACTCAAAGAAATTCAT
The DNA here is from genome assembly GCA_009927165.1 of Pseudomonadota bacterium. Taxonomy (GTDB): domain Bacteria; phylum Bdellovibrionota; class FAC87; order UBA2466; family UBA2466; genus RFNO01. The sequence goes on from RFNO01000046.1 coordinate 6,397, forward strand.
CACCATGCCGTTGAAGTGCTCACAGAAGAATTGAAACGACTTAAAGTTTTAAAGGGCAGCACCAAGGAACTTATTAAAAGCGAAGCTTATCGTCCTTATTACCCCCACGGCACGGGGCATTGGCTCGGCATGGATGTGCACGATATTGGGCGTTACTACGATAAAGACTATCAAGACGCGAGAAAACTAAAAGCGGGAATGGTTTTTACAGTGGAACCAGGCCTTTATTTTGCTCCTGATTCCAAAGCCCCCGCAAAACTCAAAGGTATCGGCATTCGCATCGAAGACGATATTCTCATTACCGAGAAAGGCCACCAAGTGCTCACGGGGGCTGTGCCTAAGGAAGTTGAAGAAATCGAATCATTGAGAAGTTAATGCTCTAACTTGGAGTGTATTCCCTCCGTTCACAGGCTGTTAAACTTTTAGACTTCGCACTAGAGTTTTTTGTGTCTTTCCTCTTTTTCCTCGACTTACGTGCGTCTGTTTACGTTCTGTGTGCTGGAATGTTGCTTGCAACCAATTTCCCTGAATTGTTTTTTAGGTAGGGAATCTATGCGAGTAACTTTGACCTTACTTTTGGTGCTATTATCTCTGGGGGCATTTGAAAAGCCAGCCGAAGCGGGTTTTTTCTTTGGTCGCCCAGGTCCTCTCAGACGACTCCTTTTCTTCGGAGGTCCTTTTCGTCGAAGATTTATAGCGCGTAGTATGTTTGGACCCCGCTGTGTAGGGTGTGTTCCTCGAGGAATGAGAGTGCCCCGATGTGGTAGGGGTTTACATGGAGGCGGCTGCGGTGGTTTTAACGGAAACCAACGAAATTTCTTAAATCCGTTCCAGAGAAATAATCAATTCGATTCTGTTTTTGACCCCGGAATTGGTCTCACTCAAGCGCCTTTTCCAGGATTAGCTCCAACCAGTGCCCAAGTGGGGCGAGGTCCCCAAGCAGCGAAACCTGAACCCGCTGCCGACCGCAATGATCCTTGTGGAATTCGATTTGGCCAAATTCAAAGTGGAGTAAATCGGATTTCTGAAGGGTTTTATTTCGATAGAAGAAGCAACACTTGTGAATATGGTTTTAGACAATTTGGAAATAATCCATTCCCGTTTCGCAGCGAGAGCGAGTGTCAAATTGCTGTAAGAAATGGAGCTTGTACAATCACATCCCTAGATGAAGCAAATCAGACCGTGTTTAGGCGTTAGGTTTGCTCCTAGCGAATACTACTTATGAGGAAGGTCTTTCAGCCAGCGGTCAATAATGTCTTCAAAATTTTTGGCAGGTCTGGCGCCACTGAGAAAAACCCCGTTGATGAGAAAAGCGGGAGTGCCTCTCACACCCATAGTGCGGCCTTCTTCCATGTCTTTCTGAACGAGTGCTTGAACTTTGTCACTGTCTCGGTCTCTTCGCATTTGAGCTAAGTTTACGCCCACTTTCTGGGCCGCTTTATCCAAAAAAGCTTCTTTTTCTTGGCCTAACAATGGTTGATTCTGAAAAACCTCATCTTGAAACTTAAGAGCTTTTTCTTTGCTTTGAAGCGCAATCGCTTCGTACGTCTTTGCAGCGGGAAGAGCCATGTTGTGAAAGGGAAGGGGGAAATGTTTGAATAAGTATTTCAATTGTTGGGGATATTTCTTTCTCACTTCTTCAAGATTCATTTCTGCTCTTGCACAGAAAGGACACTGAAAATCAGAGTAAGCCACAATAGTAATGGGGGCTTCCCACTTTCCTCGGATAGCACGACTTTGTTCAATTTCTGGCCGTTTAGGATTCTTGAATTCTTCTTCTCTTTGGGCAATTTCCTGTTCAGGCGTAGGTCGATTAGGTCTGGAAGCTAGTATAGTGGCGAACTGCTGTTGGTGTTTCTTCATGACGTCTAAGAGAATATCCGGATTTTCCATGAGAACCGATTTCAGATAATCCTTGTAGCTGCAACTAGAGAGCAAAAAAAGTAGTGTAAAAAAAGAAAAGACTTTCATTAAGTGCCTCACCGGGTTGTGTAAGGACTTAGTATAACAAAGGCTGTTTAATCTTCCAATTCACCGAAAGGAATCAGTTCTTCGAACGCGTCCGGGTCTTCGGGGAGAACGGATTCAGGAAGTTCAAAGCTGTTAGAAGGTGTAGCTGAAATTGAATTTGAATTTGCTGCCACTGCTTTGTTGAGCGCTTCCTCAATTTCTTTAAGAGTGACAGGCGAGGGAAGCCCGACTGAAGCCCCTGTTTTCAATACTTCAGGTACCAGCGCTTCTCCGCGCTCTAACAGCGTTTTTGCATGATTCTTTGCCCATTGAAAATCTTTGGGGTTAGAGGACGATGCAGGAGAAAGAATTCGTAAAATGTCCCGAGGTACTTCATAAACAGAAATTTCTTTAGAATTAAGAATTGATGGCAAAAGGGCAGCTTCCAGTTCATCATGGCGTACAAATTGGGCCCAAATAACACCTTCAGTGTCATACCGAAAAGAAAAAACATGAACCGGAACAATTCCAAGCCCAAAGTCTACGACAAAATTGTGGGAGCCTTGCGATTCATATGCAAAAGGTTCTTTCAGTTCGTGAAGAGTAACAATTTTCTTTTTGGTAATTACTTTTTTTGAAGTAATTCGATGGTGAGAATCTCTTTCGAGGTCTCGAAAGCTAACCTTAACTCTTATCTCTGGTTGAATTAGAGGAACTTCTAACTTTTTGTTAAAAACAACGATTTGGGTGGGAGTCACTAAAGTGAGTCCCCCTGAACTCCGCTCCACTGATTTGGGTAGGCCGTTAAAAATAGCAAGAAGCTGGTCGGTTGCTCCCTGTGGAATCGGCTTTTCGAAGTAGTTTCCGTTCTGATCGAAAAACACCAGTTTCTCAGGCTTTTTCTGGTTGTTTTCCGTCCAAATAAAATACTTAGCTGAGTTTGTCCCTAGATGCATGTCCTATTACCCCTGCTTACTTGAGATCATAAGCAAGCCATGTGCCGCTCAATTTCCCAATGATTTCAAGCTAATCTGACGCGTTTTCTTCTCTTTTTTTTCACAGCTGTATACTTGTTGAACATGGGGCAGACCAAAAAAAA
>RFNO01000110.1 GCA_009927165.1 Pseudomonadota bacterium
GTCTACTACTTAGGGAGATCTCCGACGGATTTAGCACATGCGTTGAAAATGATTGGGAAAATATTTTTGGTATAGGAGTTGAAGTCGAGAGAGGTCCAAGGCTTTACGCTAATTGGTGCGACATCCCCACCCGTCCATGTCACGATTTGGTTGACTCAAACTAAATCTATAACAAGGGGGAATGGGGTATGTCAGAGATTAAATATCGTCTTCGTAAGCTATTGCCAAGTCTCAGTGAGCAATCAAAGGCATGTCGGGATAGGGAGATTAAACAAAGACTCTACGTGATTAAGGCCATAGCAAAGAGTGAGAGAACCATAACGGCAGCATGTGAGTTTCGAGGTCTTGGCAAAGACAAGTTTTACGAATGGGCTAACCGGCTATTGGCTAGCGAAAACATTTCAGCTCTCAAAGCAAAATCGAGAAAACCCAAGACAAGTCCTAATCAAACAAAGCCAGAAATCGAAAAAAAGATCATTCGAAGGCGAAATAAAAGCCCGTTTGAAGGGCCTGAGAGAATCTCAATTGGATTAGAGGATGAATTTGGAGTCGTTATCCCACCCAGCACAGTTTACGCAGTGCTAGTTAGAAATAAATTAATTTCTGAAGAGTACAAAAAGCAAAGAACGAAAAAACATACAAAGAGATACCGAAGTCCTATTCCAGGGTATTTGCAAATGGATTTTAAGTATGTCCCGTATCTCATCAATAACGAACAGTATTATCAGCTCAGTGTTGTAGACCATTGCACAACATGGCGAATGATAAGGGTTTATCCCCAAAAAAACGAAGAAGCAGTCAAAAAATTCCTAGAAGAATTAAATTTAATTTGCCCCTTTCCCATTTTCCAAATCCAAACAGATAACGATGCAGCCTTTACTGATAAGTATAGTGTAGGACTTGGAATAAGACCTACAGGAGCCCACCCCATGGATGAGTGGTGTAGCCTTTATGGCTGTCGCCATAAACTTATCCCCATTGGACAAAAAGAACTTAATGGCAAAGTAGAAAATACACACAAGTTCGATGATAGGGAATTTTACAGCGTTAAGTACTGCCGTACTCTTTTACTACTTGAAGGCGAAATCGAAAAATATAATCTCCGCTGGAATGAAAAACGAAAAACTAAAAGCCTAGGCTGGAGAACACCCTACGAACTACTCTGCGATGTAAAGACAACTATACTGGCACTTCTTCTCTTCTGCAAAAAAGATGAAGTCCAGCAACAAACAGTTCCCAAAACCCCCGAAAATAAAATTGAAAAACAAAAAATTAAATCTAAAACTAAACAACAAACTGACCGATACCTCGCTTGGATGGCGTGGGAAGCGTCGCAATATCCAAAATTCACAATCATGGCTGTGTCGGGTATGTCTCTAATTTCTTCAGGGGACTCTTTCAGAAGAAACTATCGATTGAGTTCGTACAGAATGAAAGCGCCATTCAGAGTCAAGTCAGGAAGCAAATAACATTGTTTTTTGAGTTGCTTATGAAAAAGACAGGCTAATCCACCGGTGAGCGCTGTCTGACAAGGTTCTCCTACCTCTTTCTCAAGTCGGTCCAATAAACCATCAATGGCATCACAATAGCCAAACAAAACCCCGCTTTGAATGCAAGTGATTGTACTTTTACCTATCGCCCACTTTGGAAATTTCACATCGATCAGAGGCAATAAAGACGTTCTCTTGCTGAGGGATTCAGCGCCCATCCTTACCCCGGGAAGAATAATCCCTCCTTGGTAAACTTTATCTCGAGTAATGACATCAAAAGTAGTTGCTGTTCCTAGATCCACGACAATAGCGGGCAACTTAAGGTGATTAACGGCATAGGCACTATTGGCTAGTCGGTCAGCTCCCACTTCTAACGGACTTTCGACATTTAAGGAAAACCCAAGTTTGCTTTTAGAGTTAACTTTAAAGGGGTCAGTTTGGAGATATTTCCGACAAAAAGCGCTGAACGTTTCCTCTACAGGTGGAACCACGGAACATATCGCCACCCCTTCCCATTTTTCTCCCGCAAGTCCTACGTGATTCAACAGAGGAAAAAGAAATGAGGCATACTCATCAACCGTTTTTGATATTTGTGTCTCAGCTCGCCAGTGGTGCAAGAGTTCTTTGCCCCTAAATACACCAAAAGAGGTTTGAGTGTTTCCTATGTCTAAAACCAACAGCATGCAAGCTCACCCGACAAAATTTCCATTTTGTCTTTCCCTGGAATCTCTAAAACAATGCCCCCCCGTTCACTTAAACCCCAAAAATTTCCTACCACTGTTTCACCCTTGGGCTCAACATTGCGAATCTCTATTTTTTTTCCAATCATTTTGCAGTTTCTTTCCCATAGAGCCTGAATGGGGGCAAATCCCTTTTCTTGATAAACGCGATAGAGATTAAAAAGCTTTACTTTAAAAATAGTTAATATGTCCTCCAGGGAAGTTCCTGTTTCTCCCGTTATTGCCTGCACTGAAGTCGCGGAGAACAGGTTCTTTTCGAATGGAGCCAATTCGGCAGGTTCTAAGTTGACATTGATCCCTACTCCAACCACCGCCCCGTAAAACTCATTGTGATCAAAAGCTTCTGATAAAATACCAGCAATTTTCTTTTGATTTACTAAAACATCGTTAGGCCATTTCAGCGAAACTTCCAAATATTTGGGAAGTGCCTGCTGTAAGGTTTGGGTAACAGCAATCCCTACCAAAAAGGGCAAATCAGTGATTCTTTTAGGCACTAATGGATAAAGGAGCACCGAAATATAGAGCCCACCCACAGGTGAATGCCAACTGCGTCCAAGCCTTCCTCGTCCTTTGGTTTGCTTCTTCGCTACCACTAGAGTGCCTTCTGGAACACCCGTCTTGGCAAGGTCTTTCAATTTGGAATTGGTGGAATCAAGCTCGTCAAAAACATGAATGACGGGCTCAAAGTTGAGCGGAATCATAAATCTATCTGTAAGGACTTTTCTTGCTCTTGCATGAGACGATCAAGTCTTTCCTGAATAATTCTTTCTACCATGGGGGGAAGAATACGAGAGAGCACTTTCTCTACCATTTCATTTAAATTCTGAGTTTCAATTTGTTGTTGGACTTGATTCTCTAAAAGGGATTTATAAGCCAAGGAATCTTCGGTACTCAAAATATCGGTATTATGATGACTGCGCACAGTTTCTTGAGCTGAACTAGCACTAGGAGCTGCCCCCCAAAGCTCACTCACCGACTCAGAACGCGATGTTGTTTCCGCTGGTGCAACTGGCTTGGGAGCATCTTCCCATAAACTTTCTAGTTTTTCACGGGCACTCCCCTGAGATTTAAAGCTAGAAGTATCAAAATTCATGTGAGATTCCCCCTGCGAAGAAACTTGATTTTGAACATTCTTTCTTAAAGCACTCTCCGCTGTTAATTGGGTCTGAACAAGCTCTTGTAGAGCTTGCGGAGTAAACGGTTTTTTCAGTACTCCTTGATAGTGTCTCGCTTCCTGACTTCCTCCCGAGGAAATGAGAACCATCCTGGGCATTACAGCCCCTCTTCCCAACCAAGCCTCTACTTCTCTGGGAAAACTTTGCCACTCCAACCCTTCCATCCGATCACTGACTAAAAGGAGGGCGGGTTTCTTCTCCACGATAAGCCGCTTAGCCTCCTCTTTAGAGACCGCAAAAAAAGTATTAAATTGGGTTTTATCAAGGCTCAGCGCCACTATTTTTTGAACAGTGACTCCATTATCGATAAGGAGAATGTGTTGGATCATCACACAAAGTATATCAATGGATGCTCGTTTTGAAACGTAAATAAATTCAGAATTCCAATCACTTCTCTTTTGGTTTGGCTTATACAGGCTCAAAATTGCCGCTTCGCGTGAGAAAAAAAATGTTTTTTTAAAAATTTTTCTCAACTTTTTTTAAGCAGGTGACGAAACAATTTGTGAATGCAGCAAACGCTACATTCAAACATTTAAGTAAGGCTCTCTCGGAAGCAAGTAAGCTTCCCTAGATTCTAAGGATAGAATCTAGCGCTTCTCTAAAAAGAAGCGGAGGAATCAACGGAGGATGTATGGGTCTTCGAATTAATACAAACGTCAACTCTCTTACTGCTCAACACCGATTAGAAGGGCACAGAGAAAATCTAGAACTCACTCAAGATAGATTATCAAGCGGCTCACGAATCATTCGTGCAATGGATGACGCTGCTGGATTGGCTATCTCTGAGAACTTACGTTCTACAGTTCGGTCTACTGGCCAGAACATCAAGAACGCCAGAGAGGGCTTCCTCCTTCTCCAAACCGCTGACGGTAATCTAAATGAGATTACGAATATCGTAATCCGTATGAAGGAACTGGCTACTCAGTCAGCTTCAGATACGAATGGCGATAAAGAGCGGGCTTACTTAGACGACGAATATCAGCAGCTCAAGTTAGAGTTGAATCGTATCTCTGAATCTTCCACTTACAATGGTCGCCCTCTTTTGAACGGCGAAGGTGGGGTTGTAGACATTCAAGTAGGAACTAAAAACTCTGACTCGGTTGATAGAATTCGGGTCGCAAGTAACTTCAAAGTTAATTTGGAGTCTTTGGGGTTGGATAATTTCAATATCGGAACTGCTGAAGCAGCTCGTGAAGCGCTTGAGCCTACGGATG
>RFNO01000030.1 GCA_009927165.1 Pseudomonadota bacterium
TTGGCTTTAGACAAGATCGCCTCCGTCCGCGGGGCTATCGGCGCAGGCGAATCTCGTCTTAATTCCACAATTGGAGGTCTCATGCACTACGAGGAAAATACCTCGGCTGCCTTCTCGAATTCGAGACGCAGACGTAGCTCATGAAACTGCTCAACTGACGAAGTCGAATATTCTGTCGCAAGCCGGAGTATCCGTACTCGCTCAAGCGAACTCTGCTCCGCAGTTGGCTTTGAAACTCCTGGGATAATGGGTGTGCTTCAAAGCGCCCTTTTTCCCTGGAGTACTTCAGCCCCGTGCTAAGCGCACTATCGTCGCTTAGTCTTTTTGCGAGAAGACTTCTTTGCCTTCTTAGTCGTTTTTTTCTTTGCTTTCTTTGCTTTTTTCTTAGCCATTGTATCCCCCATTGTTGGTGGTTGTTTCTACCCCGACTCCTCAAAAGAATTGTCGGAATGAATTAAGTTTGACGCAATTTATTTTTTGGATCAAGTAATTTAGTGCGCCACTCCATTTTTTTATCCTTTATTATTCCTTCCTCTCTTCTCTTTTCATGAACAATTTTTCATATTTTTAATTTTCGAGAGCTTTTGAGGAATGTTTTTTGTACTTTGGGAAGTAAATCACCTCAGTCGCACTCGCTTTCACAGAAAATCTTCACAACTCTAATACCGAACTGAAAAACATAGCTCTCGTTCTTCAATTAAAAAGGCAGGCCTTTTTTATTCCCTCGTCCGAGTTTCAACACCCAAATATGCGCGGAGCGCCATATTTGCTCGATTGGGATCGTTCAAAAAGCCTCCAAATTTCTCACCTCCTAATTGCCTTTCAGCCTCGGAATTGTTACGCTCCTCAGCGTTAAAATCCCTGTGGTGTTTTAAGTATTTAGGAGGAACCATGATACCGAGCGACAGCGTTGTCATGACATCTGTTGATGAAGTTTTAAGCTGGGGCAGAAGAAACTCTTTATGGCCTCTCACTTTTGGTCTCGCTTGTTGCGCTATTGAAATGATGGCAACGGGAGCCTCTGATTACGATCTCGAACGTTTTGGCTGCGGTGTGTTTAGAGCTACTCCTCGTCAAGCCGATTTGATGATTGTTGCCGGCACCGTCACTCTTAAAATGGCTTCTCGTATTCGAACTCTGTACGAACAAATGCCAGAGCCCAAGTGGGTTATATCCATGGGAAGTTGTTCCAACAAAGGCGGTCCCTACTGGCATGAGGGCTACCATGTTTTAAAGGGCGTGGATCGTATTGTTCCTGTTGATGTCTATGTTCCGGGCTGCCCTCCCCGACCTGAAACCTTATTAGAAGCAGTCATGATGTTGCAGAAAAAAATTCGTGTTCAGCAATCTTCTCTTGGACTTCTCGGTGCTTTGAGGACGCCAGCATGACATTCGACGAAATTTTACAAAAATTGCAGTCACAGTTTCCCAACGCAATTCTCGGAACCGAGGATTCCAAACCAGACCGGGCAATTAAAGTCGCTCCATTTGATATTCCGACGGTTATTAGATACCTAAAAGAAGAGCTTCGCTTTGAAACTCTCGGCGATTTGTGCGCTGTGGATTATCCGGCTCTTCCCGCTTTTTGCGTTGTTTATCATTTGCAATCCTACGCCCATAAGACCCTTGTTTGTTTAAAAGCCTATTTACCGCGTGAGAACGGCGCTAGCCTTCCCAGCATCACTTCGCTTTTCAAAGCAGCTAACTGGTTTGAGCGCGAAGCTTACGACATGGTGGGGATTGGATTCTCAGGACACCCAGATATGCGAAGAATTTTATGTCCAGAAGATTGGGTGGGGCACCCGCTTCGAAAGGACTACGTAACTCCCGATTATTATAATGGGATGCCTGTCCCTCTCTTTTTTGAAGAACAGACGCCCTCTGAGCAAGGAGAACATTCGAAATGAGCACTCCACACAGCTTAGTAGAAGGTCACCTCAGCGAATCGGTTGAAAATCTAAGAACGGATGAACTTCTCCTGAACATGGGGCCCCAACATCCGAGTACTCACGGAGTACTTCGAGTGGTGGTCACCACTGACGGGGAAATTGTTAAGGAAGCAAAACCCGAAATCGGATACTTGCACCGCTGTTTTGAAAAACATTCGGAAAATGTAGATTACATGGGAGTTGCTCCCTATGTTGATCGACTGGATTACTTAGCTTCCATGAATAATGCCATGGGCTGGGCCATTGCGGTTGAGGGAATGGTAGGAATTGAAGTTCCTCGTCGAGCCGAATTTATTCGATTGATTGTGTCTGAGTTGCAACGAATCGCAAGCCATCTCATGTCGTTTGGAACCTACGGTCTCGATATGGGTGCGTTCACTGCTTTTCTCTATGCTTTTAGAGACCGTGAAAAGATTTTAGATATCTTTGAAATGATGAGTGGAGCACGCCTCTTATATAATTACATGTGGGTTGGCGGAGTAGCTCGAGACATTAGCCCTGAAGCAGTCGCTCGAATAAAGGAGTTTCTTGATTACTTCGAGCCAAAAATCGATGAATACAATAATCTGCTCTCCTTCAATAAAATTTTTATTGAACGTACAAAGAACGTCGGGGTTATCGACCAAGAGACCTGTCATTCCTACGGCCTCACTGGTGTAATGCTGCGAGGTTGTGGGATCCGTTGGGACTTACGAAAAGATCTCCCCTACTCTATTTATAAAGAAGTTGATTTCGAAGTTCCTGTGGGCAGCGGAGAAATGGGTACTTTAGGTGACTGTTGGGATCGGCACATTGTTCGAATGCGAGAAATGAAAGAGAGTCTCCGGATTGTCCGACAGTTAATAGATAAAATCCCCGCTGGACCCCATCGCGGCAAAGTAGGAAAAGTGGTTAAAGTTCCGGCTGGAGAGAGCTTTTCAAGGACCGAATGTCCACGAGGAGAACTAGCTTTTTACATTATCAGTGACGGCTCTGCTAAACCCTATCGAGTCCGTTGTAAAAGTCCTTGTTTTCTTAACATCAGCACTTTGGATGAGATCAGCCGAGGCGTAATGGTCGCGGATTTGATCGCAACTATTGGAAGTTTAGACATCGTTTTGGGCGAGGTAGACCGATGACCTTCACCGATTATTTAGGCATCTTAAAAGACATCATTGTGAGCACTTTTACGGGCATGGCGATCACATGGAAAACTTTCTGGAAAGTTACCACTCGCGGCGCCATTACCATTCAATATCCAGAAGTAAGAGATCAAATTCCACTGGGTTCACGCGGTCTTCTCTTTAATGACGTAGAAGATTGTATTTCCTGTAAGCAATGTGCAGCCGCTTGCCCGGTAGATTGCATCCACATTGAAGCCGACAAAAAAGACGCTTCTGTTGCCCCTGATTTCACCAAGGGCGGAGTTCGAAAGACATTAGACTTGAAGCGCTTTGATATTGATATTTCACTCTGCTGCTACTGTGGACTGTGCAGTGCCGCTTGTCCGACCGATTGTCTCTACCATACTAAAGAGTATGAGTACTCGGTCTATGAGCGTGATAAACACATTATGGATTATCTCCATTACCAACGTTAGCGCGCATTTCTCTCAATGAGAAACAAGGGGCTTGATGAGAACCTTGAAAGAAAAACTTTCTGCTTGGTTAAAGATCAGAGGTAAGCCTCCTCTTATCACCGAAGATTCGACCCTTAAAGAAATTGCTGCTCACTATCCCCGGTTGTGGAGCTTTTTAGAGCAAAAGTATCATCTTCGTCTCGAGCAAATGAACGAAGGCTGGAGTCTCAAAACATTGGTTAATCAGTTTGACTTACCTACGGCTCAAATAGTCTTTATGGAGATTCAAATAGATGCTCAGCAAAGCCGTGTTAAAGAAATAACGGCAATCGAAGCCCAAGAACTGATTGCTCAGAACCCTGAACTAGCCGTTCTAGATGTTCGCGAAAACTGGGAACATCACTACGGCAGTCTTCCCCGTTCTCAAGCTTTAGATCGCTCTCTACTAGATTCTATCCTTGAAGACTGGAAAAAAGATCGTCCTATTCTGATTTATTGCCATTTTGGAGTGAGAAGCATGGATGCATCTAATTACTTCAGCGAAGAAGGCTTTGATTCTGTGTACACCATCCGCGGTGGAATCGACGCATGGTCGGTACAAGTCGACCCTACACTCCCACGATATTCCGGCTCTTATTGTTAATGAAGATTAAGCTTGTGTAGCGACGTGCACGGCACGACCGAGACGAGAAATCTTTCTCGATGCTGTTTCTCGTTTCATGATCTTTTTACGAGCTGCAGTCATCAGTGTTTTTTGAGCTAGCACTAACAGCGGCTCCACTTTCTTTTTGAGCTCAGCTTTGCTGGAGGTTTTTTCTCCCAAGGCTTGACGAAGATTTTTTACAGCAGTTTTTACTTGAGAGAGAGCTGCGCGGTTTTTCGCTTGATGTTTTAGAGCCTGTCGAGCTGCTTTCATTGCTGATTTGTGACGAACTGATTTTTTTACTGCCATGTGAAATTACCTCGTTAAGAAGGGCTGAAACTATTGACTTTGTGGAGAAAAGTCAATTCGACCGTTGTCCAATTTTCTGAATGCTGCTCATTTCCTGTTCAAATCACATCATTTCGCTGGGCCTTTCTCAAAAGCTGAATCAATGTAAGCATCTGAATATATACGCTTTTACGAATCATTCCGCTTGTATTCTCCCAGTCATCTCTTGGCCCACGCCTTGCAAATTCATAAAACTCAAAGGAAGCCCATGCTACGAAACGGTCAAACACTCATTGCAGTTTTCGTTTTACTGAGCTTTGTTGCATCCTTTGCCAACTCAGAAGATCTAGGAGTGACTACCGGCCAAGCGGCTGCCCAAGCAGCTCCTTCCAAAGACAGAAAAGATAATTTAAACGGTGCTAGCGCAGCGGCGTTGGCTGCTGGGGCGATGGCTCAATTGTCCTGTATGCAAATGATGAAAGAGGCCCGGGAAACTGGGGATAAAAAACTCCTGTTTATGGCCATGCAAATGTGTGCGCAAGCTGCTGCTTTGATGGCAAATGCAGCTCAAAATCAAAATAATGCTTCAAAAATTACTTCCTCAGCAGGGAATATTCCCCAATGGCAGGCTAAGGAAGCCAAGATTGATACCGCGCCCAAGTCTGATGATTTTTCGCTCGACTTGCCGAGTGATAATGGTGACTCAGAAGAGACGCCCAACGATCAATCAACTTATTCTGGTTTATTTAACAAAGATCCTGCTGGCGCTAATGAGTCGCTGCCTATCGGCACAACCGCCAACTCTCGGGCCGCTGCTGAAAGCACGCCGCTCTCTCCCGGGGTGACCTTACTCAATGCAACGAATTCGGCTTTACCCAATGGCGCCCCGGGAATGTCGGCCAATGGGGTATCCGCTCCCTTGAGAACAGGAGCGGGGGCATTTTCAGCGCTGAACAATAATCCTTTAGGTTCCAAAAACCCATCTGCTTCCGAACTTGATGAAGAACATAACCGCAAGTCCAGATTCGGACACCCAGTTCTAGCGGCATTACAAAATGGCTCGGGAGCATCGAACAACTCAGAAGGATCTGCTTTTGATAATTTTATGGCGCGCATGGGAGCTGGCGGAAGTCCAATGGCATTCGCTGCAGCTGGCGGAAACTTTGATCTGGCTTATGGACTTCAAGGAAACGCCTCTCAAAAGCCACTGACGATTTTTGAGTTTGCTTCAAGCCAGTACAAAAAAGCCAAGACAGAGCGAAAAGCCTTTCAGAAAAGCCGATTTACTCCCAAAGCTCTCCACGTCCAGCTCTCTGCGGAATAAGTCCCCAGGCTGAAAAACTGTCTTTTCTTTAGACACCCTGTAAAAAAGTTAGACACTTTCAGGATGATCTATTTTTTCTATTGATTCCAAATACTTACAATAACACCCTGCCTTTTCATCAGTCATTCTTTGAAAACTGCCTACTTCTTAGACACCGCCACTGAAAGAGAGACAAATCTCGCTGCAATTTCATTTTTAAAGACTCTTTGGCAAGGTATTTGCTTTGTAACGTAGAGTCTTCAAGAGAGTCAGGGGAAGTGGCACGTAGGAAGGATTTTGATTGAATCGAATTTTATTCATTCTTTTATTTATCGTTTCAACCGGCGTTAACCATTCTTCCTTTGGGTATATTCCTGTCCACAGAAAACCTTCCCGAGGTAAGTTGTTTTACAAACACTCTCGTCAACTGGTGACCAAAGAAAATCAGGCAAGTTCCACCGGTAGCGTTTATCAAAATTATTTTGAAGGGATTGATGGTCAAATTACGCTCATGTACCAGAACCAATGGAATCAGCAAGAGCAAACGCTCCCGTTTCGTGCCACTTCGTGGCGTGGCGAATTTATTTCGAACTCTGCTCAGCCAGGAACTTATGATTGGGAAGCAAGAGAACAATTTGCTCGTCAAGTATTCCGCATGAGATTGGAACAAGGAATTAAAGAGTATTCCAAATCTCTGAAGCGTTCGAATTTCATTTCCAAAGCGCAAGGGGCGATCGATGCGTTGAAAGATGTTTCCGTCCCGGTTTCGACCAAAGATGGCAAACCCTCTGCTCAATTACGTCTCGGTTATGATTTCATCACTGATAACTCGAAACTGGAATATGTAGGCGGCGTTGTGGATCTTGGGATCTACAAAAGTGCGTCCTTAGCTGAACCAGGAAATACCAGTAGAACTTTGATGAATATCAGTTCCGACTTAGGCGCAGATATTGGGAGAGCTTCCGTTAGTGTGCCTTTAAACGCTGAAAACATACAAGCCAGTGTTACCCGACAATTATCTCCTACTCTTTCAACCTCTGTCTCATCGATTCATGGTTTAAAAGAATCGCAAGATACTACTTACCGCTGGCAACTCGCCTACTCGTTTTAAGTGGTCAAAAGGGTTCGTTATTTACAAGAGCTGTCACAGATCGTTCACTTTGTGCAATGATATCTTTCCATTCTACTTGAATCACATTTTTTCCAGGTCGTAGGACTATGTCTCCCGTGTAAAACTGATTGGAATTCCCTTTCATAAAAACAAGTCCAGTACTTCCGCTCGAAATATTTTTGATACTCACCGATGATTCGGGCATTCTGTTTTTTCGTGTGTGACAAACTTTTCCTTTAAAACGAACGCGAGTGCGATCTTTTGAAAAACTGAGAGCCTTGGCATCGCCATCAATGCAACCTAAGTCGATTACGTTGTTCTCAACGTTTCCCAAGCTTTCAGCAAGCACTGAAGACACCTGGGTGCGGCCTGCGGCTCGGCCCGGATTGGATTGAAAATGCTGAAAAGTGAGAGCTAAACCAAAAAGACTGACGCTAAGAAACACCAAACTATCCCAGGACATTGACTGGAAAAAACGCCTGAACACGTACGCCTTCCTGGCCCAGCACGAAGCAAAGGCCCAACTGCTTTATTTTAGCAAATTGCCACACAGCATCAATATCCAACCTTTTGACAGTTTCCCGCGACAAAATCACGTTAACCAAAAAAAGGACATGAATTTCCCGAAGCAGGCTGCTACACCCTAGGGTCATGCCTGGGTGGCGGAACTGGTAGACGCGCTGGACTCAAAATCCAGTGGGGGCAACCCCGTGAGAGTTCGATTCTCTCTTCAGGCACCACTCATTAATCCATCATTCTTTCGAGTCCTTTCCAGTAGTTTGATAGGTCCTGACCTTGAAACCCATGGTCTCCCTTGGTACGATCTGACCACGGAAATCGAGCCCAGTTATGGATAATAAAACTCACAATTCTCTTCCCCCAGGCCCACCCGCTTCATTAGCGGAAAATACCCTAGAAAAAATGGGCACTTTTTGGGAAACAACCCGACTTTGGCTAACGCAAGCTTGGAGAATTGCTATTTTGATGTCTCGAGGTGCTTACTTGACCAGTGAGCGACGCGAACTTTTTGGAAAACTGGGTGAGAGCGTCTACTACAAAATTTTAAAAGGCGAGCTTCGCAGTGGTGAGCTCGAATCTGTTGTTAAAGAAATTGACCGTCTCACCAAAAAACTGGAATTAAGTGAATTGAAAGTTCGAGCCATTCGATTTGGTTCTCGCCCGCGATCAGAAAAATCGGGTACCAGTTTAGATCAGCAGCCAGGAGGCCCCTCATGATTCAATGGACCTCTGAACAACTGCTTCTTAAAAAGACGGTGGAGGATTTCGCAAAAAAAGAGCTTCTGCCCAAGGCGGAAGAAATTGACGAAAAAGAAACTTGGAATGAGGAAGCCTTTAAGAAAATGGCTGACCTCGGTTTGTTGGGGATTACCGTTCCAGAAGAATTTGGCGGAATTAATCTCGGAGCAGTTGAAGCCACTTTAGTGATGGATATTCTCGGGGAAGCTTGCGCCTCTACCACCCTCTCTTACTTGGCGCATTCC
This sequence comes from Pseudomonadota bacterium, assembly GCA_009927165.1. Classification (GTDB taxonomy): domain Bacteria; phylum Bdellovibrionota; class FAC87; order UBA2466; family UBA2466; genus RFNO01. The sequence continues at coordinate 8,355 of RFNO01000030.1, forward strand.
ATTTTGACCGTAAGCAACCTTTGCGTCAATGCTTCAGCGGAGCAAAAAAAGCGATACTTACCCAAGTTAATATCAGGGGAATGGGTTGGAGCCATGGCAATGACTGAGCCTGGCGCTGGCAGTGACGCACTTGGGATGCAAACCAAAGCTGAAAAAAAGGGAAACAAATACATTCTTAACGGAAGTAAGACTTATATTACCAACGGCTGTTACGCAGATGCTTTAGTGGTGTACGCGCGCACTGGCCAGGGTAAAAAAGATATTTCAACATTTATAGTGGAGAAAAATTTTCCAGGGTTTCGAGTTTCGAAGAAACTCAAAAAAATGGGAATGAAAGGATCCCCTACAGCAGAGCTGAGCTTTGATAATTGTGAAGTTCCAATAGAAAACTTAATCGGAAAAGAAAACGAGAGTGTTGCTCACATGATGAACAATCTCAATCTCGAGCGAATCACTATTTCGGGGATAAGTCTTGGAATTGCCAAAGCTTGCTTAGATTATTCAACTCGCTACGCAGGAGAACGAACACAGTTTGGAACCCCCCTGAAAGAATTTCAGATGGTTCAGGAGCGATTAGCTGAAATGGCAACTCAGCTTGCAGCTGGAAAAGCGTTAGTTTACTCCTCGGCCCAAGCATTTGACCGTGGTCAGCGGTCGATGAGGTTGGGGGCTCAATGCAAACTTTTTACAGCGCAAATGGCTACTCAAGCGGGACTCGATGCTATTCAAATCTTGGGTGGCTATGGGTACATGAGAGAGTATCCTGTTGAGCGTTTCATGAGAGATGCCAAACTCATGGAAATCGGAGCAGGTACCAACGAGGTCATGCGAATTATTATTTCCAGGGAACTTTATAAATAACGCCATGATTTCTCTTCTTCCTAAGCCCACAACCGAGGAAAGAGAGCTTTGCCAGAAAGCAAAGGATTTCAGTGACCGGTTTATTCGTCCCACTGCAGTTGACGATGAAAAGCGAGAACACTTCCGAAAATCTATTTTTGAAGGCTTAGCAAAACTGGGGTTAACTGCTATCTCGCTGTCCCAAGAATGGGGAGGGCAAGGAGGAAGTTCTCGAGCCCACTATAGTGTTTTAGAGGAGTTAGCCCGAGCTTCAGCTGCCTATTCAATTACTGTTGGTGTAAACCAACTGGTCCAAGGAGCTTTAGCAGAGTTTGGAACTCCGGAACAAAAATCCCGGTTTCTTCGACCCCTTGCTGCGGGAACATATTTAGGGGCTTTTTCACTCTCTGAGTCTCACTCAGGGAGTGATGCCAGCGCTCTGAAGATGTCTGCTAAGCACACAACCGGAGGATACTTACTTTCAGGAACAAAAATGTGGTGTAGCAATGGAGGCCTTGCCGACCTTTATTTGGTCATGGCTCGCACAGGAGGAGATGGTCCCAAAGGAATCTCGGCGTTTCTTGTTCCCAAGGGCACTCCTGGTTTCCGTGTTGGAAAGAAAGAACTCAAACTAGGTTTGCAACCCTCTTCCCTCACCGAGTTAATTTTTGAAGATTGTTTTCTTCCCGAGTCTCAACGGTTAGGAACCGAAGGCGAAGGTTTTCGAGTAGCACTCTCTCAGCTCGATGCTGGAAGAATTGGCATCGCAGCGACTGCTTTAGGACTTGGCTTGGAAGCCCTTCAGAAAGTTTGGACAGAAGGAATAAAACAATGCTCTTTTGACTTTTCTGAAGGCGTGAGAGGCCAGTTCGCTGAATACTTTGCTCGCTTACAAGCAGTGAAGGCTCTGTTAGTTTTAACTGCTGAGACTAAGGACCAAGGAGCAAGGGTTACTGCCCTGGCTTCCCATTGCAAACTGCTTGCGAGTGATTTGGCGATGGCTATTACAAGTTCAGCGGTTGAAGCAGTGGGTTTCCAGGGAATTATCCCATCCTTCGGTTTAGAGAGACTCATGCGGGATGCTAAAGCTCTTCAAATTGTCGAGGGAACAAACCAAATTCAACAACTTGTTCTTTCTCGCGAACTAGACAAAATGGTGTCGTCATGAAAACCTCCTGGCAAGTTGATTCCTTTAACCTTGATCTGACGTCCCTATGGAATCTGACAAAGGGTATTTCTCTACAGTCCGAGCACCGAACTCTGTTTGATACTGCTTGGAACAATTTTAAAAAGAAATCAGACTCTTCGTTAATTGGTTTTTTTGATTGGCCAGCTCACTGTCCCCAAAACGAATTTGCGAAGATTTTGTCTCTGAGTCAGACCATTTCAAAAAATTTTGAAGGGGCAATTTGTATTGGGATTGGTGGTTCCTACCTCGGGCCCGCAGCCCTTCAAGAAGCTCTTGTCTCCTGCTCCTCTGCTTCTCATTTTCCTGTCCTGTGGGTGTCGAACGCTGATGATGGCACCCTTTTAAGAGCTAAACACTTTCTGAAAAACCGCCGAGCGGCCACAGTCGTAATTAGCAAAAGTGGAGTGACCACGGAAACTCTTGCGGCTTGGTTTCACCTTAGCCATGAATTAGACCCGACTGGATATGTTTTGATTACTGATCCCGAAAAGGGGGAGCTTCGCCGTCTTTCGCGAACTGAGAATTGGCACTCGCTGGCCATTCCGCCCAATATTGGAGGACGCTTTAGCGTACTCACTTCGGTAGGATTGTTTCCGTTAGCCCTTCAAGGAGTTGACGTACAAGAACTCATCAAAGGCGCAAGGGCCATGCGAGAACACCTTTTGGCTACTTCGCCTCAGGAAAACCCAGCTGTGTGGTTTGCATATTCTAAATACCTTTGGGACAAGCAAGGCCATTCTATTCAGTACTTCATGCCCTACGACAGCCGACTCAAATTGATAGGCGATTGGTATGTCCAGCTTTGGGCAGAAAGTTTAGGAAAAAAGCGTTTGGATTCTGGGAAATCGGTAGGACCCAATCCCGTAGCAGCTCTCGGCACTTCAGACCAACATTCCCTTCTGCAATTGTTTAAAGAGGGACCTCAAACTCGGATCGTGGGTTTTTTAGATTTATTAGATGAACAAAGCTCGTCTGTAAGCAAACCCCGTTTTTCTTCACCTTCTTTTGAGTACCTATGCTCTCATTCGTTCAGTGCGCTCAACCGTTTGGCCAGTCACAGCACTCAGGAGAGTCTAGGAAATGCTCAAGTTCCCACCTATCGAATCACTTTAAAAAAGTTGAGCCCCTACCATTTAGGAGGACTTCTCTTTTTTCTTGAGACCGCCTGTGCAATCGCGGGGGAAATTTATGGTGTTAACGCGTTTGATCAACCGGGAGTGGAAGAAACTAAACTACTCTTACGACAAAAACTCTAGAACCCAATAGCCGTAAAAAATCATGGTATACTAACTTCGTATGGCAAAGCCACCCAAGACGGGAGAAATTTCAGAGCCTCAAGAGCCCACCAAGACTGCACTCGCAGATGGGGATACGCTCAAGATTCGGTTAGAAGAGGCAAAATCTATTGCTCCCACCCTCGTTGTCATTTCTGGTAAGCCTCTTGGAAAATCGTTTTACCTCACGAAAGAACGTATTGTTCTAGGAAGAGATTTGGCAGCCGATATTAATATTGGCGAAACTGCTATTTCGAGAAAACACACTGAGTTCTATTTATCCCCTTCCGGGGTCCAAGTGAGAGACTTGGGAAGTACCAATGGTACTTTCGTGAATGATGTTAAAATTGAAAAAGACACTTATCAAAACTTGAATGACGGTGATCTTGTTCGCTGTGGTGGCACTCTTCTAAAATTTCTGAAAGAAGGAAAAATAGAAAACATCCACTATGGAAAAATGTACGACTTAGCTACTTTAGATGATTTGACTCAGACTTTTAATAAGAAAGCCATTTTAGATATTTTAGGTGAAGAGTTTGCTCGGTCGATTGCCCGATCGACTCCGTTCACTCTTGTCATGTTTGATATCGATCACTTCAAGCAAACCAACGATAACTTTGGTCACTTAGCGGGAGATTATGTTTTAAAAGAAGTCTGTCATCTTATTAAAACCAAGCTGATTCGCGGAAAAGACAGTTTGGGCCGATATGGCGGAGAAGAATTTGCACTTTTGCTCCCAGACACGCCTCTGCAAATCGCAGTGGACATTGCTGAACGTATTCGAAGCACTATCGAAAAAACATCGTTTCGCTTCGATAACCGAACGATTCCTGTCACAATTAGTTTAGGAGTCTCTTCCCGTGACTCTACCACTAAAAGCCATGGGGATTTATTAGCGTCTGCTGATAAAGCCCTGTACGACGCCAAAAATCAGGGCCGAAACCGAGTTTGCGTCCGCTAACAGGTGCTATTTGACTGCACCTTCTCGCCCGTTGTACGTTGCGAGCTTCCTATGAATCATTCATCTTCACCGCTATTGACTCGGAGCGCTATCCAGCGTTTACCGGATCTTTTGATCAATCAGATCGCTGCTGGAGAAGTGGTTGAGCGACCTGCGAGCGTGGTCAAAGAGCTTTTAGAGAACAGCTTAGATTCAGGGGCTTCGCGTATTGAAATTCATTTAAAGGAAGGTGGAATTGAAGAAATTAAAGTAATTGATAATGGGCACGGAATCGAATGGGTAGATTTGCCTTTAGCAATAGAGCGCCATGCTACCAGTAAAATTCATCAGGCTTCAGATTTAGAAGCTATTGCCACTTTTGGATTTCGGGGCGAGGCTTTGTCGAGTATCGCCTCCGTGTCTCATTTGGAAGTAATCAGTCGCACAGCACATTCAACTTCTGGTTATCAAATCATTTCTGAATTTGGAAACACTCTTGTCTCACCTAAAGTAGTAAGTGCACCTCTCGGTACTCAAATTACAGTTTCTCAACTGTTTCAGAAAACTCCGGCTCGATTCAAATTTCTGCGGTCTCCACAAACAGAGCTGAGCCATTGTGGACGGGTTATCAAAGAGCTTGCTCTAGCCAATCCGGGAGTTACTCTTTCTCTTCGTCATCACGACAGGCCCATGGGCAGCTGGTTAGCTCCTCTACGGAAGGATCGATTTCAAGAATGTTTCAAAGTTTCTTGGACACCTCTTGAAATCAAAGAATCTCGGGAAGAAATGACTTTTGAAGCTCTGCTTTCTCCCGTTCGCGAGGCCCAAGCTCGTTCTGAGCTATATCTATTTATTAATAATCGCCCGGTCAGAAATAGAAATTTTATTTCGGCAATTCGAACAGCCTATTTAGAAATGGCAGGAATTGGAAATGAACCTGTCGGAGTCGTTTATTTAGACATCAGAAGAGACTGGGTTGATGTGAATGTCCATCCCCAAAAATGGGAAGTTCGATGCTTGCAACAGGAACTCATTTACCAATGGCTGTTAAACTGCCTGAGGAAAGGACTTCAAAGCCCTCCTAAAACTTCTCAGTCTTTACCACCGATTGCTGCTAAGCCCTCAACTCCGTCTTATTTTCCTGCTCCAAGACCACCGATTTCTGCGCCAGCGCTTAATTGGATTACCCCTTCCCCACTCACTTTAACTCCTGATACTTTTTCGTTTTCCTTGATAAAAAAGACCGATTCGTTGCTTTTAGCCGAAGATTCTCAGGGTTTTCTCATTGCCCACTTAGTTTCTTTACGTCAAAGAGCCCTTTCTCGCTCATTGAACCAACAATTTATTAATGGAACTTGGCCAGTGGACCGCTTGGAGATTCCTAAAATATGCCGGCTCGATGAGTCGCTTTCTTCCACAGCACAGCAATTTCGAACCTTTTTATCCCAATGGGGCTTTGAGATTGAGTTTTATGGAGATGGAGATTTTGCTATTTTGTCAGCACCGTCTTTTGTGGCTCAGCATGAAGTTGAAACAACGTTTATTCATTTGGTCAAACAATTGGCTACTCCTGATTTTTATCCCCAAGCAAAGAAAAGTCCCCAGCTGGTTATTGATCAGTTAATTCAACGCACTTTCCCCAAAGCCTCAGAGTCTTACCCTCTGGAGCAAACAATGAAGGATTTGGAATCCGAACTTGATTCGGAAAAATCATCGCCAGCAATTTTTAGATTAACTTTTGAATCACTTAACTCTTATTTTGAGCAATCATGACACCCATCGAACAAATGGTTATCGCTATTTTAGGCCCAACAGCGAGTGGAAAAACTGCTTTTTCAATCGAGCTGGCAGAGAGACTCAATGGGGAAATTGTGGCTTTAGATTCTACAACTCCCTATAAAGGATTTAACATCGGGAGTAGCAAACCCTCCCCCAGTAAACAACGTCTTGTACGCCATCACTTAATCGACATTCTCAATCCTGAATCCCCTTTTTCGGCATTTGACTTTGTAAAACAAGCTGACGAGGTAATTACAGACATTTGTCGCCGAAATAAAGTTCCGATTGTTGTTGGGGGAACCTATTTCTACTTAAAATCTCTTCAGAATGGCATGTATGCTATTCCCCCCGTCGACTCTTCAGTAGTTGATTCGATAGAAAATGAATTCGAAGCTTTTGAGGAGCGATCTACTGCAAAAATGTACGAAGCTTTGTCTTCTCAAGATCCCGGTTCTGCTAAACACATCCATCAGAATGACCGCTATAGAATTTTACGCGCTCTAAGCATTTTCAGAGCTACGGGAAAAAAATCGAGTGAGCTACCCCTAGCTCCTATCTCTCCGGATGCAACTCGACGCCTTTGGATTAAATATGCTCTTTTGGTTCCTCGTCATGAACTGACTCAACTCATTACTGCGAGAACGGACAAGATGCTTTCCCAAGGAATCATCGAAGAAACGCGTCTTCTCAAGGAAGCTTGTCCCACTTCGCGAGCTCTCCAGAGTATTGGTTATGCCGAGTGCGTCCGTTTTTTAGCTAACCAAATCGACATGAAACAGCTGAGAAATGAAATTATTGAAAAGACCCGACAATTAGCAAAAAGGCAGATGACCTGGTTGCGATCCGATCCGGAGATTCGGTTTGTAGATCAACGAGATCTTGAAAGAGTGATCCTGGAAATTGCTAATATGAACTATATTTTAAAACGCGGAGAACAATTGTTATGAGATCCATGACTGGGTTTGGCCGCTCTGAAAAATCTTTCAAATCTTATCAGCTGAATTTAGAAATCAAATCGGTAAACCACCGGTTTCTAGACCTTCGTTTTCGTTTACCCGCAATGGCATCGGGGTTGGAAACGGAACTGAGTGATCATATTCGCAAGTTCTGCGAACGAGGTTCGTTGGATATTTCACTGAGAGAAAAAACAGCTTCTGGTAAAAATGCGACTCTCAACAAAACGCGCTTTTTTCTGGACAAACCAGCGCTGGAAAGTTTGATGGATTGTGTTCAAAAAGCCGAAAAAATTACGCGACAAAACTTGCCCCTAACCGTGCAAAACTTAATTGAATCTGGAAAGATTTTTGTGCCCATGGAACAGTCTGAGGAGGATTTGATTCCCCTGAAAGACCTTTTGCCCCTGTTCACTTCGGCGCTTAAGGACCTCCAAAAAATGAGAGAAGCCGAGGGGAAAGCACTGGAAAAGGTGCTGCAGGGCGCTATTATTGAGATGAAAGAAGCTTTGGGAGCCATCAAGCAATTGGCCCCCATCCAAGCAGAGAAATTAAGAGAAAAATTAGAAAGTCGGCTAGCTCAGTGGAACCTCTCCTCCCCTGTGGAGCCAAGACGCCTTGAGTGGGAAATAGCAGTATTGGCTGAAAAGTCTGATATTACAGAGGAAATCGATCGCCTTGAAGGCCATTTTGAAGCCTTTACTCAATGCCTGGGGAGTGCTTCCTCGGTAGGCCGTAAACTAGACTTTTTGACTCAAGAATTAAATCGAGAAGTAAATACTATTGCGTCAAAAACAACTTTGATAGAAATTACCCAGCTCACAGTACGGCTCAAATCGAACATAGAAAAACTAAGGGAACAAGTCCAAAATGTCGAATAAAGATAACAAGATATACTGGGCTAAGGCCTCTAAGGGCATGCTCAATTTAGGGCATGATAACTTTGTTCGAGCGGAACGAGTGGTAGCCGTAATGGAAGCCTGTTCGCTGCCGATGAAACGGTTACGCGATAAAGCAGCGCAAGAAGACAGGCTGATTGATGCCACTGCTGGGAGAAGAACTAAAGCAGTCATCATCACGGATACGCAACACGTTTTTCTTTCCGCTCTTTCCCCCAACACCCTTCAGGACCGACTGGTCGGCAGAGAAAATCTGACGACCCAAGCTCAGTTGGAAATGGAGGAGGGAGAATTTGCCTCGTAGCCAATCAGTTCCCCAACCGAGACTGATTATCATTTCTGCTCCAAGCGGGGCAGGGAAAACTACGCTTTGTGATCTCCTTTTGAAAGAGTTTCCTCGAATCAAACAGTCCATCTCCACAACAACACGACCTCGCAGACCGCACGAGCAAAATGGTGTCCACTATTTTTTTATTTCTCAAACGGAATTTGAGACTAAACGAACTCAGGGAGAGTTTGCCGAATGGGCGGAAGTTCATGGCAATCTCTATGGCACTTCTACCAAAACTATTGAGACGATTTTATATGCTGGAAATCATGTTCTGTTTGCCATCGATGTTCAAGGGGCTTTAAATCTTAAAAAACTATACGATAAACGAGCCCTCCTGATTTTTATTCATCCCCCTTCCATGGAAGAGCTTCAAAAACGCCTGATTCAACGAAAAGGTGACTCACCAGAAGCTATTGAAAACCGTTTAAAGAATGCCTACTCTGAAGTGGCATGGAGTCAGAAATTCGACTACCAAATCATCAACGACAATCTGGAGACTGCCTATCAACAATTACGTCAGATCATCGTGAGGGAGTGCCAATGAAAAATGCTCCCCTCCCCCCATCAGAGCCTTTAGCAACTCTAGAAATTTTGATTTCTTTGGCAAAGGCTCAATACCCTGACCGAGATGTTTCTCTTATTGAAAAAGCCTATCAATTCTCGGATCAGCTCCATCAAGGACAGAGAAGAAGCAGCGGCGAAAGCTATATTCAGCACCCTGTAGAAGTGGCAAAGATTTTAGCCGAACTCAAATTAGACACCACAACTATCGTAACTGGCCTACTCCATGACACTGTGGAAGACACTCATGCTACTTTGGAAGAAATCATCAACCAATTTGGTTCAGAAATTGGAAATCTCGTCGATGGTGTAACAAAAATCAGTAAAATATCTTTTCAAACCAGTGAAGAAAAACAAGCTGAAAATTTCCGAAAAATGATTTTAGCGATGGCACAGGATATTCGCGTAATTCTGGTGAAACTGGCAGACCGATTGCACAACATGAGAACTCTCCAGTATCTGAAGCCCGAAAAACAAGTACGTATCGCTCAGGAAACTTTGGACATTTATGCTCCACTAGCAAACAGATTGGGCTTATCAGCGATAAAAAGAGAACTTGAAGATTTAAGCTTGCGATTTACTCGGCCCGAAATTTACTACAAACTTGTCACTCACGTCTCAAAGAAAGTCCAAGAACGGGAGCAATACACTCAGGATGTCCAAGCACTCATCGAAGCAGCATTAAAAGAGCATGGCTACCAAAATGCTCGCGTTACCGGCAGGCCCAAACACTTTTACAGTATTCATAAGAAAATGGAGCGAAGAAACCTTTCTTATGACCAAATTTACGACATCACTGGATTTCGAATTATTGTTTCGTCAGTTGAGGAATGTTATGGGATACTCGGGGTCATTCACTCAATCTGGACCCCGGTTCCCGGACGATTCAAGGATTACATCGCTATTCCAAAAGCAAACTTTTACCAATCTTTACACACTACTGTCATTGGCCCTGACGGTGACAAACTGGAAATCCAAATTCGTACTCAAGAAATGCATGACATGGCAGAGCGAGGTATCGCTGCTCATTGGGCCTACAAAGAGGGAAAAACTCTCAGCAAAACAGATGAGCGCTTTACTTGGCTCAATCGATTAGTCGAATGGAATCGAGATCTCACAGAACCTAATGAATTTCTAGAAACGGTAAAGCTAGACCTTTTTAGTGAAGATGTTTACGTATTCACTCCCCAAGGCAAAGTATTGGAATTTCCAAAAGGTGCTACTCCACTTGATTTTGCTTATGCCATTCATACCGAATTGGGAAATAAATGTATTGGCGCCAAAGTTAATAATCGAATGGTGCCTTTGAAACACCGACTCAAGAGCGGAGACACTGTGGAAGTTCTCACTTCCCCAAGTCAACAGCCACACAAAGACTGGCTAAAATTAGTAAAAACCAGCCGAGCGAGAAACAAGATCCGGGCCTTCATAAAATCTGAAGAACACGAAACATCAAAAGCTCTTGGAGAAGTAATTCTCGACAAGGAATTGAAACGCGAAGACCTCCGCGCCAAAAAACTCATTCAAGATGGGACTCTAGACAAAATTGCAAAAGAGCTTTCTTTGCGTTCGACCGAAGACCTGCTGTCCTCGATTGGTTACGGGAAAGTCTCGGTCAAAAAAGTAGTCAACAAATTGGTGCCCAAAGAGCGAGAGGCGCCGCCCGCCAAAGAATTGAGCACATCTCCCCTGCAGAAAATGTTTGATGAAGCCCAAAAAAAAGGTTCTCCCCATTCGGTAAAAGTGCGTGGAGTTGATGAACTTTTGGTGCGTTTTGCCCGTTGCTGTGCGCCTGTTCCTGGAGATCCTGTCGTGGGATTTATCACTCGGGGAAGAGGTATTAGCGTTCATTCGAGAAAATGTCCCAAAGTGTTTCAGACGGACCCCAACCGACTTGTAGAAATTGAATGGGACACTTCTGCCAAAGAAGCGAGAAAAGTGAAAATTCGAGTAGTTTGCTCCGATCGCCCTGGACTGCTTGCGGACATGTCAAATGCGATTAAAGAGCAAAATGTGAACATTACTCGGGCTCAAATTGGAACCACTAAAGATCAAAAAGCTGTTTGCCATTTCGTCATCGAAATTGATGACACCAGCGCTCTCAGAAAAGTCCTTTCCAGATTAGAAGCTATTCCCGGTGTGATTGTCGCTGAGCGAGTACAAAGAAAAGAAGCAGATTGAGCCTTAGCGAATCCTATTTTTCTTTTTAATGACTTCTAAAGCTATCGAAGGAGCTGTTTTCTGAGCTGTCCAGGACTTGGATTGTTTTAGAGCTCCCGGGACCGATAAAATTCCATAGGCTACCAAACTTTTGCTCGATGCTTCGGGCATAGGACGTGTTCCCTGAGTAAGCCATGTTTTAACACTACGATAATCAAAATCTTTGATCTGAGCAAATTGACTTGCGAGAAGTGCTGCCGCTCCTGTGACAAAAGCAGTTGCCTGAGAAGTGCCTGACATCATCCCATAGCGTGAACCCGGTAACGTACTAAGAATAGAAAGTCCGGGTGCAGCTACTTGAACGATTTTTCCAAAATTACTGGAGGGAAGCAGCTGATCCTGCCGATTGATAGAAGCCACTGAGATGATATTATCAAGTGGATAACTAGCAGGGTAATAAGGTAGGAGATCATTGCTGCGTCCGTCGTTTCCTGCAGCAGCAACTACTAAAATCCCTTTGCTTCTAGAATCTTCCAATGCCATTCTCTCAGCAGCAGCTGCCTCAGATCCACCCCCGCTATAGTTAATAATTTTGGCGCCCATCTTATTGGCATAATGAAACGCTTTTACCGTATTTTGAAGGTTGTTGAATCCAGCTCCCGAACTATCATAATACTTAAGAGCCATAATTCTAACTCGAGGGCAAACCCCGCTCAGTCCTACTCCGTTAGCGGCACTTGCAGCAATAATTCCTGAAATATGAGAGCCGTGTCCATGGGTATCGAAAGGAAGTGGGACATCGTTCACAAAATCCCAACCAATCACATCATCGATAAAGCCATTTCCGTCGTCATCAACTCCGTTGCAGCTTTTATCGCGACAGATGACTTCATTTGTCGCAACGGGAGGAGTCCAAGGACCACTTTCCCCTGCATTTACCCATAGGTTTTCACGAAGCTCAGGATGGGTATAATCAATTCCCGTATCAACAACTGCAACCACTACGTCTTTCGAACAAGAAGAAACGCCGGCTTTCATGGGCTGCACCAACGGAGTAAATGCATCAAAAAAACCAATACTCGTAAGTCCCCAATCCTGACTGATCAGAGGATCAAGTTGGGTGGGTCTGGGACCCGACCAAGATTCGCTAGAAAAGGTTTCTTCAGAAATGGGGGGATAGTTGAGCTGTTTTACACGTCTCTCGGAGAGAGTTAATTCCTTACCAAATCCAGTCAAGTGAACCGACAAGGCTAAGCCGATAACAAATAAATTCCATTGCTTTTCCGCTCGATTTTCCCGCATTCCACTACCCCTATGAACCGAAAGCTCTCAACTGGGTTTAATTCACGTGAAACGGTGAAGGCATCAGCCCTCCTCTTTCACTCTTGGTTTACACGAGCAAAGGGGGTGCCACGAGCATTAACTATTTTGTGCCTAGATTCGGCTCTATACGGAATGAATACAGCAAGGGGGTGTTCAGGGTTTGGGGACTTTCTGCCCTTCTTTGTCACCCCTGTATTCCGCGTTTGCCTCAAGTTCAGAGGCGGCCGACGACACTGGGGCGGTTGGAAGGTCTAGGGAAATGAGGTTTCTTGGTACTTTTCCCTCGTTTCGAATCCCTTTGTAGTACAAGTAATTTCTTAAAACGAGCTTCACATAATTTCGAGTTTCGTTGATAGGAATAAATTCAACAAAGACATCTAGAGGATAATGGCCAGAACGTTTCCACCAAGAATTCACACGATTAATTCCTGCGTTGTAAGACGCTGCCACTAGAGCTGGGTGAGGCACCAAATGACCCAGTTGATTGAGGTGATAGGTGGCCAAGCGAATGTTTTCTTTCCCTCGAAAAAGATAGCCACTGGTAGAGGGCTTTGGCATTTTCCACTGTTCCAGCAAAAACTTTGCTAAATTCGGCATCAACTGCATAAATCCTTTGGCCCCCGCTTTGGAAACAGCTCCAGGATTAAAAGCACTTTCTTGCCTCATAATAGAAAACACGAAGTCAGGATCAACTGCCCACATTTTCCCGTACCACTCTACTTCATTTCGAAACGGCTGATGAAATAACTTAATATATTCCGACAACGACTCTTGATTACTGATCGCTTCATTCTGTTCGTCTCCAAGCAAGAGCGAAGTCAATATCTTCATGGACTCCAAATGATTTCCGGCAGATTGAAAAAGTCTGGAAATATAAAGCAAACCCTGTACGTTTTCACTGGAGTCTTTCTTAAGACGACTCTTAGCTGCTAGAAGAAATTTAACAGCATCTTTTCGAAGCCCATATCGCAAACGCTCTTCTGCTTTGCTAATCAAACTATTAACATCTGAAGACACTTCGATCATCCTCGGAACGTAGTTCGGTGTCGACGGGAGTTTCCACTCTTCCCCGTTTTTACTGAGGGCTAAATAGCTGTAATAGCCTGGTAAAGGACTAGCCATCAGTTCGTCATAGTACTTGCCTTGCTCAGAACTTCCATCAGCTGAAAAGCGAAAAAGCCAATAGGCTCTTCGGGTTTTATTGGAGACAGATGAATCTGGATCACATTGCTCTAAAAAAAGAGTTTTGGCTGCTTCCCCCGCTCCTTGAGTAAACATCAATAAAGCCATCAAAAATCCCGCTTGTGCTGATTCTAAAGAACAATCTGAATGAGATTTTAAAGCTGAGTAAGCTTCTTTGAGGCGAGCAAAATCTTTTAAATCAAACGCAATTCGGAAACGTAAATTCAAAACTCGCAACCACTCACTCGAGGAAGTACTTTTATTTAATTCCTCAGACTGCAAAATATGTTCAACTCCATCCAGAGCTTTAACGTTTTCATCTTGATTCCAAGCTTGATACGCCGTTTTATAGCGTTGTCGTAATTCCTTATTCGAAAAAATCAGCTTCTCATTCTTGTCATTACCGGGTTCCTCCGCCGGCTCTCCCAGACCCGTTACTTCGTCCAGCAGTAGCTCAATGTCCGGTCTCAATTGTTTAACCTTGTCAGCTACTTCCACCGCTCTTTTCGATGAGCTCTTGAGGTTTTTAAGTTCGATCTGATAGAGATCAAAGAGCCGTTTTTTTTCGAGAGGTTCTAAACTAGGGCGGGATTCCAAATCAGCGATCTCGGTCAGTTGCCCCGAAGATAGAACTTCTTCAGGCTGGCTGGGTAAATAAGGCTCAAACAAGGCGGGTTGATGTTTACTTGCACATCGGCATAATAGAAAAACTAGCAAAAGTGAGGTTAAAGAACGTTGCATGTTCTTTAATTCTAAACTTTGAGGGCAAACTCGGGAAGATCGGATGGTATTGGGAAAAATTTTAGTCCTAACGGGCAGCGTCTTAGTTCTGGTGGGGCTTATCGTGTGGGGGGGAGCCCACGTAGGGTTAACTGAAAAACTGGGGAAACTTCCGGGAGACATCAAAATTGAAGGAAAAAACGTTACTTTCTATTTTCCTCTCGCCACTTCGATTTTGATAAGCCTGTTGATGAGTCTAGTACTATATTTCTGGAGAAAATTGAGATGAATAAAGCTTTATGGGCCTTTTTTCTGTGCATCCTGGTGGGAAGCCCTTTTTGGGTAAGTTGCCATTCTAAATCTCCGGAGGAAGAGAAAATAGAAGCACTGAAAGTGAAAGCAGCCCAATTTTTTCAAGAAATGGCCAAACTGGAAGCTGAACTTAAAAAGGCTGGTTCAGATGAAGGAAAACAAAACTTTCTTCAACATGACATTGAAATGATGAAAAGCCGTATTTTGAGGCTGAAAGAAGAAGCTAAAAGCCTCAATGGGGGCAAAGAGATTTCCTTAGAGCCACCACCTGCTGAGGGGGGTGGGGGACACCATTAAGGCACTCTTTACAACTTTGAGAGTTCACGGGATGATTTGGGCCTCGTTAGGAGGGATAGGATAATTGGTATTCCACCGCATTCGAAATGCGGCGTCCTCACGGACTTGCGAGTTCGAGTCTCGCTCCCTCCGCCAGTCTCTGCTCTTAACTAAATGAATTCAATCACTTAAGTTTTTTGTCAGTCGTAATGCAATCAAATGCAATCAGTCTCGAGCTCTTTCCAACATCATGCAATCAGTTGCAATCAGTTTGGATTCCACATCCCCGTTTTTTCTCCCAGTGTTTCTCAGAAACCTGGGTCAAGGCAGATGCCTGCCTCTTAGCATAAACAAGAGTGGTTTTTAGATCAGAGTTGCCAAGAATTTGTTGCGCTAAGGAAAGATCCCCATGCTCATTGTAAATTCTTCGGCAGCCCCCGTGTCTCATCACGTGCGTTCCGCGATACGGTAACTCCGCGTTTAGGAACGCGCGATCGAATTGGGCTTGAATCACTCGGTAGGGAATGGGATTACCCCCTATCTCGAAAACAAGACCTGTTTTTGATTCTTCGAACATGGACATGAGAGCATCATGGCTTTCTGGAAACATAGGTTGTTCTTTTACGCCATTATTGGAGGCAGCATTCTTAAATCCCCATCTTACCTCCGGGTTTATTCCGCCGGTATGTGGATACCGAACGGATCTTACAATTCTTATTCGAGACTTTTGGGGTTCGGTCCAGTCAAACTGGATATCCTCCCAAAAAATACCCGCCGCTTCAGAAATTCGAAGCGCTTGGTAAAACTGAACTGTAGCAAGCGCAGCGAGCATTTTCCCGTGTTTTAGCTTTATAAGTTCTTCCTTAAACCTACAAAACTCCTGCTCGCTTAGATCTTTCTGCGGAAGGGCTCGAGAATTGTTTAATCGACTTGCTTCTCTATGCCTTTTCTTCAGAGGAAACTGAAAGGAACTATCGTCGTGATAGTTCTGATAGTAACGAAGTATCGTCGATAACAGTTCAAGCTCATGTCGAAAGTTCTTTCGAGTGGCTTTGTTCCTCGATACAAGGCTACCCGCCTTCAGTTCATCTACCCAAACATCAATGCGTTTCGGATCAACTTCTCTAATACGCAGATTCATCAGGCTTTGGAAATGGAGCCTTAAAATCTTTTGATAGAGAAGCTGAGTTCCAGGTGCCAAATGAGGAAATCGCCTTTTTTTCCACTCCTCGACAATTTTACCGAAGAGCTCATTACTACCTATCGCTTCCTCAAATTCGGGATTCACACATTTTTCTTGCTTCTCCAACACAACTGAAGTTGGTGTAAATTGCCACTTGCGAATGGCCTCTAAAGAATCAAATGATTGATATACCCTTTTTTGCGCACCAGAAAGATCCAGCTCATATCGATAGCCGTAGTATTGTCTACCATCGGCTGGAGCTCGATACTCTTTTGCTTTGTCGTCCCATACCCAAAGGCGGCTTACTCTTTGGGCACTAGGCACTTTGGTGTAGATTCTCTTTTTTCCTAAGTATTTTGTCAGATTCATGGTTGACTCCTTTTTTGAAGCCACACCACAACTTCTGAAACACGAAATCGAACAGCTCTCCCAATCTTGAAATGAGGGAGTCCATCAAGCACCATCAATCTGTTGATGTAACTTTCAGACAACCTCAAAGACAGGGCTAGTGACCGGCCGAGAGAGGTCGGATTTCTTAAGGCCAGCTTCTTTCACCTGGAGACGGAATTTCTCTAATACCTTCTGGAACTCCTCCCGGCTCGGTTCAGGAAGCACCTTGAACAACACCGTGTCCCCTTCTTCGACTACAATGAAGCGGGACCCTTCCTTTAGTTTCAGTTTAAGCCTAATTTCTTCAGGGATTACGACCTGCCCCCTACTTAACATTTTGGTTGTCGCTAATGCCATTGGCACCTCCAATACGATTATGTCTCAACATTTTCTATCGCTCTTCGCATGAACTCGTCGAAAAGAGGAACGCTAAAAGCGATATCGCCATGGCTCGGACTGTAAATCATCCCCTTTTGAATAAGAGTGTTACGAATCGGCGCTGCCTGGCTTACGGTGATCTTCATGACTACGGCGACATCTCCAGAACGGTGTTGCCCTGGGCCCAGTTCAGCCAACGCACGAAGATAGGTGCGTTCTCGTGGTGTGAGCCGGTCAAAACGGACTCGGAAAAAACTTTCATCTAGTGTCCTGATAGAATCGGAAGTCGCTTGTTTGATGACATCAACATCGATGGGTGATTTTTTAGCTAGGACCCACGCCTGAAATCCCCACTCTTGAAGAAAGTATGGGTATCCTTTCGTCACTCGAATAATTTCATCCAGAGCTTTAGGCGTGAAGGTGACTCCCTCTTTCTGTGCGGGCTCGTTGATGGCCTTGCGCGCATCTTCATCGGAAAGGGGCCCGATCTCTGGAAAATCAAACAGTCGTTCAGCATAGGATTTCGATTCTCCGGCAAGGGCTGGAATAATTGGCAAGCCTGCACCAATAAATGAGAGCGGTAGATTTTTTTGCGCAATTCGGTGCATCGCCATAATCAAGGCGCTCAACTCCTCTTGTGTTAGATACTGAAGTTCATCAATCAGGATAGCGACGCTGGTTTTTCTTTCTAATGCTGCTTCTGCAACCGCCTCAAAAAGATCAGGGAGGTCGAATTCAAGATCGCCGCTGTCTGCGATTCCCGGAACTGGATCGATAGATAACTCAACCTCTGCCACTTTTACTTTTAGACCACTTAAAAAACTTTTAAGAACGGCGAAGGCGCGTTTTGCTTTTGCGCTGATTCCTTCCATGCTGTCGAGTGCAAAAATGAGTTTTTTTAGTGCAGG
>RFNO01000072.1 GCA_009927165.1 Pseudomonadota bacterium
AACGGATAAGCAGCACAAAGGCCCGTTTCTGGCCGAGCAGATAATATCGATATTTAAAATTATAGCGAATAGAGCTGTCTAACAAGCTGTGTTATGCGGTTTCAAACCACAAGGTCGAGGCGGAAGTGGTCAGTATACGAAAGAAAAAGCACAGTAGCGTTGATTTAAATCTGGTTTCAAGTGCAGGTAAATAGTCATTAGTAGGCCAATACTTCTGGTAAATTTGAGACATTTTGGCCGTAAATGCTCATGTTTTCATGGATTTGCCCGATCGCTTATTAAATAAACTCACTTGATAATTTTGAGTTTATTTGATAAGTTATTAAAACGGAGGTGGCCATGAATCAAGCGCAAGCCATTAAAACAGAAAAGCATGGGGAAGCCTCAACCAAACAGGAGGCCCTGAAGCAGCTCATGGAGAAACCTGTGATTACCGCAAGGGATGCACGCAAGGCTGGAATCTCAAACGCGCTCCTCGATTACCACTGCAAAACTGGCCTACTCACAAAGGTGGGCCGTGGCCTTTATGTTAATGCCAAACATTCGCCGACAGTTGATTTTGAGTGGGAGGACCTTGTCTACACCACGCTGAGTATCTCTAACGGAGTCATCACGGGAATTTCAGCCCTTGCGATTTATGGGCTGACAGAAGAGGTCGCACGCTTTCATTGGATTGCCGTACCCAACGCAACATCAAAGGGCGAAAGACCTAATCTTAAACTTGTGCGTGTTCGCAACATCGAACTGGGCCGCACCACAATTAAGATTGGCGACATTGAAGTTCCCATCTTTGATGTTGAGCGCACGCTGGTTGAAGCGTTCAGACTGACAAGTGTTGAGACTGCGATCAAGGCACTGAAAGCTGCTTTCGCGCCTGGTTCAAAACACAAGCCTGATCCTAAAAAGATGCTGGAGTACGCAAGACGGCTCCATGTGAAAATTGATTCTTACCTGATGATGGTGACGACATGATTTCTGAAAATGCGATTAAAGACAGACTCAAAAATGTAGCCCGCGAACAAGGCACCACTGTTACCGATCTCTTAAAGAGATTGTACTTGGAGAGATTTTTAGCTCGACTGGCGAAGTCGTCCATCGCTGACAAATTTATTTTTAAGGGCGGCAACCTACTTTCCTACTTCATGGAGATTGGCCGTGATACCAAAGACCTTGATTTTCTGGTGCGAAAACTTTCTGCCGAAGTCGAGCCACTGAAAGCAGCTTTTCAATCAATCGTGAATGTCCGCATTGAGGATGGCTTCGGACTGTCGCTGAGTTCGATTGATCCGCTTGGACAAAATCACATGAACTATCCTGGTTTTCGGGTGACTGTTGCGATTCAATTTATCGGTGGGTCCCTGCGAGACAATTTGCAGATTGATCTGGGTGTGGGCGATGAAGTGACTCCTGAAACGCAAGCCCTTGAGATGCTGGCCCATAAAGGTAGGCCCTTTTTTGAAGAGAGCATTTCGATTTTGGTTTACCCACTAGAGACGATCTTTGCTGAGAAGTTAGAAACCGTGGTTGCCAAGGGTGGAATCAACTCTCGCATGAAGGACTTCCACGATTTGATTTTGATGGGCAGAGAGAAAGATTTCTTGGACACGGAGAAGCT
>RFNO01000078.1 GCA_009927165.1 Pseudomonadota bacterium
GGCTTAGAAAAGAGCTTGAGAAGATCGTCGCCTGAGCGTGCTTTTGGCCGCCAGGGCAGCCCAGTTCCTAAATAAAGGCGGGGGCAACCGCATTTAAAATAGCCCAAGTCTTAAAGTCGTGTGATGTTATCTTTTATCCGCTTCAGGATCTCGTTGAATGGAACTTGTCCTCTGAAATACAAATCGGCCCCTTTCTTGTACTCGGCCTCATATAACGAGCGTGTCGCGGGCACGGAGAGAGTAAAAGCATCATTGCTTGCAATATCTCGATTGTCGCCGCCCCGGAATCTTTTGTCTTTGTAATCGTAATACTTTTTGGAGCCGATGAATCTCTGAACGCAATCTAGACCCAGAAGTTGGTACACATCATAGTAGTGGCGGAGAAAATTCGGCGGAAATCCCGGCCCTTTTTCCTGCTGCTGACGGAACTTAGTTGAAATAGCCTGGAGCTTTTCCACAAAAGTATATTCGGGAAGGTAACAGGGAACATTGAATGCGCGATTATCCTGAACCGAAACTTTTGCATTCATTGCTCTTTCATAGGCCCAAGATGAGATCAAAACACGTTGATTCGGAGTTGTTCGATCAAATCCCACTTCAAGGAGTATTCCGACTTTTAGTTTCGGTAACGGTGCATAATGACTTTGGTAGATTAAGCGAATGCCCCCGCTTCTCATCTGGGTATCGTCGAACTCGGTATCTCGCTCTACTGAAATGATCCCTGGAATAGTGATATTGTCTCGAAGCCAATTGAAAAAGGCTCCTCTCAATTCAATGTGAACCGCCTTATTGTGATTGGGGCCTGCTTTTAGCCCCAGGTGCGCGGGAGGCTCTATCTTGATGTCGATATCTTCAGAAAAGCGATCAATAACGCGAAATCCTTTCGAAAGAGATGTGCCGCCCTTCAGTTCGATATTGAACTTCAAAGTATTGAGCCCGAAAAGACAATGCATCAACCAATAGTCCTTCTCAACAAGTTGCGGCTGGATGCTTAGCTCCTGAGAAAGTATTTCGAGCAGGTCTTTGAACTCTTTGTGGTCATGAAGTAACGGGAACGAACTCATTTGGATCTCAAGCTTTCAAAAAATCGCCGGGTGGCTACTTTGCCGTAGAGTCGGGCTGCTTTAAGAAGCTTCTCCCGGTTCATTCTAGTGGAGCGCCTGCGGACACTCTCTGCTACAAGTTCGCGATCCTCAGAAAGAGAATTCAGGTTATTCATCAGATCAACCAGCAGAAATTCCTCTGACAATATCTTTGGAAATCTAGGTTTCATTCGAAACTCAAATCGCTTTCCAGCTAGGGTAAAGTGCCCGTGCCGTTTTCGGTTATACACAACAGTCGTGTTGTAAAGCTGTGTCGTTCTCACCCCCAGGCTATTGTAAAAATTCGGCGAGACGAGCAGATAATCTCGATCCTTAAGGAAAGCTTCGATAAGTTCCCGTTCCCCCGGGGGCGTAAGTCCAAAAATGCTTTTCTTAGGACGGTAGTAAAGACCAGCTCCGGCTTTCTCTAAAAGCCTGGCCTCCAAGAGACTCTTAAGAACTCTATCCACGCTCGAAGAGAACTGGAGCAGTTCCTCCCTGCGGTAAACCCTACCCGGTTTCAGTTGAGTTCTAAATTGTTGAAGCGCAGACATAGTTACCTCATTTCATACCATAGCTAAACCGGACGATTTAGTCAATTTATTTATTAAAAATTCATGCATTAACACGTGTTAAATGCTTGATAAATAAAAATAATTCAAAATTTCCACTGATTGCTACCACCCGAGTTCCAATAAGTGCCCATGGTATTTCTTAAAAAAGAAGATCTCGTTTTTTTGTGGGGGGTTACTCCATAGTAGGCGAACCACTTACTGTTGAAGAAGAATAAGAGGCAATTTGGAAACGGGCAAGGCTAGATACGAACGAGCTGGCGCGACTTCGTAGCGAGGGGTGGACTGTGAGTCAGTTGGTGGCTCATTTTGGTTATAGCAGGACGTCGATTTAAAAGGCTTGAGGTCAAGCCACTTTCAGTTGGAAGTCGGTATACGAAATAAATGCTATT
>RFNO01000118.1 GCA_009927165.1 Pseudomonadota bacterium
CCACTCCGACTATCAAGATACAACGAGGAGATGCGAGCTCCCCCGATTCTTCTTCCTGTGAAATGAGAGTCAAGACTTCGACACAGTACGAAGATGCTAATGTAAAACACGCTAACACGAACCAAAGTGTTTATAAAGGAACCCTACAAATGACAGAAGCAGGCACCTGTGTCGCCCCCTAGTCTGTTGTCGTGAGTCGATAACGAAGGACCTGAATGCGCCCTTCTGGATCTTTTAAGAATAACTTTACTATCCAATCCATTTTATCGAGCTCACAAATGGGGAGGTGAACTTTGTTTCGTATTCTCCGGACGATTTTTGTGCGAGCTCAGGACGAAGATACCCCATGTTGATCAATTGCCCCTCAAAATCGATCTCCGTTGGAACAAGACTCTTTGGGTTAACTTTAACTGTTATCCAAAATTCTTTTTCTGCGCGAATGGGTTTGGGGCCCATGCTTAGTTTAAAAGTCCCCTGCTTGGTTTGAATCTCACACTCTTTTTTTGAAAGATCACATGTATCATTTTCACCAATGAGCTGCGCAGTAACAGCACCTTCAAAAAAATCTGTGCTTACCTTTTTACCTTTTTTTAACTCCTCCAGAAAAGTTTGCTTGCTCGAACCAAAAGGAAGAGTTCCCACCCACTCCCCTTCTCGATTGATATGAAATATACTATCCGTGTGCGAGACAATTCTTTTTCCCCCTTTTGTCTTAAACACTCGAAAAAAAGCGCCAAACTGGCGGGCTAGACTACTCAAGCGATCCTTCGAATCAGTAGCTCCAATAAACTGTGGCCCATAAACTGATTTCAAAGCTTTTAACCGTTCCATGGAGTCCATCTCAGGATCTATCGAAACAAAAAGAAACCTGAAATGATCACGTTCCTCTTTGGTTAGAGCTTTCGCTACTTCTTTTAGATCGTGTAAAGTCAAAGGACAAATATCGGGGCAGGTTGTAAATCCAAATACTAAAAATATATTTTTCCCCAAAAGATCTCGAGTGCTTAGAAATCCTTCGGTTGACGGTATCGCTATTGGTCCGCCCTGGGGCGTAAAGATAGAGACCGATTGTGCTCGCGCCTTGGAAAGCAACATGGCAAACAGTGCAAATACTATTATTCTTGTTCGCATGGAATTTCTTCTGCAGTTAGATTGATTGCTTCAAATTGTTTTTTTATAGGAGCCTGAGACAGTGGCTTCACACTTTCAAAAACAACTTCCCCTTTTTTTAGGAAAACTATCGTTTTCTGAATTCCTAGTTTTTTTTTAAATGCCCCTTCCACTTTTTTTACACATTTGCCACATACCATCCCTTCCACCCGAAAGCAGGACCTGTGATTTGCCATTCCCGGCGAAGAATAAAAAA
>RFNO01000065.1 GCA_009927165.1 Pseudomonadota bacterium
GGAAGAGAAAACGGAGCGAAGATTCTTGTTTCAAGTTGTCAGACATCTGGAGCTGCTTCAAGCTGGTCACCGCAATTACGGTTGAGCACCCACTTTTCCTACTTCCGATAATCAACCCTTAGAAATTCCTCGTAATCAAACAGTTATTTTGGATAAGAGCATCACTGTTTCTGAATTAAAAATCAACGGAACCCTGAAATGTGATCCAGCCTTTTCTGGAAATATCACCGCAGATGTAATCTACGTGAATGGACTTTTTGAATGTGGAAACGGTCAAAATCGGTTTAATGGAAACTTAACGATAGCTCTACGAGACTCGAACCAGGTGGGACCCGCCTACCGAGGACTCAATGTTAACCAGGGCGGAAGGCTGGCGCTATTTGGAAACTTAGAGCGAGCAGGATTTGTAAAACTTAATCAGTCGCTTCTTCCCTTGCAAAGCCAAGTTGTTTTATCGGACGCAAGAGCATGGAAAAGTGGTGATAGCCTAGTCATTTCTTCCACATCGTATGACCCCACGGAAACTGAGATGGTTCAATTGCAGTCACTTTCGGGAACCACTGCGACACTCACAAAAGCAGTCACCTACTATCATCACGGGCAAACAAAAGTATATCCAACTCAAAGTGGGCCCAAAACGTTAGATGAACGCGCTGAAATAGCCAACTTAAACAGAAATATTCGTATCGAAGGTGCCGGAACCATCAACGACGAAAAAGGCGGCCATGTCATGGTACACAAAGGCGGAGTGGCTCAAGTTGACTCTGTCGAATTTTATCAGATGGGACAAGCAGGTCGCTTGGGGAGATACCCGCTCCACTGGCACCAACTGGGAGATGCCCCCAACCAGTTTATTAAAAACTCAAGTATCCACCATTCTTTTCAAAGATGTGTCGTGATTCATGACACCAATCAGGTACGCGTCGAGAATAATGTCTGTTACGACTTTAAAGGACACGGATTCATGTTAGAAGATGGGACGGAAACTCAAAATACGATTTCTGGAAACCTGGCAATTTTAGCGAGGTATCCCAGTGCCGATAAGGAGCTTCTACAATCTGAGAAGAAGGACGGTAAAGGCATTGACCATTCCGTTTTCCTGCAGTGTCCTCTTTCTGGATTTCAAACCCTACCAACAGAGTCATCAACAATATTGCTTCAGGCTCAGTAGGGACTGGGTTTTGGAATTCTTTTGCCAGCGATCATCTGGAATGGGACTGGATGAGGGTGAATAAAAAACCGACCCTTGAGTTTTCGGGAAATGTAGCTCATGCGACCACAGTGGGACACACTTGGGATGGAGCTCCGGATCCAAACTGCGCAGATAGCGAGGACGCAAAGACAAAGAAAGAATGTCCCATGGGCAGCGTTCACTACTATCCGAACAATCAAATTCCAAAGTTTACTAATTTGGTTGCATTTAAAAACCGCTTTGCGGGAATTTACTTTCGAGGTAGCACGGCAGAGTTTGAAGGTTTGATAGTTGAGGGTTATGGATGGGGTCTTTTTCTTGCCTATAATAATATTATTAGAAATAGCCTGATTGTGGGCGACTATCCGGAGAATGCAGCCCCTGGTATTTACAAACAACCTGTCCAAGCAGGTATCGTCTTATATGACGGTCCCTGGGAATTAGATACGGTGGATTTTGTTGATTTTCCCAAAAATAACCCTAACTATCGGCCGATACAAACTATCGGAGGACAGGGAAAGTGGACTAATCTATCAAAAAAAGTAAAGTTTTCTCCAGAGCCTCATCAACGAATCGTTCACACTACCAACCTGGATGGACAACTTTACCC
>RFNO01000080.1 GCA_009927165.1 Pseudomonadota bacterium
GACTTTAGGAGTTGAGCTTTTAGAGAAAAGGTCGCGATGGTTTGCGGCAAGGCACATCAGAGAAAGCACGGCGAACTTTTTCATCGTGGCGGCAGCGAGAAGAGCTTCTTAGTGGTAGAGGGAGCAAAGTATGCATTGCGAAGGCCTCGTGTTCGTAATGAAAACGGAGAGGTCGAACTGGAGACGTTGAAAAAGCTTCGTGATCAAGATCTTTTTGACGAAACAAATGCATCTCGAATGACGGGCGTTTTCCATTAAACCAAAAGCGGTAATAACAAAAATCATGAATACCATAAGCTTTAGCCAAATTAGCTTAGGCTTCTCTTGCTTCTGAAAGGCGCAAATCATAAAAACCTAAATCAGAGGGAAGACGCGGCACGCAATACCCCTGAAAGAGCGGCTTCGCTTTTATCACATTAGTTAATTCGGTGAAACCCTTACCCCACCACGCATCATTTTCAGGAATGAAATGAAATTGCGGTAAGTAAAATACAATGGGTTTAAGCGTTTGGGACATTTTGAAATATTCTGCAGAAGCGTGTAGCTCAAGTCAAAAGAAGCTGGTTGCCTCGCCACACGGCTACTTGTTTTAAACTACAGTTCAAACTTATAATAAGAATCCGGTCCTTGTTCATGAAACACCTAAAAATCCATGCAAGTTTCATTCGCGAAGGGTTAGCTTTAACAGCGCTAGTCATTGTTCATCTGGTTTGCCTAAAATATTTCCAACACTTTGCTCTAATGGGCGCAGAGGGCAGTCGTTGGACACAGCTGATTCTTAGCTTCCTTCCCACTCTTTTTCTATTTTGTCTCTTTCACTCATGTTCCAACGCCAACACAGCTCTTTTTGGGGCAAGTGCCACAAACATTCTTTTAAGCGTATCGCACTGGACCAAACTCAAACTAACAAACGAACCACTGATCTGGAGCGATTTCTCCATGCTTTTTGAAAATTCAGTTCTTCCTAGATATCTAAGAAGCGACCACATTATTTTAGTGACGGTCTTTTTGGTCTGGATTTCTTGGAGATTAAGAACAATTTTTAAATTATTTCAGTTTAAAAATCTTATAAATCCTTGGTCTTTTTCCGCTCTTCTTTTGATTCCGCTGTTGTTTTTTCCTAAAGCTAACCTTCTAAAGCTCACCTACCACCAAATAGACTGGCGGGCCAATGTAAAACTGAATGGTCTTTTGCTCCACTTAGTGCAAACCAGTCAAAAACCTCAAAGTCTTTTTTACTCCGAGACTGAAAAGGCTACCTTTGATGGTCTTTTAGATGAAAGAGCAATCACAGCGGAAAAACCTCAACAGATCATTTTTATCTTATGTGAATCGTGTTGGTACGACGAAACTCACTTCAAGGACTTGTTTCAACCCCTCTTAGACAGAGGCTTTCAAGCATTCAGAGGAGTTTCTCCGATTTATGGAGGAGGAACCCCCAATGCAACATTTGAAATCTTGACTGGACTTCCCTCCATCACAGAGCATTTAAAAGGCATCCTCTTTCAGGAATATGCGACCTCTCTGAGCAAACGTGTTTATGCGCTCTCACAATATCTTCATGAAGAAGGCTATACTACTTTAGCTTTTCATAACAACAGTCGAACTTTTTGGCAGAGACATATTGTTAATCCCAAGTTTGGATTTAAAAAGTTTATTGGTTTAGAGGAAATGCCCTACAGCACCTTCTCAGATTGGCCTGATGATGGGATTCTATTTTCAGTTGGGTTAGATAACTTTAAAAAATTAAAAAACAGTCCTAGTTTTTTATATTTCACCACGATGTACACCCATGGCCCTTACGAAGCTCAAAATGACCTAGGTGAAGCTAGTTACCGCGCCAAAGTTGAAACTTCTATTTCTCGATTATCTTATTTCATTGATGAAGTTTACAAAGAGGAACCTAATACCTTAATTTTCATTTTTGGTGATCACAAACCAAGCCTTTCAGAATATTTCATGAAAGAAGACATATTTAAATCGGCAGATCTCCAAGATGTGGCTCGCTGGGATTTTGTAGGAGATGTCCCTTTATTTTTAAAACACCCCGATTCGAAAAGGGTACAAAAAGTGGTTAGTGCAGCAAATAGACTTCCCTTTTTCTGCTCAATTGAAGCAATCGATCGAGAATTCATCGGTTCCAACCTGCCATCGCTGACTTATGCTCGTCAGAACGGCCTGTGTAATAATTATTCAAAGAAAGGGTATGGGTACTATAGTACCGCATACCCAAAATGGCTCTATGCTATTTCCCTCTTTGAGAAAGATCCTCCCAAATTTGGCAAAGCTGGAAAGATGTCTAAAGCCGAATTCAATCGAAACTAAATAGATCTTTTGAAGATGAATCTGACGAGCACCGAAAAAAAAGAGCATGGACTTTTCATTGTATTTGGTCCTGCCTTTTGTTCTTTTTTTGGCGCCCCCACTTTACACTCTCTAACTCAACCTATTGGCTCATCACTTCTTTTTTAGCCTTGGGAACTTGTTTGTCGAGCGGTTTTTCTCCTCTCATATAAATATTTTCTTCCCAGGATGTTAACTGAGCAAGGAGCAAAGCCTCCGTTTCCTGCATTTGGTCTAGGGATTCGGACTTTTCATTGCTTTCCTGCATGAATGCAATTGTGAAATTGCGTTTCGAAGCTATTGATTATTTAACGTCAGAACAATCTTTAGAGCGAATTGAAGATGTTTCTATTTTGGGAGCAAAGATATTAGCCCAAGTGATTGGGGATAACAGCAAAAGAGACTTTGATAAATTAATCGCAACGAGCCGTCGAATTTTAGATCTAGAGCCGGATAATGTAACCGCCGCTGAATATTGGGTTCAGGGTGCTTATCTTAAACTGATATCAACAAGTGACACTGA
Organism: Pseudomonadota bacterium; assembly: GCA_009927165.1. Lineage (GTDB taxonomy): Bacteria > Bdellovibrionota > FAC87 > UBA2466 > UBA2466 > RFNO01. Next base: position 2,867 of record RFNO01000080.1, read on the forward strand.
AGCAATCAACCAATTTGAAGTTGCCTCCAGGGAGATTAGTGAGAGGTTTCCGAATTCGCCTCTGGCGTTTGAAAGTCTCATGGCTGTAGCTCGAGAGAGAAAAGACTTTGGAATGATCAGAAAATTAGTCGATGAAAAAAAAGAGGTCGGTTTAGATTCAAATGTCTTAAGCTACCACTTGGCATGGGTAAGTTTTCTTGAAGGTAGAGATGAGGAATCCAAAAGCCATTTGAACGAAATACTACAGCAAAACCCAGAAGATGTTCGAGCTAAAATGAGTATGGAAAGCTTGATAAGGGATGAGGCAGTTTCCAAAGAAACCAGAGAACAAGAGGTTCCTTTTTCGGACAACCTAGGATCTTTTAAATATTCAATTGCGTTGGGGCCGGCAAAGAACTGAATGTAGAAACTCTAACTACCCACTCCATCTCGGTCCTCTTCAGCTTTTCCCGTATACTGACCACCCCCGCCTCGACCTTATGTTTTGAAAGCGCACAACGAGGTTCTTGGGCTAATACAAGCTCAACTCCCTCTCGATTAAGCGCCGAAGTACGAAAGGCCTCTCCGATTACTTCTGCAACCCAGCATTGTGGCTTTCGGGTCGCCAAAACGCGCACGCTGTTTCCTCCGTAACTCCTTTTGGTAAAATTTGAAAACGCATTTTTTCTGGCTCTTCTCGTTTCGTAGTGGGTAACCGATAAAAAGTAATTAAGCACAGGCATTTAGGAGCCTGAGTCTATCGTTTTCAAAGCTCTTATATCCGAAGGCCCGCCTCTGGATGAGCTTTGCAAGGTTCTCGCCACTTCATTAAGGTTTTTCTTAGAGTTTGGATTTCTTTAAGTTTTGATAAAGCAAATTGGTCGGTCAGCGAAGTAAGCATCTCATGCGCCTTTCTGTAGCCTTTAATTCTGTAAAATTGAAAAAGGGCTTTGTTTGCCTCTGATCGCGCTTTGGGACCTTTTCCTCTTTTAGCAGTTGTCACGCACCCTCCTAAGCACTCAATTGCTTCACTTTCTTTAGAATTCAGGCTTTTTGAACTGAATAGTGTGACTTGCCGGCCAATACAGCGGATATAAAAAGTATTAAAATTTCGATATTAATAAGACACACGCCCTTGACCCCCTTCATAATAATCCCCATCGCCGACACCAATGCTACCTGAAGAAGCAGTCCAATATGCAGCGACTGTGTTGGGCAATACTTTTCTAATTCCATTAACATCAGCAAGCTTCCAGTCTTCCATGGTCGGTAAGCGCCATGTAACTTAAGGTGTGCTGGCGTAGTTAAGATTACCTTTTCTCTCCAGTTCATTTGTAGGAGTCGTATACGGATCATAGCCGGTAAGCGTAGGGATCCATTCAGCATCGACACATTTGCTGGCTTTATTTGGTACCTCTCCAAAGATAGGGGCGCAGTCCAACCCGGACTCCCTTTTGCTTGATTCTAATCTGCGACGCTAGTTATTTGGTATCCGCTGTATTGTACATAAAATCTGCAAATAAAAGTTTCCGGGAGAACGTATGCTGACTCAATAGAACCAAGTAGATCTCGGTAGAGAGTTGTGGTGTGACAGATTATTGTGAACATTAAACTTCGGTAATTATTACAGAAGGGTAGCAAGTGAAGTTCACTTTTCGCTCCCTCCGCCAGATTCTTACCCTCAACAAAGCTAGTCACCCGACTTCAAGTAATAGGAACGGTTTTATTAGAACGCCTGAGATCTGCATGTAATTTTTTGACAACAAACAGATGAGGAAATGTTAGGGCTGCTATACTAACGAAACAGGAAATCACCATTTTTTCGTGTGACGGTTCTTCAGACATTCGGATTTTGATCCATAACACCATAGGTATTATCGGAAGCGTAAAAAGATTCGCCAACAGCAGTAAATGAAATTTGTTATTCTTGTTTCTCCCAAAAACTCTAAAACCATGATTAAGAGAGTGATGGCAGCAAAAGTAGAGACAAAATCCTACTAACGGGTCACTCACGGCGAACAAAACCACCATCAATAATAACGATACTGCCTGTTTGAGAACGAGAAATCGATAGTTTCTTGAGAAACCGTTTCTAAAACTCACTGCCGAAAGCGCAAAGTATACCACAAGCCCATAACCCAAAAGAAAAGGGGCCACTGCGATGAAGCTCTCTGCGAAATCGGAGGAGGTAGCTGGTTTGATATATTTTAGAATTTTTTCTGAGTGAAAAGCAGCAGGTGCAAATACCAACACCAACCCCCTGCTGTAAACCCACAACCATCGTCTTAGGGAACTCCTTAACATCGAAAAAAGTAATTCGGGGTGGTCGTCTGAGGTTCCAAAATGGTAAACCGCAGCGATAAAGAAAAGAAACCAAAATAATTCTGATGATATTCTCCACAAGATAATCGCCAGAACCACCAGAACGATATAAGAACCAAGTAGGAGACAAGACCTTCGGAGACTTCCTTTGGACTCAGACCAAATCAAGTAAATATCGAGAGCTCCATGAGGAACTCCTACGATGAGAATACAACCAAGACATCCGAGCCACAAAAAAGATTCCGGAAGAAGAGAGAGAAAGTAACCCATCACGACCACTAAAAGCCATTGGAACTCTTCTCGCGATGATACTAATTGCAACTCTCTCACCTTCCGGAACGAATAGCTAACTTAATTAGGCGGGCAGTGAGCCGTCGGCTTCACTCTTTGCATACGCAATCGCAAAGATCATAACGCCATAAAGAGCTTTTGCGGTCACGTCTGCAATACTATAACCCACTTGAACAGCTACCACCGAACTACCCCCGTCGAGCCAACCATAGCTACCCAACGCATAAACGATTGGATAGAAGCCCCAAGTTAAAAGGATCAAGTACCGAGTATTTTTCAGAAGTACTTGTACTTTTGCGGGGTGCTCCCCAATTGCAGAGCCCAGTCTCACCCAAAGAACATAAAGGATATAGATAAAGGGGATCGTACTCAACACGGCCCACATCAAGCGAGCACCAGCTTCAGTCTGTGGATTGGAGATTTCTCCTGGATAACCAAGAGCAATCATTGCAATCGCTGCTATGATGAGTTTTCCGAGCACGCCTCCTGACTCTTTCTTCAACTTCATCACGAGTACAAGTTCAGTGAGAAGCAAAGGAACCGTTAAGAGCCAATCTACATAGCGATAAGCATCGTTAAAGGGTTCACCGGTGGGGATATACATTTCACCTCTGAGCGCATAAGCCGCTGTCCAGCTGCCCATGATCCGCCAGTAATGATAACCGGCTATAAGAACAACTAACGAAGATACGATTAGAGCCAAACGATATTTTGGGCCAACAATTTTTCGTCCCATTACGAAAAACGCAAATGAACCTAGCATCGAAGCCACAGCAAACGACAGCATATTGTAGACGGTCGAGTACTGCTGCATAGTCAATGTTGTTGCAGACATAGTTGCTCTCCTAGTGTTGTATAACGTTGATAAATAGCTACCTCCCTATTATCCAACAAAATTTAGCAAACTGCGAATACTATCTTTCTTTAAAAAAAGGAGACAAGTCAAAAAAGGCGCTGAACGGTAAGACAGACCAACTTATCTAAAGTCTTTCCAAGGTATGGTTCTAATGCTCTCATTGCTTCTTTGCACTCATTCTGTTTTCGCTCGAGGGTATATTCCAAGTTCTCTGTGAACATTTTTTGTTTCGTGTAATATTTCAATTCCTCTAAAAACTCGGTCCTAATATCTGGAGTTAAAAATGCTTCAAGCAACACCTTTTTGAGCCGTGGGTAAGAACTCAGCAAAAGAAATAAGACTTCGTTTACTTTTCCTTCTCTGATATCTTGCCACGCTTCTTTTGTGGAACTGCCTCGTAAATCTAAGACGTCATCCGTGAATTGAAAGAGCGCCCCATACCGATTCGCAAACTCTGAACATGCCGAATCTTCGCGGTCATTGGCTAAAACGGCGCCGACTTGAGAAGCCCACTTCAGCAGTGAGCTTGTCTTGAGTCGATTTAATTTATCAAAATAATTCGGATCCTCGGGAATTTTATATCGGTGCTCATATTGTAGAACCTCTCCTTGAGTAACCTCTTTTACTGCTTGGCACATCAACTTTGTGAGCAGAGGGCTTCCATTTTCCGCAAGCTGAAATATCGCATCACTTAAAAGATAATCTCCGCTCAAGATAGGTAGAGTATTATCAAACAGCATATTGGCTGAAGGTCCACCCCGACGAAGTGATGATCTATCGATAACGTCATCATGCAGGAGAGTTGCCGCGTGGATGGCCTCGACTGCCCAAGCATACAACTTCAACTGTTTTTGAGATCGACCAAATGCTTCTCCAAACCAAAAAACCCACTGTGCTCGGAGCCTTTTCCCTTTTCGCTGCCATAACACCGCACATACTTCATCAATTTTGCTTACCTCTGGCAATTCCATTGGTCCCCTGAGTTCGTTCATCCAGCGGGTATTTTCAGGGATGGCAGTAAAATCACTGTTCATCGCTCTCTCACTTTCAAAAACAACCCTAGTACAATCACGAGCAGACTAGCCACTTTTAAGATGGTCGGAGGAGAAAGTCGCTGGGGTAATCTAACGAAAAACAAAAAGTAAACCAGTACAGGTACTAGATATGAAGGGAATTCTCCCCCAGCCCCAAGAAATAAGCTCGTTAACGAGGCTAGTGAAATGACGGTTAACCATCTTGCCACCCTGTAGGTTTTGTCTACTCCATGGCGCACAGCAAAGGACATTTTTCCGGCAGAAAAATCGGTTAGCACTTGCGGAGGCTGATGAGAGAGAAGTACGGCTACGGCTAAGGCACCAAATGCGAAGGAACCAGCGATGAGATCAAAAGACCATTTAGGATGTATGAAATAGGCCATGCACCCAAACACCCCGGGTCCATAACAGAGCCCTGTTACCCACTCGCCCCATCGATTGTACGAAAAAGCTAGAGGGGAGAAATTATAGAGGAAACCCAACACTACCAAAGGAAGAGCCACCCACAGCAACTCACTTCTTTGAGCATGGAGAACTACGGAAATCCCTAAAGCAACCCCAAGCAGAAGACTTACCCAAGCGTGCAGATTCAGAAAAACCATATTTCCCCGATGAAAATGAAACCAGGAATTTATTTTCTCGGTATCAGCTCCCTTTTCCCAATCAGTTCCATCGTTAAAAACATTGACCGCGTGTTGAATAAGTACAACCGCCACCCCTACCAGCAGAATTTCGGAAAGTGAACGCAAACCTGGAAAAATACCTATGCAAACAAGAACTGGAAGAACTGAAACTAGATAGATGGCGGGCTGAAGAACCCGCCATCTGCTTTCACTCCAATTGCTAAGAGCGATTTTCATTTTGATTAGGCGGCAACCGAACTTGCCTGCAGATTTTTCAGCGCAGCATGGAACCACTGGGCATGTTGTTCTTCAGAATCGATCACCCTCTGATAAACAGCTGCTGCTTCATGGTTACCTGACTGAATCGCTTGGTCTCTGAAAGAGGGATAAATCTCTTTGTATTCCCTCTCCTCCACACGAATAGCGACTTTCAGTGCCTTCTCAATCACTGTTTTGGGATCTTGAGCTAAGAGCTTGTCACTATTTTTTTGGATAGTGGTCAGTGCATCGATAGCTCTTTGCGTATCCTCGCCCCGACTGGGTGTACCCATGTTTTGATAGAGTTTTCTCAACCAAGTGGCATGTAGTTTTTCCTCTCCAGCGACTCTCAAGAAAAGTTCGGCTATTTTTGGATAACCTGCTTTTCTGGCCCACCTGGAAAACTCAGGATACATAACTTGGTTTTCATACTCCTCCACATCCACAAAAGAAGTGGCAGTTTCTCCTTGGGTTTTCCCATGACTAGCAGCGGCAAAACACTGAAAAATAGTGTCCTCCGTAATTTCACATCGGTTCATGTTTTTCTCCTTTTCTGAACTTTCAGTAATCATTGAAACCTCAAAAATGATAAAATACAAGTTGGTTTTAAACCCCAAACCGAATAAACCTCATCCATGCGCCAGCCATTCAATGACATTGCGCACCAATACGATCTTCTGAATGATCTCCTGTCGTTTGGAACCCATCGTTTTTGGAAACGCCGCCTAGTTTCACAACTCTTACGAGCAAAAATCTGCCCTGGAACAATCCTGGATATCGCGACGGGCACGGGCGACCTAGCCGCCCTTTTTAGCAGAAAAATTCCTCCCCAAGTCATTATTCCTTTAGACCCGTGTGGCCCGATGATGGACAGAGGAAAAATAAGGTTTCCCCATTTGCAAAATTGGACCCTGGGAACCGCTGAATCACTTCCCTTGGGAAGTGCAAGCGTTTCTATTGCTTCCTGTGCCTTTGGAGTTAGAAATTTTAGAGAACGAGAAAAAGCTTTTGAAGAGATTGCACGTGTTCTTGAGCCAGGGGGGTTATTTGGAACCCTTGAAATCCACCCCATATCGGAACAACTGAGATATTGGCCCTATCGATTTTTTTGGAACTCTCTAGTTCCTGGTGTGGGAAGGCTTTTCAACCAAAAAGCTGCTTATGAATATCTTCGGGACACTGGCGCGGGCTTTATTTCCCCAGAAGATATGATAAAAGAACTGTCTCACAGATTTGAACTAAAAACCCATGAAAACCTGTTAGCAGGGGGCCTTGTCACCTTAATGGTTTTTGAAAGAAAACATGAGCCAAACAACAAGAATTAGTGAAGAGGAAATTGCTTTTTCCGAAATTATTGGTGATTTGGTGGAGCAGTGGGGATTTAATCGGCAACTCGGACGAATCTGGTGTCTGTTATTTCTTAAATCCAAACCGCAAAGTCCTACGGATATTCAAGAAGCTCTTGGCCTCAGTGCTGGAAGTGTCAGCAGTGCTCTAAACGAACTTCAAATGTGGGGCGTTGTCAAAAGGCTCAGGATTTCTGGAGATAGGAATTTCTACTTCGAACCGGAAGTAAGAATATGGAAGTCTATCTCCAATGTGCTTCGAGCCAGAGAAATCAGAATCTTAGATGAGGCACAAGCTGGTCTCAGTGCTCTTATCGAAAGCCTTCAACAAAAAAAGGACTCGGAAAAGGATTTTCAAATCAAAAGAGTGAAACAAGTAAGAGAAGCTATTGATACAGCTCAACAGCTGTTTAATGCCCTTATCAGTGGCGGCGCCTTTTCTTTACCGAAACTTAATCGTCTTTTTGATAGATTCAAGGCTCTGTGATCCCATGCAGAGGAACTTTGAAACTAATTATCTCTTTCCCTGAACTTTTTGCATCATGAGCCCCTTGGAAAGCTCAAGACCACCCTACAGCCCAATTTTTCCTTTGAATTTATGTGGAACACACCGCCATTTTTTTCGATCGTTTCTTTCGCGTAGCTCAAACCCAGGCCTCGTCCCTCTTTTTTTCCAAAACTAAAACCACGTTCTCCAAGTCGAGACAGTAAAGAACCGGGAACGCCTTTTCCTGCATCTTGAACCCACATCTCGATCCGCTCTTGTGAGCTTTGTGCTCCCACACAAAGTTTCCCTCCCATTCCATCCATTGCTTCGACTGAATTGTTGATCAGATTAGAAAGAACCCGTTTCAATTCCTGCTCTCTCAGAGGAACGCGTACATCGAAAGAAAGCCCCTCTAATTCGAGAACCCAAATCAATTCTGAGAGCGAGCTATATTCAGCTTTTTTTTCTTCAACAAGTTCAATCAGAACACTTTTAAGACCGGTATTGGAGTTCCCCTGCCCTTCTGATCTTTTTTCCACGAGGCTTTCCGCAATAGCAGAAATACGGTTTACAGCTGAGCGAATGACATTCTTACTGGAGCTTGGCAAAAGTTCAAAGTCGCTGGATGCAAACATTAAAGCCGTTAAGGGAGACTTAATGTCATGGGCAACTTGCGCACTTCTTTCAAGAACTGCTCGAGATACGGCTTCTTGAGTACGCAAGTGACTCAGTTGCAATAAGTTTTTTCGCAATTCCTCCAGCTCTCGGATCGGTAAAACAATGTTCTTAGACAGATTCTTAAACAGAGGTTCAAATAGATCTTTTTCCAGACGACTTCGAACACGCGCCAACAACCATACACCTAACACACTCATTAAGACTGAAATACCCAAGATGAGCAAAAGAACATTCTCTTTTGGCCAAATCGGCACTTGTAAGACAAATTGATAACTTCGATGAAGCGGGGCCTCATCAAAAACAATCGGCACTTCCAAAATCCGATAGCCTCTCATCTGCTCCACAGAACAAGGACTCATTTCCAAAGACGGAGTGGCATACACTCGACTCGACTCACAGAGAAATGCACGATGGGCTCGTAAGTCTCTTACTGCCAAATCTACTCCGGCTTGCAACAGGGAAGAACTTTTCTGAAGAAGAGCGATTTTGGTAAGTTCTGCCAACCGGGCTGACACTCCGGTTTGGTGCTCGAGTTGGTTTTTACCGATGATAGCCAGCAGGAGAATTTCAAAAACAAAGAAAACTAGAACGGAGAAAAATAGAGGAAGTCGGGCGTTCAAATAAAACCATTGCTTTAAGCTTTGCCCCCTCAAGCTTGCCTCCCTTTTTTCAAGCTAACGAGAATGCTGCTACGAGTCAATGGGACTTTTTTAAAGCTGGCGCCACTTTCCTTCGGGGTCCTTCTCAAGATCCAGCGCTTGATCAGAGGTTTTCGGGGGAGTCCGTTTTTCAAAAAACCAGCGGACTTTGCCTTCTTCTTTCTTTACTTTGAAGGAAAGAAGACTGCTACCCAAACTCAAAATTAGAGATGCCCAGAACGCTGGCCCGAACCCTTCTACTTTCACGCCAGAAACCCACTGAGCACTCATCCAAAAAACAAACGCATTGATGACCAGGAGAAAAAATCCAAAACTTAATACAGTAAACGGTAACGTAATGAAAATCAGAAGGGGTTTGAGCAATACATTTAAAAGTCCCAATACTAGAGCCAGGGCCAACGCCGTTCCTAGGGAGTCGACTTCAATCCCGGAAACTAAATGAGGAATAGCCAACACGATAAGGGCAGTTACCAACCACTGACTCAGGACTCGAATCATAGCCATCCTCTTTCTGAATTGATTTCGTTAAATCACTGAAATCAGTGGCTTTTTCTCAGAAGCTCTGGTTTTTAGCAACAGATTTCGGTATGGTAGTTTCTTTTTTAACCGAACTCGTTGATTTGACTCGATTATGAGCAACATTCAAATTCCTGGTTTACTGGCTAGAGAACATTGGCAGGCCAAATCCCATTTTCACCCACTCACTGACCAGGAGGTGCTCCAATTAGTGCTGGATAAGGTTCAACGGTTCCAACATTTAAACCGGCCCCTAGTCTTGCTGGACTTAGACTCGACTCTCTACGAAGTGGCTCCTCGCAGTTTAAAAATTTTAAAGGAATGGCTAGAAACAAGCCCCGCCATTCCCACTGAACTCAGAACTGCTTTGGAAGATTTAAAACTCTATCAAATGGGATACTCGGTTAAAGATACTCTTCGAAATATTGGATTTCCCGTTAAGACCCCAGAGTTTGAGAAAATTGCAGAAGATATCAAAGTTTTTTGGTGGGACCGATTTTTTACTTCAAATTATTTGCTCCATGATTGTCCCTATCCTGGTGCCGTTGAATATGCCAATGCCCTCTATGATGCTGGGGCAGATCTTTGCTACTTAACGGGGAGAGACAATACTCGCATGCGAAAAGGCACAGAACAAAACCTCGTTCGAGACGGCTTCCCTTATTTTACCCAAGGTACTCGCTTAATCATGAGAGAACATGCTCATTGGTCGGATGCTCTTCATAAAACTCACCAAATTCAATTGCTATCGAATGAGTCTCATTTAGTAGCTTCTTTTGAAAACGAACCCATTAACTTGGTGGAAATGTCCAAAATCGCCCCCCAAGCTTTACATGTTTTTGTCGATACCGTCTGCAGCGACACTCTTGTTGAGTTAGGTCAGAACTTATATCGAATTAAGGGATTTGAATTGGTTCGGGCGCTTACTGTTCAGAGCAGCCTCAATCAATAATTAGTATCCGACGATGCCGGGACACGGTTTCCAGGATTGGCTCTCTTCTTTGCAAAGTTGCGCAATTTTTGAAGCTCTTCTTTCGCTTCCTTCCTCTCCCGAAAAAGGATCGCCAAGCGAGGGTTGTTTTGAGGGTTTGGATTTCGATGACTTTTCTCTAGTTCCTGTAAACGCTGGATGGCCCAATGAAGATAATAGGGAACTTGAACCCCATCGATTCCATCTTTATCTAGAGACACTTGGAGAAATTTTTCAAAAAGTTGGTTGAGGGACCTTTTTTCTGTTTCAGAAAAATGCCCCTGGTTTTGCGCGAGCTTTTCTCGTAATTGCCCCAAAGCCTCGATCCCCGCATGAGCATAGTCCGCTTCTTGGTGGGCTTGAGCCACCGCTTTTTTCCAATCCCCTTCCACGTCTCTTAACCGTGCTTGAAGTAAGTCCCAGGGGTTGGCATGTCCCGTCGTAACAAGAACTATTCCTACAAAAAACAATAGGGTTTTCATGAACTCTTTATCGACAAAACCGAGAACTTTAATAAATGACAAGCAGGGTCAGTCCGTACCGTAGGCTTCCGGTAAAGCTGAGCTTGCAGGGGGGTGAAAAGCAACCATTTCGGACTCCACTAATTCGGCAATGAAAGTTCCCACTTCATCCACATATTCTTGTGGAGTGGACGCTCCGCCCGTAACCCCGATTTTCTTCTTATTCACAAACCAAAGGGGATTGATTTCAGTTTTATCTTCCACCCAATAAGTTTCAGGCTGAAATTCTTTACAGATTTTTACAAGCTTTGTCGTATTACTTGAGTTTTTTCCACCCACCACCACCATCACATCAGCTTCTTTTGCCAGAACTTCAGCTTCTTTTTGCCGAACGGAAGTAGCATCACATATCGTGTTATAAACCAGGACCTCTGAAAATCTTTTCCGACATGCTTCTACAATCGTGTTCAATACTTTTACTTCAATGGTAGTCTGCGCCACGATTCCTACTTTTTGAACGTGAGCTGGAATTTTGTCTAAATCCTCAGTCTGATAAGTCACCAGATAGTCAGGCCTTCCAAAGTAGCTCACCACGCCTTTTACTTCGGGATGTTCTGCATTTCCCACTAAAATAAGAAAGTAACCCTTTTGCCCTAATCCAGAAGCAATCCTTTGAGGTTTTTTGACTAACGGGCAAGTCGCATCAACGATTTGAACTCCCCGTCTTTTAAATTCCGCTTCTGTTTCTTGCTTCACGCCATGAGACCTCAAAATGACTGTTCCTGATCGAATCTCATCAGGATCATCGGTAATTTTCACTCCCGATTGTTCCAACTCCCGAATCGTCCTGGGATTGTGAACCAGAGCTCCAAACGCTCTTACCGATTCTCCCTTCCCCCTCTTGGCTGCTTGTTGGCCTAACTTAATGGCTCGAACGACGCCAAAACACGCTCCGGCGTTGGGGGCAATCACCACTTCTACTTCAGGAGTAGCAGTGAATTTATCAAGTCGCTGTGATGTCACGGTTTTTGGAGGATTCATAGACTTCAGAGAGTAATCAGAGCCTGAATAATCGTCAAGACATGGGCCCCTTTCCCCCTTACTAACCCATGGCTCCAAGCTTAATTAAAAAAGTTCATTTAATATAAACAGGTGCATCAAAAACGGGTGTTTTTATTTCGCTACCTTCCTTTCCTCATCTTTCTGCTCGCACTAGGACCGAGCGCAGTACTCGGGGAAGAACCCAGCTCTTCCCTAGGAAACCAATGCCTTAATTCCCTCAAAAAAGTCTTTGCAAGCCGCTCTTTCCGAGTCATTCCCGCGGGCCAACCTGAATCAACTCCCATTCGAACCTCTCAAGACCTGGAAGCTAGTCTTGCCCCCTACTTTCTTATGGACGATCCGCAAGGCTGGGAAAAACACATCAGAAAAGCGGTTTCATCATCTTATCTCAATGGGAATGGAGGCGGAGCAGAGAGAATCGTCCTCCCTGATGGGATTCAAATCGTCACCAAGAGTTTTCGGCTAAACCGATCCAAACTGGACCAAGCGAGACAAATCGTAGACCAGATGAAGGAGTGGGAACGAACTGGTGAAGGCGTCGCGCTGAGAGGGGTATCTTTAAATCAAAATCCAAAAACGGGAGAAACTGCCTTTAAGGTATTTATGGAGGATGTGACTTCCCCGCAAAACTCAGTGGGTAATCTTCGTATTTCCGGTGAAGGCACAGAACTCTCTCAACTGCGAAAGTACTCACCACCCGCTCGAGAATGGGTCGCAAATCGCATGATTGAGCTTCTAGATAAGCATCCCGATCCCCATGCCAGAAATATCTTTTTTCGAGTAAGTGAGCTCTCCTCTTTTGGAAACTTGCCTCCCGAAAGTAGCTACTATCGAGAAGGCAACCTTATTTTCCAAGTGCTTCTGATTGATGCTACGGGAGGAAAAGGAATGCCTGATCACCCGATGCGAATCGGCAATCCCCAATTTGTTCCCTCAATGCTTCGTCAGTACAATCGCCAATCACAAATTCAGTATTTTAGGAAACAGCTCGGCCTCTACTAGAATACACACAAGCGCTTGCCTAGATTTGTCACTTTTTCAACCTTTCCTTCGTGCTTTTATGGCATTGAACTTGAATCTTCCCCCTCCTAGGAAGTGCGCCAGGAAGTGGAAAAGATGCATAAGTGGCTCGTTGCTTTATTGGTGATATGGGGAAACGGTACGTTTGCGCTTACTTCCGTTAAAAAATCTTGCCAGATTACTATTCATTTAGAAAAAAAGACTGGTGAAACCCAGACTGTTCGATTTGAGTCCAAATTAAAATCTAAAGAACACTGCAAAGCCCTCGCGCATATTCATAGAAAAAATTTCGACTCTGATAAAATCCGGTCAAAAAAAGTAACTTTTGTGTGGAAACAGACTCGAAAAACTATTCCCATGCTAGCAAAAGCAGATAGCCGCTCCAAACGGCCAAGTAAGTTCAATCGAAAAACACGACGACGCTAACCCAATCTATAAGGAGCGTAGAAACGGCACACCCGCTTCTAAATACTTCTTAAAATCCATACGCTTTTTTTCCCATGGATCATCCCAAGGGAGTTTCTCTTCAAGGATTCCTTCACAAAGCATCAACATTCCCTTGATATCCGATAAACTAACAAATTCCGGAGCTGGTCCCTCTTTCTTCAAACAATCGGGCCCTCCCTCAAATCCTTGGTTGTGGTAATTTCCTAAAGGAATAGAAATTCCAACACAAGGAAAACGATAGGCCACTGCCACTGTGGCTTCGCAAGTTCCTCCATCCATAACTCTTCGTTGATATTTTTCCCGAAGCTTTTTTTTGGCAACTTGATTTAAAACTTCAAGATAAGCCGAAGAAAAAATACTTGCCCGATCACCTAACCGAACCACTGGGCCCTTTCCCACTATGGCTCCGGGAAGAGTGCGGGAAGTCTCTAAACTTACAAAAAGCAATTGTCGCTTTCCCTCCTTGAACCACCCCTGTTCAAAATGAGCAATACAGCCCACAAAGCCTACTTCCTCAGCACGAGTCAAAAGCCCAATAAATCTCCTCGGCTTGAGTTGACTCGCCTTCTTGGCCAATTCGATGATGGTATAAGTCCCCACCAAATCATCAGCAGCTTTGGTGTAGATAATGCCCTTGTTCTCCCAAGCAGGGGCGCGAAACCCAAAGCCCCCGAAGAGACTTTCTGCTTTGGGCAGTTGCTGAGAACTTCCTTTTTTCACTTTTACTTTTGCCTTCACTAAATGGCTTTTCTTTGCATCTAAAACTGGAGACACCAACTTACCCGTCGTGAAGAATCCCTCATTATTCGCAATCCACACTTTACTCCCATTTAAGTGCTTGCGCGGCGACCCCCCAAACCATTTCACTTCCAAAGTATCAGGCCCTTTCCATGAAACTCCGTGAAAACCGGGATGGTCCATATGAGCAATAAAAATTCTGAGAGGCTCTTGTTCAGGTTGAGCCAGAAGTAGCCGATACTCTTGTTCACTTCTTACACCAAGCACTAAATTACCCTGAGGATCTTGAAAAAAGGAAATCTGATGCTGCAGGAGCTCCTTCTTAGCCCACTCCATTACGAAATATTCTCGATAGGGTGCTGATGGCTGACTGAGTAAACTGATTAGAGCCTTTTTATTGATCATGGAAAAACTCCTTTTGCCAGTTCAAACTATACCCGACTAATTTCTACTTTTGAACTTCGAGAAATTGAGAGAAGATTAGGGTCCAATGTCCTCTTTAATAAAAATAGGTCTGACAGGGGGTATCGGCTCCGGGAAATCCGAAGTTGCCCAAGTTTTTTTAGGAAAAGGAGTTGATGTTATTAATCTAGATCAGGTCGGCCGTGATTTGACTGATAAGGATCCGCAAGTTCACCAAGCCATTGTCGGTCTTTTGGGACCTCAAATTTTAACTCAAGGATTAATTGATCGGGCGAAAGTTCGTCAACTTGTCTTCTCAGATCTTAAGCTGAAAGAGAAGCTGGAGCAGATTATTCACCCTAAAGTAAAAAACACTTTTGAAGACCTTTGTCATAGAGCCCAGACTGCAGGAAAAAAATTGGTTATTTGTGAAGCGGCACTGTTAATTGAGTCAGGCTATCAAGATTTTCTAGACGAATTAATCGTGGTGATAGCTCCTTCTGAAACCAGAAAAGAGCGACTGGTAAATCGAGATAAAATCCCCCCCCAATTGGCTCAACAAATCATTGATGCTCAAGCCAAAGACTCAGAACGCCTAAAAGCAGCTACCCATATTATTCAAAATTCAGGTTCTCTCGCAGAGCTTCGTAAGCAAGCCGAATGGCACGTTTCGCTTTGGAAAGCAAAAGGATGGATTTAAGGGCGTCTTCCCGGTTTTGACTGCAGCGAAGCTGCTAATACTAAGTTTTTCATCAAGAGAGCTATGGTCATTGGTCCTACCCCTCCAGGAACTGGGGTAATGGCATGACATTTTTTTTCTACTTCTTCAAAATCCACATCCCCACAGAAGGTTTCCCCTTCTCTGTGGATTCCCACATCAATCACCGAGCAACTTGATTTCACAAAATCGGGACCCAACCACTTCGGTTTCCCAATAGCAGCGACGAGAATATCTGCCGTTTGGCAAATTTCTTTGATCTCTTTTGTTTTTGAATGACAGACAGTGACCGTAGCATTCGCGTTAATCATTAATTGGGCCATGGGTTTGCCGACAATGTCACTTCTTCCCAAGACAACCACCCGTTTCCCCTCGATAGGAATCCCATAAAAACTGAGGAGTGCCATGATGCCATGGGGGGTGCACGGAATCAGCCTAGGAATACCCTGAGCTAATCTTCCGGCATTGTCCGGCGTTAATCCATCCACATCCTTCAACGGACTTAAATACTCCATTAACCGGTTTTTATTAATATGGGCAGGCAACGGCAGTTGGATCAGAACCCCATGGACACTTTTATCCTCATTCAACTTTTTTATTTTTTCAATCAGCTCCGATTCAGTAACATCCTGAGAATAAGTAAAAGTCTCGCTTTGTAGCCCTAGGCTCAGACATTTTTTTTCTTTGGTTTTAACATAGGTCTGAGAAGCAGGATCGGAGCCCACTAAAATAACCGCA
The DNA here is from genome assembly GCA_009927165.1 of Pseudomonadota bacterium. Lineage (GTDB taxonomy): Bacteria > Bdellovibrionota > FAC87 > UBA2466 > UBA2466 > RFNO01. The sequence continues at coordinate 18,472 of RFNO01000080.1, forward strand.
AGTTTAGGGACAATCGGGAGAAGAGAAACTTCAAGAAGAAGCTTTGAATAAAGTTCCTCAGCAACTTTTTTTCCATTGAGATGTATGGCCATTCACTGAGAATGGCGGCTGAACCAGCCGGTGTCAACACTACTAAGGCGCATCGAGAAACTTCCCGATTGATCGAAACTGGGGAAACTGAAACTCTCTTTCACGACAGGCCTCTATAGCGGCGCCTATTTGGTTCACGTCCATGCAAAGTATTCCCATACCCAACTCAGCCCATTTCACTGCTAATTCGACTTGGGAATCATTAGCTTCTCCGAAACGTATTTGTTTAGGAACAATAATGGTAGGTTTGCGATACTGATAAAGTTGAGACAACATTCCCGTTCCGCCGTGAGAAATCACAAGTTCGGCTTCTTGAATCCAATTCTGAATCTCTTTCGGCGGAGCCGTTCGCACAAATGGAAATGCCGGTTCAAAGTATCCCATTCCAATTTGACCAAAAAATTCGTATCGGTCCCTAAGTTCATCACATGCACGTACTAAAGGATCGAAATGTCCCGTTGAGACAAGGATTAGAATCATAACACCCATCCTTCATAACGTGCCTTGGAACCGTAAAGAGGTAGAAGCTCCGGCCACTGAACCAAAAGATTTTTACAAATAGGATAGAGTAATTTTCCGGTAACACTTTTACTTTTCACTTGATTCATGCACTCTACATGAATGATTTCCGCGCCAAAGAATCGAGCAAAATAACAAAACATAACCACATTTGTTGCCCCCAAAGAAATCACTACTCGAGGTCTTAGTTGAACGGCAGACAAGAATGACCTCAGCACATGCCAACAAGCACGAATGGGGTCCAAAACCCGTTTTTTTCCAAACCAACGAAAAAGTGTGGGGAGTTCAACTACTTTTGGAAATTCTTTTTTTAAACTTTCAATATCTGGCCCGTGAGTTGATACGATCGCAGCTGGACGGCTTTCCATTTGTTCCATCAACTTTAAAGCATTGTGGAGATGTCCGCCTCGATCAGTGACTACAACAAAAGGAGTCTTAATCATGCCCCCTATTTTAACAGATTGTGGAGAGAGCTGTTAGAGGGGACGTTCAAAATTGAGATAAGCGTTTTGTTTAAACCCGTGGCCTTTGAAGAATGATTGGGCAGCTTTATTGTAGGTTTCAGTCTGAGCCCATAGTGTTTTGGCTCCCAGCGTCCTAGCCATCTGCATAATTTCTTCAATGACACGCCCACCTATTCCCTTTTTTCGGTAGCGGTCTTCTACATAAAGTTCGTCGATGTAAATGGTAATTCCGCCTTTTTCCACGCTATGGTATCTCGTCAAAATAACGTACCCAACCCGCTCGTCTCCCATGTAAATAAAGTACGGAGTCGCTAATTGCTCATTGCGAAGCAGACTTTTTACCCCTTCTTCAATATGAATCATGGATTCAAAGTCCTCATCATGGCGGTAAAGGGCTTCGATATATTCTTTGAGAGTTTCGATTTCGGTAGAATAGACGCGAGAAAGTTTGATGGATGAGTTCACGGGATTATTCTCCTTACCCAAAACCTAATTTTAAACACTCATCCATAGTGCTGACAAACTTTAACTTCATTCCTTTCCACACTTCAGGGTTGATTTCTTTCAAGTCAGCTTCGTTTGCTTTAGGTAAAATGACGTGCTTAATCCCTGTGCGTTTAGCTGCCAGTAGTTTCTCCTTAATTCCACCTACGGGTAATACTCGCCCGGTGAGTGACAACTCTCCGGTCATGGCCAAGCCAGCGGGAAAAGGCTTTTGCGATAACAGAGAGTACAAACTACAAGTCAAAGTGACTCCTGCAGAGGGGCCATCCTTGGGTGTTGCCCCCTGAGGAACGTGGAGATGGATATGGTTTTTTTCAAAATATCCCTCTTCTAATCTCAAGGCCGACGCCTTTTGCCGCATGAACGTAAAAGCGATATTGGCTGACTCCTGCATGACTTCCCCGAGTGAGCCGGTCAGAGTGATTCCACCTTTTCCTTCAATGGCCCGACTTTCGACATACAGAATTTCCCCACCGAAAGCCGTCCAAGCAAGCCCGGTGGCCACTCCCAGAATTCCTTGATGAACATTTACTTCTGGTTGATAGGGTGGAACCCCCAAATACTTTTCTAATGACTTTTCGGTGTTCAATTTAAGGGGCCTCCGATTACCGCTGGCCAGCCGAAAAGCTGCCTTTCTAAATAGCTTTGCAAACTGCTTTTCTAGATTCCGCAAACCCGACTCTCGGGCATAACGATGGATGATTTGAAAAACAGCTCTATCACTTAATTCCAAAGCAGAACTGGGCAAAGCAGTTTGGGCCCTGAGTTTCGGAATCAAATGCTTTTTAGCAATGTGGTACTTTTCTTTATCTGTGTATCCGGATACACGAATGACTTCCATGCGATCTAAAAGAGCAGATGGAATAGAGTCAGTCGTGTTAGCCGTCGTAATAAAAAAGATTTTGGAGCAATCCACAGGCAAATCCAAATAGTGATCCAAAAAGTCCTTGTTTTGCTCAGGATCTAAGACTTCTAACAGTGCCGAAGCGGGATCTCCTGTTTGGGTAAAGATCCCCATTTTGTCGATCTCATCAATGAGAAATACCGGATTCTCAGTGCCCGTTCGTTTGAGGCCTTGAATGATTTTACCCGGCATTGCCCCCACGTACGTTCTTCTATGTCCTTTGATTTCAGCTTCGTCGCGCATGCCGCCTACGCTAAACCGAAAGAACTTTCTGCCCAACACTTCGGCAATCGATTTTCCTAAACTTGTTTTCCCCGTTCCGGGAGGTCCTACTAGACAAATGATGGTTCCTTCGGCAGTCCCTTTCAGCTTTTTCACAGCTAAAAACTCTAAAATACGACTTTTTACATCTTTTAGACCGTAGTGATCACGGTCGAGAACTTTTTCGCTGCGATTGAGATCATGATTTTCTTTGGAAACTTCGCCCCAAGGCAATGAAGTAGCCCAGTCTAAATAATTTAAGGCTACCGAATATTCAGAAGATTGTTCATTGAGCGTCTCTAACTTCTGAAACTCCTCTTCGATTCGAGATTTCACTTCGGCGCTCAGCTGTTTTCCCTTCAAACGGTCCCGAAACCGCTGGTCTAAGCTTCCTTTGTCTTGTCCTTTGCCTAGCTCTTTTTGAATGACCCTAAGTTGTTCTTGGAGATAAAATTCTCGCTGAGCAGCGCTCACTTTCTGATTGATTTCATCAGATATCTGCTTTTGCACTGCTTGAACTTCCCGTTCTTTCTTAAGAATCAACAACAAGCGATGTAAGCGTTCTTTAACATCTCCATGAGCCAAAAAGTCTTGGTAATCTTTTACATCTCTAACAAAAACCGAAGCGATAAAATCAGCTAATTTCTCCGGGCCATCGATATTTACGAGTGCTACTTTCACTTCTTCCGAAATCAACGGATTATCTTTCGCCAGTGCTTTAAACTGGGTCAGAGCACTTCTCAGGAGGGCTTCCATCTCAGTATCACGCTTCATTGTTTCGGGAATATATTCCACTTGCGCTACAAAAAGTGGATCCTGAGAAACCAGTGATTTCACATGAAATCGTTGAAGCCCCGACAAAAGCACGCTGATTTGATTATCGGGGAGATTTATTTTTTTGATAACTTTCGCGAGAACCCCGTAAGAGTAAAAAGGAGAATGCCCTTTGGCAGTTTTACTCGATTCTCCGCCAACTGTTCCTTTCGCGGGGACCCCAGTTACCGAAGTGCTAGGCCCTGTTCCCACAGGTTTTTCACTGTGCGGCTCTTGGACAAGCACTACGCCCACATAATCTTGGGCGGTGGCAGCTTTCTCAATGGTCTGGGTGAGCTTACCTTCGGGCAAAATGACCGGAATCACCATTCCCGGGAACAGAGTAGCCTGGGCAATGGGTAGTAAAGGAAGGACAGTCGGGTAAGTTTGCTCAACGGGAATGAGCTCTACTCCTTTGGTTTTTTTTTTATCCTTTTCTTTTCTCTTGGAAGAAACCCTCTTTTCGAGAATCTCTTCCTTTATTTTTTCCTCGTCTTGGTACATAACGTCCAGCTAGTGTAGGTTCTCTTTACTTCGAGTCAACCTTCAAACGGGAATTTTTTTTAAAAAAAAAGCCCAGGCAGAATCGCCTGGGCTAAAGACATAAACCCTTGTTATTAATCGCTATTTACTTTGCTTGAGGACGCTCATTCAGACAAGCATCGAGCTTTTTGGAAAGCTCTCCTTTTGCCGAAGCTTCTTTTTCGGCTCGTTCAGAGCTTTTCTTCTCAGTGGCTTCCGTTTTCGTTCCGGTTGAAGCATGGTCATCTTTCTTCTCTTCAGCAAAAACAGGACTTAAGAAAGCAACTGCTACCAAGCCTAATAAAAACTTCTTCATGACAACTCTCCTCTACGTGCTTTCAACGCACAATTTGATCACTCTTCCGGACGGCCCCAAAGGCCTCACCGAATCAAAGGGAGGAAAGTGCAAGGGGTATACCATTAGCCCTATGAGCACTGTCGACTTTGAGAATACACTGAACCAGGCTCATTCGAGCAACACGACAGTAGGAAAAAAAACTAAGTTCCGAGTTTTGTTCGAAACTCCCCTGTTCAAAGTTCTATCATTGTTGTGACAATTTACGTCTGGGTAAAAAGGAAACCTTAGCGTCCCAAGAGCCGGAAAGGTAATCGAACCGTCTCAGCCATGGCATTCATCACCGGCATATTCGGTTGAGATTTATGAGTCGCTACTCGACGGCTCACAGGAGCTGTTGTTGATTTGGTGCTTTTTGAAGCAGTTTGTTGCATCGGAGTTTTAGCGCTAACCGTTTGAGTCGGAATCGTTCTCAAAAGCTCGGATTGGCGGCTCACCAATCCCCCAAAGGGATCAGGAGACGAAAATGGACTCGCCCCCCAAGAGCCATTTGCTTGGGGAGACCCCAGATAATTTGGGGTAACTTGAGAAACCTGTTGAGTCATTTCTGGAACCACCGCTTGCCCAGCAACTTCATGATAAACTGAACGCTTTGAAATTAAGCTTTGCTTGAGACTCTGCTCAACTTTTTCCCTCAATGGATTTCCCCGACGTGAAACTGGGGCACTCCCTCTCATGC
>RFNO01000055.1 GCA_009927165.1 Pseudomonadota bacterium
CGCTGGCTATGGCTACGGCTTCGGTTACGGCTGGGGCTGGCGTGGTTGCTGGGGCGGCTGGTACTGGTAAGCTAGTCTCGTCAATCGACAATTCAAAGAAGGCACTACTCGGTTAACACCGAGGGTGCCTTTTTTTTTGCAGCAAAAAGGTTTCCGCAATTTAAACGGGAGAAGCAAGTTATGAAAAATCTAATGTATCTCTGTGCTCTTATCCTCGGATTGAATGCCTTCGGGTCCATCAAGCTCGTGGACGGAGATAAAATGCGAACTTTCTATGGGATCAACAACTATCCTCTAGAGGGGCTCTCCAATGTGAAAATTGCTGTGATAGATAATGGTTTTTCTGGATACGAACAAGGCTCCGGGCAGCTTCCCAAATCAACGATCCTGGTTGAAAACTATGATCCTGAGTTTGTTAAAAAATACGATTTAGGTAATCCGGCCTATCAGGAAAAAATGGCTCAAACCGAACACGGAACTCAAATGGCAGAGATCGCATGGGCTCTGTCGGGTGGAAAAGAAGAAGGTCCTCAATTCTATTTGCTCAATGCGAACGGAATTACTAATTTCCGAAGAGCTGTTCGCTACGCTATTGAAAATCGAGTCGATATCATTTTGTACAGTCAGAACCGAGAGTGCTGTGGAAATTTTGATGGTGGCGGTTTTATCAATCAGATCGTAAATCAAGCAACTTCTGCGGGAATTATCTGGGTAAATGCTGCCGGAAACTATGGCGGACGAGTGTTCAACGCTAATGTTGCTTATGATGAAGATGGAATTTTGCATTTTGGTGATCGAACTCGTCTGCGAATTAAGAGCCAAATAGATGATAATCCAGCCCAGATTATTCTGAGTTACTCCTCCGGCTGGGAATCTGAAGATCAAGGGACAGAAAAAGATTTAGATTTGTATCTATACGATCCACAGGGCAATCAGGTAGCCAAATCCGATTTGAAACAAGTTCTTCGAAAAGAAAAATTGGGTGAGGGCGAAACGTTTCTTGCAAGAGAAAGAATTAATTACAATTTCTCCAGAAAAGACGGTTACTACACGTTAGAAGTTAGAACGAAGTCAGGTGGCTTCGTAAGTGGAGATCGGTTGCGAATCGTGGTGCTTCCTCAGCGAGAGCCCATTCGAGTTGAGGGAAATTCTAAACCTGTGGACCCCGTTCAATTAGTCGATGCAACTCCTGGTTACGAAGTAATGGTTCCTGCTGATAATCCGACTGTTATCACGGTGGGAGATATCAACAGTTATTCAGCTACAGGTCCTACTGAGGATGGGCGTCAAAAACCTGAATTTTTGATGGAGCGATCGGAGGCGAGTTTTTCCAATGGAAGTAGTTCTACTGGAACGTCCAATGCGGCTGCCATGTTTGCAGGAATTGTTGCCGCTCTAAAAGCATACAATCCGAACTTGTCCCGTGGGTTACTTTTGGAATTTGTAAAAAACAAAGCAAGAATTCCGAAAGCACCCACCGAGGAAAAATTGAGGACGATACCAGCATCTTATCTCCCCGATTACTTCTCTGATTTGATTGGGCATCTGGAAAAAGAATTGCGGGGAGCTCCATCGATGGGAGGACAATATCCGAGTGGTAGATATGCGTTGGGACTTCCTATCAGTCCGCTGGATGCTTTTCATCTGCTTTGCGGGGAAGTACCCGCCGGGCATCAAGCTTTCCAACAGGTGGGTGCGGATGCTGAGTTCTTTGTAGCTCCGAACCGAGGAAACGATCCCGTTTGTTACGGCAATGGTTATGTGCGATGCTGTGTGCGTAATCCTAGTGGAAACGTTCCCCATTATCCTTGGGACTATTCCGGTCGTAATGAACGAGAATACTTAGAGCTGAAAAAAATTCGTCGACTAAATGGAGGCGGATTGGTTGATGGTGCTTACACTGAAGTGCCTGCTAATCGAGTTTGGAGAACTCCTCGGCCCAGTGAAATCCGGGGCTGAAAAGTTAGCTCAAAACTAATTGCCGATGAGTGCTCGGTACCCTTGAGAGTATTGCGAGTTCTGGCCAATGATTGCTTTGTTTAAACAATCGGCAAGACCTGCCAACGCTGGTTCAAAGTTAGAAGCGTAACGATAATACCGATTATAGGCATCTGCACATTGCTGCGGAGTAGGGGGGATGATATTGCCCCAATAGTCTTGTGAGTTCACAGGGTAACCCGTTTGGGTATACCCTGTGCTCGCTATGTTGGCAGTGTTTCCCGTTGCGTTTGGACTCCCCGTTGTCCCGGAATTAAAAGTAGTTGTGGTTCCCAGTGCTCTCGGAGCACTTTCAAAATTCAAGTTGGGTCCCGATACAGAACTTGAGCTATTAAAAGAGGCCCCAGTCTCTGCTGTTAAATTTACTTTTTGTCTCTGACCGCATGAAATAAGAGCCAGCGCTGCTAAACCCATCAGTATTTCTAATTTTAGTTTCATAACAATCTCTACTTCACATCAGCGTGATGGGGGCCTTGTAATTTGCCCCTGACCGCTTTGTTGTGTTTGTTGCTGATATAATCTCTGGGCTAACTGCTGTAAGTAAGCCATGTTTTGCTGATAAATTCTTTGTTGTTGTTGGTAGGCTTGAAGTTGTTGAGCTCGGTAATTCAATATCTGGTTGTAGCATTGAACTAATTGTTCGCCCGCCTGTTGAAAAATAGAACTGGGAGCCGAACCTTGAGTCAAAAGCTGTTGGCCTCTTCTGAGAGTGCTTTGATAGCAATAGTTCATTTCTCCAAAATCATAGGCAATTTGAGATACCGTAGCGGGGGATAAATTACTCTGTGTAGGAGTAGGAGAGGTTGAACCAGGAGTACTCACTGCTTCTGGTTTGGGTAGTACTGAATTAACTGGAAGTTGAGTTGGTAACTGCCCAGCAGTTGACGATGAAAGCGATGATGAAGTGGCTGTTCCATTCTGAAGAGGGATGGATAATCCAGATCGTCCATTGGAACATCCGACTGAGATCAGCAGAGCCACTGCCGCGGCGTAAAGTGACTTCTGAGAATATAAGTTTTGTTTCGGGTGTCTCATCTTAAAGTTGTGTTTCTCTAGTTGTTGTTCAATGTTGCTGTTCTGCCTAAGAGAAAATGCAATGAGTGAGCCAGCAGAATACAGCCCCAGAATACACCTACTTTTGTATGAACTTTGGGGATGTTTATTTGAAATCAAAACAAACCACCAGTCCCGCACGGAAAAAAATAAGTAAAAACAAATACTTGCTGTTTGGCGCTTTCGGAGTGATTGCATTTTTGACAAGTGTTGAAAAGCAGACTGCAGTTAGGTTTATTTGAACCCGCCTTGGGGGCCTGATACTCTTAACCGTTAACATTAACGCTTCTTCTGAGGAGAAACCCCATGTTTAAAGTACTTTTAGCCGGCCTACTTGTGACTTGTGCGCTTCAAGCGGAACAAGGTCTTTCGCAACAAGACGCCCAATTTTTACAAATGATGCAGCAGAAAGCTGAAGCAGAAGAACGCGAACAAGAATTTAAAACACCTAAGAAGCCTAAACTTTCATCGGATCGAGCGGTCTTGGGAAGTCTCTCCGCTCCTATTGTTATTGTGGCTTATTCGGATTTTCAGTGTCCTTATTGCTCCCGTGGCGCAGGAACCATTGAAGAAGTTCGAAAAAAATATGGGAAGAAAGTCGGTTTCATTTTTAAGCACTTGCCACTTCCTTTCCACCAAATGGCTCAACCTGCCGCTGAATATTTTGAAGCAATTGCTATCCAGGATCCTAAAAAAGCTTATCGTTTTCACGACGAGGTTTTTAAGAATCAGGGAGAACTACAATCGGGCGGAGAGGACTTTTTGTCCAAAATTGCAAAACAAGTGGGAGCGGATTTGGCCCGACTAAAAAAGGACCGAAGCACTCCGAAAGTTCAAAAACGCATCGAAGAGGATAAAAAAGAAGCCCAGGAATTCGGCATTCAAGGAACTCCCGGTTTTATTGTGGCGGGCGTGACTTTGAAAGGGGCTTACCCACTGGCTTCGTTTGAAGAAATTATTGAGCGGCGACTCAAGTCAAAATAGCCTGTAATAACAATAACTTAATATAGTGTTCTCCGGATTGCCGGTGACAAAATTTGCAGTCTAGACACAGCGCAATAAATGCGTATTCTAGGGACTCCTGACGGAACTATGTTTGGGGGTCCTATGAGAAAATTTCGTGATCTCTTCATCGGTAGCGCTCTAGTAGTGGTTGCTGGCTGTGGCAATTTATCGGACTTTGACGAGTACGGTAATCCCCTCAACGTTTCTCCCGGAGCCAATTTTCGAATCGAACATACCGAACGAAGCTTTTCTGCCCGAGGCCTTACCCGCTGTCAGTTTACTGGGGCAAATAATGGTCTTGGAGTTATCGAGATGGCTTTTCTGGATAACGAAAGTGATTCCGAGCTGCGTATTAATTTAGTGGGTTTCAACCCTGAAAATGAACAGCATCAAATCGTAGGGATGGGAAAAACCAGCGGTGGGGATGTCATCCTTAAGACGGGTGGAGATCAACGAATGAATACTTTTAGAAATCAAAGTTCAAATGGCCGAGGAAATTCCAGCCAATGTCAGTTCAGAGTAAAAGTACAAGGAAGCTACGTTCAGACGGCTTTTCAATGCTACAACCTGTTTAATCAGTACGGCCAGCCTAGGAATGCTTCCGGAGAGGCCCGTTGTCGAACCGAACAGTACGCTTGGGAATAAGCATTCTCGAGGTCAGTTCTCGCTTGCGGTTTTTCTTTAAAGTACGATAAGGTCGGGTTGGTAGGGTTTGATGAGATTCTTAAGAAGTATATTCTTTCTTTTCCTTTCAGTAGCCTTCTCCAGTAGTGCTCTCGATTACAGTGACATGGAAGTTATTTTTCGTGCTTCCCAGACCCCTTCCGCAGAAAAGATTTTAGGTTTTTGGGTGGGCAGATGCATTCACCGCGCAGATCCTTTAAGGGAATGGCCAGCTTTTTTTGAGTTTGGACGGTTGGAAGACAGTTCAGTTCACTGTGGGAGATACACTCAATCTCACACGTGGTTTAACGAGCAAACTACAAAGTACGATTCTTACTCCGTTGACGATCTCTTAAAGGATTCTCAATGCAAAAAATGGTTAGATAACGAACAATGGAAACCGGTGGCTTATCAAGATGGCTCCTTGGTGAATGAGTATACTTATCCCAATGCCTCGGTGGTCAGAGCTTCTCGTCTTTACAATGATGGAATACGGGAACACATTGTTTTGGCCTACTCAAAACAAAATCAGTCTAGCGTATTTCCTGAAAGCTTTTGTTATTTCAATGTGCGGCTAGAAGCATCCGCCAGTAACAATTTTAAACTTAAGACAAGGGCTCCTAAGCGCTGATTTTTTGTGAGGTACACGATGAGAACTCTAAAAGTAATGTTAATCGGTTTTTTTGTAGCAGGACTTTCTGTAGCAGAAGTGAAAAAGGTTCGGTGGACTTATCAAGAGGACCGAGACGCAGATTTGGCTCATATCGTTCAAGTGGTCAATGAAAAGACTGGACTGAAACTCACCACAAAAAATTTTTTATTAATTGAAAATCGCCCGTTAGCGACCAGTTATTTCCAAATGTATGTTCAACAAGCGGGTGGTTTACCGGTTCAGGGCCAAGTCATTAGGGTTTGGACCGATTTAAAGAAGAGAGAAACAATCCAAGTAGAAGCCCATGTCGATGAAGAAGTACCACAGATTCTCGTTAATAGATGGTCAAAGACCCCGCGGTTAGATTCTGCTGGTACCGTTCAACTTGTAAAGTCAGCAATTAAAGAACACGGTGAGGATTTAGCAATTAGAGATCTCAAGTGGAAAGATACTTGGGTTAAAAATCAGGTCATGCGAGTAGTGAGGGTGAAGAGCCGTCGCGGAATCCACAAAGTCATGATTTCAGTCACAGACCAAAAAGTGGTTGATCATCGTTATGAGCCTTTTCAGCAAGCGGACGCTGGAACGCAGGAGCAGGGTAAATATTTTAGCGTGCCGGCTTTGGTCTATCCTATTTGGGAAGAATACGAAGGTGTTCCGGTTCAATTAGATTCTCGAATTAAAAGTGAACTTCGTTATTTGATGCGTGAAGTTCGAGAAGGGGGAGAAAACCCTTATCAAGCTCTTTCTGAAGGTAAAAAATACTTAGAAACATTTCTTGATCCCATCAGAGGTCTCACGGAAGAAGGCAGAAAACTTGGATTCTGGGCAATGAGTTATGTGAAGGAACAAGCACAGGAAATTTATCGCAAGCTTCCCGTAGTTGAAAATTCTTTTAATTCAGGAGCTATTCTGGAAGGTAAATATACGACCGTTAGTTTTCATCCTTCTGCCATGAAACTTCAAGGCATTCAATTTGCTCTGAAAGCTTCCTCTCAGTTTCGACCCAACTGGGTTTATACGGATGCAAGCAATGAGACGATGGAGATGATTCCGGAAAGCGGTTTGTTGGGAAGACCCCTTTATTCTATTGATGATGCCTATAGTAGAGTTGCCCAACGGCTCTCTGATAATAATCCGGTACAATACATCAACGATGGATTTGATGAAGTTCAAGTCTATTGGGCCGTAACCCAATTGTTTGATTCACTTCGACCCATGGGTTTTACGGATCCTGAACTGTCTACGCGACGATTCCATGCCTATTTGTACGATACCGACATTTCCATGCGAGATAACGCGTATTACACAGACGATACCATCAACTTCACAACTTACTCTAGTCAAACTCATAATATGGCTCGAGATAACACCACCATTTGGCACGAATTAGGTCATGGAGTGATGGACCGATTGATGGGGGATCACCTTAACTTAGCAGATACGGGTGGTTTGAGTGAGGGCATGGCTGATTTTATCGCTCAGCTTGTGGTGAAAGATGTAACTCAAGGTAAAGATTTTGTTGGCGCCGAAAAAATGAGAATCCTGAATCACACAGGGTTCTATTTAACCAGCGAGTCTCATGATGATGGCGAAGCTTACGGTGGAACCATGAATGATATTTTGGATAAAGCCATGGCGAAAGATGGCTTGTTAGGTCTGAGGAAAGTTTCGGATTTAACGCTGGAAGCGATGAGGTTGACCAGAAATCATCCTGAGTTAACGGCAAATGATTGGTTTTCTCACATGCTGTTTGCTGATGAGATGGGACACGGCGATCTGCGTAGGCCTGGAGAGCTCAAAAGTTATATTCTCGAAGCTCTCAACGGAAGAAACTTTAGTCTGGAAGGGGCTGAGACAGCTAGCTTTGCATTGCTCAATGGCTCCGATGAAGTTCTTTCAACAGGTCCCGGATCGAGAAATCAGCCCATTGTAGCTCGGCTGAAAGCAGAGGAATCGGCTGAGTACGCTCTCTCTGTTCGGTTGAAGAACTCGGCAACTTACCAGTTCAGATTCCCTGTCACCATTAAAGTACAACTCCGCCAAGGACCTATTCAGGGTGCTATTCATTGGAAAAATGAAAGTGATAAGCCTTTGGAATACGTACTAAGAAGTGAAGAAGATACGGCGGTTATTCCCATGGCGGTTACTGGAACTTGTGATGAAGTAAACCGGCCTGATGGCAGCTGTGTGGATTATGCTTACGTTCAAATCTGGAATCAGGGAGAAACTGAGGAAGCCCAAGCCAAAAAGCGATTCTATATCCGAGTTATTCCCCAACAGTAATAATTGTTGGGTGGCGGTTGGGAAGTTTTGCCTCGCTCTGATCATCTGATACTTGAGCCCTTTTCTCGGGCATGTTTCTTGCTGTTTCTTGTAAGGGTAAACAGGAGGAAATATGACGACTGCCGAAAGAAAACTGAAAGAAGTAGGAAAAAGTTCGGGTTGTGCGGATCATGATCATGATTTGGTTCATGAGCTGAGCAAGCGCCTCGATGCTTTTTGGAGAATTGATCAATATATTAGCAATGCTAAGGGCCATCCCAAAATCGAAAGCTTCTGGAGAAGAATTAAAAGCCAAGAAGAAAGCAGTATCGAACAGCTTAAAGAGTTAATTAGTGATGAAGTTAAACAGGGTTGTTTCTAATCAAAGATCCCTCCGTGACTGATTGCAATTCAATGTCTGAAATTTGCAAAAGGAAATAGAGTGAAAACTCGACCGGTCAGAATTGTTTCCAAAGAAGGAGAAAACATCCAAGGGGATTTGACCGTTCCTGATTCCTGTAAGGGATTGGTGGTTTTTTCCCATGGAAGTGGAAGTAGTCGTTTCAGTCCCAGAAATCGCCAAATTGCTAGAGGGCTTCAGAAAAACGGATGGGGAACGCTACTGTTGGATTTGCTGACAAAAGAAGAAGAACATCAAGCTGAGAAAGTATTCGATGTGGATCTCTTGGCGGATCGCATTCTGTCTACAGCTTCATGGCTGAAAACCGAAGCTGAAGTTGCGCATCTTCCGGTAGCTTTGTTTGGAGCGAGTACGGGTGCTGCAGCTGCATTAATTGCTGCAGCGAAAGGGCCTGATGATTTCTTCTGGGTAGTCTCTCGGGGGGGAAGGCCCGATCTGGCAGCAAGTTATTTACCCCAAGTAACACAGCCAACACTTTTTATTGTTGGGTCAAAAGATGATGAGATTGTTCGTCTCAATCGCTATGCATTAGAAAAGCTAAATTGCGAAAAAGAATTAGCTTTAGTTTCAGGTGCCACTCATCTTTTTGAAGAACCGGGAAAATTAGAGGAAGTTGAGCGTTTGACGACCGATTGGCTAGAGTCACGCAGAGAGAGCTGTTCTCTTCCATTTGCAAATCGAGTGTCTGCTGCTCGAGCATTAAGTAGAAAAATGAGAGGAAGAAAGCTATTTCAGCCTCTGGTTCTAGCTATTCCCCGCGGGGGAGTAGTAACCGGAAGTATCATGGCGCATAGTCTCTCATCTTCACTAGACGTTATTTTTATTAGAAAACTCAGACATCCTCAACAGCCGGAGTTAGCCATCGGAGCAATCTCCGAAGACGGTGAAAGCTTTTTAAATGAAGCGGGAAAAAAAATCTTACGTTTAAGTGAAGAATATATTCTTAGAGAAAAAATGAGCCAACTTGAGGAAATAAGAAAGAAAAAGAAAATAGTTCGAGACTTTTTTCCTCCAGAACCTATTTCCGGTCGCAGTGTGATTGTTACTGATGATGGAATTGCTACGGGAGCCACTATTATTTCAGCACTAAAATTAATCAAAAGTAAGAGGCCTCAAGAGTTGATTGTTGCTGTTCCAGTTGCCCCTGAAGACTCCTTAAGAGAGGTAAGGAGGTATTGTGATGAAATAGTTTGTCTTCATACCCCCCGTCCCTTTTTCTCAATAGGAGATTTTTACCGGGAATTTCCGCAAGTTGATGATCGAACGTTTATGGATCTCCTCAAGAACAGTAAAAAAGGCCCCTCTTCCGTGTCTCTAGCAGGGTAGCTTCTTCTTGAAATGACAAGCTGCAGAAATTGGCGCGGGGCCTTTCTATTCAAATCAGCCCACTTTCTCGGTATAATTAAATAAATTCCACTGAATTACCTGTCGCCTTTTCCCAACAAGATAATCTATGAAGCATTCCATCGAAGTGAACGGTATTTCCAAAGAGTATTTGATCGGAAAGCAGATCCACAACCCCTATGAAACTTTAAGGGAAACATTGGCTAGAGGAATCACCACTCTGCCAAAAAAATTATTGCATCCAGGGTTGCTAAAAACACCCACCACAGAATCGTTATGGGCCTTAAAAGATGTGTCTTTTTCTGCCTGTCCCGGTGAAGTGATTGGTATTGTCGGAAAAAACGGAGCGGGAAAGTCTACCCTTTTGAAAATACTGAGTCGGATTACTGATCCTACGGAAGGTGAGATGCGAATCCGCGGAAGATTAGCAAGTTTACTTGAAGTGGGAACTGGCTTTCATCCCGAACTCACTGGCCGGGAAAATATTTTTCTTAATGGTGCTCTTTTGGGTATGAGAAAAGCCGAAATCAAAGCCAAGTTCGACGAAATTGTTGCTTTTTCTCAAGTTGAAAAATTTATTGATACGCCGGTAAAACGTTACTCAAGTGGTATGTACGTGCGCTTGGCGTTCTCTGTAGCAGCCCATCTTGATCCAGATATTTTAGTAATCGATGAAGTTCTCGCTGTTGGCGATCTGGCTTTTCAGAAAAAATGTACGGGGATGATGCAAAATGTAGCCAATCAAAACAGAACTGTTTTGTTTGTTAGCCATAATCTCCATCTCATTCGTACCTTGTGCAGTCGAGTGATCATGATCGAAGGAGGCCGAATTGTGCAGGATGGTGAGACCGAGGCAGTTTTGCCAAGGTTCATTAGAAGCCTTCAAGCCCGAGGGGATGTTTCAGAGGCGAATCTAAAAGCCAGAAACCTTTGGGGAAAACGGTCTGTTCGAATTGATCAAGTGGTTTTGAAAAATAAGCAGGGTGAGCTGTCCTGGTCTTTTCCCGTAAAAGAATCTATCGTTCTCCAATTGAACTTTCATGTAATTGAGCCAGCCGATGGTCTTACTGTGACCCTTCTTCTTTCCAATCCCCTGACCGGAGAAATTGTGACAACCGTGAAGGAAATGGTCACACCATCGGTAATAGCAGTGGGAAATGAAAAAACGATGGTTCTTGAATTGCCCCAAGTCCCCTTGCGACCTGGAGATTATGGGATCCAGATAAATTTAGCTAATGGAAAGGGAGACCAGATTTACGATTGGGTGGGTAAAGAAGCAGACTTGCCATTTTTGAGTGTTACGTCGGATGAATTAGATCCGGAGAAACGTCAGGGATATTTTTCAATGCCTTCCCTCATTAAGGAGTCTCGCTTATGAAGGCTAGTGAACTGAAATTAGAGACGCCATTTGAAAGCCCAAATACACCAACTCCTTCTGAGGAGCAGATTCCAAAGACTGAGACGGTTGTCAGAAGCTCGAGGGGCTCTTGGAACTTGATCAACTTGGACGAGTTATGGCGATATCGAGAGTTGATCTACTTCCTATGTTGGCGCGATATCAAAGTGAAGTATAAGCAAGCAGCTTTTGGAGTGGCTTGGGTGGTGGCGCAGCCTCTCTTTACCATGGTTACCTTCACTTTCCTTTTTGGAAGAGTTGCCAAAATGGATTCCGAAGGCTTGCCTTATTCTGCCTTCAGTTTTTGTGCTTTAGTCCCATGGAACTATTTTGTCTCCGCAATTAACCGAGGCAGTTTAAGTCTTGCCGGCAGTGGTGCTCTTTTCAGTAAAGTGTATTTTCCGAGATTGGTCATTCCTATTGCATCGGTAATGGCGGGGTTACTTGACTATGTCATTGCTGTCGGGACACTGGTATTGGTACTGGGATGGTATGGATACTATCCTCAAGTACAGTGGTTGTTGGGGATCCCAGCGCTTACCTGCTCTATGGTGGCTCTTGCATGTGCTCTCAGCTTTTGGTTGGGAGCTCTTAACGTCAAATATCGTGATGTTGGACATCTTCTGCCGTTTTTTGTGCAGCTCTGGATGTTTCTAACACCCATCGTTTACCCGCTCAGTGCAATTCCAAAGCGTTTCCACCTTTGGGCCAAACTGAACCCAATGACCGGAATTATTGAAGCTTATCGATCTGTATTTTTTAATAGAATCTGTGACTGGCAGGCCCTCGGTATTTCGTTGGCCATGACTGTCTGCTTATTGATCAGCGGAATGTTTTATTTTGCTAAAACCGAAAGAAAATTTGCTGATATCGTTTAAAGGCAAGAACCAATGGGAACGGGTTTATTTAAAACACTAAGAAAATACAAACTGATAAAGCCACTTCAGGACTCCCCCAGTATATACACAGCCGATGATCCCGAATTTAAACAATTCGAAATCGGGCATGGAACTTATGGAAAGCCCATTGTTCAGTGCCATTGGGAGGGTTTGGCCACTTTAAAAATAGGTCGATATTGTTCCATCGCTTCGGAGGTTGTAATTTACTTGGGGGGAGAACACCGCTTAGATTGGGTCACCACTTACCCATTCAATATTCAGTGTGAGGAAGCGAGGGGCATCAAGGGCCATCCTTGGTCTCGTGGAGATGTGGTGATTGAAGATGATGTATGGATTGGAACCGGTGCTTTTATTAGGTCTGGAGTGCGAATCGGTTCAGGAGCAGTAGTCGGAGCGCGAAGTGTTGTCACTCGTGATGTGAAGCCGTACGAAGTTGTCGCAGGCAATCCAGCTCAGCATATACGGATGCGATTTAGTGAAACAGAAATTTCCGATCTTCTGAAAATAGCATGGTGGTCTTGGCCGCACGAAAAAATTATCGAAGAAGTCCCTTACCTCTTATCTCATGACATCCAAGCGTTTATTCGAAGAAACAAGAAAACGTCGTAATTTGCCGATTTGAAAACCAAACTTTCTTGAAAAGCGCGAGATAACGGCTTGCTGCTTTCTCAGCAAGGAACCCATAAAGACTTCAGTTCGTTCATACTCATCTTTTCTTTCTAGGTAGATTTCCGAGATAGACTTATTGGATTTTGAGATGGAGCCTTTTGCCTCTACTGAAAGGTTGAGTAAAAGTTGGTATGACTGAGAGGCGTTCTCGTCCAAGCTCCTTTCAAAAATGTTAGGTGTGAGTTTGCTACGATTCAGGAGGCAGGATGAGAGTGATAACTTTTTCTGAAGAAAAATATCAGATTGTTGATAGTCAATTCCTGGAAATTCTTTCTTTGACAAAACATGAACAGGCTCCAATCGGCCATTTCGTTTAAATAAGCTTCTTTTTGATCCTCCGACAGCATAGCCAAAGCTGCTCTTTTCAATTTCACTTACCAAAATACTGAGAGCATTGGGATAAAGAACCGATTGGGGCTCTAGAATGCAAAGGTAATCTCCGCGAGCAGAATCCCAAGTTTGTGCCCAAGAGGCCATACCATAAGCCTGAATTTGTTGAATGACCAAACTTCGCACCAAGCCCTTATTGAAAAGTTGTCTACCGACTATATCTGTTGCAATAACAGACTGTCTCTCGCTTCCGGAAACCTGGAGAATGATTTCAAGGGAAACAGAGTTTTGGCCGGATAAACTAAATAGCGTGAGATCAAGTAGGTCCTCGTCAAAGGGTGGAACAAAAGGAACAATTACTGATATGTTAGGTGAATTTGCGTGATTCATTTACCATCTCAAAGGAGTAAAAATAAAAAAGTCAAAATTGCTGATGTTTCTGTCTGAGAACTCTTGTGCGCTTGGAGCTAGGACTCCTTCCAGTTTAGGGAGCTCACTTTCACCTAATCCAAAGTGGATTTTCAGCTCATTTTCGATGAGTTTTTGCTGTTCTGTTAGCCCCCACTTCCAGGCAAAATACCTTCCGGAAATAAACAGGTGCTTTTTTCGCACGGTATCTCCTCCAGATCGACCTTCCAGCCCATGGCCAAAAAGAGCTTCTGGACAGTATTTGATTCCGAATTTAAGCAGACGACAACGAAAGGAAAAATCGACATCTTCAAGGTACAGAAAAAAGTTTTCGTCAAAACCCTGGGTGGTGTCGTAAATGATTTTTGGAATTAGCAGGCAACAACCAGAGGCCCAAGCAGTATCTTTTTTCTCTAAGTCATAGCTTTTCGGGTGCTCTTCCGGAAAGGTTCGTGCCTCAATTAAGCAATCGGGATAAAAAGAAGCCGATCGAGTGAGCTCTAAAAGTGTTCGTTGATGAAAAAAACCATCCGGATTGCAGGTGATAAAGTAGTCCGACTTTAATTCTTCGAAAGCAAACGTCATCAGGAGATTGGTAGCTTTTGCGAATCCGACATTACCGAGCGATGGAAGCGTGCATACTTTTTGTTCCTGGCTCAGCCAGGAGGGGCTTCCGTTATCAGTACAAATAAGGTGAATTGAAAAATGCGGTGAGATTGTTTCACAGCTCTTCTGAAAGGAGTGATAAAATCTAGTTAATTCCTCAATCGAATTATTAAAGGTAACTACTCCGACCGTAAGTTTTTTCATGGAACAGTGTTTAATAGATAGCCTTCATTATACTTCTCAAAATCACGTTCTGCGATGTGTTTTACATAATGCTGCCCAGTATCAACGGGAAGTTTGGTAAAATCGTAAAGTTAAAAGAGAGGTCCCCGATGGCGGTTTATGATGTCTTCACTTTCTATGACGAGTTCGAACTTCTATTGGTTCGACTGAGAGAGCACGCTTCCTTTGTTGACCATTTTATTTTGATACAAGGAGACAGTAATTTTACTGGGAAGCCAAAGCCTTTCCATTTTCCCAATTCCGACGCCCGATTTGCGCCTTATCTTTCTAAAATTCAAGTTAAGAACATTCAATTAGATCAAAATCCCGCTTCACCATGGGAAAATGAGTTGAAGCAAAGGAATGAAAGTCTTAACATTCCGGGATTAGAACCCTCTGATGTCATCTATCTAAGCGATGTCGACGAAATAATTAGCAGGAACTATTGGCCTTATCTTCTTTCACGAATCAAGACAGAGGAGTTGCTGCGAGTTTGGACTGAACCTTTTTATTATAGGATTAACCTCCAGCTACCTAAAGTGAAATGGGTTCATCCAAAAATTTTGAGAGCTGAATATATTCTGGAGAAAAAACTAACTGCTAATGAAGTGAGACATGACTCTACGGCCCCAACAACACCTTTTCCCTGTGGTTGGCACTTTTCTTTTTTAATGACTGAAAAAAAGATAGAAGAAAAGATTCATGCATTTTCTCACCAAGAGTGCAATCTCCCCCAATTTAATAATCCGGTCGCAATTAGAGAAGCGATTAGACGCAGGCGATTTTTATTTGAGCCATCATTAAAATTTCGATCCGTACCAGTGAAGTCCTCATGGCCCCTTCAAATGCTTGAGGGCGATTACTGGAAGGATTTTATTTGTCCGCTTCAGCAAGAATCCTTAACCCCTAGAGAGCACTTAGAAAATTTTAGAGTCGATTTGAGTTTTTGGCTAAAAAAGACCAATCGGGAAGCAAGAGCATTTGTGGCAAAAGCGGTCAAACTCAGTATCAAACTATTAACCAACTTCATGTATCCAAAATCTCTCCACGATTCCTAAATTAGGTTGGTTAACCCCGAAGAAATCTTGGAAAGCTTTTCTCACACTTCCTTTTAAATCTGGTAATTCATCATAATTCCAGTCATCCCCACAAACAATTCCACCTTTTTTGAGGTGCGGAATCCAGGCGTTGAGATCTTTAAGCACGGATTCATAATCATGACTGCCGTCGATAAACAAAAAATCAATCGCACCTGTTTTCCATTGCGCAGCAATATCGGAACTATTCCCTTTGCAAACAATAACGTTTTTGCATCCGTAGCGTTCGATATTTCGTTCAAACTCCTTAAAAATATCCTGTTTGGCCGCTTGAAGAACCGTTGAGTGATTAATGCCTTCACCTTCGTTGCCTCTCCAAGTGTCCACGCAGTAAAGTTGTGATTGGCAGATGGAAGCAGCATGAGAGGCGAAAATGCTGGATCGTCCCTTCCAAGACCCGATCTCAACAATGTTGGAACCTGATTTTACATTTGAAATAATTTGTAAAAAAAGCTCGCCGCATTGCTTGGGTGAAAACCACCCCTCTACTTTAGACAATAAACCTTCCAGAAATGTTATTTTCTTTTTCCAATCTCTTTCAGTAATTGTAGGTGGCCGAGAAGCGATGAGTCGCTCATGCAAACTTTGGTCAAATTGTTCGCCCGAAGCCTGACCTTTAAGAGTTCTTTTCAGAGATTGGAAAATTTTGTTGGATGTCAGCATAATTCCTTTAATTATAGCGATATCTTAAATTCACTCAAGTCACCCTCCCGACCCACACGCTTCAAATGAAAAGAAGGAAAGTGAAACAGCCGCCCCAGGCAAGCACTCTCAGTAAATTTGAGAAGAGTAGCCGTTTGTGAGCTGTTTCTTGAAATCCTGCCTCCAATTGTTGATGTTGAGGAACACTCACAAAAAATGTGACTAGCCATCCGATAAGCAAAAGCGAGAAAGAAATAAAGTGTCGTGGATTTACTGGTGACAAGAACATCAAATACACATTCAAAACCATTTCCAAAAAGAGAGTAGTTCCCAAAAGGAGCGAGGTTCTCGAGACGTGAAGCTTGTGGTAATGAGAAAAAGATTCGGCCCCAACATTACGAAAAAGGGGATAATGGACTGCTTGAACAAATAAAATGGCCCCGAAATTAAGTGCACAGAGAGCAAATTGAAGCTTGTAAAATGGTTCCATGAGAAAGACAATTTTACCTCTATTTGTGAGGAATCAACCTATGAAACTTTCAAAAATATTGATGGGAGTGGGAATTCCATTGTTTTTATTCACATCAATCTCTAGTTCATGGGCGCTGTTGTCGGGCATTGTCTTGGCACTCACTTGGGGTAACCCCTTTGCCCAGTACACACAGAAAGCAACGCCTCGACTTTTAGCCATCGCCATTGTTGGTTTGGGTTGTGGGATGAATCTGAGTGTAGTGGCACGAGTTGGGCTAGAAGGCTTGGGTTATACGATTGCAGGAATTTCACTTACATTCCTTTTAGGGACTCTTTTGGGAAAAGCATTGAGAATTGAAAAGGATACTTCTCTTCTTATTTCAACAGGAACAGCTATCTGTGGGGGGAGTGCCATTGCTGCTGTCGCTTCAGCGATTCGACCCAAAGACCATGAAGTCACGGTAGCACTCGCAACCGTATTTTGTTTAAATGCTCTTGGTCTTCTCATTTTCCCCTACGTGGGTCGTCTTCTGGGATTAGATGAGAATCAATTTGGTTTGTGGAGTGCTTTGGCTATTCACGATACGAGTTCCGTGGTGGGTGCTACTTATCAATATGGGGATTTGGCCTTGAAAGTAGGAACTACCGTAAAATTAGCGAGAGCTTTGTGGATTGTGCCTCTTACTTTTTTGATAGGAATGGTACGTGCTCACAAAAGCACTGTCGGGAAACTAAAGAAGCCCTGGTTTATTTTGGGCTTTCTGATCGCTGCGGCACTGATGACTTTTTTTCCATCTCTGAATTCCTACGGTCACTTGATCGAAAGTATTGCAAAGCGATTGATGGTTCTCACACTTTTCTTTATCGGTGCGAATTTATCTTCACAAACACTCACAAGAGTGGGAATCCGTCCTTTTATCATGGGAGTTGTCCTTTGGGGGGTAGTGGCAACTTCCGTTTTAGCAGCGATTTCTTGGGAAATAATTAGGTAGACGCGCCGCATAAAAGGGCCGGAAACACGTTTAAAACGCCTCAATTCGTGATAGTTTCACTTTTCCCTTTCTAGGAGGTTTAGAGTGAAAAACTACATAAATGGGCAATGGGTTGCCTCTTTGGGAACCCAAACAGTTGAGGTAATCAACCCTGCCACTGAGGAAGTACTTGCGCACAGTCCCCTTGGCACTCCTGAAGATGTGAATAAAGCGGTTCTTGCGGCCAAGGAAGCTTTCCTAACTTGGCGAAAAGTTCCGGCTGTGGATCGGGTCCAGCACCTATTCAAATTGAAAGCACTTTTAGAAGAAAACTTTGAAGAGCTCGTTAAACTTTGCACCCAAGAACATGGAAAGACTCTGGTGGAATCTAGAGGGGATGTTCGGCGCGGAATTCAGATGGTGGAAACTGCCTGTGGGATCCCCACGTTGATGATGGGCCAGAGCTTCGAAGACATCGCAGCTGGTATTGATTGCCAGTCAATTCGACAACCTATGGGTGTCTTTGCCGCCATTACACCTTTTAACTTCCCAGCCATGGTCCCATTTTGGTTTTGGCCATTTGCAGTAGCTTCGGGAAATACCTTTGTTCTCAAACCCAGTGAGCGAGTTCCTCTTTCGCAATTAAAAATCTTTGAACTCATCGAAAAGGCGGGATTTCCCAAGGGCGTGATGAACCTGGTCTTGGGGGGAAAAGATGTGGTTAACGCGATTTGCTCTCATCCCGACGTCAAAGGTGTTTCATTTGTTGGTTCGACACCAGTTGCTAAACACGTTTATCAAACCGCTAGCTCTCATGGAAAACGCGTTCAAGCACTCGGTGGAGCAAAAAATTTTATGGTAGTGCTTCCGGATGCAGTGATGGACTCTACGGTGAGAACCTGTCTTGAATCGATAGTGGGTTGTGCGGGTCAGCGTTGTTTGGCGGGTTCGGTGATTTTGTCCGTCGGCAATGCTTTCGACGAAGTAAAAGAGAGAATCGTTCGTGCCGCTAGTGACATGGTGGTAGGAGATGGCTCGAATCCCGCTACCCAAATGGGTCCGCTCATATCAAAAGCTGCTGTAGAAAGAGTAAAGGGACTGATTCAGTCTGCAGTGGATGAAGGAGCACAACTATTATTAGACGGAAGAAAAACTCACTCAAAGGGTTTTTACCTTCATCCCACGGTGATTTCCGGTGTTAAACCCCACATGAGAATTGCCAAAGAAGAAGTATTTGGTCCGGTCGTTTGTCTGGCTCAGGTAAAAAGTTTAGATGAAGCCTTGCAGTGGATTAATTCTTCTCAATATGCCAATACAGCTTCCCTCTTCACATCTTCGGGGGCGGCTGCAAGACAGTTCAGCTATGAAGCTGCTCCTGCCATGTTGGGATTAAATATTGGAGTTCCTGCTCCCATGGCTTTTTTCTCATTTGGAGGAGCAAAAGAATCCTTCTTTGGAGATGTAAAAGCTCATGGCTCAGCTTCTATGTATTTTTTCACTGACTCAAAAGTCACTATTAGCCGGTGGAATAAAAACTCAAACATTTGGTAACGACACTTATGAGAAAAGTCATTATCCGAAACGGTACAGTGGTCACTGCTACCGATACGTTCAAAGCTGACATTCTCATTGAAAATGAGAAAGTAACCGCTATCTCTTTTTCAATTTCTGAAAAAGCTGACAAAGAAATAGATGCTTCGGGCTGTTATGTTTTTCCTGGAGGCATTGATGCCCATACGCATCTCGACCTGCCTTTTATGGGGACTTCGTCGAGTGATGACTTTGAGTCAGGTACACGAGCAGCTCTTTTTGGTGGAACGACCACGATCATTGATTTTGCGTTTCAAAGTCATGGTAAATCACTAAAAGAGGGGCTGTCAGAATGGCATCAAAAAGCTAGAGGAAAAGCTTTGTGTGATTATGCATTTCACCTAGCTGTTGTAGATTTTAATGATCGCACTAAGACCGAGATTCGGGAGCTTATTGAAAAAGAAGGTGTAACTTCCTTTAAAACGTTCATGGCCTACAAAGGGGCTTTAATGATTGATGACCGACAAATGATCGGGCTCATGAATGAAGTAAAAAAGTGGGGAGGATTAGTCACAGTTCACGCTGAAAATGGAGATTTGGCAGACTCTCTTATTCAGATGAATCGGGAACAGGGAAACAAAGCTCCCAAATACCATGCTCTTTCGCGACCCGAAATTGTTGAAGCAGAGGCAACGGGTAGGGCGATTGACATTGCATTTGCAGGTAAGCATCCCCTTTATGTAGTTCACATGACTTGTGAAGGTGCTTTGAATCGTGTGAAAGAAGCCACTAAGAGAGACCAGAGAGTTCTCGTGGAAACTTGTGTGCAGTACTTACTTTTGGATGATTCACTCTACGATCGCCCTGGTTTTGAAGGCGCGAAATGGGTCATGAGTCCTCCTCTTAGAAAGCCCAAGGATCAACAAGCTCTTTGGAAAGGAATTGAGCAAGGTTTGGTTCATGTGGTAGCCACTGATCATTGCCCATTTTGTATGAATCAAAAAGAAATGGGCATGGACGACTTTTCCAAAATTCCTAATGGGGCCCCAGGCATCGAAAATCGAATGGAGCTGATGTATTCAGAGGGCGTTGAAAAAGGTCGTCTGTCACTCAATAAATTTGTTGAGATAAACAGTTCGAATCCCGCTAAAATTTTTGGGTTGTATCCCAGAAAAGGCACGATAGCAGTGGGGTCGGATGCTGACTTATTTATTCTAGATCCTCGAATTGAACACACGTTTACTAAAGAAACTCAAAACATGAACTGTGACTATTCCTCTTATGAAGGTTGGAAAGTAAAAGGCAAAATCAAAAGTGTTCTGTTGAGAGGGGTAATTGCCATTGAAAATGGAAAGTCACAATTAGAAAAAGGGTTTGGACAATACTTGAAACGAAACAAGTTCAAGATTTTTTAATAGCTATTAAGGAGAGAGTCATGGCAAGAAAAGTAAAAGTGGGACTGATTCAAATGGCCTCAAAAGCCCCAGCAGAAGCTTCTTGTGAAGAGCATCGCAAAGCAATGCTGGATGCGCATGCGAAGTACATCGATGAGGCTGGGAAAAAAGGAGTAAACATTCTCTGTATGCAGGAAGTATTTACTGGTCCCTATTTTTGTCCTTCTCAAGATTCGAAGTGGTATGGGCTTACCGAAAAAATACCTGATGGACCCACCACAAAGCTTATGCAAGATTATGCTAAGAAACATGGAATGGTCATTGTTGTTCCCATCTATGAAGAGCACATTACTGGTGTTTACTACAACACCGCTGCTGTCATTGATGCTGATGGCAAATATCTTGGGAAATATCGAAAAAATCATATTCCTCAAGTGAGAGGATTCTGGGAAAAGTTTTTCTTCAAACCAGGAAACCTGGGTTATCCCGTTTTTAAAACTGCTTATGGAAATGTCGGAGTATACATCTGCTATGATCGCCATTTTCCAGATGGGGCTCGTTGTTTAGGACTCAACGGTGCAGAAATCGTGTTTAATCCCTCTGCTACAGTAGCGGGGTTGTCTGAGTACCTGTGGCAGATTGAACAACCCGCCCATGCGGTGGCTAATGGGTACTTTGTAGCAGCGATTAATCGTGTAGGCACTGAAGCTCCTTGGAATATCGGCGAGTTTTATGGGCAGTCTTACATCGTGAATCCGAAAGGACAGATTCTGGCAAAAGCTTCTCGGGATAAAGATGAACTCTTAGTTACAGAGATTAACCTCGATGAAGTGAAGGAAGTTAGAGATTTATGGCAATTCTTTAGAGATAGACGGCCTGAAACTTATGGGCAATTAACGGAGCTATAAAAATGGGAATGACAACTCAGGAAATTCTAGAGTTTCGAAAAAAACATTTTCTTTCAACTTCCGTTTACTACTACAAAAACCCTCTGCACTTAGTCCGTGCAAAAGGGGAGTATGTTTATGATGTTGATGGCAAGGAATACTTAGATTGTATTGGTGGAATTGTCTGTATCAGCGCAGGTCACAACCATCCTAGAATTAAAGAGCAGATTTTGAAAATGCTTCAGGAGGACGAAATTCAGCATACCTCTCTGCTCTACTTCAATTCTCACCCCGTAGAGCTGGCTCAAGAGCTCTTGAAGGAGGCTCCAGCGGGAATTGACAGAGTGTTTTTTACCAATTCTGGTAGCGAAGCTAATGAGTTGGCATTCTTAGCCGCAAGGCAAGCGACTGGCGAAACGATCGTAATAAATTTGCGACACAGTTATCATGGTGGAACTTCGGCAGCTCTGGCCCAATGCGGTCATGGAACTTGGAAGTTCCGCGCCCAGCCTAGTGCGCTCAATGTATCGGCGATGGAACCGTATTGCTATCGCTGTCCTTTTGGAAAAAAGCCGGAAAGTTGCTCTTTAGAGTGTGCAAAAAATGTGGAAACCACCATTCAAACGGCCACTCATGGGAAAATAGCCGCTTTTATTGCTGAGCCCGTAATGGGAGTAGGTGGGTTCATTAGTCCACCCAAGGAATATTTTCAGGAAGTCGTAAAAATTGTTCATCGTTACGGCGGAAAATACATCAGCGATGAAGTACAAACAGGAGCGGGTCGAACAGGAGAGTCGTTTCTTTTCACTAAGGCCCTTGGGATTGAAGCAGACATGGTGACCATGGCCAAAGGACTGGGAAATGGAGCGGCTATCGGGGCAACGCTCATGAAAACAGAAACATCTGATAGCATGGCCGGTAAACTATTTTTTAATACTTTTGGAAGCGATCCTTATCAGACTATGCAAGCCAAAGTAACTCTCCAAATCATCCGCGAAGAGAAACTTATTGAGAACTCAAAAAAGATGGGAAATTACTTACTGGATGGCTTCAAAAACTTGATGAAAAGTCATGCTCTCATTGGTGATGTCCGTGGCCGGGGACTCTTAATGGGATTTGAATTAGTAAAAGACCGAGAAACCAAGGAGTATGCCACAAGTGAAGCTGTCGCTCTGATGGAAAAGTGTCGTGAGAAAGGCGTGTTACTTGGTAAGGGAGGTCTTTTCGGAAATGTGATTCGCATTGCACCTCCGCTTACAATCGATCAGAAAAATTGTGATCGAGTCCTGAAAGCAGTTGATGAGAGTCTTATCGAGATCAAGAAACAGAGTCTTAGTTAAAGGAGTTGTGATGAGTTCTCGTCTTTTTTCAGAGTTTCTTGGATTTCAAATGGAGAACCCGTGGTGCGTAGCCTCAGCACCTCCGACGGCGACTGGAAAATTGATGGCCGATGCCTTCGATGCGGGTTGGGGTTGCGCCATTATGAAAACCGTGGGACCTGTTGAAGAGCCTATTATCAACGTAGCCCCTCGAATCCAGACCATGAAAAAATGGAATCGAGAGATTGCCATGCAAAATATCGAGTTGATTACCGATCGGCGTCTTTCAGTTTGGCTCGATGAATTAAAAACCCTCAGAAAACGTTATCCCCAAAAAATGATCATTGGTTCAGTGATGGCTCCTGGGCACGATATGTCTGCTTGGGCAAAACTCATTGAGGAGATGAATAAAGTAGGATGTAACGCCGTTGAGCTTAATTTGGGCTGTCCGCATGGGATGCCCGAACGAGACATGGGGGCCGTGTGTTCCCAAGATGCAGATATTGTTTACAATATCGTTAGCACTGCAAAGAGTGTTTCCAAAGTCCCCATTCTTACTAAGCTCACTCCCAATGTAACTAATATAAAAGTGATGGCACAGGCTGCAAAAAAAGGCGGAACTGACGCGATTACAGTTATCAACACGGTAAATGGGATTATTGGAATAGATATTTATAAGAGAAAACCTCATTTGTCCGTAAATGGTTATACGGCGATTGGAGGGATTTCTGGAAACGCTGTGAAACCGATGGGACTTAAGTGTGTGGCCGAGTGTCGACAGGCGACAGGTCTTCCCATTTCTGCAACGGGTGGAATTGCTTCCTGGTCTGATGGCGTAGAGTATTTACTCATGGGTGCGGACCAACTTCAAGTCTGTACAGAAATCATGATCCGCGGATTTAAAATTGTGGATAATCTGAATAAAGGCTTAGAAAAGTATCTCGATGAAATGGGATTTCAAACCATTCAGGAGGCTAAAGGAGAGCTTTATAAAAATGTCACTTCCTTTGACTATCTTTTGAAGCACTCCTCGAGTGAAAAAGTTCAGGTGAATGAGGAAACTTGCACGGGCTGTAATTTGTGTGTCGTGGCTTGCGAAAATGCTGGTTATGATGCATTGAAGCTGAAAGAAGTAGAAGATAAAAAGCGCACCCAAGGCAGAAGAAAAGTGGCAGAAGTGATTGTGGATAAATGTACCGGCTGTAATTTATGTGTAGCGGTTTGTCCCGTTCCCGCCTGCATGAGTCTCTACGATTCACAAAAAGCGTTTCCGTATCAGTTGCATGCTAGTTACGCCGAAAATACGCTCGGTTAATTTTTGCTGATAGCTTTTTGATAGCAGGCAAG
Organism: Pseudomonadota bacterium; assembly: GCA_009927165.1. Lineage (GTDB taxonomy): Bacteria > Bdellovibrionota > FAC87 > UBA2466 > UBA2466 > RFNO01. The sequence continues at coordinate 23,590 of RFNO01000055.1, forward strand.
AGTCTCGATCGCAGTTTTATCCCAGGAAAATCTTTTTATATTTTCTAGCCCTTTTTTTCGGTACTCTAAAGCTACTTTGGGGTTGAGCAGTTGACTCATGACGGAAGCCATATTGTGAGGATTTCTCGGGTCAAAATAGATTGCTGCTTCCGCAGCAACTTCCTGAATAGAACCGGCACCCATTGAGGTGGCAACCGGCGTTCCAGCTGCCATGGCTTCGACTAAAGGAAATCCGAATCCCTCGTAAAGAGAAGGATAAACCAGCATTTCAGCCCCCTGATACAGCGTTCGTAGCTCATGAGTGTTGGGCTTGGGTAGAAGCCTGACGCTTTCAAAAATACCAAGTTTTTTTAAAAAACAGAGTTCTTCATCCGACCAACGTTCACCGGCACAGACCAACAAATAATCTTTTTGTATTCCGCTGGTCGCAAAAGCTTCAGCTAGGCGACTAAAGTTTCTATGATGTAATCGGCCTCCTACTTGAAGGACGTAGGGTCGAGAAATTGAATGTTTTCCCTTAAAAATCTGTGATTGGTCTGGCGAAACTGGAGCACCAAAAAAATCAGAGTTTACCGCGTGATAGATTCTATCTACTTTCTCGGGAGAAATTCCATAAATCGAGCAAACATCATTTTTTGTTGAATCTGAAATCGCTATGATTCGCTCTGCTTTCTCAAAAGCCTTTTTCTTAAGAGCTAACTTAGTTTGTTCTGACTGGTCGAGCCCCAGTTCCAATCCTAGCTTCTCCAAAATAGTATCATGAGCCATTGAAATAAGAATGGCTTGAGATGAATGTGGAAAAGTGCTCAAAAAACTATGAAACAATGGAATTTCTTTTTTTTTATCAAAATAAAATTGTTTTTGCCGCCTGCTTTCAATAGCCCATTTTACTCGCGACAAGGCCTTTCTTATTTTTCCTTGTGGTAACCAAGTTGCTTTAGGCAAAAGCGGTTGGGGAAGAGGAATCGAATCAGACCACTCTTTTGGAAAATCAAAATAAGGAGAAGGTAAAAGTTCAAGCGAGAGTTCTTTTTGCTGTCTTAAGCGAGGAACAAGTTCCGAAAAATAACGAAAAGTACTTTGATCTTCCCCAAGGATGGTACTGGTATCAAGAATAACTCTCACAGTAAGTTGATCTTAGAAGAGAAGGGCAACTCTATAAAGGGATTTTAATGAGGAGGTAAAAGGCCTTCGACAATGGTTGTCATAGCTTTAATTCCCGTAGCGAGTGTCTGCTCAACATCAGGGTAGTAATAGGGCGAATGGAGCGAGGGAAGCTTGCCGTTCTTTCGGAGCTTTTTCATCCGTGTATCCTGAATAGAGCCTAGGAAAAACATGGCCGCAGGTACCCCCTGCTCTCCGTAATAACTAAAATCTTCACTAGCCATGCTCGGTGGAAAAGGTTCGATGGCTTCTTTTCCCAGGCCTATTTGAAGTAGGGGTACGAGTTGAGCGATGAGCGATGGATCGTTTACCGTAGCAATGGTTCCTTCAGATGATATTTCCACAAGCGGCTTAGGAGCTCCTGCACTTGTGGATTGAGCTTCGGCTTTTCTTTTTATTCCTTCAAAAAGACGATTTCGTTCGGTCTTTGTGAAACTCCTGACGGTTAATTCCAGTTGGCAAGAGTCAGGGATAATATTGTTTTTTGTTCCACAATGAAAACTACCGACAGAAATCACAGATGACTCCAGAGGGTCGCGCTCTCGTGAAATCAAAGTTTGCAAATCGAGCACTAATTTGGATGCAATGACTACAGGATCAATACTTTCGTGTGGAATGGCACCATGTCCGCCTTTTCCCTTAACGGTAATACTCACTGAGTCAGCTGCTGCCATAGCGGGACCGGAAACATAACCCACTTTTCCAGCCGGTAATAATGAATGAACGTGAAAAGCAATGGCATAATCGGGCTTGGGAAATTTTTTAAAAAGCCCTGCCGCAAGAAGATTTTCAGCCCCTTGTCCAATTTCCTCAGCAGGTTGACCCACCACTACTAAAGTACCTTTCCATTTGTTTCGGTTCTGGGCGAGGAGACGAACACTCCCTAACAAATTAGTGATGTGAACATCGTGTCCACAAGCATGCATTATCCCTACTTCGGTCCCATTTTTTGAAACGGTCTTTTTTACTGAAGCAAACGGAAGGCCAGTTTGTTCTGTTATGGGCAAAGCATCGAGATCAGTTCTTAATAAAATAGTTTTTCCCGGGCCATTTTTTAATACGGCGACTACGCCAGTGCCTGCAAATGGATAGGTAACAACCAGCCCTTCCTTTTCTAGTGCTTTTGCTAAAATGCGACTCGTTCTTTCTTCGTGAAGTGATAGTTCAGGATTCTCATGAAGGTCTTGGTAAAAGGGAAGAAGCTCCTTAGCCATGTTGTGACACTCGGAGTTCGTCCCTAGAGTGTGAAAAGAGCCGACCAGAGATATGAATATAAAAAATCTAATCATGTTTACCAGCGGGGACTACATGCAAATTCATATCCATTAGGAATGTATTCGTTCTGACAAAAAACCCGGTTGCAGGCAAAACCATGATTCATAGGAACATATACTACTTGGCAATAAGTAGCAGTACAGCCCAGTTGACTGCCAGGTCTTACGTAATATGGCGAACAATCATGATCGGTACAACCCAGCCAATAACCTTTACGTAAAAAATAATACTGACAAGAATCTGAAGTGCAGCCGACGATATAGCCGGCTCTATACGGAACAGTCTGACAAGAATGCTGAGTACAGGCCAACACACTTCCTGGGCGAACATAATATTGTTGGCAATGAGACGATGTGCATCCAACTTGATAATTCAGATAATAAGGAAGTACTTCGCAAGCATTTCTGTTGCAGGCCAGCTGATACCCTTGGGGAACATAATATCGACTGCATTGGGTGGCAGTGCATCCCAATTCGTAACCATTCGGAATGTACATCTTTTCGCAAACATCCCCTCGGAGGGCTCCTAGGCTGACGAAGCTCAAGATGATTATCAGGAACGCGTGACGCATGCGGTGCTCCTTATGTTGGGTTACCAAGTCAATCTAACAAAAGGAGGCCGGAAAGTAACTATTTTACAAACTCAATCCAGCTTTTAAACTCGGGGCGTATTCTTCGATTATCAGGAATTTGGCTAAATTTATCCATGAATGCGGGATCGAAAGGATGCCATCTGAATTGCCCATCATTTCCCCCTGTATTACCGTAAGCATCAGTCGTATTTCTTAACAGGTTATCGAGTTGTCCGAAACGATCTGGGTATAAATAACCCAGCGGTCTATTGGTGTATTGGTGGCAGCTATTGCAAGACTCCGTATCTACTCGAAGTGCTCCAGTTTTTCCATGTTGGGGGACCAAGCCAAACTGTTGTTCGGTAGTGGCTCCGTAAGCTTCCCGTTCATCATCTTTTTTCCAAACGGCACCTAAAGATGACTGAAATGGCCGGTCTAATAATTTTTCAACTAGGGGCTCAGACATTTTCGGCAGTTTCTGAGTCCAACCCTTAAAACTGAGGCCAGGAACCTGGAAACCTTGCGAGCCAATCCTTACTGATTCAATGGGGGTTTCTTTGATTGTCTCAATTATTTTATGAGACTCTTCGGCAAAAGTTTCACTCTTTTTAAGTTCCTCAAGAGCTAAAAGAAGATCAGCTTCAGCGTTGAAGGGACGAAAAATATTGGATTCCCATTCGTTTTTTCCGTTCGCAGATTTTTTTCGAGTTCTTACTTCAAGTACATGAGGTTCGCCGCTTGAGTCCAAAGAGTAGAGGACTTCGCCAGAAACTGTACCAACGGGAAACTCCCAGTTCCAAGTTTCTCCATCTTCACGATAGTCAGAGCCCCGAGTCTTTTTTAATTTTATTGTTTCAAATGTTCCATCAGTGCGTTGGGGCCTTCTAATAAAATGAAAAACTTTTACACTGGAATGCGGATCAATACCTACGCCATGGCTAAAAACCTTAAGTTTTTTGGTGCTTGTATCGATGAATGGGGCTCCTTTAACGAAAGTCGAGTCTCCTGACTTTCTTACCCCTACCACGCTTTTGCTAGCATCTTGGTATCCTGATGGCAAAGAGCTCTCGTCATAAAAGAAAGTGTTTTCGTCTTTGAGAATGCTATCGATTTCCGGATCTAATACTTCGGGCAGCATGGCCCGATAGTGTCCCAAAGTCTTACTGGAAAGAATCTGAATCTCTTTAGAACTGGTATGATCCGGAGAATTAGGTTCCTTAGGCAAAGGAGGAACGACGGGGTTGAGGGAAGTATAGCGGTCTTTCAGAAAGTTTAAGTACTGCTTACCCCCTTGCGAAGAGTGTAGATTTTCTCGTTCGGAAATAGAAGGAGGCATATCCCTCAGGACATTAAGATGGTTGTTTAACTTACCCAGCCAAGTTTGGGCCTCTTTTGCCGTTTTAGGGTCTTGAAGTTTTTTATCAAATGCCTCAGGACTCATTGCCCAATCCGGAATAGGGTACTTCGTGGAATCATGGCAGTTGTTACAAGATGAAGGAGACCAAGACGAATGAGTTGTTCCATTTTGATTGGAGTCAAAAAGTGAAAAAAGTCCCACTGTATGAAATGAGTTCGAACGGAGATTGGATTGCAAAGCTGTTTGTCTCCAAGACGGATTAATGGCATCTAGGCAAGTATCTAAAGTTTTGAATCGTCCTCCGCCCGCACCGGTTTTTCCTGAGACTAGACCAATAAGCCAACTATCACCGTTCCAGAAACAGAGTTTTTCCCTTGTGGAAAACCGTGTCGCCTTTATACAAGTCTCTAGGGCTTTTGGGCCTTCAATAGACACTCCATAAAACCCGTGGTTTTCCTTTCCTAAGGTTTTTCTGCTCTCAACAAAACCAGAGAAGTGTGTTGGCTTCCAACCCAGTAAAGTGTGACTGCACACAACACCATTTCGTGCATTATCTACGGAGCGTAAGCATTCTTCTTTGGAAACCCCTTTTCTCCCTAAGGGAGGAAAGCCCTTTTTATTAACTCCGTGAGGGGCTCTTTGGGGCTGATAGCCACCCAAATCTGACGGGACACAAATAAAATCCGACCCCCCATCATGTTCTTCCTTATCAGTAGCGTGTTCGGGTCTTTGTAAAATGGGAATAGAAGAGTTGATTGTGGTGCTATGCTTTAAATAATTTGGTTCCGACATTGCGGGAAGAGCAAAAACAAGACATACCAGAAGGATGATTCTTTCCATCTTGAACCTCTATGAATCTTGTTGATGTTACGTTACAAAAGGGGGACCAATTTCTGGAAATTTTAAAAAAACACAAGCTGTTGATTTGGCCCTGTTAAAACTAGAATTCAGTAAGACGAAGTTGGATGTATTCAATCAGAAAACGACTAAAGGTTGATGATCTGGCTGACTGCTAACGGAATGTTAAAGGCCTCTATTTTTAGAATTGGAAACAAGTCTATCTTCCACGGAATTGATCATTTCTGACAAGCTTGTTGGATTTGTTTTTCGGCTATCTAAAGTGATGGTCATGACAATTCGACCTTCAAGCTTTGCTAGTTTTTCGTAACATTTTCTCAATGCTAAAAATACTTGATCAGAAGTTCCTTCCAGCGAAGTTCCCATGGGGCCCAATGTAAATTGTACGTGACACTGCTTAACCTCATTGAGTGCTGTCGCAATGCTGCTACTGAAATGGTCCTGATGAATGGGGAGAACGGCAAATTCAGCTAACACAAAAAAACCTCATTGAAAAAACGAGTCCCAGGTGAGGAGGTGGGGCGTCAGTAAAATTGAGGGAACGACCCACTCAATCCTATTGGCGCCCACCACTTACCTGCTCAACCGTACGTTGGGTTTTCCCCAATACGGCTAGAAAGGCTGGC
>RFNO01000063.1 GCA_009927165.1 Pseudomonadota bacterium
CGCCTCTACTTCGAAATCTGCAGCTCCCTTACTCTCGACTGGAGAAATAAGAATGGTTTAAATTATGTCACTGCTGTCAAAGACCAGGGAAGTTGTGGAAGCTGCTGGGCCTTTTCTTCGACTGCAGCATTGGAGTCGCAAATTCTCATTTCTCAAGGTGGTTCGATTGACCTCTCAGAACAGGTGCTTATGAGTTGCTCGAATGCGGGAACTTGCGAAGGGGGTTATCCAGATAAGGCTGCTTATTACTTCACGACAACGGGGCTTCCGTTGGATTCTTCCTACCCATACACGGCAACCAATGGAAGTTGTGATAGAGCTAATTCCGGATGGCAAAACAACACTTACAAAATCACAGGCAAAAATTATGTTTCGGCGACCATTCCTGCTCTCGAAAATGCGCTGAATACATTTGGTCCTTTTCCAGTGAATTTTTTAGTCCCTGAGGACTTTTTTCACTATAGTAGCGGAGTTTACGAGTTCACTTCAGGAGCTATCGAGGGCGCGCATTCCGTGCTGCTGGTGGGGTATGACCACAACCAGCAATACTTTATCGCCAAAAATAGTTGGGGAACCAATTGGGGAGAGAGAGGATATTTTAGAGTTGCATACTCTCAGATTGGCGGGTTGGTACAATTCGGTTATGAGTCAATAGCTTATTACTCCGCCTCCATTCCCTCTTCGTTGCAACTCACGGCTCCTTTGGAGGGGGAAAACCTAGTTGTGGGAACCACCAGTTATGTGACCTGGCTCTATACCGGTACTCCCTGCCAAAACGTCGATCTTAATTTGCTCGATTCGGGTTCGATGGTTCGGAACATTGCTAGTTCAATCCCAATAGGTACAAGCGGTGCGGGAAGTTTCAGTTGGGTTCTACCCACGGATCTCAATCCTGGAACCAACTACCGACTTCAACTGTCTTGTAGCGTGGGCCCTTACTCTAGCTCCAGCCCCGGCTATTTCACGGTGAGAACCGATTATCCTGATGCCCCCACAGCGCCTTCCAATGTAATTCTGGAATATAATTATGATACCTATCCACCGTTCCCTAATCCAATAAATCCCAACCCTCCAAATCCCTATTCCATCAGATTGACTTGGAATCCATCTTCCAGCCAAGCAGGCATTAACTATTATGAAATTTATTGTCCTGATTCCAAAGAAGTTATTACATGGTCTAGAACAAACCTTGCAGAAATCAGCGAAGAGGATTTGGAGTATTTTTTTGCATGTTGGCGATATGATCATTTAACGATTACCGCAGTAGACATTTTTGGGAACAGATCTGCCGCGGCCAATCCCAATCCCCTTTTACCTCCACCACAAGGCCCGTGGACGCTAGCAGGCAATGGAAAGATTTCTCTTTCCTGGAATGCGCCGTGGTATAACCGTGGCAATCCTATTGTTGACTATATAGTTCAGTATCGACCGATGCGGAACACAGGGACATGGACTACGGTCACTCATTCAGCATCGACCTCCACGCGTATTGATGTCACAGGTCTTACCAATGGTAACTGGTATTTCTTCCGGGTCGCAGCAGTTGATGCGTTGGGCACCGGATTTTTTAGTAAATGGTCCCAGCCAATTATGCCTCAAGGCCCGCCGGAACCGCCCACCAACTTGACTGGAACAGCTTCGAACTCGGCAGTTTATCTTTCTTGGAATTCCCCCAGTAGCGGGGGCAGCCCAATTACAGATTACCTAGTTCAGTATAAACTCTCAAACAGTGACACTTGGATCACCTTTAATGATGGTACTTCAACCAATACAATGGCTACTATCTCCGGGCTTACCAACGGAAGTGCTTATGTTTTTCAAGTTGCAGCATTAAATGCAATAGGTACAGGGTCTTACAGTGCGAGCACAGGATCTATAACGCCTCAACCCGTTCCCAATCAACCCACCAATCTCAGGGGCATTCCAGCCAATGGCCAAGCTTTACTTTCTTGGACCGCTCCGTCTGACAATGGTGGGAGCACTATTACCAACTACTATTACCAGTATATGATCTTTGCCGGTGACAACGGGAGGACATGGAGTACACCGGCGCTCATGGGATCGGCTGCAACTACTTTTACCGTACAGGGCTTAACCAATAACTTGCCTTACGTCTTCAAAGTAGCGGCCGTCAATTCAACAGGGGCCGGAACTTACTCAGATTCTAGCTCAGTGATTATGCCCATCGCCGTTCCGAGTCAGCCCACGAATGTTTCCGCTAGTTTCTCAAATGGAGTTGTTATTGTGAATTGGCAAGTTCCGGCCGATACTGGCGGAAGCCAAATTTTTCATTACAAACTTAGATTTTCCTCTGATGGAGGTAGCACTTGGGGGCCGGAGCAGCATGTTCAATCAGCACCACCCGTTCAGATCACACGCCTGACTGCCGGAACTACCTATCTCATTCAAGTCGCGGCACAAAATGCTACGGGGTGGGGGCCTTTCAGTGCGAGCTCTCTCCCACTCACGCTGCCCGGGCCTTCAGGACCGCCCACAAATCTAACTGGCAACGGGCTAAATAGGCAAGTTAACCTCTCTTGGACAGCACCTTCGAGCAATGGAGGAAGTGCCATCACCAATTACTCCTATAAATATTCTTCTAATAGCGGCAGCACCTGGAGCACGCCCGCTCTCATTGGGTCCAGCTCTACTAGATACAATGTGACCGGCTTAACTAACGGCACTGCATATATTTTTCAAGTCGCAGCTGTGAATGCTGTGGGAGTGGGAACCTACAGTAACAGCTCATCGGCTGCAACTCCTGCCACAACTCCTGGGCAACCTACAAATTTAATTGCCACCGGAGCAAATGGTCAGGTTTCTCTCTCTTGGACTGCGCCAACAGACAACGGTGGAAGTGCGATCACAAATTACTCCTATAAATATTCTTCTGACAACGGCAGCACTTGGAGCTCGCCGGCTCTCACTGGGTCATCTACTGCGAGTTACACAGTATCTGGCCTCACCAACGGCACAAGCTACATCTTCCAAGTTGCAGCAGTAAATGCTGCGGGAACAGGAACCTACAGCAGCAGTTCATCGGCTGTAACTCCTGCTACAACTCCTGGGCAACCTACAAATTTAATTGCTACCGGAGCAAATGGCCAGGTCTCGCTCTCGTGGACATCGCCTTCGAGTAATGGAGGAAGTGCTATCACCAATTACTCCTATAAATATTCTGCTAATAGTGGCATCACTTGGAGCACTCCAGCCCTCACTGGTTCGTCTACTACGAGTTACACAGTATCGGGACTCACCAATGGCACAAGCTACATCTTCCAAGTTGCAGCAGTAAATGCTGCGGGCACAGGAACCTATAGCAGCAGTTCATCGGCTGTCACCCCCGCTACAACTCCTGGGCAAC
>RFNO01000033.1 GCA_009927165.1 Pseudomonadota bacterium
CCCCGCCATAGGGCGCGTTATCTAGATCGAGCATAGGTTCGCCGATTTGGAAGACAAAAAAATCCAGTAAGTCTTCTGATGCTGATTCCGCGAGCATTTCCAGGATCGCGTCGTTCTTCTGTGCGTTATCTTCAACACGGAGTAATTTTCGAAGAGTAAGATCAATGTCTTTGGTGGCTCGAGAATTCTGTAATCGTAGCTCGAGGGCATATCCTCCCTTTAAGATCCAAGGGGGATTCGATTTTGAGAAAAGTCTAGCGAGCAAACGATCGAACGCGACCTGCCGACGTAATCGTTGGGGATCACTTCCAGTACGTTTAGCGAATGACGTAAGACGGTCCTCCAAAGCTTTTCGGAAGGCCCGCGCAGTCGCATATTTTTTTGCCGTCACGGTCTAGCCTCCTTCAATAGCTTTGCAAGAAAAGCCCGTTCCTGTTTACTGAGTGTCGGGTGTCTGAGTGATGATTTAGTGATTAGCCCCCGTTTTAGCCCTTCATCCAGTGCCTGAATCAAAAAATCTCGGGATACACCATGATCTTGTTCGAGCATTAATATCGTTCGGAGTGGCTTTACCAGTTGGAACCCCTGCTTTTGCTCAAGATCGTCCGCCCTAACGTTCTCTCGATGAATTACCAGCACCTTTGGAATCTCCGTCCGACGTCGAAAGGTTTTAGGGACGGTTATGTGGATCTTTGCCGGATTGAGATCCGAGAGTTCATGAATACTCAGTGCCGTCTGGTGCGAGAAGACCCCCTGAGGGCTCCCTTGCCGATTACATGACCAGAGCGCCCAAAGAACATAGTGAGATTGGTCGGACTTGGGAAAGCTCGATAGTCGATATATCGCTCGCGCTTCTCGAATCCAGCTTCCGGTCTTGACGTGGTACGGATGGGTAAATTCTGAGTACCCAGCTTCTTGTGCCTGGCGGGCAGTAAAGTACCCTTGTTGGCCCTCGGCAATCTCATATAGGTTTTGGAAGTGGTTACGCAATTGTCACCTACACCAAACTTAAAATAGTTTTTAAGTTTGGTGCAATAGAAATTATGTGAATTCCGTGGAACGATGGAAATCCATTTACCTGTAGCAGCAGAAAGGCATTTGAGAATAGCCAAATTAAAAGCATGGCATGAGTAACCGCAATCTTGGGTAATTCAATCGTAGAGTCTAGAATA
>RFNO01000002.1 GCA_009927165.1 Pseudomonadota bacterium
CACCCCAGCCGCCAGAGTAAGGGCCCCTGGGTCCTCGTAGGTGTCTATTGGATCGAGCTTTCATAAAGACAAAAAAGACCCAGATTAAAAAGAAAATATATCCGAGAGGTAGAACGGTTCGAGATTTTCTTCTGAGAAGTTTAGAATTCTTTTGGAGCTCAATATGACTTAAATGAGCAATTTGCTGAATTCCTAAAACCACACCGGTAGTGAATTGCCCATTTCTAAACTGAGGTAGCATCACATCTTCAACGATTCTTTTTGCATAGGCATCGGGAATGTCACCTTCGAGGCCATAACCTACTTCGATTCGAACTTTTCTTTCTTTTTTGGCAATGAGAATGAGAACCCCATTATCTTTTCCTTTTTTTCCAATTTTCCATTGATCAAAAACTTGGATTGCCCGTTCTTCAATCGTTTGATCTTCGAGACTGGGGATCGTCAGAACGGAAATTTGGGGTCCCCCGGAACTATAAATAGAGGAAAGTTCTTGATTTAAAGTGTCAGCCGTTTGGGAATGAATCATCCCCGCCATATCGGTGATTGGCTGTGAAAATGGGGGAATGGAAAAGCCAACCCCCCACTTCCCGAACAGCAAAAGAACTGCGAGAAGAAGCGTCTTCAATTAGAATTTCACTTCAGGAGCTTTTTGAACTTCAGTTGCTTCGGCACCTTCTAGAGCAAACTGCGGTTTTTTATCAAAGTGATAAAAAAGCGAGTTGGTCCAACTGTAAGGAGGTACTGTAACTAAGTTATTAAATTCTTTTATCGCATCGATGTAGCGATTTCGGGCAACCGTAATTCTATTTTCAGTGCCTTCTAGTTGAGCTTGGAGATCACGGAAGTTGGCATCTGACTTTAGTTGAGGATAATTTTCACTAACCACTAACAAACGGCCGAGTGCTTGGCTGAGTTCTCCCTGGGCACTTTGAAACTTGGCTAAGTCTTCTGATTTTAAATTTTTAGGATCCAAAGTGATGCTAGTTGCTTTGGCTCTGGCTTCAGTTACTTGAGTCAAAACTTTCTCTTCCTGTTTAGCGAAGCCTTTAACAGTGTTCACCAAATTGGGAACAAGATCAGCTCTTCGCTTGTACTGATTGGTTACTTCTGCAAACGCTGCCTCTACTGCATTGCCGGCCTGGGGAATGGACTGGATTCCACAACCGGAAAGAAAAAGACCACAAGCTAAAAACCACCCGCAAAAAATTTTTGTTTTCAAAGTAACCCTCCAAAAAGATGAAAAATCGGGCTTGATTATAGTGGGTTTCCCTAAACATTGACAGGGCTCGGGGGATTTCGTAGTGTGCAGACCTACCATTTTTGACGCGGGGTGGAGCAGCCTGGTAGCTCGTCGGGCTCATAACCCGAAGGTCGGAGGTTCAAATCCTCCCCCCGCAACCAATATGTACTTACCGGGCACATAGGGTCGGCTCTACTCCATTAACGGGGGAATCGTCCCTGGTGTGGTTAATTTCTAATAGCGAATACCCCATCCC
>RFNO01000108.1 GCA_009927165.1 Pseudomonadota bacterium
GATTATTAAGATCAAACAATGCTTTGTCATCCCTGCAATAAAACGCTCGAACGATACTTCTTTAGAGGTAAACACTTTTGGTGGACCAACTTGGATAAGTAGTCTTTTTATCCAGGTGGGGTTTTTACATCTAATTTCGAACGGGTATTTCACACCTGTCACCTTTGGGGGGGGGCTGCTTTTGGCATTTTTGCCTGGGTGGCTGATAGCTATCTGGACTCCTGAGTCTCCGGACAGAAAAATAAGATGGTTCTAGTTCCAAAAGTCTCCAGGTTTCCAAAACCAAATTGCTTTCTTATCCATTCAAGAGTCTTTTTAGAATAAGCACAAATATGAGTGGGGTCTTTTAGATAGTACCAACTTTGGATATCCGTTTCGTCGTCGTAGAGAAGAGTCATTAGTCCCAAAATTCCCCCAGGCTTCAGCAATTGTCTAAGGAGAAGAAACTCTCTTTGGGGATTCGAGAAATGCTCTACCACTTCTGAAGCAGCGACAAAATCGTAAAGATGATCCAAAGTGGAAGCATCCGGCCAGAAAAATGGGTCGTAGACATTCATTTCAAACCCATTTTCTCGAAATAATGAAGCAAGGATCGGTCCTGTGCCAGCACCGAAATCAAGACCAAGACTTCCGGGAGTTATTTGTTTTGAGATCGCATTCACCAACGGTTGAACAAACTCTCGGTATTTTGGATCCGTTACATCATTTTCATGAGTTTCGTACCTGGCTTTTTCCTCTTCGGGTGAGAGTTTTTGGGAAGGGTCTAAATAAATCAGTTCGCAATTAGGGCACTTGAAAAAGGACCGACCCGTTTTTGTAATTAATGAATGTGCATTAGGGTCTTCACAGAGCAGACATTGTGGCTTTAACGACCTCATCCCAATTGCACGGCAGTAGAATCAAAGCTGATAATCTCATTTCCATCAGCTTCGTATTGGACTTGGATAGGTCGACAGCAAACTTCACAATCCTCAATATACTGTTGAGTTCCCTCGATACAGGTTTCTAGAACCATTGATATGGTTTGGAAACAATAAGGACAAGTAAAAAATTGTTCCTGTCCCATCCTGTCACCTTTCACTCATTAATGAGACTGATAATCAGCTCCAGCCTTAACTGACATTCCTTCGTATTTTCCGCTGACGTCAATTTGAACTGCGCTCAGCACGGGAACCCCGGGGTAAACATGCATCAAGACTTTCATGTCCTCGATATCGGCTTTTGTTTCTGCACGAACAATCGCTGCTAAGAAGCTAGCTAAATCTGAGTGCAACGTCATGTTTTTAGAGTCTCTGATATCGTAGAGAAAAATAATATCAGTATGTGCGTATATTTTCCCTTCGAGCGTTTTTACATCTTCGTATCCCTTGTGGATTGCTTTGAAATTTTCAGACTCATACTTTCCTTCTTTTCTCAGTTTCTCCAAAAATTCCGGAGTGAAATAGGCCTGGTCTAAAAGAGCGTTCTCTACGCCTTTTTGCTCACCTACCATGGCTACATTAAATTTATAATCTAAAGCTACTTCCATGGCGGGTCCGCCTTCAGCATTTGGGTGGTAGTGAGTAATAGTAGCAAGGAAAGTTCCATCTTTGAGCATTGAAGTCGTTCGTTTGGGATTTTTGTCTAGCTTATAATTAGCTTTCTGCCCAATAAGGTCTTCTGGACCTTTTTCTAGTGCCCAAATCATGGTGGTGAAAACAACCGTAAAAGCAATAAGCGCCTGCTTCATAAAGTCTCCTTTTGAAGTGTTCCTTTGTTCTAAGAGAATCTTAATTTTACCTTTGTTTTTGGACTTTTCCTAAATTTGATTTTAAAGTGACGAACTCAACCATGGTTGCGCAAAAACAGATAAACCATCGCACTCGACCCATTTTGAAATGGGCTGGTGGAAAAAGTAGTCTACTCCCCCAATTAGTTCGATACTTTCCTGATCATTTTGAACGCTATTTGGAGCCTTTTTTCGGTGGGGGTGCTGTATTTTTTGTGATTCCCGAAGGCACCCGCTCAATCGTGAACGATGTTAATCCCGAAATTACTAATTTCTATGAAGTTGTACGAGATACCCCTGAACAACTTATGAAAGCGCTGGATATGATGGGTAAACAGTACAGCGAGGAATTTTACTATGAAGTTAGGTTAACGAATCCACGTTCTCGAATTCAAAAAGCTGCACGTACTCTTTTTCTAAATAAGACCTGCTTTAATGGACTTTATCGTTTGAATTCAAAAGGCCAATTCAATGTGCCCTTTGGTAAACGGGATTCTCTTCCTAAACTCTACGATGAGAGGAACCTTCTCGATGTTTCCAGAAAACTTAAGGCAACTACTATCCGGAATTCTGATTTTGAAAAAGTAATCAATGAAGCCAGGGCTGGCGATTTTGTGTACTGCGATCCTCCCTATGAGCCACTCTCAGCAAGTTCCTCTTTTAATGCATACACGGGACGTGTGTTTACAAAACAGGATCAAATTCGACTTTTTGAGGCTTGTAATCGAGCTGCTAAGAGAGGTGCGAAAGTTGCCATTTCGAATTCATCTTCCCCTTTCGTGAAAAAGCTTTTTCAGGATTGGGATATCGTTTCTATTTCATCTCGCAGGTCCATTAACTCTAATGGAAATCGTCGGGGAGTTATTCAAGAGATCTTAGCTAAGTCTTATTAAAAAAGGACAAGCGGGATTCTTAAAGTTAAGAAATCCCGCTTGTGTTTCCGTTTTCTGTTATCTGGTTGAATTCTTAGATGCCGTTACCCAGATGCGAGTCCCTTATGCGTTAACAGAAATCTGGAAAATCAATGGGGCCACTGCTGAGATGCCGTAACTAATATGGAGTGAGCAGCCCCAACCCTTAAAACTCAAAGAACGAACCTAATGAACATAGGATAATGTAATGTATGTTACTGTCAAAGAAAGAGTCTGACTCGTTGCGCAGAGCTATCGACTCACTACAGATTGACATTCGGGGATTTTTACCATCGGTGGTAAGCAGGATGGCCGGGTTTCACCGCAACGAAAACACCTCGACAAGAAGCACACACTTTTCCATTGGCCAACAGCTCTGCTTGAGTGGTGACTGAGTCACCTTTGATTTCCAAGGCTCTGGCCTCCAGGCGTAAGGGTTGATTGCTCGGGGTTGGACGGTGCAGCTTCACTGAAAATTCCGAAGTTACAGTGCACGGCGGTGTACTTACTCCCTGAGAAACCATCAAACTATAAGCTGCAGTCCAATTAGAGTGACAATCGAGCAGGGAACCGATGATTCCCCCATTCACAACACCGGAAAAGGCCTCATGCATGGTTTGGGCATGCCACTGGGCTACTACTTTGTCTCCTTCAACAAAGCTCTTCACGTGCAGACCGCTGGGATTAGCAGGCCCACACCCAAAGCAAGCATTTTGAGGAGCGTAAGTTTCTTGGAGAGATTTTATGACGGACATAAAAATGTGGGCGGTAAGAGATTCGAACTCCTGACCCCATGGTTCGAAGCCATGTGCTCTATCCAGCTGAGCTAACCGCCCCCTTTGAATTTAGGTCCTCACCCTTCCACAATTGAAGCCATTTGAAAAGTTGGAAATACCTCGATACAAGGTAATCCACAGATTTTTTATGAAGTACCTTTTAGGCGCATTGGTGGGTTATCTCTTGGGAAGTTTTCCCACCGGAGTGGTTATTTCTCGTAGAAAATATGGGCTCGACGTTCGCGAAGTGGGCAGTGGCAACATTGGTGCTACTAACGTAAAGCGAATTTTCGGTTGGTATGCGGGACTTTTAACCTTTCTTATTGATTTAACAAAGGCATTGCTAGCATTGGGGGCAATGAGGCTTTTTTATCCTGACTCACCCTGGGTACTTACGGTAACCGGGATTTTTTCAGTTCTTGGCCATTGTTTCAGCTTCGTGCTGGGTTTTAAAGGGGGGAAGGGGGTAGCGACTGGCTTGGGCTGCATTCTCTTTGTAGAGCCTCTCTGTGCCTTTATTTCAGGTTCTGTTTATTTAATATTTCTGGGAATTTCCAAGATCAGCGCTGTGGGTTCTCTCACAGGTCTGATAGCGTGCTTGGTTTATCTGATTTGGGTTTGTCCTCCGAGTTCTGTTTCTGTGCTGATTGGGGCGTTATGTTTGATTATTCTTACCCGACATAAAGAGAATATTCTTCGGCTCAAAGAATCTTGGAAACAGCGTTCAAAAACCCGGTAAAAAGAAAAATACAAAGAGCAAATCTTTGATGTGGCGAGTCCAATACTGGACCTCCCCTTTGGAATATGAAAACTTCAGCATTTTATCCCCACATTTTCTTCACTTTTTGACCCATTTTTCCGATGAGGGATTGAGTGCTTAATCGAGTAAAAAGGGGGGGATTGTGGCTTCTATTCTTTGGCTGATAAAAGGAACAAAAGAGCTTGAACCACGTTTTGCCTCATTTGCCGATAAGTTAAAAGTAGCTGGCTACCAAATAAGATTTCTTGGTATCCCCGAAGAAAATCACTCCTTTGATTGGTTGAACCAAAATATTTCTCATGATGAGCGATTCTTGTTCTTCAGCGAACCCGAAATGGGCTGGCTTCGAAGAATGACCGACAACATGGGCCTATTATCGGCTTGTCCCTCTCGGGTTATTGCCTGGATTCACGAAACAATAACAGAACAGCAACTCGAGCTTTTGGATGCTTCCGGCATCGATGAAGTTTTTTGCGTGACCGAAAATTCTGCTGCTGTCGCACCGAGATTACAGTTAAGAGCCTTTCGGAATTACCAGATATCCGAGTTGAAAAGAAATGTCCGAGAACTCCAAAAGAAAGATGCTCGTTCCGAAACGATACTGACTCAACGAGAAGAGTTCTTGAGTATTTGTGCACATGATCTGAGATCCCCCTTGGGTTTGATCCAATCTAGCTTGTCACTTGCTCTTTCAGATAAAAATCAGTTTTCCAGTCAACAAGTAGAGCTTTTAGAACGTTCGAAACGGCAAGCAGAACATGGAATACGATTGGTAAATGATCTGTTGGATGTCATGGCCTACGAACAAGGTTTGAAACCAGATTATCAGTTGGTAGACCTTGAGATTTTTTTACAGAATCTTTTTCAGGATTATGCATTTGTGGCCAAGCAAAAAGGAATTGAACTCAAATACGAAAATCCATTGGCAGGTTGGACGGTCTTGATTGATCCCGATCGAATCCACCAACTCTTACAAAATCTCTTGCAGAATGCCATTAAATTTACAGAGACAGGAAGAAAAATCTCCCTCAGTGTATTTTCATTTAAGGGCCGAAGAAAGCAAGATCCCCCATTTCCCATGGTGATTGTCAGTGTGAGAGACGAGGGGCGCGGGATACCTGAAGAAGAAGTAAAAAAATTATTTAATCGCTTTAGCCAAATTAAAGATTACAGTCGAATGGAGGGTAGGGGCCTCGGCTTAACTGTTGCAAAACAGATTTCCAATCTCCATGATGGAAACTTATGGGTTAAAAGTGTCGAAGGGGAAGGCTCCACTTTCTTCGTGCTGTTCCCTCACGTGCTTAGCGAACCCAAGAAATTAGAAAAATGGAAATCGAGCCAAAATCGTCCCAAAGTTCTGATTGCCGAGCCGGACAAATCAAACCAGGAAGTTTTCTCAAATTTGATGGAACGTTGGGAATTTGAACCTGTTTTTGCTAAAAATGGAATTGAGTTGGTCACTTACGGTTATTTTCATCAGCCACAAGCAATTTTAGTCGGCGCAGAGCTCACCAAACTTACGGAGCATGAAGCAATACAAATGTTGAAAACCAACCCAAAAACCGAACGACTCCCAATATTCCTCTGCCGGCCCGCTGGATCCGTAACTTCTCCTGAAAAGAAGAAATTGCTGGTCGATGGAACTCTCAAGCTCCCTCTTGACCGAGCAAGCTTCCAAGTGGCCCTGGAAGCTTACCAGAGCAAAATGAAAAAATTCCGGAAAGTAGCGGCTTAAGCAAAAAAGTACTTCGTTTCTCTTTGAGCTGAAGTCACGCTATCGGAACCATGAACGCTGTTAGCTTCGATACTATCAGCAAATAGCTTGCGGATTGTTCCTGGAGCAGCTTTTGCTGGATCAGTAGCTCCCATAATCTGGCGCCATTTTTCTACTGCTCCATCACCTTCCCAAACCAAAAGAACAACAGGTCCACTTGTCATGAAACCTACCAAGCTGTTGAAAAAAGGACGTTCTTTGTGTTCAGCGTAGAAGCCTGCAGCTTCTTCCTTTGTCAGGTGCTTCATTTTCATTTCAGCAATTCGAAGACCAGCTTCTTCGCCAATCGCCAAAATTTTCCCAATATGTTTTTTTGTTACTGAGTTAGGTTTAATGATCCCTAAAGTTCGTTCTGCCATGTTTACTCCTTATTTAGCTTTCAAAGCCTTTTCCATTGTTTCGCCCAAACTAGCCGGACTCAAACTGATATGGACTCCCGCTTTTTCAAGAGCCGCAATTTTGTCAGCTGCTTTTCCGCTACCTCCACTGATAATAGCTCCGGCATGGCCCATTCTTTTTCCTGGGGGTGCTGTTTGCCCCCCAATGAAGCCAACGACAGGCTTCTTCATATGGCCTTTAATCCACTCTGCCGCAGTTTCCTCAGCGGTTCCGCCAATTTCACCAATCATGATGACAGCTTCGGTTTGAGGATCCTCGTTAAATTTCTTGAGAACTTCCAGAAAAGATTCTCCTTGAACAGGATCTCCACCAATCCCCACGCAAGTCGATTGACCGATACCTCTTTGGGTCAATTGATGGACTGCCTCGTAAGTGAGGGTTCCACTTCTTGAAACAACCCCTACTTTTCCGGGCTTGTGAATGTATCCGGGCATGATTCCAATTTTGCACTGCCCGGGAGTGATCACCCCGGGACAGTTGGGTCCAATCAAAACACTTTTAGATGTTTTGAGATACTGCTTCACTCCAACCATGTCGAGCGGTGGAATTCCTTCGGTGATACATATAATCGTTTCAATCCCTGCGTCAGCCGCTTCAAGAATAGCGTCTGCAGCAAAAGGAGCAGGAACATAAATCATGGTGGCATTAGCTTTGGTTTTAAGAACAGCATCAGCAACCGAATTAAAAACCGGGATACCCTCAAAATTCTCTCCACCTTTGCCTGGGGTAACTCCACCAACCACATTGGTTCCGTAATCCTTGCAAGCTTTAGTGTGGAATGCTCCTGCTTGGCCGGTGATTCCTTGAACAATAAGACGAGTATTTTTATCTACATAAATAGCCATTAGTGAGCCTCCACAGCTGCCACTGCTTTCTGGGCAGCTTCTTTCATTCCAGTTGCAGTGATAATTTTCAATCCTGACTCTTCCAGCAACTTCTTTCCCATTTCGACGTTAGTGCCTTCAAGTCGAACGACCAAAGGAACACTGAGTTTTAATTCCCTCGCAGCTCCCATGATTCCCTTGGCAATCACGTCACACTTCATGATTCCGCCAAAAATATTGACTAGGATTGCTTTTACTTTTGAGTCTTGAAGGATGATTTTGAATGCTTCTTTTACCTTTTCTTCTGTTGCACCACCACCGACATCCAAAAAGTTTGCGGGATTACCACCTTCTAGTTTTATGATGTCCATAGTAGCCATAGCGAGGCCAGCACCATTCACCATGCAACCAATGTTCCCATCAAGTGCAATATAACTCAGGTCAAATTTCTTTGCTGCGGTCTCACTGGGATCTTCTTCGTTCAAGTCCCGCAGCTCTTGAAAACTAGGATGACGGAACAAACCGTTTTCATCTAAATCCAACTTGGCATCAAGTGCACAAAGGTTTCCGTCTTTGCTTTGAATAAGGGGATTCACTTCAGCTAATGTGCAATCATTTTCTAAATAAAGCTTAACAAGCTTTTTCAGAATATCTTGACATTGTTTAAAAGCATTTCCAGTAAAACCCATTTTAAAAGCTAAATTACGAGCCTGAAAATCTCTTAAACCAACGGTGGGGTGAACCCATTCCTTGTAAATGCGATCGGGAGTAGTGGCAGCTACGTGTTCGATATCCATACCCCCCTCCGGACTGACCATAATACACAGCTTGGAAACGGCTCGATCGAGAGTGATCGCCACATAATATTCTTTTGCGATTTGAGCGCCGTCTTCAATCAAAAGGCGCTTCACGGTTTTGCCTTCTGGGCCAGTTTGAACCGTTACCAAATTCATTCCTAAAATGTCTTGGGAATAAGTCTTAACTTCTTCCATAGTCTTAGCAACTTTTACTCCGCCGCCTTTTCCACGACCCCCAGCATGAATTTGTGCTTTCACCACCCAGGGACCTTTGTCTGAAAGTCCCTTAGCCACAGAAAGCGCTTCTTCTACCGTAAAAGCGGGTTTTCCATTGGGAACTGGGATTTGATACTTTCGAAAAAGCTCTTTCGCTTGGTACTCATGGATTTTCATTAAACTTTCCCTTCTAAGACATTCATTAGTCCTTGGACAGATTCAGCTGACTTCTTGAGATTGTTTTTTTCAGTATCATTGAGATCCAATTCAATAACTTTTTCCATTCCGTTAGCACCCAGTTTTGCTAGCACTCCTACAAAAAGGTTTTTAAGACCGTATTCCCCTTCGAGCCATACCGCACAGGGAAGAACTCGTTTCTTATCCTTGATAATGGCTTCTACCATTTGAACGGTAGCAGCAGAGGGGGCGTAATAGGCTGAACCTGTTTTCAAATAATTTACAATCTCAGCGCCGCCGTTTTTTGTTCTTTCAACGATAGCCGAAATTTTTTCCGGGCTCAGGAACTTCTCGAGTGGAACACCAGAAATAGAACAGTACCGAGTCATGGGAACCATTGTGTCACCATGACCCCCGTAAACAAAACCATGAACATCTTCCACACTCACTCCCGCTGCTTCGGCGACAAAAGTGCAAAACCGAGCCGAATCCAGGACACCCGCCATTCCAATTACTCGGTTTCGTGGAAAACCAGATACTTTTTTGGCAACGTAAGCCATCGCATCTAGCGGATTGGAAACGACGACCAAAATACCGTTCGGGGAATATTTACAAACTTGTTGAGTGACCTGAGTAACGATATTGGCATTTGTCTTAAGGAGGTCATCACGCGACATTCCGGGTTTTCGAGGCAGTCCAGCTGTGATCACAACGACATCAGAGTTTTCAGTGGGAGCATAATCATTACTTCCAGTGACCCTAACATCAAAATCCTCTACCGGTCCTGCTTGCATTAGGTCTAAAGCTTTTCCCTGGGGAATACCTTCGGCAACATCAACGAGAACCACATCCGCTAATTCTTTAGCAGCAATCCAATGAGCTGCGGTTGCTCCCACATTCCCTGCTCCCACAATGGAAACTTTTGGTCGTCTTAACATGGCCAGCCTTCTTTCTATTTAAGGTTAGAAATGATTGCGTCTGCAAATTCCGAGCATTTTACTTCTTTTGCACCCTGCATAAGGCGCGCAAAATCGTAAGTTACTACTTTTTGAGTAATCGTTTTTTCCATGGCCTTAGTGATACTCTCGGCTGCTTTATCCCAACCTAAGTATTCAAGCATCATCACACCACTCAGAATGACACTTCCAGGATTTACTTTATCGAGGCCAGCATACTTAGGAGCTGTGCCGTGAGTGGCTTCAAAGACTGCAGCTCGGTCGCCCACATTAGCTCCGGGAGCAATTCCTAACCCGCCCACCTGTGCTGCGAGTAGGTCGCTGAGGTAATCTCCGTTCAGATTGGGAGTGGCCAGAACAGAATATTCGTCAGGTCGAAGAAGAGCTTGCTGGAACATGTTATCGGCAATTCTATCTTTCACTAAAAGTTTTCCAGCCGGGACTTTTCCCTGGAAGTCTTTGTAAACTTCATCTTCCGTGATGGTTTCTTTACCGAATTCTTCCTTGCTCAGAGCGTAACCCCACTCCTTGAAAGCTCCTTCAGTAAACTTCATGATGTTCCCCTTGTGGACCAACGTAACGCTCGAACGACCCTTTTTCAGGGCGTATTCCAATGACATCCGGACCAATCGTTTTGTTCCTTCAGGTGTGATGGGTTTAATTCCAATCCCTGCCGAGGCTTTGAGCTTGGTTCCCATTTGAGAATTTAAAAAATCGATTACTTTTTTGGCTTCAGGAGTACCGCTTTTCCATTCGATGCCCGAGTACACGTCTTCTGTATTTTCTCGAAAAATAACCATATCCACTTTTTCTGGTTCCCGAACCGGGCTGGGCACTCCGTTGAAATAACGGACCGGTCGAATACATGCGTAGAGGTCCAAAAGCTGCCTTAACGCAACGTTTAACGAGCGGATTCCGCCCCCCACGGGTGTCGTCAAAGGCCCTTTAATCGCAACAGAATAAGTCTTAATGGTTTCCAGTGTTTCTTCGGGCAACCAATTTCCGGTGTTTTTAAAAGCTTTTTCTCCGGCTAAAATTTCCTTCCAGACGATTTTCTTTTGACCCGAAAAAGTGTTCTGGACCGCGGCGTCAAAGACTTTCTGAGAAGCTTTCCAGATGTCGGGTCCCGTTCCATCTCCTTCAATAAACGGAATAATCGGGTGATCAGGAACTTGAATTTTGTTATTGCCACTAAAAGTGATTTGTTCGCCGGTTTGACTCATAGAGAATTCCTTGAAAAGCAGTAAAATAATTACAAATTACGGTCTCGGAGTTTAGTGATCGACAGTGGGGGTGTCAATTGCTGCCAATGCTTTGTCGAGAAAGGAAACGTATGTGGTTTCAGAATCTTAAAATTGTGGTTTTAATAACCCTCTTTTCTCTGTTGGGTTTCAGTTCTCTTCTTGACGAAAAGAATAACGTCGAAGTCTATCAGAAATGCAATCCAGCCGTAGTTAACATTACTGCCACGACCCTTCGTCGGGACTTTTTCTTTGAGATCATACCGCAGCGGGGGGTAGGGAGTGGTGCCATTATTCGAAGTGACGGTTACGTGGTCACTAATGACCACGTCATCGGTGATGCGCAAAATGTCGAAGTGACTCTTTTCGATAAAACAACTCTATCCGCCAAAGTTGTCGGCACCGATCCTGGTTCGGATCTCGCTGTTTTGAAAATTAATTTACAAGATAAGAAGACCGGAGTGCTTGAATACAACCTGGGCTCTCTCAGTGTGGGGCAAAAAGTTCTCGCAATTGGCAATCCGTTTGGATTAGGGGGCTCTCTCTCAGTTGGAATCATCAGTTCTTTGGGACGAGATATCCGGACGCCCTCAGAGGGTCTACTTAAAGACGTTATTCAAACTGATGCAGCTATTAATCCAGGAAATTCGGGAGGACCTCTTCTCGATAGTTCCGGCAAACTTATTGGTATTAACGCCCAAATTGTTTCCAAGAGCGGGGGCAATGAAGGAATTGGTTTTGCAATCAATGTTAAAACCGTGAAAAAAATTGTTGAACAACTCATTCAATTCGGAAGGGTCATTCGGCCCGATTTGGGTGTTTATGGAGTGGGACTGGATAATCGAGTCTTAAATTACTTGAAAATTCCGAGTGAGGGAGGGGTAATGATCACCCAAATAGCCAGGGGAAGTTCAGCCAGCAGAAGTGGTCTTCGAGTTGCAACCAAAGAATTAATTGTTGGCTTTTATCGAATCCCCATTGATGGAGATGTTATTACTCAAATTGATGATACGCCTATTCGCACTTTAAGAGATATTTCAGATCTTTTATCTGAAAAGAAAATTGGCGACAGAGTCCGGGTATTGTTTTATCGAAATAAAAAGTTGCAGCAAGTAGATATTAATTTGAAAGAAATCAGCGGAAGTAAAGACCTGGAGCAGTCGTATTAGATTACTTAGCTCTTTTTCGTCGAGGAAAACTCCAAGTTTCCGATGTCGATGACAGCTCTGAATCGAAAACTGCATGGTTTAAGTTCTTCTTAAATTCAGGAAGTAGGACGGGTTCTAAGGGCGGGAGAAGTTTGCAGTTCTTAAATTGTTTTAATGGGTGAGGGATCTGTGCTCCAACCCAACGAAACTGGACATTCGGGTTGTGATTTGAGATTCCATCAAGCCAATTAACCAAATCTGGTCGAGCTATAAGGTCGTCAAATACAAGTACGACAGACCATCGATTTTCCTCTTTTAAATTTTTAACAAAAGACTCATTGAAATTTTCTGGAGCGGTAGCAAGCCAATGAGGCTGTTCCTCAACGCACTGCTTGGCCAATGTTCTTAGAACACGATTAGTACTCAAAATAAGAACTTCCGCCCGAATGGGATTAGCGGTGTTTCGCAATCGAGCCGTGCCCGAAGAAATTAAGTGTGAGGCTTGCTCACCATCGTTCTTGAGATATTGAATGCCTACTTTTCCTGATGCACAGTCCAGAAAAAGATGGTCAGGAAGCAATTTACCCAGATTGCTGGCCGGAACTGGGATTTCATGGCGCTGTAACCAACCTTTGAGACTTAGAAGTAAAGAAGAAAACTTATCTCCTTCACCAAAAATTTTTCCCTCGATCAATTCGGTATTAACATCATCGAGCTTGGAATACTTTGTCCAGAGCGTATCCAACTTGTAGAGCAGATCGCCTCGATGTTCATCAGGACTTTGAACAACCAAACCAGTAGATGAACTGGACGGTGAGTGCATGGTAAAAATCAAAACTTTTTTTAAGGAGACTGACAGTTTTTTGGGAGAGGTAAAAAGGTAAATGCCCGATTCGTTTATTTGGATGAGATTTTCTGTATTCATAGGCTCAGGGAAGGGGTTGAAGAGAAAATCTGATTTTACCACAGGGATAAAAAAGGACCTTGCCCTCCTGTGTCGCCCATTTTCCCTAAGTCGGTGGAGGTCTCAAGGACCCCTCGTCTTGAGGGCTGATTATCTCAGTAAGTTAAGTGCTAGTTTTGAGCTTTCGTTGGCTTGGGTGAGAACTGCTACCCCCGCTTGTCGTAGAATACTCTCTTTAGCCATGTTCGCACTTTCTTGAGCTATATCAGCATCTCTGATCCGAGATTTCGCTGCTGTTAGGTTCTCTTGAAAAATACTTTGAGCGATCTGAGTAGAATTTAATCGACCTTGGATTGCCCCGATTCTTGAGCGAATGTCATTCACTTTGTCTAAAGCCCCATCGATGTCTCCCAGAGCTGATTGAGCACCCTCTTTATCGAGGACCGAAATCGCATCTACGTTAATTCCCGAAGCTGTTAAATTGGTATCTCCTGGATCAAAAGTGATGCGATCCACGTTATCACGGTTTTCAGTGCCTACCTGGAAATCAAGAACGATCTTATCGCCAGATAGAAGGTCTCGGCTCGCATATTTCGTAGTTTTGGCAATTCGGTCTACTTCCATTTTAATTTGTTGAACTTCACTATCGATCATTCGTCGCTCTTTATCCCCTACAGTATCCGTAGCAGACTGCATAGCAAGTTCGCGCATACGAACCAAGATGTTCGTGATCTCATTTGTGCCCCCTTCGTAAACTTGAACGAGGGAAATCCCGTCTTGAGCGTTTCGTATCCCTTGTCCTAAGCTTCGTACTTGAGCGTTTAAGGCGTCTGAAATTGATAAGCCGGCGGGATCATCGGATACTTTGTTAATCCGACTGCCACTTGAAAGTCTTTGAAAGACGGAATCCATTCTTCTTCCCGTCTGTTCTAAATTGCGTTGAGCAGCAATGGCGTGTTCGTTAGTGTTAATTCTTAAACCCATGGGAGTCCCCCTTTACTTCGCTAGCACCTCCTTCCTTGTGAATCGTTCCCGATCTTCGAGAACGCTCTGCGGTTTTCCTTGCAGAGTGAGCAGACGGCTTAGAGAGTTATTCTCTAAAATTTCCGCCTGCCACTGACTATTTCGACCATCAGGAATATTAGTTTAGCTAAAAATAACAACACGTTGCGGCACGAAAATAAGACGCGACGCGTGCGGAGTGGCCGAGATCGAAAAAAACCCCTGAATTTGTGAATATTTTATTGCATACTCCCAAAAACCGCGCGTCACCATGGCTTGGCGCACATTTTTTAAAAAAATTTTGGTTTCGATGAACAAATCAACCCAATTGAGGGGAAATTTGGGGAAAATTCTCCCCCGAAAAAACAAAATTCGTGTTCTTATCACGGCTGGACCTACGCGCGCTTACTTCGATGCCATTCGATATTTGACCAATTACTCAACTGGTGAGCTTGGATATCAAATCAGCCGAGCGTTACTGAAAGAGGGTGTAGAGGTAATTGCAGTTACCGGTCCTACCAAGCATCCTTTTTCTAAACTGCCTTTAACAAAGTTGATCGAAATTGAAACTAACGATCAAATGTATGAAGCAGTGATCACAGAATGCAGAAAGTTTCGTCCTAATTTTGCTATTTTTACGGCAGCGGTACTCGACTTTAAACCCGAAAAAATACTTCCAGGAAAAACGAGTTCAAATAAACCAATTTGGAGAATTCGACTTATTCCTACGGCGAAGATTGTAGATGAAGTAGGAAAATTATTTCCTCATATAAAGAGGATAGGGTTCAAGTTGGATTACGAGCCTTGTCCAACTCAGGAAATAAAAAAACATGGCATAACTTTGCTAAATAAAAAGAAGTATTACGCTTTGGTTTTAAATTTCTTTCCACAAATAACTAAAAAAGCCCATCCAGCCTGGTTGTTTACATCAGGGACAGTGAAGAAATGTGAAGGAAAAACCAATATCGCTAAGCAGCTTGCGCGTTTAATAATCGGTTCGAGAAAAGATTAGAATCAAATTCTTTCAAAAAGCTATCAAGATCTTCAGGGGTACCCAATCCGTGCATTGCGTTCCGAGGAATAGGGAATAGACCGACATCTGCACCCATTCTGATCAGTTCGTTGTAAACAGGACAAACATAAAACTCACCATTAGTTTTCTGCTCGAGTCGAATCATGGATTGAGCAGCTTCCACAAAGGATTGCCCTGTCTTAAAGAAATAAATACCTACCGTTGCATGATCACTGATCGGTTTTTTCTCGGCAACTTCTCGGACTTTGCCCAATTGATCGACCCGCGCGTAGCTCCATTTGGTTTCGGCAGCGGGAAAGCTGAGGATCAATCCGTCGAGATGAGATCCAAAAGCTTTGGTCAAAAACTGATCGAAACTAAAGTCAACATATTGGTCAGAATTAGCTATTACAAGTGGCCTATCGAGTGAAATCTCATCCAGAGCTAAAAGTACTGTACAAGCGGCTCCTTCTGTTTTTCCAGGAATTGTCACGATATTACAACCGGGCACTAGCTGAGAAAGTTTGTCATCCAGTCGGTAAGACTTTAAGTGAATTTCATTAACAATGAATGTGAAATGTGAGCGATATTGATGGCTTTCTAAATTTTCCACTACCCATTGGATCATAGGCTTACCCATTACATCGATCAGGGGTTTTGGATCCCGATATCCAGCTTCGGAAAAACGGGAACCTAGTCCGGCCATCGGTATGACTATTTCCACAACGGGTTCTTTAGCGAAAGTTCCTGCATCAATTTTTTTCAACTCGTTCTCGATTCTCCCGAGATTTACTTCTTTTGGATTCTTTATCACCAAAACGTTAGGACACGCTTTTTGTGCAGCGAGAATTCCGGGGCGTGAATCTTCGAGAATCAAGCATTCATGAGCTGGAATCTTAAGTTTTTCAAAACATGCCTGGTAAATCATGGGATGAGGTTTGGGATGGTTAACCTGCTCTCTCGATAAAATGACATCAAAAAACTGAGCAATTTGCATTTTATTTAGAACCAAATCAACTGTTTTTGAAACACAATTCGACGCCACTCCTAACTTAATTCCTCTTCTTCGCAATTCGCGGAGCAATGATTTCAGATCTGAATTAGGTGCAACTTTTTCAAGAATGAGTTCTTGAGTGAAGGTTTGCTTCATCTCATTAATAAAAGGGTGCAAACCTCTGGGGAGTCCACAGGTCTGACTTAGCATTTCTAATTTGGTCATCGTAGGTAGACCGTTAAAGGAAAACCCATGAAGGTTAGCTGGAATTTGAAAGCCAAAAAGCTGCACAGCTCGATTGAAGGCCTGGTAATGAATCTCCACCGCATCCACAAGCACTCCATCGAGATCAAATATGATAGCTTTTATCATCGAATTTCCCTTTTTAGTTTTTGTGGCCAATCAGTACAAATAGCGAGATCCCCTTGAGGGATCCATGAGGCTGCTAAAAACTTGTTCCAAGCCCTTTGGGGCTGTCGGGAATGCAATTCCGGGGAAACTACAGCGATTGACATTTTTTTCACTTTCACAAATGAGCTGAGATCTTCGGGGGCGGGATCTACTTCAAATCCATCAACCCAGAGCCACTGACAGAGTTCAAGTGCCGCTGGATGCCGCTCGTGTTCAGAATAACGGGTTGCCAACATCGACCGTGGAAATTCCTTCGCATATTGGATCAGCTGAGGAATGCTCATATCAAAGAATATGACATTAAGAGAATGTATGGATGTTTTGAACGGTCGAAGTAAAGGAAGGAGACCGTCTTCTTTTATATTCATAAAAATGGGTAACTCAGGAGTATCGGCCCAGAGATTCAGAAGGTCTTCGAGGCTCGGAGCATGAGTACTACTTTTTAGCGGATCATGAGACAGAAATAGCTTTCCCTGAAAGGATCGAAGGTCTGTTTCAATGCCCCAATTTTCCTGCTGGCTCAACTTAAAAGCTGCCAGAGTGTTTTGTTGAGAGACCTCCGTCCAGAGACCTCGATGCGTAATAATTTTCATGGGAAAAAGTGATTATTTTGGAAGAACGTCTGCCAATAGGATCTCATTTGCTGCGAAGCCCAATCTATACATGGCGCATTAATCTCAGAGTTTTTACCAACCGGGAAAATTAATGCAAGGCAGCAACCTTGTTGCGCCTTAATCAAAGGGCTTTTTCAAACGGCAATAGAGTGTGGTACGGTTCTTCCACATGGATAAAATCCAAGTTTCTGAACTTAATCGGGCATGCGAGCTTTATCTGAATCTCCGTCTTAAAGAGGCTTATCCCCTGTTTCGACGGTTTTTTGATCAGCTTCCGGTCCGCCCTCAAAAAGAACACGCTGATTATTTTGGGCAATTTATACGAGTTCTTTATGAACTGGGGCGTGAGGATGAGCTTAGTTTTTATCGAAATACGCTAGAAAATCTGTATCGAGACACCGCGACGACTGAAATTGGTTACCAATTAGGTATGAGCTACCTTACTTCGGACGAGATCCAAGTAAAGACAGCCAAAAGAATTTTTGAAAAGTTGATTGAAAAACCAGTTGATCATGATCTTCTCGCCAAAATCAAAATGGGTCTTGCTACTTGCCATGATTTTTTAGCTCACGATTGGGGAGTATGCACTTCTATTATTAATTCTATTGAGGAGAAAGACCTGAGTCCGTATTTGCTCGATTTAGTTTCAGTTTGGAAAGCCAAAAATTTGCGAGACGCAGGCCTCTTGAAAGAAGCAGAAGCTCATTTGGGAACTCTTTTATCTCGAGTAAGTGCCCAATTTCACTGGCACGCTTATTTTTCTGCCAAAATAATTTTGGGAGGAGTTTATCTCAAGCAGGGCCGATTTGAGCGTCTTCTTGATTTAGTGAGCGAAGTAAAAGCTTACTGCGCTCAAAATCCCCTCAGAACAATCCAAAGACAAATTGATTATCTTGCAGAGCAAATTAAAGGTGAGCCTCAGCGTTCTCGGATTGAATTAGTGAACTCCCAGCGCCAACGAATTTTGAGTTATGAAGGAAAAACCATCCCACTGCATGGCGAACAGCCATGGGAAAAGCTGCTGTTATTATTCCTTCAGGATCGAATTGCCCCAAAAACTGAAATTATTAAGCATCTTTATCACCGAAAATATCGCCACAAGTCTGATGAT
This sequence comes from Pseudomonadota bacterium, assembly GCA_009927165.1. Lineage (GTDB taxonomy): Bacteria > Bdellovibrionota > FAC87 > UBA2466 > UBA2466 > RFNO01. The sequence goes on from RFNO01000108.1 coordinate 17,796, forward strand.
AAAATTATTTACGCTCATATTCACTCATTGAAGAAAAATCTCCTCAAATTAGGACTTTCTGAAAAAACCATCGTTAAGGAGCCCGTAGGATATCGTTGGTTACCCGATGTGACTTTTGTTGAGGAGTTGCCCAAATGAAATTAACAGCCATCTTTTTGAACTTTTTCCTAATTAGCAGGCTTTGGGGAACTGAAGTTCATTGTCGCGGTACCGATGGACCCACTCCTTTTACTGTGGTTCCACCACCCAATCAGGAGTTAATCAAAACCACTGATTCCATTACTTCGTTTGTGATTTTAGAGAAAAAAAATCAATTGGCCTATGTGGGTTCAAAAGGCCATCTGTGGCTCTATGACCTTCAAAATCAATCCGAGTTGAATTTAGGTAAATTTAGAGGGCCGCTTGCTTCTTTGGTGGACCCGGATGAGAGATTTCTTGTTTCTGGAAAGGCCGGATTAGTAAAGGACTTGCGAACTTATAAGGACACGACTGAATTAAGAATTCCCAATTCAGCTGATCCTGTTTTTTGGTATCAGAAGGAACTTTTTCTTTTGGACAAAGTGAGCCGTGGGTCAGGTGGAAACTGGAACGTTAGCTTTGCTAGGGTGAATTCGGATTATGGAACTCAAGTTCGGCATTCCTGCCAGTTTTCCTTGGCAAAAAATATTGAAGTCGGAGTGGGGCAGGGTCACGTATTTCCTTTCTTGTTTCTCTATGGATTCCGACAGCAAAAAGGCGGAAGTCATGTCGATCTCTATTTTGTAAATCTGATATCGCAATCAAAAAACTGTGATATTCGATTAATAGCCCACTATCGTGATCCTATCCATGGAAAAATCGTTAAAGTAACACAGCTCAATGATGCGAGAGACTATGCTATCCAGACCGACCAGGATCAAAATAACCTGCTTTACGATCAGGGAAATACTTGTCGCTATTTCAATATCCCATCTGGGACCTCTTATTTTCCAAACCCTGGCATTCCAGTTTTGCTCAACCTAAACCGTCAGAAAGGCGCGGGAGTTTTCGCTTTAGAGTCGGGTAAGTACTTTACGATAGATAGAACAGTTAATTTAGAATTGACACTGAAGAGCCACGTCTGGATAAATTCAAGTAGTCCAGATATGTACATGGTCTTTAAAGATAAAGGTAACAATTTTCGACGCAGACTCTACCACTTGGGATTGGAGAGTATTTTAGGAAATTAGCAGGCGCATGAACGAAAAATTTCAAAAAGACATGGAGCGCGGCAAAGAACTCTTCTATGCTTGGAAGCTCCCTGAAGCTTATGCCATTTTTCGCCGCTTTTTTGATAGGCTCCCTTTTTCTCCAGAACCAGCACACGCCATTTACTTGAGTTTTTTTATCCGTTGTCTTCTCGAGCTGGGAAAAGAACGAGAGCTCGAATTTTACTTACGACAAATTGAGTCACTTTATGAAAAATGGAGAACGCCCGATCTCGCTTACCAATTAGCCGAAGTCTATTGTCTTGGGATCCAGAAGAATATCCCCAAGGCCAAGAAGATTCTTGAAGGAGTTATTTCAGATCCCGATGCCGGTTATCTCCATGTAAAGGCTAAATTGTTCTTGGCCTATTGTTACGATATGGAAGATAACGACGTATCTTCTTGTCGCAAAATTATTGATTCAATTACGAAAGCTGATGAGCCTGATTTGGAGATTGCAGTACAACTTTGGCGTGCGAAAGTGTTGAGAGACGAGGGAAAGCTAAGCGAAGCTGAAAAAAAACTTTTTGATACTATCAATAAATTAGATGTTTGGAAAAATTGGTACGGATTTTTTTCTGCAAAAATCCTCTTGGGAGGGCTTTACACTGCTCAAGGCAAATCGGACAAGGCATTGTCAGTAGTTGATGAAGTGCGAAAAATTGCTGAAAACACCCCCTTTAAAACGATTAAAACCCAGCTAATAGCTCTGGAAAATAAGATAAAAGAGCAAGTAACGACAGTGGAAATCCATTGCGAGGAAGGTATTTCATCTTGGCGTTTGTCATTCCAAACGAGAACGGTGGAAATAAAACTCGCTACTGCAACTGCCAAGATACTCGAGATGTTTTTATCGAATTCGTGGATAGATAAGATCCAATTAGCAAAAACAATTTTCAAACAGGAGTACGTGGCTGAGCGTGACGATAGTCGCATCCATTCTCATGTACATTCCTTAAGAAAGATTTGCCAACAATTGGGTTTGAATGATGACCCAATTCAATTTGAAAAAGGTGGCTATAGATGGTTAACCAAAATAAAATTGGTCGCGGTCGAGTCATGAGGCGTTCTGGATTATTAATAGCAACGCTCGTTTTCTTAAATTCGGCTGCTCAGGCGATACCACTTACTTCAGTCAAATGCATGGGAGGAGATGGTCCTAATCCTCTAACCGATGTCTCTGATAATTTGGGTATAGGAGTAGAAGTATTACCTACCGAAGGCTCTGTTCAGGAGTTTCTGTTTTGGAGCAATAAGCAAACTGTTGCTTATCGAAATGATTACGGGAGAATCTATTCGCTGCCACTAAGGGGAGGCAGGCAAATTCATTTAGCTAATAGTCGGAATCCCCTTTCATCAATAAAAGACGATAATAACAGGTTTCTCTCGTTGCGAGGTAGAGCAACAGTTTTGGATACGGAATCCTCGCCTCTCATGTGGCGTAGTTGGCCGCACTATCGGGAAATTAAACATTTATATTGGCATCGTTTTCTGGGGAGAGAGTCCTTGTTTAGTGTTGGAGCCTCTTTTTATCGACCTCGCCAACAACAGATTGAGGTTTTGTCCTTCAGCTCTCGGGGGATAAAACCGCATATTTGTAATTTAATAGCTCCTCAGGGCCAAATATTTTACCTGGGAGAGGGCCATGTTTATCCTTACGTGTTTCTTTACACGATTAAGAAGACTGGTGATAACACTCAGGTAAATTATTTCAACATTCAGATCGAAGGCGAGCTTCTGGGTAAACCGACTTGTCTCCTTTATAAATCAGGTCAATATTCCACCGTTATTCCCGGTAATGTGACCGAGGTGTATCAGTTTCCGGAATTAATGGAAGGGAATCACAACATGTTTGTTGTCAAATCTGACCATCCGGAAAAAAATTTCCTGTGGGATGATGGGACGTATGGATGTCGATACTATCAATTTGGCGAGAGAGAGCCAATGGTACTCAATCCTCGTCAGCCAATTTTGACTACATGGGACGACCAAGATGGGTTGAGCATTATTTATCCTAGAAAGACTTTGGACGGTCAGCCTTTGATTCTAAGACTGTTGGGAAACAAATTGATGGGTCCCGTGAGAAAAGAACATATGGTGCTATCTGATGATGGCAGACAACTGTTCGTAGCAGCTCGACTGAAAGATCCCAAAGAAGGCCGTAATCGAAAACTGATCCGAATTGAACTGCCTCAATTTTAGTGCCATTATTTGCCGTTTAATTCACGCGAGCGCTTTGCCCAAAATAGGAAGAGGGCTAGGAAACTACTTAAAATACCAGCTACAATAAAAAGAATAATCCAGATTCCCTCGCGAATCGCCATAACCAGCGGCGAATCCGGTGTTCCAAATTGACAAACAGCACATGCATTTGCACCGGTTAAAGGAATTAAGTTGCCCAGCACAAAGAGGAGAGTTAATAACCCGAAGCCTTTGGTCTTACGTATAAAGTAGATCAAATAAAAAACAAGTCCGCCAGAACTGGAAAGAGACAAGTAACCCAAAATTACCATCAGTGGGTCTGAGTGAAACCCATAATTTTTCAGACACCAAGTCCCGAAAAAGGCAGAGAGGGAAATAGAGGCCAAGATCAAAAGAACGTGTACTACTCGTAAGGACAAAACTGCTCCTTTTTAATGGGTCGCAAAATCCCAGGGAATAAACCAAGGAATAATTATTAAAAACACAAAAAAGAAGGCTGTGAGAGCCAAAGTAAAATAAATCACTGCCTTCTCAGAAATCAGATGCATGAAGTAAAGAGCCACTAAAGATGCCTTTGTGCTTGCCACTACCAGAGCCAGAATTACTGCATAAGTGAAGGGCAAGTGAATGTAGGAGATCCCCACTGTTACTCCCGTCAATAATAATAGCGACGAGAAAATAACCCAATAAATCCGCGTATGCTTTTTTACTTCTTCAACCGACATATGTCCTGATGCCATGATTGCTCTCCTTAGAGAAGGTATAAAATTGGAAATAGAAAGATCCAGACTAAATCAACAAAATGCCAATAAAGTCCTGCGCATTCAATACGTCCTGTAAACCTCTCTGGTTGTGTTTTCCACATGCGGCTTCCCGGTCCCAGTAAGTAGGCGTTAACAATAATTCCCCCGATAATGTGAAGACCATGAAGCCCGGTGATCACGAAGTAAATCGCATAAAAATTACTCGTCGCCGGGGAAATACCGTGCTCAAATTTATGGCCATACTCCACTGCTTTTACTGCCAAGAAAATGAACGAACACAAAATGGTTAATACCATATAGGTCCGAAACCGAGACAAATTTTGCATTTTAAGTGAAGCCCAAGCCATTACGACTGTGACCGAAGAAAAAATAAGTACGACTGTATTCAGTGTTGCTAACGGAACATTCAATATATCGTATCCGTGAGGCCAGTCGTTAACTCCTAATCGAAGTGTGATCAAAGCTGAAAATAGAGCGCCAAAGAGCATAACTTCCGAAGCTAAAAATAACCAAACGCCCAATTTAGCGTTGGTTACTCCTGTAACTGGATGCGGCTCATCGATATAAGGTATTTGAACTGACATCAGGCCTCCTGCTGAGAAAATTGAGGTCTTACTTTCCGACTGGTCGGAGAATAAGAGTAAGGTTCACGGTAAACTTCTACTGGAGTTGGAAAGTTTTCGTGGGGAGGGGGTGAAGAAGCGGCCCACTCCAAAGTTGTTGCTTCCCATGGATTGTCGTTTTCAACTTTCTTACCCCATTTCCAAGAGGTGAACATATTGTAGAGGAAAGGAATTTGAGCCAACAGCAACACAAATGCGGCCGTTGACATTATGACATTCCAGCTCTGAGTTGCTGCTCCATGAGAATATCCCGTTTGGTCATAGAGCCTTCGCGATACGCCCTTCGATCCCATGAGGAACATGGGCATAAAGACGAAATTTATCGCAACAAAGGATAGCCAGAAGTGAAGCTTACCCAAAAACTGGTTCATTTGACGTCCGGTAATTTTGGGATACCAGAAATAAACTCCACCCATCAGAGCAAATAGCGTTCCAGGAGCTACCACGTAGTGAAAGTGGCCGATGACGTAATAGGTATCATGCAAGTGAATGTCCGAAGCAGTTAATCCTAAAGGAAGACCCGTTAACCCCCCGATGGCAAACATCGGTAAAAATGCCAAGGCAAATAGCATGGGGACAGTGAAACGGATAGAAGCACCCCATAACGTCAGAAGAAGCGTCGTTAGAATAATGACGGATGGAATTGAAATAATCATGGTGGTTGCTTGGAAAAATGAACTGAGAGTAACTCCCATGCCAGTCATGAACATGTGGTGGGCCCAAACAACAAAAGACATAAAACCTAAAAAGAGAATGGAATAAACCATCGTTTTATAACCGTAGATAGGCTTTCGAGAATTCGTGGAGATAATTTCCGAAATCACCCCGACCGCAGGAAGAATAAGAACGTACACTTCGGGGTGAGCTAGGAACCAAAATAAATGCTGCCAAAGGAGAGGATTGCCTCCCCCGGCAACCGATGCTTTGGCTCCATCGATATAAAGCCCGCTCGGCAGAAAGAAGCTGCTACCAAATACTCGATCAACCAATTGAAGAACAGCTGCACCTTCGAGTGGGGGAAAAGCCAACAGCAACAAAAATGCCGTGGCCACTTGAGCCCAAACGTGAACTGGCCATCTCATGAAACTGAGTCCTTTAGCTCTCAATTGAACAGCAGTAACAATCGTATTGATAGACCCCAAAAGTGAAGACGTAATCAAAAACACCATCGCTAGAAGCCAAACAGTTTGGGCATTATTAGCTGTCACAGACAAAGGTGGGTAAGAAGTCCAACCTGAAGCTGCTGCTCCACCGGGCATGAGGAAACTCGACATCATGACTACTCCACCTACAAAGTAGACCCAGTAGCTCATCATATTGAGTTTCGGAAACGCCATATCTTGCGCTCCTACTTGAAGTGGGACTAAGTAGTTTCCAAAAGCTCCAACTGCCATCGGAACAACCCCCAAGAAAATCATAATCGTTCCGTGCATCGCGCCCAAAGCATTATAAAGATCGGGTGTCAGTGCCCCGGTTTCTGTGAGCGCTTTACCTATGAATGGAATTTCAACTCCTGGATACGCCAATTGCCAGCGCATCAGAATCATTAGGAAGAAACCAAACAACAAGAAAAAAGTCGCCGTGATCCCATATTGAAGCCCAATCACTTTGTGATCGATAGAGAAAATATACTTTCTCCAAAAGGGCATTTCGTGATGTCCACTATGAGTATGTTCAGCGTGAGTCATTCTGTATTCTCCTATTCGGTCAAAGCCTTTTCCTCATCCAAATGCCACTGTTCAAAATCTTCCGGGGTCTTAACGAGAAACTGACCCATCATTTTGTAGTGGCCCACTCCACATAATTGAGCGCAAGCAATTTGAAATTCTCCAACTTCTTTGGTTTCAAACCAAAGGGGAAAAGTCATTCCGGGAATGGCGTCATGTTTCACTCGTGCTACAGGTAAAAAGAAACCATGAATCACATCTTTGGCAGAAAGTTCCACAATAACTGGTTTTCCCACGGGAACGACGAGTTGATTGATTGTTACAATGTCATCTTTTGCATCAGCATCTTCACGATCGAGACCGACGGGATTCGTCCCATCAATCAAATCAATACTGGTTTTACCAAATTTACCGTCTCTCCCAGGATAATGAATGTTCCAAGCAAATTGTTCGGCTACAACTCGAACGACTAATGAGTTGGCTCTGTCTGGAAAATCGGTTTTGAGCTTTGCCCAAACGGGATAAGAAAAAAACACCAAAAGACAGGCTTCGAAAATAACGATTCCCATTTCTAGATATTTGGGTACACCAAAATGTTTTTCGCTGACATCTGCTTGATGACCTTCGCGGTCTCTAAAACGGACTAGGCAATAAACTAAATAAATTCCCCAGCCAATGAATAAGAGAGCCATGAAATAGTGAAGGGTTGTAATCAGTCGATCGATGGCAGCGCCGTGAGTAGAAATATCAATGGGAAGTCCGTAATCGAACCCTTTTCTATCTAATACATTCTTCCAAGCGTTACTGAGTTGTTCCATCATGAGCGCTTACCCCAAAAGTTAAGGTTCTTTCTCAAAAAGACCTCTGAAATTGTACCCCACTCCACCTAAAAGGAGGAGATTTCATTATGAATTTTAGGCCCAATAGATTCATTCACGAGTGAAGAACTGTCAATCCTAGATGACAAATTAGTTGAAGGAGCGCAAACTGTATTCCAATGAAAACTGAGTTGAAATATCAATCAGGTTTTGGAAACCATTTTGAATCGGAAGCCATCAAAGGAGCCTTACCGAAAGAGCAAAATTCCCCTCGTAATGCACCCTTGGGCCTTTATGCGGAACAGCTGAGTGGTTCGGCCTTTACTCGGCCTAGGGACGAAAATCGAAAAATTTGGTTTTACCGTATTCGCCCCTCGGTTGTTCAGGGCGAATTTAAGCCGGTATCGCCTTCGAGTTGGAACACGGTTGGTCCTTGTCATCCGCCTTCGCCCAATCAGTTGAGGTGGAATCCATTTCCTGAGCCTACCAGTAAAGTCGACTTCATTCAGAGCTGGGTCACTTTGGCTAGAAACGGAAGTGTAGAAACTCGATCCGGAGTAGCGATTCATATTTATGCTGCAAACCAATCAATGGAAGGCACCTATATCTCCAATTCCGATGGGGAGCTTCTGATTGTTCCTGAGAAAGGAAGTCTGATTGTCAGGACTGAATGCGGCGAGTTAATAGTGGAACCGTCTGAAATTGTTTGTATTCCTCGCGGTATGAAGTTTCATGTTTGTTTGGATGGTTCTTGGGCCCGTGGATATATCTGTGAAAATTTCGGGGAGGTATTTCGAATTCCTACCTTGGGGCTCATTGGGGCCAATGGCTTAGCGGACCCCCGGCATTTTTTAACGCCCCATGCTAGTTTTGAAGATAAGAAAGGTTCTTTTCGGCTCTTAGTTCGTTTTCAAGGAACACTCTTTGAATCTTCTACTGATCGGTCCCCTTTGGATGTAGTGGCATGGCATGGAAACTATGTCCCGTACAAATACGACTTGAGGCTTTTTCAACCGGTTAATACGGTGCGCCTCGATCACCCTGATCCGTCTATATTTACTGTCCTAACTTCTCCGGGGCTCCTACCTGGGCAAGCGAATTGCGATTTTGTTATTTTTCCTCCGCGTTGGATGGTAGCTCAAAACACTTTCAGGCCGCCGTACTTTCATCGAAATATCATGAGCGAATTTATGGGATTGGTGAAGGGCCAGTACGACGCGAAGCAGAAAGGTTTTTTGCCGGGGGGGGGAAGTTTGCACAATTGTATGGCACCCCATGGGCCGGATGCAGATACTACTGAAAAAGCGATGAAGACCCAAAATGACCCTTCTTACATTGATAATACTCTCGCCTTTATGTTTGAGAGTTGTTATCCCTATCAAGTAACACAGGCGGGAATGACCAGTCCGAGTCTGCAAAAGGACTATCTCAATTGTTGGAGCAACTTAAAAGTGTACTTCAGTTCGAAGAGTTGAAAATGAAAGTAAAGATTTTATCTTTATTAATGTTTTTAACCTTGTGTTTAGGAAGCTTCGGCCAGACTCGCCCACGCCTTGTGGGGGGAAATCCCGCGGGCCAGCTCTTCCCTTCTGTTTTTTTATTTTCCGAATTACGAAAAAATTTTACAGATTACTTTTGTACTGCCTCAAAAATTTCTCCAACCCAATTTTTAACTTCAGCCCACTGTGTTCTGCTGTCAGATAGTAAAGGATGGTATTTTCCAGAAACTGCCAAGCCGGGCCGACGTTATTTTTATTCTTTTGAAAGAGACCTTTCGCAACCAGTAACGGTTTTTTCAGCCACGATCAAGCAAGTCAACATTCATCCGTTGCTTCACCGGTGTTTACAAAAAGGAAAATATTTTCCTGCTCAATGTAAACCTACCGGTGTTCCTTCTCCGGATATCGCAGTAGTTACTGTGGAGCAAGAAGCAGGTCCTTTTGCTGATGCCCCGGCTTTGCCCTTGGACTTTACGCCCAATAAACCCGGTGATGACATCATCATGTTGGGTTACGGCTTACAGGGAAATGGAGATATTCTTCCTCCCTTACTCAAGTATAGCTTTTCAAAAGTTGCTACTCCAGAAGCCCTTAGCGAAGTCGTCAAAGGCACTCTTGCCGAACATGAGGGGATGCCGAATGAAGGTTTGTTTTTCGGTACTCTGGGGTCTTTGGTAGACCCTTCTTTTCCCAATTTGGGAAGTGGTGATTCGGGTGGGCCTGTGTTGAAAGATAATCCTTATCGAATTGTAGGAGTCAACTCCAATGCTGGTTGTCCGGAAGATGCTCCGTCAGACTGTGAAAAAACAACCAATAGTTTTTTTGCAAGGATTGACTCAAAAGCCACTATCTCTGTAGCGGAGTGGCTCAAATCAATAGTTCACCATTAGGTTCGATGCCCAAAAGTCTTTGAATAGAATGCTAGTGCATCTCGAATAATCTGATAAGCCTCTTTTCGATCCAAAAAGCTTTCAACAACTACTTTTTTATTTTCCAGCGATTTGTATTCTTCAAAGAATTTTTGAACTTCGGCCATTCGATGAGGAGGTAAATGTTTAATTGAATCATAGTGGTTGTATTCAGGATCGTCGGCATGCACGGCGATAATCTTATCGTCAGCTTCCCCTTGATCCACCATTTTCATGACTCCAATAGGCTTCACTCGTAATATGGAAAGTGGGGCAACTGCCAACTGTCCTAAAATGAGCACATCTAATGGATCCTTATCATCGCAGTAGGTTCGTGGAATAAAACCGTAATTTGCTGGGTAATGAACAGAACTAAAAAGTATTCTATCCACTCTCAAAAATCCCGTGGCTTTATCTAGTTCGTATTTTATTTTTGAATCCATGGGAATTTCAACAACGGCATTTAGTTTCTTTTCAATGTCATTTCCGGGATCGATATCATGCCAAGCATGCATTCTCATTCCTCCTCAGGTTCGTGTTGAAGATTTTCTAAAACATTGTGGGCTTGAGTGTGATTAAGTCCCAAGGCTAAAAGTTGGTCCAGATTAGCTTCCCGAATATTTTCCAAGCTTCCCAGTTCTTTTAGTAGCTTCTCTCTGGTTTTTTCCCCAATGCCAGGAATATCACCGAGAACGGAGGTTTCCAACATCTCTTTGCGACGTCTGACTCGATGGCTTTTAACCGAAAATCTATGAGCTTCATCTCTCACTTGTTGAAGCAGTCGGAGGGCAGGTGTTCCCTCCTTTAGAATAATAGGGTTTTTTCTCTTGGGCACAAAAATCCGTTCTTCACTTTTCTCTACTTGCTTTCGAGTAAAGGCACTTTTGGTTCTTGATTTTGCGAGTGCCAGAATTGGAATATCTAATTTGAGTTCGAGAAGAGCTCTTTCCGCTGCAGCTAGTTGTCCTTTTCCTCCATCTATTAAAATAAGATCAGGAGGAGGAGGATCCGCTTTCGAAAATCGCCGATTCATCACTTCGTAAATCATGGCAAAGTCATTTTGTCCTTCAACTGTCTTGGGATAGTAAAGTCGATAACGACTTTTTAATGGTCTCTCGTCTGAAAAGTGCACGAGAGCGATGGCAGGGTTTCTCCCTTGTAGGTTTGAGACATCGATCCCTTCAATAGTTTGAGGTGGCTCAGTCAAGCCCAATACTTCCTGCAATTGCTCGGAAGCAGAAATGCCTATTTTGTTTTTGATATCTAAGTAGATAAGTTTGGCATTTTCATAGGCCATGCCCAGAAGTCGGAGAGGCTTTTCTGTTCGTGGAATTCGGATTTTAACTTTCTTATGAGATTGTTCACTTAAAAGGCTTTCAAGGATGTGCCGTTCGTCAAAATCATTAGCAAGCCAAATCTCATCGGGCACTAAAGACACTAAATAGAACTGTTGTAAAAATTCTAAAATAGTTTTTTCGACTGAATCCAAAGTGAGTACAATTTTTTCTGTTCGACGCCCGGTTAGCAGTCCATTGCGGATAAACAGAACAGCGATTAACAACTCATTCTGGCCGAGATAAACACCAATCACATCAATATCTTTTTGTTTTTCAGTGAGAACCGCATTTTGTTTTTCTGTTATTCGTTCAATGGCTGAAATTTTATCTCGGAAACCACGGGCCCTTTCAAATTCCAGCTTCTCTGAGGCTAGAAGCATTTCTTGTTTCAATTTAGTAACCAAGTCTTGCTTCCTACCTTTCAGGAACATAATGGCATCCTCAATCTGCTTCGCATAATCCGACTGGGAAACATAGTCTACGCATGGGGCAGTACAGGTCCCAATCTCATAGTTTAAACAAGGGCGAGTACGATTCTTAAATTTTGAATCAGAACAATCCCTGATTTGAAAGGTTTTAAGCAAAAAGCGGCCAATTTCCCGAATCCCCCCACTGTAGGGGCCAAAGTAGCGAAGTTCTGGAGAGGGTATTACTTTGCGAGTGATTCGAAACTGTGGAAATGGATGAGTGAAATCCAGCACTACATAGGGAAAGTTTTTATCATCTTTCAGTCGAACGTTGTAACGAGGCCGATGTTTCTTTATGAGATTACATTCCAGAAGCAGAGCTTCAAGCTCCGTGTGAGTTACGGTAAATTCCAATGAAGCGATTCTCTTAGTGAGAGCTCGAGTTTTAGGAGTAAGCTTCTCAGGATCTTGAAAGTAAGAGCGTATTCGATTTCTTAAAACCTTTGCTTTGCCTACATAAAGAATTCGTCCTGTTGAATCCTTCATGATGTAAACGCCGGGTTGGAGGGGCCATATACCGATATGCTCAGCGCATGCGGGTAGAGCTCTTGCTCGAGATTTTTTATTGCTGGTCACAGGGCTTGTTTAGTTTGGGATCAATAAAGTATTGTACCAACAGTAAGCTCAACTCATACAAAAGACAGAGAGGTAGCCACGTCAGTAACATGGTAAAAGCGTCGGGAGTGGGAGTGATAACAGCTGCTAGAATCGATAAGCCAACATAAATAGTGGCTCTCATTTGCTTTAGAGTTTGAATAGAAATTAATCCGAACTTTGCTAAGAGAACTACGACGACCGGCAACTCAAACACAAGACCCATGCCCAGTAACATTTGAGTGGTAAGAGAAAAGTAATCCTTAAGTGTGATGAGTGGTTTTTCTCGTTCGGAGCCGAAGTTTATTAGAAAGTTATAGCCATAGGGGATTACCCAAAAAAATCCAAACGCTAAACCCCCAAAGAATGCACACGTCGCAATAATCAAAAAAGGAATTAAAAAAGTTCTTTCCTGCGGGTAAAGAGCAGGGGAAACAAACCTCCACACTTCGTATAGGATGTAGGGAAGTACTAGAGCCAAGCTAGCGTAAAGACTTACCTGAAAATAAGTAAAAAACTTGTCGGTCAAACCCGTAAAATAAAGGGTATCCTGCCCCTGAGGTAGTACTTTCAAAAGGGGCATTTCTAAGAAGTGGATGAGCTTATCCGAAAAAGTATAAGTAATACTGAAGCCAACTAAAACTGCTATGAGAGACCTAAAAAGAGCTGTTCTGAGCTCTTCAAAATGACCGCTCAAAGGTAGTTTTCGTTCTTCCATTTCCAAACAGCCTTAGGTTTTTTTGTTGGGGTCTTGTTCTGAGTTCTGAGTGATCGCAGGTTTTTGTTCATCTTCTTCCGTTTGAGAGAGTGCTTTTTTAAACTCTCGAATCCCCTTACCCAATCCTTTTGCTAATTCAGGCAGTCTTTTAGGGCCAAAAATAAGAAGCACAATTGCCGAGATAAGGACGATTTCTGGAAATCCTAAATTAAACATCAGTGACTCCTTGAGATGGGGATGTTAACCGCTCTGATGGACTGTACTCTTGTACTTCACGGACAGGGTTTTCGTGAAGAGTCTTTTTAAAGGTATCCCAAGCCTTGAGACCACCAACCCACCAAGCAAAGAAAGAATGGCGCTTGAGTAAGATTGCCACCAAAACGGCGATAACCAGAAATTCTAAGAAACTCATCATGGGCTCTGTACCTTCTCATAAAAAAGGGCCCAAGGTCTACTAACCTTAAAGAACTAAAGGGGAAAATGTCTTTTAAATCGAAAAACCCCACCCGCTTTATCTCGGTTAGTTCCTGATTTTGTTACGTAAAATGGCTTGCCGCCCTCCTTTGGGCATGCTATCCCTGACGGCCAAATACACACGCTCCCCTGCCTAAAAACAGACTTCGGTCTCTTTCATCAGTAGGTTTTGAAAGAGCAAATTGGGAGCGGAGGCTTAACCGGAGGTAATAATGCCTGAAGTATCCATGAGAAATATGTTGGAAGCTGGTGTGCACTTTGGTCACCAGACTCATCGTTGGAATCCTAAAATGAAGCCTTTTATTTATGGGCCTCGCAACGGGATTTACATCATTGATTTGGAAAAAACCGTAAAGCATGCCAAAGAAGCCTGTGCTTTTATCAAAACGACTGTCGCAGATGGGGGCAAGGTCCTCTTTGTAGCTACCAAAAATCAAGCTGCGACTATTACAAAAGAAGCCGCTACTCAATGCAATATGCCTTATGTTTCTGAGCGTTGGTTGGGTGGTACTCTCACAAACTTCGCAACCATTCGTCGTGGTTGTGAAAAGTTGGATGAGATGGATCGCTTGAGAGCTGACGGAACTTACGAAGCATTTAAGAAAAAAGAACGCGTCATGTTTGATAGAAAACAAGAAAAACTTGAAGCAAGCTTGGGCGGTATTCGTCATATGAGACATCTACCCTCAGCTCTGTTCATTATCGATCCCATGACGGAAGATATCGCAGTAAGAGAAGCAAACCGTTTAGGCATTCCAGTGGTAGCTTTGGTAGATACCAATTGTGATCCTGATCGAGTTGATTACGTCATTCCTGGGAATGATGATGCGCTTAAGTCAGTCACACTTTTTGTGAACTTGATTGCAGATTCCTGTGCAGAAGGAGCTGCTATTTACGAACAGAAAGCAAGAATAGCTCAGGGGCAAACTGCTACAGAAGCAAAAGCCGCTAAAGTCGAAAAAACTGAAAAAGTTGCTGCTGGCCCAGTAGTGGAAAAGGTCAAAAGACCCAAGCTGCTCAATATTCCAACTGAAATCGACTATCGAGACGCTAGCCTTTTAGAAGAAGAGGAAGCTCCCGAAGCTCCCGAAGCTCCCGAAGTGGGGTCGACTGAAGGAAAAGAATAAAAAAAAGTAATTGGAGGTTGTTTGTGAGTGAAGCAATTCTAGTAAAAGAGCTTCGAGAAAAGACCGGTGCTGGCTTTATGGACTGCAAAAAAGCCTTGCTTGAAACTGGGAATGATATCGAAAAAGCGATGGTTTACCTTCGTGAGAAAGGCCTTGCAGCTGCAGCTAAAAAAGCTGGACGTGCTGCTAATGAAGGAAGAATCCAATCGTATATTCACGGCGATGGAAAAATTGGTGTTATGGTTGAAATCAACTGTGAGACCGACTTCGTCGCTCGAACGGATGAGTTTCAAAACTTGAGTCGTGATATCGCAATGCATATTGCGGCAGCGTCGCCCCGTTACCTCGATAAAGAAGAAGTGCCTGCGGAGGACTTGGAAAAAGAAAAATCTATTTTCCGAGTTCAAGCGGAAGAGTCTGGAAAAAAAGGACCGGTCGTAGATAAGATTGTTGAGGGCAAGATCGCTAAATTTTACGAAGAGAACTGTCTTGTTCATCAGAAGTTCGTTAAAGATCCCAATCTTTCCGTTGAGGCTCTTTTAAAAAATGCTATCGCCAAATTGGGAGAGAACATGGCCATTCGTCGCTTTGTTCGTTTTCAACTAGGTGAATCTACTAAGGCTTAAACCTCATGACTCCATCAAGCCAGGTTCGATACAAGCGTGTCCTCCTGAAATTAAGTGGTGAAGCTCTTGCTGGTGAAAAAGCCTTCGGGATTAGTCCGGAAGTTATTGAACGGATCGCTCGTGAAATAAAGTCGGTCCATCAACTGGGCGTTCAGATCGCAATTGTTATTGGCGGAGGCAACATCTTCCGTGGGATTGCGGGAACCGCTCAGGGCATGGATCGTGCGACCAGTGATTACATGGGGATGCTAGCAACCGTTCTCAATAGCTTGGCTCTTCAGGACTGTCTCGAAAAGTTGGATGTTTTTACTCGAGTCATGTCGGCCATTGAAATGCACGAGCTTTGCGAACCTTATATTCGTCGAAGAGCTGTACGGCATTTGGAAAAAAATCGAGTAGTCATTTTTGCTGCGGGCACGGGCAATCCCTATTTTACCACTGACACCGCTGCAAGCCTCCGAGCTATGGAAGTTAACGCAGATGTTATCATGAAAGCCACTAAAGTGGATGGGGTATTTGATGATGATCCCGTGCTTAATCCCAAAGCAAAAATGTTCAAAACTTTAGACTATTTGGATGTTTTAAAAAATAACCTGAAAGTGATGGACTCCACTGCGATTTCGCTTTGTATGGACAACCAACTTCCGATTCTAATTTTCAACCTCAATACTGCTGAAAATTTCAGGCGTGTGGTAATGGGTGAAAATATTGGAACTATCGTAAAGAGGGACAAATGAATCCTCCAATAAATGACATTAAGAAAAACATGGAAAAAGCAGTGGAGCACTTTCGAAATGAGCTCGGCAAAATGAGGGTAGGGCGAGCATCGGCGACCATGGTCGATGCAGTGAGAGTAGATGTTTATGGTAGTCAGATGGCTCTAAAAGAAGTGGCAGCTCTAGCTACTCCTGATCCTAAAACGATTACCATTCAGCCATGGGATAGAAGTTTGTTTGGCGAAATTGAGAAAGCAATACTGGCAGCCAATTTGGGTTTGACCCCAATGAACGATGGCAAAATCATAAGAATTAATATGCCGCCCATTACTGAGGAACGCCGTAAGGACTTTGTAAAGCAAATTAGCAAAGAGGGCGAAGCTGCAAAAGTTGCCATCAGAAATGTTCGTCGAGACGCCATGGATGGTCTTAAGAAGGACAAAGAACTCACTGAAGATGCCCAAAGAAAATCTCAAGACGAAATTCAGAAGCTAACTGACCATTTCATTCAAGAAGTTGAAAAGTCAGTTGATACAAAGACCAAAGAGGTTATGACCATCTGAGCGCAGAACGTTCAAAAAATATTCCCCGGCACATTGCGATCATTATGGATGGAAATGGCCGTTGGGCTCAACAGCGAGGATTGCCCAGAACCCAAGGTCATCGTGAGGGTGCGAAGCGGGTAGATGAAATCGTTACCGAGTGCTGCAGCCTAGGAGTTGAATACCTCACGCTCTACACATTCTCTTCGGAAAACTGGTCGCGTCCCACCCTCGAAGTGAACATGCTGATGCGGCTTTTGGTGCAGCATCTTCGAACCATGGATAAGAAGCTTAGAAAGAACGGAGTAATTTTATCCGCTCAAGGCCATATCGAAAAACTTCCCAAGTTTGTTCAAAAAGAATTGGATCGGGTAATTCGTTTTACCCACACTGAACAACCTAAACTTCATTTGAGTTTGGCACTTTCCTACGGCGGTAGACAGGAGATTTTGGACGGAGTTCGAGAAATTGCCCGCTTAATATCCGAAGGTGAATTGACTGTTGATTCGGTCAATGAAGAGCTATTTCGAAGTAAGCTTTATCATCCTCACTTTCCCGATCCTGACTTGCTTATCAGAACTGGCGGGGAATCTCGAATTAGTAACTTTCTTCTCTGGGAAATAGCCTATTCCGAATTTTTAGTCGTGGATGAATTCTGGCCGGATTTCAACTCTGAAGCCCTTAAAAATGCCCTTAATGCTTATTCAAAGAGAAAAAGACGATTTGGAAAAACGCAAGAGCAAGTGGATCAGAAAGAGGATCGTTTTTCAGTTCGAAAAACTGGAAGAACCCATAAGAGCCATCAGGAGAGAGGAGTATGAGAACCAGGTTGTTTTTTGGAATTCCGGCAGCAATCGTACTTCTTGGTTTGGTTCTTTGGGCACCCACTTGGCTGATCCAATTAACTGTTTTAATCGCCGCTGCTTTCGCCTATTTGGAATATGACCGTCTCATGTTTCAAAATCGTTCCGTTTTTCGGTGGATACTGATGACGAGTCTCGTGCTAGCAATAATTTATCAGATAGGAAGAAGCGAGCAAAATGCATTTCATCTGATCACTCTTTCGTTCGTAGCTATATGTTCTTCCATTTTGTTTCAGTACCAAACAGGAGATTTTATTGAGGCTGTTCGTGCTCTGTCACTTCAGCTTTTAGGTCTTTTTTATGTTTGCTCCTTATTTGGGTTTTTGGTTCCGATCGCACATTGGGCCGACACTGGAAGATTTTATTTGCTTTATTTATTCTTGTTAGTGTTTCTTGGGGACACAACGGCCTATTTTGCGGGAATGAAGTGGGGGCAAACAAAGCTGGCCGAAAAAATCAGTCCGAATAAGACAGTCGAGGGTGCAGTGGCAGCGATGCTGTCTTCCGTAGTCATTACTTGGGTCTGGATAGCATTCATTTATCCGGAAACAGTTGAAAAATCAGTCTATCGAAATTTAATCCTGTTTTCTCCTGTGTTGAGTTTACTTGCTCAGGGGGGTGATCTCTTTGAATCCGTGCTTAAAAGAAGTCAGTCCCAAAAGGACTCGGGGGTGTTTTTGCCGGGCCATGGCGGAATTCTTGATAGAATTGACGGTTTGGCTTTCACCGGTCCCGCATTTTATCTTTTTATCTATTACTTCTTGGGGAGGTATTAATTGATGCCGTTGAGAGGTATTTCCGTACTTGGCTCTACCGGCACCATCGGTAGATTCACTCTGGAATTAGTCGATGCTTTTCCAGGCCAATTCAAAGTATCTAGTTTGGCTGCTGGTCGTAATCGAGAACTGCTTCAGAAACAAATTATCAAATATGAACCAGATGTAGTGAGTGTTCTTCACGAAGAAGATGCGAAGTGGTTAAAGAAAGAGTTCCCAAAGCTTCATGTCGATTTCGGAGCCAGGGGTGTAAGAGCATGTATTGATGCGCACAACGTAGATGTTGTGATTGTGGGTATTGTCGGTTTCGCCGGACTTGAGCCTGCTCTTCACGCTGTCAGAAGGAAAAAAACGGTTGGATTGGCTAATAAGGAATCTCTAGTCACTGCTGGGGTGTTATTTCGGAAAGAAATGGAATTAAGTAACTCGTTGGTAGTGCCGGTAGACAGCGAACATAATGCTCTTTATCAGCTCTTGAAGGGAGTGAGTGCAGAAGAAGTCGAGAGTATTGTTCTTACGGCTAGTGGAGGGCCTTTTCTGAAGACTTCAGTTCAAGATCTTGAAAAAGTAACTCCTTCGATGGCAACTACCCATCCTAATTGGAAAATGGGGCCCAAGATCTCGGTGGATTCAGCCACATTGATGAACAAGGGGCTTGAAGTCATCGAAGCTCATTTTTTATTTAGTTTTCCGGACAGTAAAATAGAGGTCTGGGTTCATCCTCAAAGTATCGTTCATGGAGCCGTTTGGTTAACTGATAACACGAACTTTGCACAACTTTCGGTCCCCGACATGAAGTCAGCTATAGGTTACACTTTATCTTTCCCGGAACGACTGAAATCAACGGTTCCTAAACTTTCTTTATCGCAGATGGCGAAATTGGAGTTTTTTGAGCCCGATAACGATAAGTTTCCCTGCTTAAATTTAGCCCGAACGGCACTTCGAAATGGGCAGAGTTATGTCATTGCCTTGAATGCTGCAAACGAAGTTGCAGTTGAGGCATTTTTATCGGAACAAATCCGATTTCTTCAAATTCCACAAGTGATTGACGCCACTTTGCAAGCTCTTCAAGTGCCATCGATAGAATGCTTGGAAGATGTTTATGAAGCTGACCAAGTGAGTAGAAAGCTCAGCCGAGAAATCCTCAGGCGTTGGAATAAGTAACCAATAAGTCCCCTTGTCCCGGCTATAAAAATCCCCTATGATTAAGGCTATTTGGGAGGTCAGGTGTTAACATCTGTCATCGGCGTTATTGTCTTATTGGGCGGGCTCATTTTCTTTCATGAACTCGGACATTACTCGGTTGCGAAATTTTTTAAGGTCAAAGTCGAAGCTTTTTCACTGGGATTTGGAAAAAAAATCTTTAAAAAGCGCTGGGGAGAAACCGAATACTGTTTGTCGCTCATTCCTTTAGGTGGCTACGTTAAGTTAATGGGCGACGATCCCTATCAACCTGTTCCTGCCGACGAAGTTGCGCGAGCTTTTTCTACTCAAGCGCTTTATAAAAGATTTTTGATTGTAGCGGCCGGGCCATTGGCAAATCTGATCTTGGCCTATGCTCTTTTTATTATCGTATTTTGGGTAGGCCAGCCGCAAGTAAATACTCGTCTTGGAAACGTTTCCAATGGAAGCCCAGCTTGGAAAGCAGGTCTTCGGTCAGGAGATAAAATTCTTAGCTTGAACTCGGAGAGTGTCCTCACGTGGCAGCAAATGGATGAGTGGCTGCGCGTACACGAAGGACAAACAGCTGAACTTTTGATTGAGCGTAATCAGTCAGAGCTAAAATTATCGGTTCCCGTTTCCCGTGTCCAAGGGAAGAACCCTTATGGTGAAGATGAAATGGTGGGGGGCATTAAGGGAATCAGCCCCACTCCACTCGCATCAGTGGTAGGGGTTTCCGACCCGAAATCTTTGGCCTCTCAGGCGGGGATTCGTACAGGCGATCTCATTAAACGAGTGGGTTCAAAGCCTGTTTTAACGTATGAAGATTTAGACAAGGAAATCACGGCGCAATGGCAACGTTCGCTTACCCTTACGTATCAACGTTCCGCAGAAAGTCCATCCAAAGAAGGAGCGGAAGTTTCTGTAGAACTGAAATTACCCGAAAAGCCGGTAAGCACTGCGGGATTCCAGGGGGTAGCTGATGCCCTTGGTCTTTCGGCTGCTGATACTTTTGTGCGTCAGGTATCCAAAGATAGTCCCGCAGAAACGGGTGGTCTCAAAGCTGGCGATCACATTTTGAAAGTGGGGGAGGAGCGTGTTTATAACTTTGAATCGATTGTTGAAGCAGTGCAGGACTATGGCAATCGAGGAACACCCATCACTTTAACCGTGCAAAGGGACGGCAAAACTGAGTCGATGACATTTAAACCTATAGAGACCACTCAGGAAGATCCCATTACTCAACAGCCTATTAAGAAATTCATTATTGGCTTTGCACCCCAATTAGTTTTTAGGGAACCCGAAACTACCAAAGTACAAATCCGAAATCTTTTACCCTTGTTGGGTAAAGCAGTGAATGAGACGAATCAGTTAGCAAAAAAGATGGTAATCAGCTTGGTTAAGCTTGCGACTGGGAGCATTTCTCTCAAGAATTTAGGAGGGCCTGTACTAATCGCAACCGTAGCCGGAAAAAGTCTCGATGCAGGTATTGTTCAGTTTCTTCAAATGATGGCGCTTATCAGCATTAATTTATTTCTATTGAATTTGTTTCCCGTTCCAATTTTAGACGGGGGCCACCTCTTGTTCTTTTCGATCGAAGCAATAAAAGGAAAGCCAGTAACCATCCGAACGATGGAAATTGCCAATCAGATTGGAATGGTTTTCATTTTGATGCTCGTCGTGTTAACTTTATTTAACGACATCTCGAGGATAATACCCCATTGAAGAAAACTTTCGTTTTAGATACCAGTGTAATTCTTTATGACCCCCAATGTATCTATAAGTTCGACGACAATGTTGTTGTCGTTCCCATAACCGTCTTGGAGGAAATGGATCGCTTTAAAAAGGATCTCACCGAGATTGGTCGAAATGCACGACACTTTTCCCGCTATTTAGATGAAATAAGGAAAAAAGGATCGCTTACAAACGGAGTTGAGATTGGCAAAAAGGGGACCCTCATTGTTGATCTGTTCCGAGATGCAGAGAAGTATCTTCCCTCTGATATGTCACAAGAGAAGAATGATCACAAAATTCTCGCTGTGGCGTTGAAGTTTCGGCAGGAAAAAACCAATACTTCAGTAGTTTTTGTTACTAAAGATGTAAATCTTCGAGTTAAAGCTGACGCTTTAGGCATTAATTCCGTGGATTACGATTCGTCTAGAGTAAGTATCGATGAACTCTACACGGGAATTGTGACTATGGATGTTCCCTCCGATGTTGTGGATAAGTTTCTGATCGAAAAGCGATTACCCATGCAACAGCAGGAACTCTTTGCAAATACTTATGTTATTTTGAAAGACCAAAAAGATCCTGAACACGTCGCTACGGCTCGTTACTCAGCTAAGTTAAACGAGCTAGTTCCTCTGAAGCTTGCTCCTCAAGGTGTTTGGGGCATTAAACCGAGAAATGCCGAGCAGGCTTGTATCATGGACGCTTTGCTTGACGACGAACTCTCTTTAGTAAGTCTCGTAGGTAAAGCTGGTACCGGAAAAACGTTAATGGCACTTGCTTGCGGTCTGCAAAAGACTATTGATGATGGCAAGTATCAAAAGCTTTTAGTTTCGAGACCCATATTTCCACTGGGAAAAGATATTGGTTATTTACCGGGCGAGATCGAAGAAAAATTAAACCCTTGGATGCAGCCTATTTTTGACAATGTTGATTACATTGTATCGTTTAGCGCAGGGGAAAAACCGCAAAAGCGCCCGAATCGTCGAGCATGGCAGGAGCTAATTAATCAAGGGATGCTGCAAATTGAGCCGCTCACATACATTCGTGGAAGAAGTTTGGCTTATCAGTATTTAATAGTTGATGAGTCCCAAAACCTCACGCCACATGAAATTAAGACGATTATTACTCGGGCCGGTGAGGGCACAAAAGTTGTACTTACTGGCGATTGCTATCAAATTGATAATCCGTACATCGATTCCTCCAATAACGGTCTTACTTATGTAGTGGAGAGATTTAAAAGAGAAGAGATTTCAGGCCATGTGACGTTAACTAAGGGAGAAAGATCTCAACTGGCAGAAATTGCAACCAATCTGCTTTAGGGTGCGAAGTGTCATTTGACACTATATATATGGCTATGTAGTGTAAGCGAGAAATCAGTTTTGATTTCAGCAATTTCTAAGGTGTTTATGGACCGTAAAAAAGTTTCAACCACAGTTTACATTACTCAGGACCAAAACAATCTCCTGAAGCTATTGAACTCCAAAACTAAAGTTCCTATTGCGGAGTATATTCGCGAGGGAATTAATCTGGTTTTAGAAAAACATAGGCACCAATTACCGGGGCAACTTTCCCTTCTCCAGGAAGACGAATCAAAAGCCGATACCCGACAAACAAAGTTTCTTGATAACTAGGTGGTTGTTGGTGTGACGGATCCTAAACTCATACGAAATTTCAGCATCATTGCTCATATTGATCACGGCAAATCCACGCTTGCCGATCGAATTCTCGAAGTAACAGGAGCGTTGTCAAAGCGTGAAATGCGGGCTCAGTTCATGGACAAGATGGACATTGAACGAGAGCGGGGCATCACCATCAAAGCACAAACAGCCCGACTCCATTTTACGGCGAAAGACGGTAAGGAATATATTCTTAATCTCATCGATACTCCCGGACACGTTGATTTTGTCTATGAAGTGTCTCGAAGTTTAGCTGCTTGTGAAGGTGCCATTCTAGTAGTTGATGCATCTCAAGGAGTAGAAGCTCAAACATTAGCCAATGTCTATTTAGCTTTAGATAACAACTTAGAGATTGTTCCTGTTCTCAATAAGATTGATTTGCCGGGCGCAGATGTGGACCGAGCCAAAAAAGAAATTGAAGATATCATCGGTATTCCAACAGATCATTCCATCCCTATTAGCGCTAAAGAAGGTATCAACATAAGAGAAGCTTTAGAGAAAGTAGTTGAGATTATTCCCCCACCCAAAGGGAGTTCTCAAGGACCTCTCCAAGCTCTAATTTTTGATGCTTGGTTTGATCCTTATCAAGGAGTTGTCGTCCAATTTCGTGTAGTGCATGGTGCTTTAAAAATTGGCGACAAGATCAAAATGATGAACACGGGGACTGAGCATGAAGTCCTGCGCTTAGGAACGTTTTCTCCTCATCCGACCGATGTGAAGGAACTAGGAGTTGGCGAAGTAGGATTTCTGACTGCCAACATAAAAACTGTAAGAGATGTAAAAATTGGGGATACTCTTACCCATCTTCAAAAGCCAGCTTCAACGGCTCTTTCAGGTTTTAAAGAAGTCAAAGCCATGGTTTTCAGTGGAATTTATCCTGTTGATAGTTCTGATTATCCCAATCTTAAAGTTGCCATGGAAAAACTCAGTTTGAATGACAGTTCATTCACTTTTGAAATGGAAACTTCTGAAGCGCTGGGATTTGGGTTTCGTTGCGGTTTCCTTGGCCTTTTGCACATGGAGATTGTTCAGGAGAGAATTGAGAGGGAATTCGGAATTCCTCTAGTCACAACAGCGCCTAGCGTGGTTTACCGGGTGAACACAACTCAGGGAGAAACACTTCATATTTACAACCCATCCGATTTACCCCCCCCGCAAAATATCGCATCAATTGAGGAGCCGATTGTACATGCGACTATTCATACGCCAGAGACCTTTTTGGGTAATTTGATAAAGCTTTGTGAAGAAAAGCGAGGGACACAAACGAGACTTCATTATCACTCACCCAAACATATCGTTTTGGAATACGATATTCCCTTTAATGAAATTGTCCTCTCCTTCTATGACAAACTTAAAAGCATGAGCAAAGGATATGCCAGCCTGGACTATGAATTCGTTCGATTTGAAGAAAGTGATCTTGTTAAATTAGATCTCTTGGTAAATGGAAATCCAGTCGATGCTCTCAGCTGGATTATTCACCGAGAAAAAGCTTACTACCGTGGTAGAGAACTAGCCTCCAAAATGAAAGAACTTATTGAAAGGCAAATGTTTGAAGTGGTTATCCAAGCAGCCATCGGGAGCAAGATCATTGCTCGCGAGCGCATTGCTCCGCTGAGAAAAAATGTGATTGCGAAATGTTATGGCGGAGACATCACTCGAAAACGTAAACTTCTGGAAAAACAAAAAGAGGGAAAAAAGCGAATGAAGCAAGTGGGTAATGTGGAAATTCCTCAAGAAGCCTTCTTGGCCGCTCTCTCTTTAGATTAAGCATGAAAGCTACTCAAGTCCTTAAAACATTCCTGATTGCCACAGTTTTAGCACTGGGAGTGAGGTTGTTTTTTGTTGAAGATTTTAGAGTATCTTCCGATTCAATGATCCCAAATCTATTTCAAGGAGATCTAATTTTTGTTTCCAAAAGTGCTTTTAGTCTAAGATTGCCTTTTTCTTCCTTTGAGCTGGTGAGGTTCAAAACTCCGAAACGTTCGGAAGTTGTCGCTTTTTCGGTGCCTGATCAGGGATTTGGTACGTACATAAAAAGAGTGGTTGCGATTGGTGGAGACCGAGTTGAAATAAAAGACGGTGCTCTTTGGGTGAATGGCGAGAAAGCAAGTTACGTCTACTTAGATGAAAACTCATATGAGAACGGATTGAAGGAATCTTGGTCAACTGGCATGAATTACTCCGTTTTAGCACCGGAAGAGAAAATGAAAGACTATGGACCTATTGATGTTCCAGCAGACCACTTTTTTGCTCTTGGAGATAATCGAAAAGAAAGCTTGGATTCTCGATTTTGGGGGCCTGTTCCTTATTCGTGTTTGAAAGGAAAAGTATCAATGGTGTGGCTTTCGGTAGGCCCAGAAGGTGCGCTTCGGTCGAGACGTTGGCTCACTTCCATTAACTAAGACCCCAAGGTAAAAGAAACATCCCAATCAGTCCCTGTTACTTTATCTCTTAGCTCAATTCCCTGAGCAGAAAGTGTTGATCGAATATCATCAGCCAACTGAAAATTTTTGGATTTTCGTGCCTCAATTCGCTGTTCAATCTGATCTAATATTTCTTTCTCAGTTAGGCCGCGCTCTTTCAAAAATAAAAGTCTGAGTTCCTTTAAAAAAGCAGTGGGATTTTCTCCAAAAAGATTCAACACCTGAGATACTTGACTGAGCTCGGAAGTGAAACGTTGCATCAGAGCATGCGTGTGAGGACTGGGTTTAAATCCCTTTTTGTCGATATAGGCATTCACAGCTCTTATATAATCAAAAATCAAACCAAAAAGTTTTGCAGTATTAAAGTCATCATCCATGGCTGCACGCCATTGCTGTGAAAAATCTGTTCCTGCTTTCGAAAGATTCTGTTCTTCAATAGTGGGATTTGAACTCCCTTTTATCTCAAGAGTTTCAAGTTGGGATACTTTCTCCAGAGTTGTATAGATACGATGAATAGCTGCTTGATGCTCTTTTACTTGCCGTTCAGAAAAATCCAAAGTTGATCGATAGTGGCCAGATAACAGAAAAAACTTCAAAACTTCTGCTGTAAATCGATTGATGAATTCGCGTACCAGCCAAATGTTGCCTAAGCTCTTACTCATTTTTTCTGATTGTACGGTAAGCATGTTGTTGTGCATCCAATATTTGGCGAAGACTTTTTTGGAAGCACCTTCAGACTGAGCTATTTCATTTTCATGATGAGGATGGATAAGATCCATTCCTCCGCCATGGATATCAAAAGTGTCACCCAAGTACTTTACAGACATGGCTGAACACTCAATATGCCAGCCGGGTCTGCCTGGTCCCCAAGGACTCTCCCAGCTTGGTTCAGAGGTTTCCTTCCGAGGTTTCCAGAGACTAAAATCTAGAGGATCTCTCTTTTTTTCATCTGGAGCCACTCGTGCACCTACTAAGAGATCATCTAATCGTTTACCGGAAAGCTTTCCATAACCAGGAAAAGAACGGACCGAAAAAAATACTTCCCCATTGTCCGCAACGTAAGCCAAGCCATTTTTGAGAAGCTTTTCAATGATCGAAATAATTTCAGGAATGTGGTCGGTTACTTTGGGTTGAACATCGGGAGCCTCTACTTTGAGAAGTTTCATGTCTGTCTCAAATTCAAGTATGTATTTTTGAGTGATGACATCGGAAGAGACACCTTCCTCTTTTGCTTTTTGGATAATTTTGTCATCAACATCGGTGTAGTTCATAATCCGTGTGACTTGAAATCCGGAAAACTTTAAATAACGAGCAACGACATCAAAAAAAACGAGAGGACGGGCGTTTCCGATATGAATAAAATTATAAACTGTAGGCCCACAAACATACATTCGGATCTTGCCAGCTTCCAAGGGGACAAGCTCTTCTTTTTCTCTAGTAAGACTATTTGTAATCTGAATCATTTGTCGGCGAGTTCCTGGAGTTGAACGATAACTTGAGCTGAAATTGCTTTTCTTTCGCCTACCGGTCCCAAACCTTCCATCGTTTTCGCTTTTAAACTGATTTGGGTAAGCTCGATCTCGAGAACTTTCGCCATATTTTGTCGAATTTCGTCATGATGAGGAGCTAGTTTGGGTTCTTCGAGAAATACATTGGAATCTACTTGTTTCACTTGGTATCCATACTTGTGGATTTCTTGAAGTACAATTTTGAGAAATTCAGTACTGGAACGTCCCGAATTTTTGGGATCAGTATCTGAAAACCATTGTCCAATATCACCTAGGGCTAGAGCTCCTAAGCAAGCATCGGTTAACGCATGCAAGAGAACATCGCCATCTGAATGAGCTTGAATTCGATAGTAACAGGGGATGGCAATACCGCCTAAAAAGATACTCTCCCTCTTAATAGTGGGAATAAGGCGGTGGATGTCATATCCGATTCCTAATCGCATGACGGGTTCCTCGTGTTTGATAAAAGGTTATATCGCAGTATGTCTAATTCAAACTCATAAGTTAACTTAATATTACGCTCATCTCCTGGAAAAGTTCCCACCTTGATGTTGAAGTGTTCCAGGATAGATGCGTCATCGGTAAAAGTGAAGTTCCGGTCTGGGCTTTTCCTTAGCTGTTCAAAAAGAGAGGCGATTTGCGAGAAATCAAAAATCTGAGGGGTTTGGACTCTGAATAATTGAGAACGGTCCAGAGTTTCAACAACTTGATCATGTTTAACTCTTTTTACGGTCTCCACTACAGGAACCACCGGGATCCAAGCTTGAGGGTTAGGATGACTCAATCGGTTCTGAACCTCTTGAAGCATGCCCTGAGAAATAAAAGGACGACAAGCATCGTGAATAATTACTTTCTGCGGTAAAGGTAATTTGTGAGACAGGTGGAGAAGGGCATTTTCCGAAGAGTCTTGGCGTCGCAATCCACCTTCGATGAATTCGAGGATTTCCAACTGATCGGATGTCAGGTGCTTTTTTGCTAATTCTCTCGAAATTTCATTAAACTCTGCGGGGACGACAAAAATAACGTGTCGTAAATTGAGGTGCTTGAGGAGAGTTTGCAGACTCCAAATAAAAACTGGCTTTTCTGCCAGCATTTGAAACTGTTTCGGTAATTCAGCAGAAGACCCACGACTCTGGGCGAATCGGGTTCCTAGTCCCGCACCCAAAAGTATGGCATCGGTCATCCCCATAGGATTTCATCAAGTGCCAAAAATAGCTTCTAGCTCGCGCTCTACATCTGCTTCCAAAATGTTTTGAGCTAAGGATAGTTCCTTCACAAGAAGAGTTTTAGCTTGATCAAGAAGTTTACGTTCACCAAAAGACAGTTCTTTATTGTGTTTTAATAGGAAAAGAGCACGAAGTACTTCGGCAATTTCCTGTACTTTTCCCGTGTGGATCTTCTCCATATATTCACGATAGCGCCGATTCCAAGTTTGATAGTCTAGATCGCTTCCATCTCTTTTTCTGAGAATGCGATAAACTTCTTCCACTTCTTTCATCTTAATGATGGGACGAAGCCGCTGTCCCGAGGTACCAATGGGAACAAACACTTTCTTGGGAGCCCCATTGTCCTGAATTTCTAAAATATAGAAACGCTGTTTGAGTCCTTGTCCAAACTCCCGTTCCTCAATCCCACGGACGATTCCCACTCCGTGCGACAAGTGAACAGCGTTATCCCCAACTTTGAATTCTTTGATAGTTTGTTTTGTTTTCATAAGGCGTGAAAGCTTATATCACAGGGTTTGACGTTTTGCACCAAAAACTAAAAAAACCGGGAAAATGCGCGCGGCGATAGCCATTAAAACTCAATAATATCAATATTTTAAGATAAAGCCAAAAAACCCCACATTTTTTTTGACCCAAGCTTCGGTGTTCGCTATGGTGCGCCTGCGGCATTTTATTCTTTTAAAGCAAAAGTCCCGCTAGGAGGCAGCAAAAAATGTCACTACTCCCGAAACTTTATCTAGCCTCCGCTTCTCCCCGAAGGAAACAGATCCTGGAGAGTCTTGGCTTAACCTTTGAAGTGATTCAGCCTCGAACCAATGAAATTGACCCTCCGTCTAGCTCTGTCGATGAGGGCGTTATTCATAACGCTCGAGTTAAAGCAGATGCTGGCTTGAAAATGATGACTTCCCAACCCGCCATTATCATTGCAGCCGATACTCTTGTGGTTTTGGAAAACAACGTCTTAGGAAAGCCATCGGACTCTGCTGAAGCAATCACGATGTTATCCCAACTGAGCGGCAAGAAACACCGAGTGGTTACTGGCTTGGTTCTGCGGGATTCATCGGGCCACGAACGTGTTTCAGCGGTTTCTTCTTATGTAAAATTTAGAAAATTGAGTCTTACCGAAATAAAGGAATATACCTTAACCAAGGAGCCTTACGATAAAGCGGGCAGTTACGCTATTCAAGGATTGGGGGCTGTCTTTATTGATGAGATTCAAGGTTCTTACACTAATATTATGGGATTTCCCGTTGAACACTTTCTCAAAGAACTGCCCTTGTTGACTCAAATTCCAGCCTATCAATGGTTTCTGCCTTGAGTTCAGTTAAAGAAAATTTAGAAAAGATTTCTGCCCTAGTATCGAAAAATGCCGCTGAACCTAATCAAGTTAAAATACTAGCAGTAACTAAGTTTCAGCCTTTGGAAAAAGTACAAGAAGCGATTGAGGCCGGTATTTCCTATTTAGGAGTGAATTACGCTCAGGAAGGAGAGAAACTTAGGCAGCAGATCGGTTCGCCGCAAGTAATTTGGCATTTTATTGGCCACATCCAGTCGCGAAAAGCAAAGCTCCTTTTGCCCTATCATTGTATTGAAAGTGTTGATCGGGTTGAAATTGTCGAAGAGCTCGACAAGAGAGCCAGTAATAACCAAAAATCTGTAAAAATATTGGTAGAAATTAATATTGGGAGAGAACCTCAAAAATCTGGAATTGCTCCGGAACAGTTGGATGAGTTTTTGAGCAGTATTAAAAAATTTAAACATATTGAAGTGATTGGGCTGATGGCAATGCCCCCCGCCCTAGTTCCCGAGGAACGGCGGCCTTTTTTTAAACAGATGAAAAATCTGTTTGATCAACGCACTGCTAGTTTTCCATTCGAAATTCTATCTATGGGAACCAGCGAGGATTATTGCATTGCGCTTCAGGAAGGGGCAAATCTCATTCGATTGGGTACCGCACTTTTTGGATCAAGGCAGCACTGAAAAGTTTCTCGAGCGAGCTGTTCAATTCGACAATCCGTTGATAGAATTTTTAAAAATTCGTTCAAAGGATCTGGCCATGGAAATGACTTCACTCTCATCACAATTAACTCCCACTGAAATAAAAAATAAAGATTTTAAAAAAACCATGTTGGGCTACTCTCCTGAAGAAGTAGTCGGCTTCTTAGACTCGGTCGCTAAACTTTGGGAAAAAGTACAAAAAAGAGAACGAGAGCTTTTAGTCAAGATCGACCAGTTAGAACAAGCTATTCAAAGCTGGAAGAGAAGGGAAGAGGAGCTAGAACAAATAAAGCAAGCAGCTCAGGGTGAAGCAGAGCAGATCCTTCAGGCGGCGCACGAACTGGGTAGAAAAAATCTTCAAGCAGCCGAAGAGCGGTCTCAAGATATTAGAAGAGGGACTGAAGCTTGGCTTGCTGGCATACTTTCTGAAGTAGAGGAAGTAGAGAGAAGGAAGAACAACTTTGTAACAGCTTTTCGTTCTGCTTTAGACAGTCACTATGAAATTTTAAAAAATGAGGCTCATGAGTCACTTCCCCTTTCGATTCGACTAAACGAATACCTCAAGCAGGCTAATGAGAATTCAGGCGAGTTGCGTTCTTAGAATGTCGTCTTAGGAAACGGAATAGTGAATTCCCTAGGGATCCATCCCCGTATGGGATTTTCAATTTCAATAAAATCCACTTTGTTATTTTGAGAAATAACGAGAAGGCCGGCGGGCAATTCAGTGATTTTTTGTTCCTCTTGAGCTTCGCTCGTTCGGTAAACATTAATGGCTCCTGTACTATCTCCCAGAATAAGTGGCAGTGAGGTTAGCCGATGATTGCATTCGAGCGCCAATCCAATTACTACGAAAATCGAAATAGCAGTGATGCTCAGCCAACTAGGCCACCCTCCCATTTTTTTCCCAAAACGATTCCAAATAATAGCTATTAAAATCCAGAAAAGAAGTGTGGTCGACCACCCGCGGAGGGTTCGTTCCCAGAGCAGGGATAAACGCAAACTCCAATCATTAATGGGAGAGGGCTGAGAGTGTAATGCTTGTTGAATCTGAGAAATCAACTCCCAGTCAAACCAGGATTCCCACGGAAAGTTTCGTAACTGCGAGGCGACTAGAAGTTGTTCAACTGCTGCTCCTAATTTTTTCTCCTTCCAAAGTGAGGAAGCATAATTGAAATGAGCTGGGGCTGACTGAATTTGGGCAGCGGTAGCAGTATCGATCCATAGTTTCCATGCTTCGCTTTGCTCATCCGGAGGAGCGGATAGCGACCTTTGCCATAATTCATCGAGCTCATTGGCAGCGCTCATTGGACTGATGAGAAGCAAAAACAGTATTAGGACTGATTTCAAAGAAGCCTCTAATAGCTAACGCCGTATTTTTGCTCGAGAGCCTGGACAAGAAGAGTCATCTCTTCAAGCTCGCTTTCCAATGCATGAATGCGCTCCTGCTGACACCGGATTAATTTCCGAGCTTCAGACAGTTCATTGGCCAGTTGCGAGGGCCGTTCTTGTAATTGAGGTTCGACACGTTGGGTAGTCGGCAGAGTCAGCTTCGTCGTTTGAGCTCTATCAGCCATTCCATCCCACGAATGAGGAGACTGAGTTTTACTCTTCTGCTCTTCTTCATTGAAGAGAATCAGGTATTTACCCTTTTCAAGCCTGAAGGGTATTGAGTTGCTCTTTATCTTACGACGAATGGTGCTGAGACTTACTCCACTTCTCACAGAAAACTCTATGAGCGGAAGCCACTGGCCGACACTCCCATCGTTCGAATCCTGGACTGGATGCGACATGAGCGTCTCCTGTTGATGAAGAAACTAACTTCATTATAAACCGAGATTTGTTTCTTCCCAATATGTTAAAATAAAACAAAATCAAAACTCATATTGCCCTACGCATCAAGGGCGTTCAAACACATGTTTAAATCGCTTGTTAAGTATCTTTTTGTAGTGGGAGCAACGTTGGCTTTCAGCCAGGTCCCGATAGGTCGGTCTACTGTGGGAGCAGAGTTTACTTCAACGGTCGGACAATGGAGTCAGCAGGCTTGGAAATTATTTAAAGATAAAAAGAAGAACCTTTCGGGTGCGACTACTGCACTAAAAGACCAGGAACCCGAGATATCCGAAAGAGAGCTTAAATCGATTCTTCCCAACGAAGAGATTAGTGAATCCGATCGAGAACAAGTGAAAGAACTGCTCGGTCAGGATTAAGAAGGCAAATTATGGATAAGAATTTTGTTGAGAAAAGACAGTTTTACCGACTGCCCTTCGGGGAAACTCTTCTGATGACCGATGGAAACAAGACGGTAGTGGGGGGATCCCTAAATATTAGCCGCGGCGGAATATTTTTAAAAACACTAGAGCCCCTCACTTTAGACTCAAGGGGCTTTATTAGCTTTATGATCCCTGGCCATCCGAAAAGCCTGTGTTTGAAAGCGAAAGTGGCTCACTTGGTATTTGATCGACAACGTGCAGAAGTCGATTGTGGTATGGGGTTACAGTTTCTCGAGATTGATCTTTCTCAACAAAAACTCATTGATGATTATATTGACAATCAACAGTCAGCTTATCTTGCTCTTCAAAAAGTGGTTAATCAGCGGCGTCCGTCCAGTACCGAAATAGAGTACCACTTAAAACAATTAAGTCATTTAAGAGAAATGGATTTATCGAGTCTTCGATATCGAGTTAATAGAATCTGTACCATTTTTGAAAAATCTCCTTCCCTCCAAGCGGTAGGAAGTGGAAAGGTGGGCTGATCATGAGATTCAGAAAATTATTAGTGGGGTTTTTAGTGGTTTTGGGGATGAGTGGAACGAGCCAAGCTGCGTTGGATTCAGAAGGTAACTATGCATTTTTGGGAGGTATGAGTTATACGAATCAAATCCTATCCACGGGAGATTCCAACGGAACGTATTTGACGGGTGCTTATGTAGGCACTTACGGGGATATTCGATTAACTCCTCTCTTGGTGCTGAGTCCGGGATTTTTCTTTGTTCAAAAAGGGGTCCAAGATAGTTCCATTTACACTCGCGCTAATTATCTGGAGACCTCTGCATTGTTAAAAGTTTATCTCGTCGATAACCCGACTTTTAGATGGTATTTGGGCGCAGGAGGTAGTTTTGGAATTCTTCTGGGTGCAAATACTGTAGCTGGAAATGGGACGAGCACTCCAGTAGCTGGGCTGATGAATCGCAATGAAGTTGCCGCTCAAGGAGGAATGGGATTTGAGTTTTCGGTGGGAGAAGAGACCGATCTCATTTTAGGTGCTACTTACACTCGAGCTCTTACGAGTAATCTCGATATCAATTATACGAGCGGAGTTGAAGGGCGATGGGCGGGAATCTATGGATTTGTGGCGATTCGAGTGCATGAAAAGCGCGAAGCAAATACTCCAGAAGAACGTGCCGAGCAATATCTACAGTGGAAAAACAAGGCGAGAGAAGTCAACCAATCCCCGGCTGAGCCTACTCAGATACCTGAGTCCATTCAGAAAACAGAGTCTGTGGAAGAGGCAAAACCACAAGCCGTTGCACCGATCGATTCCGCCCCAACAGAAGACTGGGATTAGCGTCTACTGCTTTTAGGGAGCCGCTGGCTCCTGATACTCGATACCATTGCTGAGTGTTGCAGACTGACCAAACCTATCAGTGACTTTCACATCGTGGCTTCCTGCGGTTTTACTTGGGAGTGTACAGGTAATCTGTGTCGGTGTTTGTACTACTCCCGTACAGTCACTTCCACCTACTGTAACAATATAACTAGAACCCAGATTATTAAACTCACCCGTGATCGTGATATCGCCCAAGCTACCAATTGTTACTAAATTAGGACTGACTGTACTGATTGTTGGCACAAAATATTTTACAAAGCCGTCAAGAGTAGCAGATTGATCGTACTTGTCTTTGACAGTGATGGTGTAAGTCCCTGCTTCGGTTTGAGCTGGCAAATTGCAAGTAAGTTGAGTCCCCCCAGTGTTTACCACGCTCCCACAAGCCAAATCTCCCACGGTTACTGAATAAGGATTTCCGCCAGTGTGAAAACTTCCTGTGAGAGTGAGTGAGGTGGCCCCCGGAGCCGTCGGGTTGAGGGGCGTTTGAGCCACACTTCCTGGGGTATCGATACTTGGGCTAAAGACCACATAGGCTGTAGCTAGCGTGTCTTTCTGTCGACTTGACGGATTGTTAACTTTGACATCGTAGGTTCCAGCCGTTAAAGCGG
This sequence comes from Pseudomonadota bacterium, assembly GCA_009927165.1. Lineage (GTDB taxonomy): Bacteria > Bdellovibrionota > FAC87 > UBA2466 > UBA2466 > RFNO01. The sequence continues at coordinate 51,680 of RFNO01000108.1, forward strand.
GAGTCGTGCAGGATACGCTGGTTCCTCCATTGGCAATGGTAGGACTCGAACAGTTGGCTTCATCTGAGACGCCAATTCTCACTTCCGAATTATTGGCTATCCCCTGTCCGGAGACAACGAGTGAAATTCCACCCGAGGCAGGACCTGCCCCGGGGTTAATACTGGTAATGTCCAAGGCTTTATAATCGAAAAGGCCTGTCATCGTTCGCATTTTGTAACTCGAATTTCCTAAAGAGACATCAGTCAAGCCAAAATCGGTTGCAGCAGGGGTCTTACAGCGGACCACGCTTCCGTTCACGGCCGTAACTTCGTTGCACAGTTTCTGGGTGTTACTCAGAAAATCTCCCAGAAACACAAAGGGGCTACTGCTGATACTAGACGATGTGGTGGTAATGGTAATTTCAGTTTCTCCTTCAAGAGGTCCCTCTGCAGGAGTTACGCTAAAGAGAGAGACTCTTTCGATGGAATCACCATAGGTAGTAAAAGAAGCCCCTGAGTTAGTCGAAATAGCACTCTGATCTAATGTGATTTGATTAGTTACAAGATTTTTAGAAATAATACGTGGTGAAACAAATCCTAAACCGCTAAATTCTTGGCCCGCCGATAAGCTTCCGATGCCCACAACATTGGAAAGAATATTGCTTCCGGCCACCGTGTCTGCCGTGAACGTAATTTTGTTCGTGTCATAATTCCATGCATAATATCGCGGAGCCCCAGGGGTAAACGGGTTATCTTTTTTCGGCTTAATATGGAGTACATACTCGTAATTCAAATTGCTCCCTTTATTGGCGCACTGAAATCTCCAATTCACAGGCTGACCCGGAATATCTCCAGAAAATGAAGGTGCAGAGAAGAGATTATAGTTGAAATTAGGTTCAGCTTGGTACCCGGTCCATTCGTTTGACCAAAACCTTTTTTTATCGTAGGCCGATTCGGCAACAAATTCTTTGCTAAACGCAACTGACTTGTTTTTGAAGGGATAGGCCAAATTCCGAAAACGGGGGAATCCCTCAATTTGAGTGGCGGGTCCGCTATAGCATTGAGCGTCGGGGAATCCGCTCGTTAAATTGGCGCAATCAACTTTATCATCTATCCAAGTATCTCTGAATTCAGGAGCGCGTGAAGCGAGATAATAGTAGGGATACATGTACACCACATCACAGGTGTGTCCTGCGGATGCCGAAACCTCAAATTTCAGTTTGCTAAAATGAAGCATCGTCTCCGGTATTTCTACGTCACAAGTCCGGATGGCCTCAGTACTGTTGAGACTGGTTCCTGCGGGAATTTTACAATCTTGAGTAGTCCCTGTTCGAAAAATTTTACAGAAGGGTTGGTCGGGATCACCGGGATCGGTAGAACTACAAACCGTCGGGTCCGTACTTTCTGTGTCTCCCGACCAGTAAGCAGTAATTTTCAAGCTAAAAGGCGAACCACTCGGGGGGGGAGAAGGAATAACTCCGCCACCACCACCTGCGCCTCCTCCGCCTCCTGAGGAATTGGCACATCCGCCAAAGGCAGAACAGGCCGACGTAGCACTACTGACTGTGCGAGCTGCATCGCAACCCACCATTAAACTTAATGCGAAGAAACACACTACGCCATTTGAAATAAAACGATTAATCTTTGCCATAGTACCCTCGTACGTTCCACAAATATCACTACTAGCTTGTCTTCATCTTAAACAAACACTGTGGTGGAATTGTGAAGGGAGTATGAGAATTTCCCAATTCTAAGGGAAGCTTAGATAAACCAACTTTTTATAAATAAAGGGTGTCGTAATATTGGTCAGATGAACAGTACAAAACAATGACAGAAGCTTTCTCTAAGTACTCGTTTCTAAGTGGAAAACTCGCTCGTTGATTTGTTTTTTCATTTGATTTGTCGATAATTTTCGAATGAATCTATTGCCAGAATTTTTTGTATTCCAAATGAACACAGAAATCATTAGGCATAAACTGAGAGGATACCGTTTTTGGCAATTGTTTTGCAGCCTCTTAACTCGCAATACGGATTTCGGGAGAACAGTGTACTTTAAAATGGGAGCCGATAATGAAGGGGAAATTAGCTGATACGGTCAGAAAATGGTGGGTGTTAGCCTTAGTTGCTACGCTTGCATTGTCTTTGACAAGTTGTGGAAGAAAAAAATCTGGATTTTTAATGAATGGGCAAGGTGCTGAATGCGAAGGCTCCATGGGATACTTCAGTGTGGCAACTTATCCGTACCAACAAGGACTATTTGAAGTACGAGTTTATACTTGGGAAGCAGAGCCCGGCGATGTCGTGTCAGTGACTATTGCCGATAGTCGAACAGGTAATTATAAGAATCTTCTCAATGATATAGTTTTACAGCCTGGTCAAGAAATCAGTGCTGGATTCATCACTCAAACTGAGCTGGAACAGTACGATACGCTATCGATCACTCCGGCTTATTCTGGTATTTGGGCCGATCAAGTGGCCGATAAAGACGCAGTTTGTGATCTTCCTTATCCGAACGGCTATGCCGGTGCTTATTAACCAGATGGTCTAGTCCTTTTTCTGAGGTGGCGGTACGGTGCGGATAAAAAGTTCTTCCAGTTGTTTAGGATCTGCGACTGAAGGTGCTTCGCTCATCAAGCAGCTCGCTTTCTGTGTTTTCGGAAAAGCAATGACATCGCGAATGGCGTTGCATCCAGCCAAGAGCATAGCTATTCGGTCTACCCCCAGAGCGATTCCTCCATGGGGAGGAGTGCCAAATTGCAGAGCTCTTAAGAAAAAGCCAAACTTCCTCTGAGCTTCTTCTTCTGAGATCCCCAGCTTTTGAAACATTTTTGCTTGAACATTGGGATCATAAATTCTTAGACTGCCCCCTCCGATTTCGAAACCATTCCAAACCAAATCGTAGGCGCAGGCTCGGACTGAAGCTGTCGATTTAAAATCTTCTTGAGTCATGAACGTATCGAGATCGTCTGGATGAGGACGGGTGAAAGGATGGTGAGCAGCATAAAAACGCTTATCCTCCTCGTTGTACTCAAAAAGAGGAAAATCGGTTACCCATGCTAATCGATCCGAGGTTTTATCGGTATATCCAAATCGCTCCCCGTAATCCAAACGCAAAGCACTTAAGGCATTGTTAGTTATGGTGCTATTGGCACAAATCAGTAACAACATGGCTCCTTGGGTGTAGGGAAGCTTCGCTTCAATTTCCTTCTTCAGTGCCTCATCAAAAAATTTGGCTTGGGGCGATTGCCAATCCCCCGGGCTTTTGATCCGGATCCAGGTAATTCCTCTTGCACCGAATGGAGCAACTTTTTTGGGAAGTGCGTCCAACTCACTTCGAGAAAGTGGCTCCTTTTCCTCAAAACACAGACCCTTTAAGATTGCTCCCTGTTCGAGAGCAGTTTTATAAACTTGAAATGAGCTTTTCTTTCCTTCTTGAGTAAGATTGACTAATCTCAAGCTGTTTCGGAGGTCGGGCTTATCACTACCGTAAAAATCCATGGCATCTGAGTAACGGATCCGTTCGAAGGGTGTTTTTAATTCCTTATTCAGAACATCCTTAAACACTTTCTTCATCAGTCCTTCATGGACCTCGTAAACATCTTCTTCTGAGATGAAAGACATTTCCACATCTACTTGAGTAAATTCAGGCTGACGATCAGCTCTGAGGTCTTCGTCGCGGAAACATCGAGCAATTTGGACGTAACGATCAAATCCCGAAATCATGCAAAGTTGTTTCAGGGTTTGTGGCGACTGGGGGAGAGCATAGAACATCCCCGGATGAACTCGACTGGGCACCAGATAGTCACGCGCTCCTTCAGGAGTAGTTTTATAGAGAATGGGGGTTTCAATTTCCCAAAAACCGTTCTCAAAATAAAACTCTCGAGCACTCTTCAGAAACTCATGTCGTAGGCGCAGGTTGTTTTGCAGGTGAGGTTTTCTAAGCTCCAAATAACGATAAGTGAGTCGCAATTGTTCGTCTACTTCTCCCGCTGAAGGAGAGTCGTCGTGAAGGGAGAACGGTAGTTGCTGAGCACGATTCAGTACCTCAAGCTCGTGAACAATGACCTCAATATCGCCCGTGGGTAAGTTGGCATTGGTCATCCCTTCGGGTCTTTTTCGAATTTTACCTTTCACTGCAATCACAAACTCTTGTCGAAGTGAGCTTGCATCAGGTATGAGTTTAGTAGTCGGATCAAAAACAACCTGGACGATTCCCGAGCGATCTCTTAAGTCAATAAAAACCACTCCTCCATGATCTCGCCATCGGTCGACCCATCCACAAAGACCTACTTCACTATCCAAGTGCTTTAGATTGAGCTCGCCACCGCGATGAGTTCTTTTAATGTTCACTTTTGATCCTTTTTAGCAATTCGATTTTCAAATGGTCCAAACTAATTTCAACTTGGGTTTGTTTTTCCATGTCTTTTAATGCCGCAACATTCTTTTTTAACTCATCCTCTCCCAAAATGAGCGTGAACTTGCACTGTAACCGGTTTGAGTTTTTCAAATGGGATTTTAGGCTTTTGCCGCTATCGTAAGGGATTTCAGTTGTGATTCCTTCTTCTTTTAATACTAAAGAGAGTGGAAAGAGAACGTCGAGCGATTGGGGTCCCAATGCTGCTAAGTAGAGCATTGGAGAAAACTGCAAAATAGGCAGAGAGTTTTTAGCTTCTAATGCGATGACTAATCTTTCCATTCCTAGAGCAAAGCCCACTGCCGGAAAAGGTTTTTCTCCGAAGCGTGTAGCCAGATGATCGTAGCGCCCCCCTCCGCCGAGGGCACTTTGGGCGCCCAATAGCGAAGAGGTAAACTCGAAAGCTGTTTTTGAATAATAATCCAGCCCACGCACAATAGTGGGATCATCAATGAAGGCGAGTTCCGCTTCTTCTAATCTTGTTTTTAACCGGCGGTGATGTTCATTACAGGGCGCACAGAGACAGGTAGTGATGAGAGGCGCACTCTTGGCTACGGCCTGACAGGACTCTTTTTTGCAATCTAAAATTCTCATGGGTGCGCGTTCAAATCGCTTTTGGCACTGTTCGCACAATTCATTGAGATGACTTTTGAAAAAATTAGCCAGAGCTTCACGAAATTGAGGCCGACATTCCGCACATCCTACGCTATTTATTCGAATATCATACTCGTTTATTCCCAATTTCTTATAAATGGCATTTAGTAAAGCAATCATCTCAGCATCAGCTTCGGGAGAAGAATCATTAATCAATTCAGCTCCGAACTGGTGAAATTGGCGTAAACGCCCCTTTTGGGGGCGTTCGTGACGAAACATAGGCAAGTAATAAAAATATCGTTGGCAGCTGGAATCTCTGTGCAGCTGATGTTCCAGTACCGCACGCATGAAACCTGCCGTACCCTCTGGCCTCAGAACTAACGACTCATTTTCTTTTTGAACCTGATACATTTGTTTTTCAACAATGTCAGTTTCATCACCGACCGTTTTACTGAATACTTCCATGTGCTCAAGTACGGGCGTTCGAATTTCTTGGTAACCAAACTGCGCAAAAACAGAACGGACGTTTTCTTCGATAAATTTCCATTTGGCGATTTCCGCGCCAAAAAGGTCGTGCATGCCTCGAACAGCTTTCAAAGTGTGGCCTCCACGCTGAAAACCATATCATTGAACGGGAGCTTTGGAAAAACCTTGTTATTATTAGAGGTTAGCTTCACTTTGCCTTCGATTTTTGGAACTCATCAGAACGGCGACCAACCCACAAAAGCACGACACGAACGCAAGCATTTGGAATTACAGTGAAATTTAACTAATCGCTTGGGGTTGTATTCTGGCTGTATAGCCGTTGAACAAAACGGACTTGGTTTTTAGGCTGGAAACTGAGCTTTGGACTGGGCACCTGAGTTGCAGCTTAGTTCCTTGAACAGTGTTTTTATGACCACTTTGAAGCATCAACTTGTTTTTCTTGTCGGACTTACCGGGCTTTTAAGCTCGTGCGCTATTCAACTCTCAGATTGTGCGGGCCCTTTGGTAAACACAGAAAAACTTTCTCAAGTTCAACAAGATCGTTTTTTTACGGGGCCTCAGGGGTATTTGGTTCTTCCGAATCCAGTAGATTCACCTCGGTTAAGTTTATTTAGTTTTTCAGCATCCACATTTCGAAGTGCTCAACAAGGCATCGGTCTACCCAATCTTCAAAGTGCCAGTGCCTTAGAGAACAGTTTTTTAAAAGTAAGGTTAAATGGGGTGTTTGATTCAACCAGTAAATTGGTTGGTCCTCAGAACTTGAGCAGTGCATCCAGTGATGTGAAAGATCCCCAGTACTCGCAGGTTATGGCTTATCACGCGATTACTTCCATTCAGGAATATGCCCAAAGTCTTGGCTTTTCTGTAGATAAATCGCGGCCTCTCTATGTCATGGTGAGATCGGCAAAAGACCCATCAGACCCGGCTGCTGTGGGGAATGCTGCAGAAGTAAATGCTTATTACGTACACAACAAATTCAATCCCAGAGCTCCCCGATTCATTCAAGTAATGGGAGATACTAATTATCCCCTCGCAGCAGATCGAGACACTTTCTGGCATGAATTTGGACATCTCTTAAATGAAAGCATAAGTTCTGATCGGGGAATTGATGAAGCCACTGATCTGGGAGCCAACTATGTCGAGTCACGTGCGATACATGAATGCCTTGCTGATTATTTGGATGAATCTGCCTCGAACAAACCTTACATTGGAAAGTGGGGCGCAAAAAACTTTTCATTTATAAAATCCGGTAACCCACTGCGATGGGCCCAGGATATGAACGACGATAAAAATAATTTTGCAAATGTTGCTAATTATGATCCTTCTACACAGAATGATCGTAATTATCGTTTGGCAGAATGGTGTTCAAGAGTCCTTTGGGATATTAGAACCCAGTTTCAAAAAGAAGATAAACAAACAGGAGCATTTTTTTCCGATAGGATGGTGCTATCTGCGCTCACGTTATTAGGTAAGAATGCCTCTGTTTCTGATTTTCGTACCGCTCTTTTGAAATCCGATACCCAACTTCATTGCGGACTCCATCAGCAATCGATAAAGAAAGCATTCGAATCCCGTGGCTTTGATTCGATTGTTCCTTATTTGTCGAGAGGTCTCAGTTTGTCCGTAAGTCCAGTAGGATACAAAGATGTGAACGGTTCACTTCAGGTCGTCACGCCCAACGCAGATGCTGACGAAATCGTCTTTAATTTTCAAATTACCAACCCAAACGGAGCTCTTGCACGAAATGTGAGATTACAAGTCGAGTCTTCCGATGCGGCTGTAGTGAAGCTTGCCGACCTGCAAGGATTTGGAGACCTCCCGGCAGGAAAGAGTGTGAGATTAGTAGGCACTCGATATATTGACTATGTTTCTTCGGTGTCTGTTTCTTTAGATCGAGCGTATGCAGCCGGAAGAACTAAAGTGAGATTTGTTATTAAAGCACTATTTGAAAACGGACCGTCAACAAGCCAGATTGTTGAATTAAACTTATGAAAAAACTTATCATCATCCTTTTATTGGGCTGCTTGTGGTTTGGGATTCGCAATCTTCCTTCCCGTACAGCTCATTTAGAACCCCAGGGAGAAACATGTGCTTCTGAAAGCCTAACCAGTACGCCATCTTCATTATCTGGTCATTTCGCGGGAAATCCTCGTCGTAATATCGCTGAAAAGGGAGTCCTGAATCCCGAGAGTCTTTTAGAGAGTTTTAGGGGAAAGTGGCAAATAGCTGAGTATCACGAAGTTTCTTCAACGGTTTCTGAATTTCCGTTGGGAAAAACCATTGTTTATCACTTTTCCCAGGATTCAATTCCCATTATAGGAATGTCGATTCGCGTACGAGTGGGTACTAACGGGGAGGTATTTGAAGAGGAAAACTCCTACAGGCCCATTGAAAAAACCCTAATCGCAGAGGGCAATGGGAAAGCTAGAATTCAGGCCCTCCAAAAAGAAAGCTCTCGATACCGGTGGGTCAATAATTCAGATCAGGATCCGAGAGTTATCCTAGTCAGGGATGGACTTTCACAGGGAGAACTAGCACTGTCTTTAGAAGCTATCGACAAAATGCGGGGGGAGCGACCAACACAGCTCATTCTTCGAGCTGTGGATGGGAAACTTTTAAAGCGGACATTTGCCTATTCGGAATTTTAAATAAAAACCCCCAAGACCTCTTAATTGAGATCTCGGGGGCTTAACTCTCGCTCCCCGAAGGGAAGAGATGCCAACCCACAGATGGGGTATGGAAACTTATCTTAAAGCGATAACATCCTTTGGAATTTCAGATTGGGAAGAGTTGATGTCACTAAATACTCTTACTTCTACGGCTTCCTTTGCAATCTTGTCCTGAGGAATGTTCTGATTCTGCTGAAAAGCCACATCAGTTCGGCAGAAGTAGGTCCGATTAAATTGAGAAAGTTGTGCAACTTCAAATCGGCAGGGCAAAATCTTTTTTCCACTACGAACCATGGTTAACTCAAATGCAAATCCATCGTTTTGAATAGCAGAAAAAGGGATCTCAAAGGTTCGATTAATATCTTGAGACTGATTGTTTCCAATAGACCAGTAGTGACCACCTTCCGGTAGTTGAGCTTGGATCCCTCCTGGAAACTTCATTTCCAGACGAACATTGGAGATAGGTTTTGAAGGAAGGCCATTGTTTTCTAAATTATATTTTTTAATTGTAATAAAGGTTCGATAAGGCTTAATAAGTGTCGGCTGTATTTTGTTATCAGTTTCTGAAATTGCTGGAACCGTTCCTATGCTCAAACTAATTGCTAAAATTAGAAATCTCTTCGTTGTCCTCATGAATGTTCTCCCCCTCGATGGAACTCCATTTTGACCCTTGATTAGGTCAATGTCGGAGTAGCTACGAAGCAAGGGCTATACCACTCGTATTCTTGCGGAGTACTGCGAGAAAGAGGATCCGAAAGACTTGGGAAACCCCGTAGAAGTAACACAAATTGTGTCGCCGGAATGAAAAAGTGACAATTCCAGGCTGTGTTTCTTTTGGGGTGACTATTATTCAAGCGCACTCTCCCTGTCTACAGATGGCATAACAATTGAAGAATGTGTGTTTTAGAAATTGGGGGGAGCATGAGCTCAAAACATCGTAAAAACAAGACTCGAAGAGACCACATTAGAAGACTGTTATCTATCAGTGTTTTTGTTCTTGGTATTTTGTCATTTTCCCACACAGGATTCGCAGTTGATTTTCCAAGTGTGAAAGCACAGTCAGACACCGATGATATTTTGGATAATTACAGAGCCTATCTTGATTTTGTCGTAGCAGTTGGACGCCAAACAGATTCATCGAATACCCAAAAATTAGAAAAAAGATTTGCCGAGCTTGAAAAGAGAAATCCGGAAGGTGCAGCCCGGTTTTTGAAAGGACTTCGAGTCGAACTCCTCGATAAGGCCGAGCGATTAGGCCGGTCCTACGGCAGAATCAGTTCTTCACAGTCTGAAATGAGAAAATGGGTGAGCCGCTTTATGAAAGACTGGGCCCGAGAAGCAGACGAACATTTGTTTCGAACTGCCAGTTCCGAACTAGCCAGAAAGTAGAAGGTTTTTCTCGTCTTTCAAGGAGAGCGCTGTTAGTTTTAGGTCTGGATGGCCTATCGTATTGCCCTTATTCACAATGCTAAATTTCCAGTCGCCCACTACGGCGGAACAGAACGCGTTCTTTGGTGGTTAGCCAAGGGGCTGAGTGAGCTAGGCCACTCAGTTGTTCTTTTGGCAGCCCCTGGGTCTTTTTGTCCGTTTGCTGAGACGCCTCCCTGCAACTTTCCCTCAAAAGAAACAGAACTTCCCCCAGCGGATATCTACCATTATTTCAATACTCCCGAACAAGAACCCCAATTTCCTTACCTGGTTACTATCGGGGGAAATGCAAAGTCTCAGGAAAGGTTTCTTCCCAACACTGTTTTTGTCAGTAGAAATCATGCCGAACGCCATGGTGCATCTGCTTTTGTTTATAATGGTGTTGACCCAGACGATTACCTTTTTAGTAACCAAAAGATGGAGGAACTCCTTTTTTTGGCCAAAGCTTCTTGGAATGTAAAAAATGTCAAAGGGGCGATCTCGGTCGCAAGAAAAACGGGTCTTGAACTTCAAGTGGTTGGTGGAAGCCGTAAGTGGCTACCTCGTTGGCGGGGAGTTTACTGGCGTGGATTTTTAGGTGGCAAAGAAAAGGCTCAAGTTATCACTCGAGCCAAAGGGCTAATCTTTCCTGTTTTGTGGGACGAGCCTTTTGGAATCGCAGTCGTTGAAGCACTGGTGTCTGGAGTTCCTGTGTTAGCCACTCCATTTGGCTCACTAAAAGAACTGATTCCTTCGACCGTCGGGCAACTGTGTACTACTTACCGAGAGTTTACGGAAGGAGTGAGTCGGTTAGGATCTTTCAAATCGGAGGAGTGTCGAGAATGGGCTCTCAGTAAATTTCATTATCTTCAAATGACTAAAAACTACCTGACTGTTTATGAGAAAGTATTGTCTGGGGAAAAACTTCACCCTCAACCCATTGAAATGCCGGTTTTGAAACCCTTTAAATTATTTGAGCTTCCAGAGCATTAAATCAGGGTGGGCTCACAAATTCTGCTCTCAATGAACTGACCTTTAGGCGACCAAACACCCTCTGTAAGATACGACAGCTTTTTTAGCTCAAAACTTCTGCTGATTTCATTATAAATGCGACAAGCCGTAATGGGTCCCGCATACAAATGGACACTCACCGCGGGTTTGGTAGACGCATTGCTAATACTGTGAACTCCTAAATCATCATCGATATAGAGTTGAGCGCCTCTTTTTCGCGTTTCGGCATGGCCCACGGGCTTCAGACGAATTTTTCCCGTTCCTGGTGCTTCATAATTTCTAAAAGTGAGTTCTCCTGAGTCAATCATCATCCAGCACCGTTGATTGGAATGGTCATGAATGGGGGTGCGATGCCCCGGAAGCCAAGTCAGAACGGCCAATTCAAAGAACTGATTTCGATAAACCAAGTTTCGGCCATATGTGTCATCTCGAAAATGAACAAAGGGCAGAAAAGAGTCTTCTACAAACTCGCTAGTTTTTAAAAAGGCATCTACTTTTTCAGACTTAAAGTCCGCAGTACGAAGCGGAGAAAGAAAATCCAAGAAGTCTGACAGAGAAATTAATTGCATGAGTAGAAAATCGTAACAGAAGATTTCTTACTTCTCAACGTGGGGTTGCTTAACCCAGTTTTTATGCCTAGACTGAGCCCGTTAATTTTTAAAGGAGTGTCCATGGCAAGTGCCCAAGATCGAGGTTACAACAAACAACTTTTAGTCCTACCTTTTGATCATCGCGGATCGTTTCAAGAGAAGCTTTTTGGTATCAAAGGAACCCCCACGGCGGACCAAACCAAGATGATTGCATCTTACAAAACCATTATTTTCGAAGGTTTTGAAAAAGCAGTGAGAAGCGGCCTTCCCAAGGACATCATGGGAATTTTGGTGGATGAGCAATTTGGGACTGAAGTCATTCAGCGAGCTAAAGCTGCTGGATTTTCCGTGTCAATACCAGCAGAAAAGAGTGGTCAGGATGAATTTGATTTTGAATATTCAAATTATCAAGCCCACATTGAAAAAACCAATCCCGATTTGGTAAAAGTATTGGTCAGATACAATCCCGAAGGAAATAAGGAAATGAACTGTCGACAAGCGGGGCGACTAGCTGAGTTGAGTAAGTATTTGGAGAAAACCAACCGCAAATTCATGTTTGAACTCTTAGTTCCTGCCACCGAAGAGCAATTAGCCCGCTGCAAAGGTGACAAAAAAACCTATGACATTGAGATCCGCCCATCGCTCATGGTGCGTGCGATTCAGGATTTACAAAAATCGGGTATTGAAGCCGATGTTTGGAAGCTCGAAGGTTTGGATCGAACTGAGGATTTTGTGAAGGTTTGTAATGCTGCTCGAGAGGGAGGCAGAGATAAAGTAGGGTGTATTGTTTTGGGCCGAGGCGAAAGCAGCGAAAAAGTTCGAGAGTGGTTAAAAGCGGGAGTGAATGTTAAAGGTGTCATTGGGTTTGCAGTAGGCCGAACAGTCTTTTGGGAACCTTTAAAAGCTTTTAAAGAAGGGAAGATCAGCCGAGAAGAAGCATCTGATCAAATTGCAAAGAATTACTCGGGTTTCTGTCAAATGTGGCTGGATGCTCGTCATTAAAAATCATGCTTAAAAACGTTAAGCTGCTTGTTCTCTTTTTAGTTCTTGGCTGGGGAGCTTTCTGCGGATATCCACTCAAAGCTGATCCCGAACTTCAAAATTGGGTTCAATTTAATCAGACTATTTCTGTTACTGGACCCTGGAAGTTTTTTGCCGAGTTTCAGCCTCGCATTTCTCTAACTAAGAGTTCACTCGCAGTGTTTTTGACTCGTTTTGCTGCTCTTTATGAAGTGAATTCCAGTCTTTCATGCGGGGCTGGGTTTTTGTGGCAACCCACTTATTTACCGGCTTTTGTTGATGAGACTCGTCTCTTTGCACAAGGAATCTACTCTCATGGCGGAGGCAGTGAAGTTCAGTGGATTCATCGTTTAAGATTGGAAGATCGAAATCTTAACAATACAGATGATGCTGCTTTTCGAGTTCGTTATCAGTTGAGGTCGCTCCACCCTTGGTTTGGGAGTCCTGCTGTGCGTGGCCTCATTGCAAATGAACTTTTTGTTAATTTAAACACTACTGAAACCGCGGGCCCCCAATCTGGACTGGATCAAAATCGATTGTTCTTGGGCATCAACTATCAGTGGGCTCCGGGGATTCATTCCGATTTTGCCTATCTTTTTAATTACGTGTGGCGACCACGATTGACCGAAGATCGGCTTAACCACATTGTTTTTTATGCTTTGAATGCGAGTTTTTAAGCCGTTCCTAAACTCCCAAGCTCTTAAGAAACGCATCGGAATTGGGTTCACGCTTAAGAAAGCCTCGGATAAGGTCCATGGGAGGTTTTTCCCCTCCGGGCTCTAGAATCCACTCTCGATATTCTCTTCCAGTTTGGGGATTAAGGAGGCCTTCTTTTTCAAACCGAGTAAACATATCTTGAGCAAACACTTCAGACCATAAGTAGCCGTAGTAACCCGCATCGTATCCACCCATTAAATGTCCAAAACTCGCTTGAGGACAAGTTCCCTCAAGAACAGGAATGCCTAAAAGAGTTTGAATCCACTTATTGTAGACGCTACTGCTGTCGCTTTGGGGTTGAGAATGAAGTTCGAGATCAATTGAAGCAAATGCGACTTGTCTTAAGTAGTGCAGTCCTTGATTGAGAGTTTTTGCGGCAAGCATTTTATCGACCATCTCTGATGGGATTGGCTCATTTGCTCGAGCGTAGTGACCACTGATCTTACTTAGTATTTTCTTATCCCAGACCCAATTTTCCAGCATTTGCGAAGGAGCCTCTACGAAATCTGTTTTTACACTGGTGCCTGAGAACGATGGAAAATGTGCCTTTGTGAGAACTTGGTGCATGATATGCCCAAATTCATGAAAAAGGGTTTCTACTTCCGTGTGAAGAAGAAGGGAAGGTCTGTGCTGAGAAGGACTGCTGAAATTTGCCACGATAGATGAGAAAGGAACTTGGTAAGTTCCATCTTTCAACTGATACGCCGTAATCAGAGTAAAAGCTGCAGCGTGAGAGTATTTGCCTTTGCGTGGAAATAAATCCATGTAGAAATGAGAAGCAACTTTTCCACCTCTCAAAACCGTAAACTTACGAACACTCGGATGCCAGGTTGTGGCCTGGGTGTCCTCTTCAAAACGGACCCCTAAAAGAGTTTCATAAATGTCGAACATTCCTTGCAAAACTGTGTTTAAGGGAAAATATTCCTGAATCACCAATGGATCAATTTGGAATTTCTCTCTCATGAGTGAATTATGAAGGTATCTCCATTCAAAAGATGCCAAAGGAGTCGAGTCTTTTAACTCCTTCTTTTTAACCTCCATGAGTTCAGCCCGTTCCCTTTTGCCGATTGGTTCAAGTTTGGTAGCCAGATCCGCTAGGAATTTCTGAACTTCTTGGGGGGTCTGGGCCATTCTGCGCGAGAGAACTAGATGACAGTGACTCGAATAGCCAAGTTGGGTAGCAAGTTCATGTCTCAACCCCAATGCCTCTTCAAGAAGTTGTTTATTAGCTGGGCCTCCTCGATTATTGAAGTAAAAGCTTAGTTTTTTTCGGGCTGAATTACTTTTTACGTTTTCCATGAATGGATTAACGTGCGGGTAAGCCAAAGTTACGAGATACTTTCCATGGGAACTTCGCTCTAGGCTATTGATAAAGGATTGAGGTAAGCCATCGAGCTCCTCAGAAGAAAATTCAAGTACAGTATTTTCCTTCAGTAAATTCTGGGAAAACTCAGCTTCAACTTCCACCAACCGTTTCTTTTTATCAAGGTAAACTCTTCTTTCAGATTCAGAAAGTTCCAATCCATTTCTTCTAAAGTTAAACAGGTATTCATCAAGTAACTCAGTTTGTACCTTTCCCAAAAGGCGGGTTTCTTTTTCGCACAATTTAATAGCTTTGAATAGGTCTTCCCTGGCAAAAATATCAACCATCAGTTTTTGAACAGCAGTTTCTAATCGGTCAGAAGCTTCTCGGACAGCTTCATCGCTGGAAACATACTTAAGAAAAATCGCTACTCCTAAAGAGTTTGAAAAGTTTGCTAGAGCATTTTCTAAGGCAAGTAGAGCGTTAGAAGTTTTGGCTTTGGCAATCCGTTCGAGTTCAGCGGAAAGCACTTGGAACTGCTGAGTTTGAAGGTGTTCTATTTCTTGAGGAGTTAAATTAAACGTTAATTCTGAAATCAAAGATGCCTCTTGCTTAGTGATGCAAACTTTCCAAGTAGCGTTCTACGTCGATAGCTGCCTGACAACCTGATGCCGCAGCTGTTATGGCTTGCCTATAGATGGTGTCCTGGACATCACCGGCAGCAAACACTCCGGAAACACTCGTTTGCGTCGTGGGTCGATTTTTCAATAGCACATAACCTTTTGGATCTAACTCTAATTTTCCCTTTAAAAAGTGAGTGTTCGGTTCATGGCCAATCGCCACAAAAAAACCTTCACAGGGAACTTCTGATACCGCTCCAGTCTTTAAGTTTTTAACTTTGCATCCACGGACAGCTTCTTCCCCTAAAACTTCTAAAATCTCTGTATCCCATATGAAGCTGATTTTTGGGTTTGCCTTGGCTCTGTCCTGCATGATCTTGGATGCTCTCAGGTGGTCTTTCCGGTGAATGACTGTTACATGCGAAGCGAAACGGGTGAGAAAATTTGCCTCTTCCATGGCAGAGTCCCCCCCCCCAACGACCACAAGCTTTGCACCTCGGAAAAATGCACCATCACAAGTAGCACAACTGGAGACTCCTTTTCCCAGAAGTCGCTTTTCTGATTCTAGTCCAAGCCATTTGGTAGCTGCCCCAGTCGTTACGATAACAGCGCTCGCTTCGTACGTTTCTTTATCGATAAAAATCTTTTTGGTTTTTCCCGTGAAATCCACATCCGACACATTTTTGGGGATGAATCGAGTCCCGAATCTTTCGGCTTGGGCTTTGAATTGGGCCATAAGCTCGGGGCCCTGAATTCCCTTGGGAAAGCCCGGAAAGTTTTCTACTTCACTGGTCAACATCAGTAGACCGCCAGCTTGATACCCCTCAATCATTAGGGGATTTAGATTAGCTCTAGCTGCATAAATAGCGGCTGTATAACCAGCCGGCCCAGATCCGATGATAATCACGTTCTCAATTGCCATGTGTGGCCTCCAGAGGAAAAAAGTTTAGTCAGGGTATCGAAAGAATTCAACCAATGGAATTTAGTTAGATGCTTGCCACATGTCTTTTAAGCTCTCAGCAAGCGTTCGGAACTGAAACCCGGGTAGGGCTTTTTGAAACTTTGAATTGTTGATAGTGAGTCCCAAGAAATTATTATGTTGAGAGTCTTTAGATTCGATCTTTAGCTTTGCTTGAGACAGTTTTAATAACTCTTCCAGCACTTCTCGAATGGGAGTTTGTTTCAGTGAGCCAATATTGTAAGTGTCTAGCTCGGGAGCGGTTTTCGAAAACATGAGGTCCACAAAGACTTTAACAACATCTCTTGAGTCAACAAAATACCGATTCGCATTTAGGGGGCCAACAGTAAGCGTATCGGCTCCAGTGGAAATTGCCTGTTTTAATTTATGACAGAGGTCAGATGCCACAAAACCCAAAGGTTGCTTGGGCCCAATACAGCTGTTCAATCGAGCAATGATTCCTTTAAATGCGGGAATCTTCTTGGAGTAGGTTTTTAGTGATTCTTCCGCAAGAAACTTGGTAAAAGCGTAGGAACTTTGGGGTTTCACGGGGGATTCTTCAGTCACAATTTCCTCCTGATTCCCGTAAACGTGAACCGAGCTTGCTAAAAGCAACTTAACTTCCTGTTTTACTGATTCAATAGATTCAAGGAGAGTTTGGGTTTGAAGGTAATTCGCTTCAAAATAATCCTCAAATGCAATTTCCGTTGAGACTCTTGAAAGACCCGACAAATGAAAAATGAGGTTGGGTTTTAATTCGGCGATAATCCGTTTAACTTCACGGGTCTGATTGAGGTCGCACAGGTGATGTTGTACGCCCCCTCGAGAAAGGGGCTTTCTTCCTACGGAAAACAAAGCGGATTTTGGTGATCGGGTTAAAAGCTCTTCCATGAGAGCTTGGCCTAAAAATCCAGAGGCGCCGGTGATTAAAATCCGTTGAATAGACACGGTGTTAGCTTAACAGAGTCTTCTCTATTTGAAAGCCTAACTCGTTGCGTTAAGCAAAGTTCTTTTGAGCCCAATCTGGGTATGCTAGTTATGAGGTTTTAGCAAGGAACTGAAATGCGACTATTAGTTACCGGGGGAGCGGGTTTCATTGGCTCTCACTTTATTGAATATTTTCTCAATCAATACCCTCAATCAGAAGTCACGAATTTGGATTGTTTAACTTATGCTGCCCACCCCGACACTGTGGATCGGCTAGCGCAGCTTGGAGGAAAAAAGTATTCATTTTACAAGTTGGATATCGGAGATTCCGCAGTCACTCAAATTCTCAAAGATAGAAAAATCGATGCAGTAGTAAATTTTGCTGCTGAAACACATGTAGATCGCAGCATTTTAGATCCTCAAGCCTTTGTAAAAACCAATATCTTAGGGACTCAAAATCTTTTACAGGCTGCAAGAACTGTTGGGAAAATTAGATTTGTTCATGTTTCCACTGATGAAGTCTACGGGTCCCTGGAGCCAGGCGATCCCACTTGCACAGAAGCAACTCCGCTCGATCCCAACTCTCCCTATGCTGCTTCTAAAGCGGGAGCTGATTTACTGGCTTTGGCTACTCAGCGAACTTATCAGCAGGATATTTTAATTACTCGATGTACAAATAATTATGGTCCTTATCAGTTTCCTGAGAAGTTGTTGCCCTTGGTAATTGCCAACGCTCTCGAAGATAAAGCGGTTCCTGTTTACGGCGATGGAAAGCAAGTCAGAGATTGGATTTATGTCGAAGATCACTGCCGAGGGATCGATACTGTCCTACAAAAAGGAAAAGCTGGCGAAGTTTACAATATTAGTTCCAGTGCGGAACGACTCAATATTGATATCATCAAAAAAACATTAGGGATGCTGGCAAAGTCTGAAAGCCTTATTACTTATGTGGGGGATCGCCCTGCTCACGATAGGCGGTATGGTTTGAATCCGGAAAAAATAAGAACGGAATTAGGCTGGCAGCCTCGATATTCTTTGGAAGAAGGCCTAAAGGCCACCGTGGATTGGTATGTTAAGAACCAAGATTGGTGGAAAAAAGTGCGAAATAAAGACTATTTCAAATATTATCAAGCCAATTATCAACCCAAGGTTTCCGACCTGAGTGAGGCGCAATTATGAAAGGTGTGATTTTAGCGGGCGGAACAGGTTCACGTCTTTTTCCGCTTACCAAAGTAACCAACAAGCATTTACTTCCAGTGGGCAAAAAGCCCATGATACTTCATCCAGTAGAGAAACTGGTGAAAGCTGGAATCAAAGATATTGTCATAGTCACTGGCGTTGAACACATGGGAGACGTTGTTAATCTGTTGGGCTCTGGAAAAGATTTTGGAGTGCGATTTGGTTATAAAGTTCAGGATGAAGCGGGGGGCATCGCCCAAGCATTGGGTCTAACTGAAGATTTTATTCACGATTCCAAGTTTGTCACAATTTTAGGAGACAATATTTTTTCAGATGATCTTACGCCTTTTGTGAATTCTTTTTCCGAGCAAAAAGAGGGGGCAAAAGTTTTATTGAAGGAAGTTTCGGATCCTCAAAGATTTGGGGTGGCAGAACTTCAAGGCAATCGAATTATCAGTATTGAAGAAAAGCCTAAAACTCCCAAGTCGAATTATGCTGTTACCGGAATTTATTTTTATGATTCCTCAGTATTTAAAATGATAAAAACTTTAAAGCCCAGTGCTCGGGGAGAGTTAGAAATTACCGATGTGAATAATCACTACATTAAGTTGGGAACTCTCACCTGCGATTTTTTCAAAGGCGCTTGGACTGACGCAGGTACTTTTGATTCTTTTTTTACAGCTAACCGCTTAATGTTTGAAGAATGCCAGGCCTAACTCCCCGAATTTCCGGTCCTATACTCATTACTGGCGCCAAGGGAATGCTCGGAACAGAACTGAGTACGCATTTTTCAGCCCAGGATTTAGTCTGCACTGATTCAGACCGATTAGATATCACCAATAAACGGGAAGTAGCCCAACTCATTCAGAAGATCAGGCCTCGATGGGTTATCAATGCTGCAGCTTATACGAATGTCGATAAGGCAGAGATAGAACGAGAACAAGCCTATGCGATCAATACACTGGGTCCAAAAAATCTCTCTGAAGTATGTGAAGACTTGGGCAGTTCTTTAATCCATTTCAGTACGGAATATGTTTTTAATGGAAAGAGTGAGCGGCCTTGGACGGAAGAGGACCTTCCGGAACCTTTAACCCCCAATTTTTATGCTGAAACAAAGCTTCTTGGAGACCGTGCTGTTTTGGAGAGCAAGCAAAATCTAGTAGTGCGTGTTCAGTGGTTGTATGGAGCAAAAAGAGAGCGTTTTAGCGGATTAAAAAAACTCAAGGAGTTTACCCCGTTGTCGGATCAATTTGGTGCGCCTACTTGGGTCCGAGATGTCGCCCAAATAGTATCTCAGTTAATGTCCAAAGATGCTGCCGGATTATTTCATTTTGCCTATGATGATCATGCTTCATGGCTAGAAGTTTACGAGTTTGTAAAAAAGGAATGGGATTTACCGGTTCGGTTAATTCCCAAACGGTCAGAAGAGCTTAATTTACCCGCAAAAAGACCACTCTACGGTGTAATGTCCAACAAGAAATTAAAAGCTTTTCTAGGAGTTGAAAAAATCGGTAGCTGGAAAGATTCCCTTCGACAGTTTTTGGGATTAGTCAGTCGTGCTTGAAACAGATGTTTTAATTATTGGTGGTGGAGTTGTTGGGTTAAGCATTTTGGAGCAAGTGCCCTCAAAATGGTCTGCTCTTTTATTGGAGCGGCATCCGAGTTTTGGTAGAGAAACTTCGTCAAGAAATAGCGAAGTCATTCACAGTGGGATTTACTACGCTCACGGTTCAAAAAAGACTGAGCACTGTAAGGTTGGACGAAATGAACTTTATCGTTTTTGTCAGGAGCGAAGTGTTCCGTTCAAGCGATGTGGTAAGTATGTTGTCGCTACCCATCCCGATGAAGAGCAGAGTTTAGAGGAGTTAGCGGCTCATTGCGAATACGAGGTTGTTCCCTTCCAAATAATTGGAAAAACATGGTTGGAGAGCAAAGCTCCACTTTTAAAAGTTTCCCAGGCTCTTTTTTTTCCGTTATCTGGCATTTTAGATTCCCATCAATTCATGTCAGCTCTTGAGCGAAGTGCAAAAGAGCAAGGCAAGCTGATTGCTTACAACACTGAGTTTGTGAGATTACTGGAAAAAGACCCCTGGGTTGTCGAAGTATGTGAGAACGGGAAGACCTTTAAAATTCAATCGAAAGTACTGATCAATTCAGCTGGTCTGAGTGCTGCTTCGATAAGTAACTCGATTTTAAATACTGATCGCTATATTCATCGCTTTTGTCGAGGCCGATACTTTCAACTTGATTCTTCTTTCAGGGGTAAGTTTGAATCTCTTATTTATCCGTTGCCTCAGAAAGATGGGCTAGGAATTCACGTTACAAAAGACCTGTCCGGAAGTGTTCGTTTGGGACCTGATACGGATTGGTGTAAGGGGGCTAACCTTGAGAATTTGGACTCATTCTACGAATGTAATTGGGATGAACTAAAAGGGGAGTTCACTTCTTTTGTTCGTCGGTTCATGCCTAGCTTGGAACCAGAACACTTGAACCCAGGGTTTACTGGAATTAGACCCAAATTATTCATTGAAGGAAAATTGTATTCAGACTTTTTAGTGGAACATCAGGGGCATTTTATTCATTTACTCGGAATTGAATCGCCCGGTCTCACTGCATCCTTGAGTTTAGGCAAAGAAGTGGCGCATCTGATCGAGTCAATACTACAATAATAACAGCAATATAGGTGGCTAGTTAGCTTTGAGCTTCTCTTTTATTTTGGACATTGATTCAGTATCAAACACGCTCTAGGATGGCCCCACGGAGATGGTCTGTGACCCGATTAGATCAATCACTTAAAATGAGCTTACAAAAAGAAGGAAAGCAAAATCCTTTTTGGATTCTTGGTCCCTGCGTGATTGAGAACCATGATTTGCTGAAGACAATCGCTCATTCAATCAAAACTATTTCAGAAAAACATCAAATCCCTGTGGTTTTTAAAGCGTCTTTCGACAAAGCAAATCGTACTTCGCATTCCAGTTTCCGAGGGCCCGGATTAGACGAGGGGCTCAAAGCGCTTCAATGGGTGAAAAAGGAATTTGAGCTGCCCGTGTTGACGGATATTCATGAAGCTTGGCAAGCGGTACCTGTTGCCCAAGTGGTAGATGTTTTACAAATCCCTGCTTTTCTTTGCCGCCAAACCGATTTAATCGAAGCTGCTTGTAAGACGGGAAAACCGATTAATTTGAAAAAAGGGCAGTTTTTGAGTCCCTCAAATGTGATTCAATTGGTCGACAAACTCAAAAGTTTTGGTTCGAAAGACTTTTGGATTACTGAGCGTGGAGTAACTTTTGGTTATCAAAGATTAGTAGTGGATTTTTCGGCTTTCCCTCAAATGGAAAAGGCGCCTGCGGATCTTATCCTGGATATTACTCACTCTGTTCAATTGCCTGGGGGGGATGGAAAAACCACGGGTGGAATCCGTGAAGCGGTTCCTTATTTAGCAAGAGCAGGAGCTGCAGTAGGGGTTGCAGGATTTTTTGCGGAAACTCACCCCCAACCCGATCAAGCTAAATCCGATGGACCGAATGCTTGGCCTTTGAATGAATTAGAAAAACTCATGGTACATGTGAAAAATATTGCGAATGTAAGTTGGGGAGCTGTCAGATGATGACTCCCAACGATATTGTTTTAATCGGGCGACAGACGCTAGAAAAAGAAGCTCGGGCCCTCTCTTCTTTTGTGGGGAATCTGAACGAAAACTTTTCGGAAGCGGCACAAAGAATTCTCCATTGTAAAGGCTCGGTTCTTTTGACTGGTATTGGTAAGTCCGGTTTGGTGGCCCGAAAGTGGTCCTCAACGTTTTCCAGTACTGGGACTAAAAGTTATTTTATCAATCCAGCCGAAGCCTCTCACGGTGATCTTGGAATTATGCATCCTGAGGACCTTCTTGTTTCTCTCAGTTACAGCGGGGAAACTGAGGAATTAGGTTCTATTATTCGTTATGCTAAGGAGATGGGGATATACAGAATCGGAGTAACGGGTAATACTTCAAGCTCACTTGCTCGCCAAACAGATACCGTGTTGTCCGTTTATACTCCGGAAGAAGTCTGTCCTCTCAATTTAGCTCCGACTACTTCTACAACGGTCATGATGGCGTTGGGAGACGCTTTAGCGGTTACTTTGATGAAGCTTAGAGGATTTACTGAAAAGGATTTTGCACGACTTCATCCGGGAGGTTCTCTGGGGCGGCGGCTGTGGTTGCGAGTGCGAGATATCATGCACGCTAAAGAAGCCTTACCCTTGGTTAAGCCCACTGACTCTTGGAAATCAGTGCTCTTAATCATGACGGAAAAGCGTTTGGGGCTCGCAGTGGTAATGGAAGCTGATACGGTTTTGGGAGTTATCACGGATGGTGATCTGAGACGATTTATTCAATCAGAGAAATTTAATAATCAGGCACTAGCATGCGATTTTATGACTCGAGATCCTAAGTTTGTTTCTGAGGACAGTTTGGTGGTAGAAGCCAGAGAAATATTCGAGAAGAATTCCATACAACAACTCTTGGTAAAAAGTGATGCAGGAACCGTTACGGGTGTAGTGCATTTTCACGATCTTCTAAAACGGAAAGTGTTGTAGTGAGCCAACCCGGAAAGCCAGCCATCTTCTTAGACCGAGATGGTACCATCATCGAAGATCTCAATTATCCTCGGGATCCTGAGAAGGTAGTTTTGATTCCCGGTGCGATTGAGGGACTGAAAGAAATGGCACAAAAAGGCTACTTGCTTTTTGTGATAAGTAATCAGTCTGGTGTTGGCCGAGGGCTCATCACGGACAAAGAGTTCGTTGCAGTTCACGAAAGAGTTTCCGAAATTCTGAAGAGCCAGGGCATCGAAATAAAAGAATTTGGGTATTGCTTCCATAAGCCAGAGGATCTGTGCCAATGCCGAAAACCTGGAAATTTTTTCATTAAGCAGTTTTCTCAAATTCATTTGGTTCAATTGTCCCAGAGTTATTCCATCGGGGATAAATGGTGCGATGTTGAATTAGGAGTTAAAGTAGGTGCACAAGGAGCATTAGTTTTGACCGGAAAAGGAACAACTTCTCTACAAGAAAATAGAATCTTTGAGAAGAGTGGCCTGGTCTTCAAAGACTTATGGAGTTTTGCTAGGTTTTTACCGAATAAAAATTGATTCCTACTCTACCGTAACACTTTTTGCGAGGTTCCTGGGTTTATCAACATCCGCTCCTCTTCCGACAGCCACATGATAGGCCAAAAGCTGCAGAGGAATGGTTAGAAGAATGGGATTCAAAGCCCAAGTCGTCTTAGGAATTCCGATGTAGTAATCGGATTCCTTTTTCAGTATCTGGTCTTCTCCACTTCCCAAAGTGATAATCATTCCCCCGCGACTTTTAATTTCTTGAAGATTGCTCATCATTTTCTCGTAAAGGAGAGCACTCATTGAGTCGGGGTTAGCTTCCGTTCCATTAGCCAGAGGCGACAACATGACACTTGCAACTTTTTTGTCAATCAGCGCGATAGGACCATGCTTGATTTCTCCGGCTGGATATCCTTCCGCATGGGCATAGCTGATTTCTTTTAGTTTCAAGGAACCTTCTAAAGCAATCGGATAATTAACGTCTCTTCCTAAGTAAAAAAAGAAATCCTTTTTTTGTAGGTGAGGAGCTAAGGCTTCAATTTGATTATCAACAGCAAGAGTACTTTCGATCAAAAAAGGTAACTTAAGTGCTTCCGCAGTATGGTCTTTTGCTTGTTGTTCACTCAGATGGCCTCGAATGTAGCCCAATTCTACTGCAAACAAGAAAAGTACTACTAACTGGGTTGTAAAGGCTTTAGTTGAAGCAACTCCGATTTCAGGACCCGCATTGGTATAAAGCACAATATCTGATTCTCTCGCTAGAGTGCTCTCGCGGACATTGCAGATGGCTAACGTTTTTACTCCCTTAACTTTCGCTTCTCTTTCAGCTGCAAGTGTATCAGCCGTCTCTCCAGATTGAGAAATAAGTAGGGTAAAGGAGTCTTTATCTAAAATAGGATCGCGGTAACGGAACTCCGAACCAAAATCTACGTCAACAGCTACTCGAGCAAACTTTTCAATATAATATTTCCCTACGAGAGCAGCATGGCGAGCAGTTCCGCAAGCTACGATTGAAATAGATTTTAAGTTTTTTAGTTGTTCAAGATAGGGTTTTAACTCCGGTATCGATACCAGCCCCTTTTCGTGATTAATCTTACTTTCAATGGTGTTCGCTACAGCTTGGCTTTGCTCGTAAATTTCTTTGAGCATGAAATGGCGATAGCCACCTTTTTCCATTTGATCAGGGGTCCAGTGGATCGTTTTGACTTCGAAAGTGACTGGAGCGCCTAAAGAATCATAAACTTCGATGGAGCCCTTCTTACAAATAACGTACTCATTATCTTTTAAATAAATTACTCGATTGGTGCGGTGAAGTATGGCTTGCACATCGGATGCAAGAAAGTTTTCATTTTGCCCAAGACCTACTAAAAGAGGAGCCCCATTTCTCAACCCGATTAAGAGATCTGGCTCCCGATCACTCATTACTACAAACGCATAAGAGCCTTTGAGACGTGGAATTACGGCAGTGATTGCTTGTTGAAGGTTTTTTCCTTTTTGAATTTCTATGTCAAACAAGTGAGCTACAATTTCTGAGTCAGTATCACTGGTTATTTTTCGTTTGAGCTGTTTTAGCGCTTCTTTGTGCTCCAAATAATTTTCGATAATACCGTTGTGGACGAGGGTTACGGAACCGACTCGGTGGGGATGAGCATTGATTTCGTTAGGAGCTCCATGCGTAGCCCATCGAGTGTGACCAATTCCGAGCGAACCTTCAAAATGGCGGCCAATTAATTTATCTTCAAGGCTTTGAATGCGGCCCTTAGAACGGTATACCCCGACTTGGTCTTTTTCTAAAATGGCGATGCCAGCAGAATCGTAACCCCGATACTCTAAGCGCTTGAGTCCATCTAGAAGGATGTCTTTGGGGTCACACACACCGTTGTAACCAATAATTCCGCACATGGCTCCATTGCCCCCTTAAAACTCCAGGTTTATCCGTATTTAGGAGGCTTTTCAAGGACTCCATTAAGGCTATTAAACCCCCTTATTATTAACTACTTAACCAGGATTGAAACATCAGAATATCCCAAAGTTGATGCTGCCAATTGCGCTCTGCTGATAAATGCTCTTTCCACTTTTGGCGCACTTCTTGAGAGTTCAGGAATCCTTCAGTTTTTAATCTACTTTCATCGAGGAGCTCTTCAGCCCAAGGACGAAGCGGACCTCGAATCCAGTCTCCAACTGGGACACTAAAACCCATTTTGGGCCGTTCAAAAAGTTCTGTTGGAAGATAGGTTTTTAAAATCTGCTTTAAAATAAATTTTCCGGAGCCATTTCTGATTTTCAAATTCATTGGAATTGAACAGGCAAGCTCGACCACTCTGTGGTCCAATAAAGGCATTCTCCCTTCTAAGCTGACGGACATAGTTGTTCGATCCATCTTTACGAGAATGTCGTCGGGAAGATAGGTAACCAGGTCGAAGTACATCATTCTTTGAGCTACATCTTCAACTTGAGGCCAGGAATTGGAGTCTGTGATTAAAGTGGAATACTGCTCTTGAGAAAGAGTAATTTTTCCTGGCGGATTAAAATGGGAAGTTAAGGCGATATAAAGCTCGTGCTGATCTTTCACGCCCAAAACTTCAACTAATTTTTGAATTTTCTCTCCAGGGGATGCCCAACGCATTTTTTTCGGAAGGAGCTTTTCCAAAGAGTGAAAAACCCGGTCCCAGTATTTTGGTCTTATAGAATTAAGGAGGAAGGCTAGATTATTTTTTAGTTGGGGCTTCATTTCACCAAATCTCTGCCAAAAAGTTTTTCCCCAAAGATAGCGATTATATCCTGCAAATAATTCGTCGCCTCCGTCTCCAGAAAGACTGACGGTAACTTTTGTTTTGGCTAGTTTTGAAACCAAATAACAAGGAATCTGGGAAGCATCCGCAAACGGCTCATCAAACATGTTAGGAATCAGGGGAATTACTCCTTGGGCTTCACTCGGGGTAACTAAAATTTCAGTATGATCCGTTCCTAAATGGTTCGCTATTTGCTTTGCAAATACTGCTTCATTAAAAGCAGCTTCCTCGAAACCAACAGTGAAGGTTTTGATAGGCTTGCTGCTTTGTGATTGCATCAAAGAAACAATCAGTGATGAATCAATTCCTCCAGAGAGGAAGGCACCCAAAGGGACGTCTGCTTCCATTCGCATTTGGACTGCGTTTTTTAAAAGCGAATGAAGAGTTTCCTCTGTTTCCTCAGCAGACCGGTCGATGGTAGAAGAGGCGTATTGATTATAAATATCTCCTGCTGACCAATAGGATTTAATGCGAATGTCTCCTTCCTGTCCCAACTCTAAAAAGCAAGCCGGAGGAAGCTTCGAAATCTTTTCATAAGCTGAGAAAGGTGCTGGAATACAGTTGTGTTGGAAAAAAAGGGAAATAGCCTTTTTGTCGATTGGGTTCTTAAATCCTGAAAGCGATTTGATCGATTTTAATTCCGATCCAAAGACAAAGGAGTGATTTACCCATCCGTAGTATAGCGGCTTTTCACCAATTCGGTCCCGAGAAAGGGAAAGTTTTCGGAGCTCGCGATCCCAGATCGCAATGGCGAACATGCCATTTAGCCTTTTTAACGTATCCTCAAATCCCCAGCAGCTAATAGCTGCGAGGAGAACCTCAGTGTCAGAGCGACCTCGAAAACCAAACGGAAATTTACTCGAACTCAGTACTTCTTTTTTTAGCTCTGCGTGGTTATAAATTTCGCCATTAAAGACTAAAACGTATCTACCGCATGCTGATTGCATCGGTTGGCGTCCTTGTTCCGACAGATCTAAAATGGCCAATCTTCTGAAGCCTAACGAAATCCCTTGGGAGGCATCTACCCAATGAGAACCATCATCCGGTCCACGATGATGAATTGCGTCAGTCATTTCAAGAGTTCGGTCTACGTACCAATCCATCGATTGATTGGCGAGGGGATTGAGTAAGCCAGCAAAGCCACACATAATACGAATTGTGACATCTTTAACTCCTGCAGGAAAGGACCTTGGTCTGAAAAATGGCTAGCACTGGGCCCACTCCACTTTTTGAATTGGTTGTTCCCTGTCTCAACGAGTCACTTTCTTTACCGGAGCTTGTTAGCCAAACAGTGAAAGCTGCACAATTGTTTTCACTCTCAACAAGCCAATTTCAGTTAGTGATCGTGAATAATGGGAGCACTGATAATTCTCAAAAGGTTTTAGAGGAGTTAAGGCAATCTTCCTTTAGCCAGTGGTTTCGAGTGGTCGAGCTCCCCACTAACCGAGGTTATGGAGGAGGAATTTACGCAGGGTTGAAATCAACTACGGCACCTTGGGTGGGGTTTTCTCACGCTGATCTCCAGTGTGCTCCTGAGGATGCTTTTAGAGCTTTAAAAATCGCGATGGGATTAGAAAGTGAGGTTCAGAAACGAGTGCTCGTTCAAGGACGTAGAACAGGACGATCTTTAATCGACTGGATTACAAGTCGTGGGTATGAATTAGCTGTTGGAATTTTTTGGGGCTTTTGGTGTTTTGATTTGAACGCGCAACCTAAAGTGTTTCAAAGACAATTAATAGACCAGCTGAGAAATCCTCCGATGGGGATCATTTTTGATGCTTTTGTTTTAAAAAGAGCTCACATCGCTAGCTTCAAAAGAGTAGCCATTCCCGTTTTGCTCAAGTCTAGAAAGCACGGAGAATCGTCTTGGGCTAAGGGTTTTTCCCAGAGATGGAAGACCTATAGAAAAGTAATTTCTGATTTGCGGATGAACTCGATCAGAGTTCAGTAACGATGGATCGGTTTTTGGAAGCCGCTAGTTTTCCAACACTCAAGTATCGATAGCGTTCCAAATCTGCTTCAACCATCATTTCAATCATTTTTTCGAAAGAAACTGCTCGTTTCCACTTGAGTTCTTTCTCTGCACGAGCAGGATTGCCCAAAAGACTGTCCACTTCCGCAGGGCGAAGAAGTTTGGGATCAGTGACTACCCAATCTTCATAATTGAGCCCAGCTACTTCAAAAGCAATTTCAGCGAAATCTCTGACTGTGTGGGCTTCTCCAGTTGCGACCACAAAATCCGTAGGGGTGGTTTGTTGGAGCATGAGCCACATCGCATTGACATAGTCTCCGGCAAAGCCCCAGTCTCTCTTCGCGTCCAAATTTCCTAAGCGGAGTTCTTTAGCCAATCCCATTTTGATTCGTGCTACTCCGTCGGTAATTTTCCGAGTCACAAATTCCAAGCCTCGTCGAGGAGACTCATGATTGAAAAGAATCCCGGAAACCGCAAATAGGTTGTAACTTTCCCTATAATTCACAGTGATGTGATGTCCATACACTTTTGCTACCCCATAGGGACTTCTCGGGTAGAAAGGAGTTTTTTCAGTTTGAGGGATTTCTTGTACTTTTCCAAACATTTCTGAAGAGGATGCTTGGTAAAATTTAGCTTGAGGGCAAGCTGAACGAATGGCTTCCAAAATTCTAGAAACACCGACTGCCGTGAACTCTGCAGTCAGCACAGGCTGCTTCCAAGAAGTGGGAACAAACGATTGAGCTGCTAAATTATAAATTTCATTAGGCTGTACTTCTTCAAGAGCTTGCGTGAGAGACACTTGGTCGAGAAGGTCTGCTTCCAAAAGGTGAATTTTGTTTTGAATATGAGTAATTCTCTCGAAGTTTTGAGTAGATGATCTTCGAACAATTCCGTACACCTCATAGCCTTTTGATAAAAGAAGCTCAGCAAGATAAGAACCGTCTTGACCCGTAATTCCTGTGATAAGCGCCTTCATGAAGGTGTATTTCCTTTTTAGTTGTTTAGTTTGAATCGAATACCAATTTATAAGGTCTGAATGTAGGGAAGTCTATGAGTTTTGAAGGGTTAGATTAGTTAAGAATAAGGACAAAATAGCCCCTGTCTAACCTTGGAACAGGGTAAACAGTTGTTTTTTTGATGTATTTTAGAAAGGGGGCAGGGGCTGTTAAAAAAGAAGGAGTCGATCTGGAAAACAATCACACGTAAAAAACACTGCAAGAATACGTATTTATTAAGTTTTTTTGCGTGTGCGCTTCATGGCCTTTGAGTTGCACTTCTTAGGGGCAACTACTGACTTACGGAGAGTAACCATGTTAACCCGCATCTTGGCTGTTGTAGCACCTGTGATTTTTCTTTTCTTCACTGCTTGCAGCGGTGATAGCAATTCACCTCCACCTAATCCGGTTCCACAGCCTCAAGCAGTGGACAAAGAGATGCTAGATAATTTGTACAATCAAGCTCAACGAGCAAAATCGAGCTGCACTCAAGACTACACTCCCATTTTTATTCAGATTGCATCGGCCTATCAGGCTTCTTCAACGTGCGGGGCACCGATTCCCGGTAATCCTGGAGTTCCCGTTCAAGGGGCTCCTATTGCGGGTGGTCCAGTCGCAGGAGCACCGGTGATTGCTGCTTTTGATCCCTATGGGATGGGTGTTCAACCGCCAGCTATAGCCGGTCAAATGAGGTCTCAATGTGTGCCTCCCGTGGTGCAGCCACTAACTCAGGTTCAACCCCAGTCTAGTAACTGCAGTAACGATTTACTGAATGTGATGTTAACTTTTAATTCGATTAAAATGAGCAACGGAGTTTTGTATTCATCTTTGCCTGAAGCCCAACGATGGCTCGCCCAAACGCTGGGTGGAATTCTGGCGGGTGTGGGGGGCAACATACAAGGAGCAGGAATTAGCTTGGCGACCAATCCACAAATGCAACAGTTCTTGATCGGGACTGCTGCTAACCAAGTTCGCAATGTGATTCTGCCGACAGTTCAGGGGAGTGCTCCGAATGCCGGACAATTATTCAATCAATATGCACAACCCTATCTTTGATTAATGATCTTAAAGTCAGTACGAGCTAGAACAGCTCGGATTCCTGCGATTGGGCAAGGGCCGAGCTGTTTTTTTTGTTTACGGGATGTCGAATATCTCAAGAGCTGGTAAGCTCTGACCATGGTTGCCCACCCGGAAAATAAAAGCCCATCTGAAATTAGTTGTTGTACAGCTCCTGTAAATCCCAACTCCACTCATGCAACGAAATCAAGCGAGCTCGTTAAATGGAATCGACTTTTTTGGGGAGCACTTTTTTGCACGCTTCCTGTTTGGTTACTCTCCATGAGGGGGATGTTACTGAAAACCCATTTTTCTGGTCCTCTACAAGCGATTTTTACTTTTTTAAGTGTTTTTGTGTTTGGAAAACCAGTTTTTGAAAAGGCTTGGCTATCATTCAAAACGCGAAATCTGAACATGTTTTCATTAATCGCAGTGGGCACTTTGAGCTCTTTTCTCTTGAGCATGGGAATTCTCATATTTGGCCATGAGACTTTTCACCAGGAATTTTATTTTGAGGGCGCTGCCACACTCATCTGCTTTGTTTTATTGGGGCAGATATTGGAAGCAAAGGCTAGTGAGCGAACAAATCGAGCGATAGAGGCTTTGGGTGAGCTGCTACCAAGAATGGCTAAAAGGTTTAAAAGTAATGGAGAGGAAGAAGAAGTACTTATTTCTCAAATAAAAAAGGGGGATCTGATAAAAGTGCTTCCCGGGGCCAAAATACCTTTAGATGGACGTGTGATTCAGGGGACTACTTCTGTCGATGAGTCTCTTGTCACGGGAGAGTCATTGCCGGTTGAAAAGACAGTTAACTCTCGAGTAATCGCAGGAACATTGAATGGATTGGGGACTTTCTTGTTCCAAGTAGAGAAGGAAGAAAGCGAAACCATTATCTCTAAAATTATTGCTTCTGTTTTTGAAGCTCAAGCGGCCCGAATTCCTATTCAACAACTGGCTGACAAAGTAGCGGCTAGCTTCATCCCTTGGATTTTTGCAATTGCCTTTATCACAACTGGTTTGTGGTGGATTCAAGCCAAATCGGCTTGGGTAACAGCTGTGTACTACGGGGTTTCGGTTTTGATGATTGCTTGTCCATGTGCTTTAGGATTGGCAACCCCCATTGCTATCCTAGTAGGGACATCTCTTTCTGCGAAATTTGGGATTCTGTTTCGGAAGCCAGAGGCAATTCAAACCTTGGAAGAGGTCGATACCCTTGTTTTTGATAAAACTGGCACATTAACTCAGGGGAGGCCATCTTTGATCACTTTCCGTGCTTTTCCTGATTCGGAAAGTCATCACCTTCTTCAAGTTGCCGCAAGTTTGGAGAATTCGAGCGAGCATCCCCTGGCCCGGTCCGTATTGCAGGCTGCCGAGAAGAAGGGCATTACAACCTATTTAAAGGTTTCGTTGTTTCAAAATCTTCCTGGAAAAGGGATTTTAGGATTAATTGGTGGAAAAAAAGTGTTTTTGGGCAATCGAGAACTTTTAGAGAGTCATCACATTTCTTGCAATGCATTTCTTCCTCAAGTTCAGGAACTCCTAAATAAAGGAGAGACAGTCATTTACCTTGCGATTGATAAAGAAGTGAAGGCGTTATTAGGCATTACTGATCCCTTAAAAGAAACCTCGGAGCGTGTTTTGTCGAATTTTAGAGCTCAAGGTTTTCAGTTATTCATCGCTTCCGGAGACCATCCAAAGATAGTTTCAGAAATTGCTCATCAAGTTGGCGTTAAAGAGTGGAAAGCGGAATTAAAGCCGATCGATAAATTGAATTGGGTGAAAGAGCTTCAGAGCTCGGGGCAAAAGATTGTTTTTCTAGGGGATGGCATCAACGATGCTCCCGCACTCGCACAAGCCGATGTGGGGATAGCCATGGGATCTGGAACCGACGTAGCGAATGAGAGCGCAAGCATTACGTTGGTAAAAGGTAACCTTGATGGGGTAGTGAGAGCTTTGCTGCTGAGTTCGGCCATGATGAAAATAATTCGGCAAAATCTCTTTTGGGCTTTTTCCTACAACATCATTGGTATTCCGTTGGCCGCGGGTATTTTTTATCCCATGTGGGGAATTCGTCTCAATCCTATATTTGCAAGTCTTGCGATGACCTTGAGTTCCCTCTTAGTGGTGGGCAATTCACTGCGTCTTAATCGGTTGGTTTTTCGCGTCGCAAAATAAAAAACTTTTTCTGACCTTTTTCGTTTTTCGAGCGCTGTGGTAAATTGATCCGAATCTAAAACCCTTTTTTGGAAACCCAACCATGAAAAAACTACTTGTTGTCTTAGTCTTACTCTCTTCTCCCGTCTTTGCAGTAAAAGAATATTACAGTCTTACTAAAAGCATTCGCTCCCTGGGAATGGGGGGCGCCTTCATGGGTATGTCGGATGATGAGTATGCCTTGTTCTATAATCCGGCTGGGTTAAGTTTACGGCAAGACAGTTTCGAATTAATGGTGCGAACAAATGCACATGCTTCTAGTTCGACGATATCAGCTTTAGAGACTTTCAAAAATTTAAGCGGTTCCAACGTGAAGTCCTTAGTGGATACCCTCAATGAATACCAGGGGAAGCCACTCTACGCCGATGTAGGGTTACTCCCCTACTTTTTGATGAAGAATTGGGCATTGGGAGTTTTAATCGCAGATACAAAAATGGATTTTCACGTTATCCGCGGACTTCCCACCGATCTTGCAGGACTAGCAGCTACTGACCCCAATGCTCAGATAGCCGATTTGACAGTAATCAGCGATAGCGGATTAGTTTTGGGTTATGCGCAGTCTTTGATCGATCCTAATCTTCATGTCGGTTTGAATTTAAAAGGCTTGTTACGAGCTGGGGGAAGACGGGGCTTTACTGCCAGTGAGTATATAACTCCTGGACAAAAACTGAATATCGATCCCAAAACAATTGGGGGAAGTGGTTTAGGAATCGATTTGGATGCGGGTTTAACTTATGAAATGGATTCTCTTCCATTCGGAGTAGTGAGCCGAGCATCACTAGTGTTCAGTAATCTCCTGGCGAGTGATTTTTCTACTTCTCGCCAAGGCGGAGTTCCTCCACGTTTGACAAGAACGGCGAATTTAGGGTGGTACACAGCTTTTGAGGGGTGGGGCTTTGTAGACAACTTCCACGTTCTTGCCGATATTACTGATATTTCGTTGGGCGGAGAAACCAACCCGGAATTGGGAGCTCGAGGCGGAGCCTTTTTTAAGAAAGTACACGTAGGATTGGAAATGCCCATTGGTCGCCTTTCGCTCCGAACCGGCCTTAATCAGGGCTACGTCACTGCAGGTATTGGGCTTAATCTGTCATTCCTGAAGCTCGACTTGGCGACTTATGGCGAGGAAACGGCTGAAGATCCTACGCAACAAAGCCGGCGTTATGCTCTTACGCTAGCGTTTGGTTGGGGAAGTGGCCCTGCTGAGCCGATGGTGGCCAAAGAGCCCATTCGCGAAAAGATAGAAAAACCGGATAAGGCTCCTGCGAAAGAGCCTGCCAAAAACAGCTCAGAAATTAAGAAATAGGATTGATCTATGCAATTTAAAAAATTCATTTGTTTGGGTTTAGTTCTTGTGGGAACGCTACACCTTGAAGCGGCTTCCTATGAAAAGTTGGGTGAGAAAAAACTGTTCAACGGGGAAACGGTCCAGGAATATAAATTTCCTAATGGTCTGAAAGTACTCATGGTTGCAAGAAGCCAAGCTCCCGTTTTGACCTATCAAACTTGGTTTGATGTTGGTTCTTTAAATGAAAAATTAGATAAAAAGCTTAACAAGACGGGACTTGCTCACCTTTTTGAGCATATGATGTTTCGGGGCACTCCCCAATATCCTGATGGAAAATTCGATGAAATAACCTCTCGGCTGGGGAGCGATAAGCAAAACGCTACCACCTACTATTACCGAACTAATTATTACGAAAGTGTTCCTGCATATCAGCTTGAGAAAATTATGGAGTTGGAAGCAGACCGGATGGCGAACCTCCATATCGATGCTGAATTGCTTGAGAAAGAAAAAGGTGCGGTTGTGGGCGAACTCCGTCGAGCCCTGGACAATCCCAATCGACTTGCCTGGGATGAGCTGATGAGATTGATGTATGCAGAATCTCCCTATCGCTACACTGTTTTGGGAACCGAAGAGGAAATTAAAGGATTCACTCAAGAGGAAGCAGACTATTTTTATAAAACGTTTTATGCACCCAATAACTGCACTCTGATTGTAGTGGGAGACACCAAAGAAGAAATTCTTTTACCTTTAGTAGAAAAGTTTTACGGAAAAATGAAAACTCAGGAAATTCCCAAGTTGGAGTTCAAAAATGAACCTGCGCAAACGCAAGAAAAGCGTTGGGAAGGCAAACATCCTCAAGCTACTTCAGAAGTCATGTTGATTGGGTATCGAGTTCCCTCCGTAACCGACCCAGATGCTATCCCCCTGTCGCTCCTCTCTTCCCATCTTTCACAGGGAATGGAAGCACGGCTTAGAAAAAGCCTCGTAGACAAGGGCATTGCTGTTGGCGCCAGTGCTGGAGTGAGTAGCCGCCCTGACTTATTCGAGTTTAGTGTCGCCCTTTCAGAAAAGCACACTGCAGAAGAAGCACTGAAAGTTATCGACCGAGAAATAGCTCTTCTTCACCAAAGTCAGATTTCAAAGCCAGCTTTTGAAAGAGCTCTCAATCAGGAATTGTTGAACCTCTATGGAAGCATTTCGGACAATAATTCCCTTGCCAACCTTTTTGGCGAATATCTGATGTTGTCTGGTAATCACATGCGCGGACTTGAAATTTTGGAAGGCTATAAAAAGCTCAATCCGTCAGATCTTCAAAAGGCTGCGAAGAAGTATTTCCGAAAAGAAAACAGGTCCGTCGTCATTGTACGGCCCGTTAAGAAGGGAAAAGTATCATGAAACGTCTTCTACTGGTTACTGTAGGCGTTCTCTTTTTTAGTATTTGGGCTTTGGCCGAAGAGCCCAGGTTGATTCATGAAGAGGATCCATCTGCTCTGATTTCCGATATCCAAGTGATTGTAAAAACGGGCGCAGTGGAAGAACCGCTTAACAAAACAGGGATAACCAATATTTTTTCGGAACTCATGTTAAGAGGAACGAAAAAATACGATCGGCAAAAATTTCAAAGCAATTTGGAAAAGCTAGGAGCTACTTTAGGTGTTTCCGTTTACCACGACCGAATTGTTTTTTCGGGGAGAGTAATAAAAGAGAATACCTTTGAGTTTATGAAACTGCTTGAAGAAGCGCTCCTTTACCCAAAGTTTTTGGAAACAGAATTTAATTCGCTCAAAGTCGAAATCATAAACGAAATTGCTCATGTCAAAAATTCAAACAATCGTTTGGGAGGGTTAGCCATAAGGCAGGAACTTTTTAAAGGTACACCTCTTGAGAAGCCTGTTGTTGGAACACTGTCAACCGTAAGAACCATCCAATTAAATGACGTCGTGAGGAGCTATAACAATGCCCTTCACAGGGCAAATCTTCTCTTTGCTATTGCATCCCCTTTTAAAGATTCCCAATGGAAAGTTATTTTAAAAGACATTTGGAAAAAACTGCCAGATGGGGCTCAGAGAGCCCGAAGAGTGTTTGAACCTAAGGTTCCCACAGAGCCCACACTTATCGTTATTCATAAACCCAAAACGTCAACCGGGGTTTTAACCTTTGCTCAGCGTGGAATCACTGCGCAAGATCAAGAAAGATACACGTTGGGTGTTGGTAATTTTTCTTTTGGTGGGGAGCCGCTGGTAAGCCGCTTATTCAGAACGATTCGAGGTGAGCTGGGTTGGACGTATGCAATTAATTCAGGTTACGGTTCGATGGGCGGGCTATCCTACCAACCAGGGCTATATACGATTGTATCTACTCCGTCGGTTGAATTCACTGCAAAAACACTTTTCAAGACGCTATCCAGTTGGCAGGACTATTTAAGAAAGGGATTAAAGAAAGATGAGATTGTGTTAGCACAGGAAAGCTTGGTTAATTCTTACCCTTTTGAATTTGAATCTTCAGAAAAGCGGTTGGGGCATAAAGTTTATAGCGAACTCTATGGTGTACCTACTTTGTCTCAGGAGGAATACAAAAAGATTATCGACAATATCGGAAACAAGGAAATTAGAAAGTCTTTGAAAGACAAACAGACTGAAAAAGGTTGGTTGATTACCTTAGTGGCAGATAAGGATATGGTTGAAAAACTTCTTGCTGAAGAGCAAAAAGGAATTCCGACTGAACAACAACTCAAAATTAGCAAAGTAATTAACCCTAGCGATCTAGTAGAGTAGAATCGAACGAGCCTAATTATTTCAAACGGAGAATTTCATCCCTTAGCGTAGGGCCACAAGTGATGAAGCTTTTGCTTTGAATAGTTTTTTCCCCGTGAAAATCAAAATACTCTCCACCAGCTTCTTCTACCATGCAGGCCAAAGGAGCAATATCCCAAATTGAAACTACCGGATCAATCATCGCATCTACTGCTCCTCTAAGGACCAATGAGTGGCCGAAGCAATCCGTGTATCCTCGACAAATCTCGGTTTGTTGATGAAGCGATTTTAAAACATGCTGTTTCCCAGCTTCCTCAAAAGCGTAAACATCACCCACTGAAACTAACGCATTTTCCAGTTTTTGAGCTTGTGAAACATGAATTTGATGTCCATTACAAAATGTTCCGAGTCCGGTGCCTGCCCAATAAGTTTCATCGAGCGCAGGTAATACCATGATGCCCCCAATCGGTTTTCCTCGATCTAAAAGACCAATCAAAGTTCCAAAAAGAGGAATACCTCGGATAAAGCTGCGAGTGCCATCGATAGGGTCTACCGTCCAAACAT
Organism: Pseudomonadota bacterium; assembly: GCA_009927165.1. Classification (GTDB taxonomy): domain Bacteria; phylum Bdellovibrionota; class FAC87; order UBA2466; family UBA2466; genus RFNO01. The sequence goes on from RFNO01000108.1 coordinate 88,284, forward strand.
ATTGATTCTGAATCGATTCTTCCCCCAACTCTTCGCCTAAAATTCCAAATCCAGGAAAATCAGCGAGCAGGGCTTTTCGAATAAATTCTTCAGTCTTTTTATCTGCCACCGTGACAGGAGTTTGATTCTCCTTCATTTCAATTAAGATAGGCTGACGAAAATAAGCATAAGCCATGTCCGCCGCTTCTTCAGCAATATCAGTAGCAGCTTCAAGAATATCTTCTAGTTCATTCATGGGAAAAGGTATCGCACAGGTTTGCTCAATGCGCACCAAAAAAGGCTCAAATTAAGCTGTCGTGATTGAAATGGGGCGTCTTATGAAAATAAGTTCCGTAGGCTTTGTGAAAATTTGTCCATCCCGAGGATTGAGTTTCATTCATCAAGTGATTTTGGATGCTATTGATTCGTGAATCCATGTGATCCAGCCAATGAAGGACTTCTGCTTCCAACGTGTGTGGTACTTTCGGGGAACCATGTTCCAATTTGCCATGATGACTTAAAATGAGGTGTTTTAAATGATTCTCAAGGTCTTTGGGAAAACCTTTCAGTGTTTGTATTTTTCGATCAATCAACGTTAAGCCGATTGCAATGTGTCCGACCAATCGTCCTTCGTCGGTATAGCCAACTTTGCCCTCGTAACGAAGCTCATAAATTTTGCCGAAATCATGAAAAGCTGCTCCAAAAACCAGAAGATCTCGATTGAGAAATGGATAAAAGGGAAGAACCGCGTCCACTAGCTTTATCAATTGAAGTGAGTGACACAGCAGTCCGCCAATAAAAGCATGGTGAATAGTTTTAGCAGCGGGACATATACGGTACCGCTCAGCAATTTCAGGATCTTGCAAGAGAGCTAATCCGAGTTGTTTTACCCAAGAATTTTCAAGACCCGAGAAAATCTGGACCAGCTCTAAATAAAGTCGGTCTAAGTCTTCCGGAGCTTGGGGCAGGTAGTCTTCCAGTCGGTATTCGTGCGGTGCTAAGGGAGAAATATGATCCAGCGCTAATTGGGACTTATTTTGGAATACCCCGAGTTTTCCGCCTACTGCAATCACGTCGCCTTCCTGAAACTCTTGGCTAAGACCTTCGGCGTCGTTCCACACTCGGCAGTCTATTTCTCCTGTTTTATCCGCAAGGATCATTGCCAAGTAAGCCTTACCCGCTTTATTTTGCAGTATTTCCTTAGACTTAACCAAGAAACTACTTCTTACCGTATCTTTTGGTTGTAAATCTCGGACGAAGAGAACCTTGGTGATGGGAGCTGGTGAAACCGGAATCTGCTCATTCATGAGAGGAGGGATACTCGGAGTTGGCCCACCATGTCAATGAGAGTGAAATACATTGTCGGCTAAACGAAAAGCCAATATATATAAATGCCTAAAAACAGGACTCTTTTCTAGAAGGGAAGCCCATGAAAAAAATACGTGTTGCTATCAACGGTTTTGGACGAATCGGTCGAGTAACGACTCGCGAAATGATGAGCCGATCCGATTTTGAATTGGTGGCTATCAACGATTTGACTCCCACGGATCAGGCAGCACATCTTCTCAAATATGATTCCGTTCACGGAGTTTGGCCCAAAAACGTGAAAGCAGAAAAAGAAGGTTTGAGTATTGATGGGCAATCGATACAGGTTTTTGCGATGAGAGATCCTGCCGAACTACCTTGGGCAAAACTAGGTGTAGATTTGGTTTTCGAAAGTACGGGAGTTTTCACAGACTACGCTGGAGCCTCCAAACATCTTAAAGCAGGAGCCAAGAAGGTTATTATTTCTGCTCCTTGTAAAGACAACGACAAGATCCGTACTTTTGTAATGGGAATAAATCACGAATCTTACAATCCATCGCAAGATCATATTGTATCGAATGCTTCTTGCACTACTAATTGCTTGGCCCCGGTCGTAAAAGTGTTGCACGATAATTTTAAAGTCCAAAGAGGACTCATGACGACAGTTCACTCTTACACCAATGACCAGAGAGTTTTGGATCTGGTGCATTCCGATTATCGTCGGATGCGAGCAGCTGCTCTCAATATGATCCCAACTTCAACGGGCGCTGCTAAAGCCGTGACTTTGGTAATTCCCGAGTTGAAAGGAAAGCTGACCGGAACTGCTGTTAGGGTTCCTACTCCCAATGTTTCTTTAGTGGATTTTGTAGCTGACTTAGGAAAAACGACTACTGTTGAAGAAGTAAATGACGCCTTTGTGAAAGCTGCTCAATGTGGACCCCTCAAGAATATTCTAAACGCGGTAAAAGAGGAGCTGGTTTCTTCAGACTTTAATGGAACTTCTTGGTCATCCAGTGTTGATCTTCATTCAACCATGGTTATCGATGGTAACATGGTTAAAGTATTAAGCTGGTACGATAATGAAACTGGCTTTTCCTGTCGTATGCTGGATTTAGCTATGTGGATGGCAAAGAGTTTTTAATGCAAAAAGAGATTAGAAAAATTCAGGAACTCGATCTCAGGGGTAAGCGAGTTTTTGTGCGGGTCGACTTCAATGTGCCTTTGAAACACGATGGCGATAAGTGGGTTGTAACGGATTCAAAGCGTATTGAAGGGGCCTTAGAGACCATTCGACATGTGATTGCTTCCGAGGGTAAATGTATTTTGGCCTCTCATCTGGGGCGCCCCAAGGGAAAACGCGATTCAAAGTACAGTCTCGAGCCAGTGGGAGCCAAACTTTCCGAGCTCTTGGGTAAAGATGTCATTCTTACAGATGACTGTATTGGGGATGGTGCCAAAAGTTTATCGTTGCGAATGCGTAACGGAGATGTGCTGCTCCTAGAGAATTTGCGTTTTCACGAAGGGGAAGAAGAAAATTCTCCTGATTTCGTAGCAAAGCTGCTTGAGCTTACCGATGTTTATGTAAATGATGCTTTCGGGACCATGCACCGAGCACATGCTTCGACTGTAGGGCTTCCTAAAATGGTCCCGCAAAGGGGAGCTGGATTTTTAGTTCAAAAAGAGCTTCAGTACTTAAGTAAACTGCGAGAGTTACCTGAGCGTCCTTTCATGCTCATCATGGGGGGAGCAAAAATTTCCGACAAAATCAGCATTCTGGAACATTTTCTTCCCAAAGTAGATAAAGTGTTTATTGGGGGAGCGATGGCGTATGCTTTTTTAAAGTCTCAAGGCCATTCGATTGGTAAAAGTCTTTGTGACGAAAAACAAGAACAGCTTGCCAGCAAAATTCTTAAAATTGCTGATGCTCGAAGAGTGAAAATTCTGTTGCCCGTTGATCATGTGATGGCTCGTTCTTTGAAAGATGTGGCAGGAATGAAAACTACTGAGAATACAGAAATTCCCAATGATTTTTTAGGGGTGGATGTAGGTCCAAAGACCCTTGAGCTTTTCAAAAGTGAGCTTGATGGTGCTAAAACAATATTTTGGAACGGGCCCATGGGGGTTTTTGAACAACCTGAATTTGCAAAAGGTACTTTTGAGTTGGCGCGTATTATCGCCGAAACTGCAGCTTTGAAATTAGCCGGTGGGGGAGATTCGGCTGCTGCTATTTCTCAGTCGGGCTCTGACTCGAAATTCGATTTCATCAGCACAGGTGGGGGAGCTACGTTGGAGTTTTTGGAAGGTCGAGAATTTGCTGGCTTAAAAGTTTTGGAATTTCGGAAAACAGGCGACGCATGAGTAAACGAAAGTTTCTTTTCGCTGCAAACTGGAAAATGAATAAACGGGTTTCTGATGTAGCTCCATTCATAGCTGATTTAAATCGCGAACTCGAATTGTTGAAAGGGAAAGTGGCGCAGGATTTTGAAGTCGTAATAGCTCCTCCAGCAACCCATCTTCTCCCTGCAGTGGACTCGAGTAAAAATACGGCAATCCAAATTGGGGCGCAGAATTGTGGGCACGCGAAATCGGGCGCATTCACTGGCGAAATTTCTCCGCAGGTCTTGAAAGAAATTCATTGTGAATGGGTTATCTTAGGGCACTCCGAACGAAGACATCTTTATTTGGAAGACGATGCACGAATATTAGGGAGGCTCAAAGCAGCTTGGGATGAGCAGCTCAAAGTGATTCTCTGTGTAGGAGAAACCCTTCCCGAAAGGAAAGGGCAGCGAACCACCCAAGTGGTGGAAAGACAGCTTCAAATACTCAGAGAAGCCTCCGGGATCCCGGAAGACCGATTGGTGGTTGCTTATGAGCCCGTCTGGGCCATTGGAACGGGGGAAAACGCAACTCCCGACCAGGCTCAAGAAGTCCATCAGTTCATTCGAAACTGGCTTAAAAGTAATTTTTCAAATTCCGCTTCAGAAAAAACTCGAATTCTCTATGGGGGAAGTGTTAAACCAGATAATTCACAGGAGTTGATGGGTAAGCCCGATGTAGATGGATTTTTGGTAGGTGGGGCGAGCCTAGAAGTGAGCAGTTTTTTGGGAATTATAAAAAACGCTTTCAAATCAAGGGGTTAAAAGTGACCGTATTAATCGCAGTACATTTCGTTATCTGTCTCTTCCTAGTTCTTGTCATTCTTTTGCAACCTGGAAAAGGTGATGGGGGAGTTGGTTTTGGTGCAGCTTCTGGCAGCAGTCAAAGCATTTTTGGAAGTCGTGGGGCAGGGAATTTTCTTACAAAAACGACTTCAATAGCAGCTTGTTTATTTTTGGTTACCAGCTTTTTCTTGACTCGATCACGGATGCAGGAATTTAACAGCAGTGTCATAAAAAACGAGCCGGTTCAAGAAGCTCCTAAAACAGAACCGACTCCTTCTGCCGAGGGAAAAGAGGGTGCAAAAGCGCCTGCTCCAGAAGCAGAGAAAGTGACAACAACTCAAAAGGAAAAAGCAACGAAGTAGTTTTTTCTTAGTGTGCGGCGGTGGTGGAATTGGTAGACACGCATGTTTGAGGGGCATGTGCCGCGAGGCGTGGGGGTTCGAGTCCCCCCCGCCGCACCATAAAATTCAAATTTTTTGTG
>RFNO01000090.1 GCA_009927165.1 Pseudomonadota bacterium
CGTTATTAGGCCCATATCGTTCCCTGAGGGTGCTTACTTTGTCAATGTTTTCAGGCGTTTTTCGGTGACAATCTCTGCTCTTCCCAAGAGCTTGCCTTTTCTGTAAAGTGCCCACCGTTTGACCTCTTCAAACCAAAGCAGGAAACTCATGAAATTTTTCAAAAAATGGACCTATATTTTGGGGTTCACTTTAGGAACTTTTTCCTTGGGGCTGGAAGTACCCAAAGGGTGTGAACTGGATCGCGAATGTGTTCGGGAGCTGCCTGGTATTTTCTGTGCCGATGGAACCCCCTCTTACTACACGATTATTCCCAGAAAAAATTCTGAAAATCTGCTCGTTTTCATGTTTGGAGGCGGAGCCTGCTGGGACGCAGTCACTTGCTCCGTGGGCATGGCCGTCAATTTGACAAGAACCCTTCCCACACAAGACTGGAATTCCGGAGAGGGAATTTTTAATCACTCGGATCCGGAAAATCCATTCCGAGATTTTACGGTGGTTACTATCCCGTACTGCACGGGGGACGTCTTTGTTGGAAATTCGAAAATCGATTATGGCAAACCCTTTTCCACTTGGGAGTTAAACCACAAAGGCTATGAGAATGCCCTGCACACTCTCCAAGCCGCCTCTGAAATTTTTCCCGATGCTAAAAAAGTAGTGTTGATGGGCACCAGCGCGGGTGCCATTGGGGCGTATACGCACATGAGAAATTTCGATGCTCTTTTCCCTAATTCGCAGAAATATGTCATTAGTGATGCTGGCACTCCATTTCAGACCCCCTTTGTTTCTGAGGAAACCTACGCAAAAGTGCTCAGAAATTGGAATGCCTATAAAGGTTTTCCAGTAGATGATAATAATCGCCCGGCTGAAAATTTCGGTGCGGTTCTAGAATTTAATCGTCAGCACTTTCCGCATATCAAATTTGGACTTATTCATTCCTATTCCGATTATGTCATGACTGGTTTTTCCGTCGGTCTTGGTGCCACCGATTACTCCACAGCTGTTCACGACACAATTATCTATGCGGCTGATAAACAAATTGGAGCCAATACGTCTTATCAAAAAGTTTTTTTTACCGAGTCATGGGCTCATACTTTGACTCAGTACTCTCTTAAATCCACTGAGAGCATGGGAGTCCGACTAGCCGATTGGTTGAGTGGAATGTTAAATGATGGGAAGTGGGATAATGTTCGACCCGATTTGGAGAAAGAGATTATACCCTGGATGCCCTTTAATCGCCCACCAGGAGCCCCATCGCCTAAGCCTTTCGCTTTTTATTAGAGCGAATTCGCCCTTAAGAAATTCACGAGTTCTTTGAGCTCAGCAGCTGTTTCTTTTAAAAGAGCAGAGTTGGGCTTTGCCAATTCTTTTACTTCTTTCTTTTTTTCCAAAAGTCTTTTCTTCGCCCCCTTGATACTAAACTTCTCGTTGTAAAGAAGGTGCTTAATTACTTGAAGTGTTTCCACATCTTTTCGACTGTACACACGGTGCCCGCTTCCAGCTTTGACCGGTTTAATGGTTTTGAATTCAGTCTCCCAATACCTAAGTACATAGGGCTCTACTTTTAGTAAGGAGGCAACTTCGCCAATCCTGAAATACTTTTTGCCTTCTGGCAGAAAAGCAAATTGTAAGTTATCTAAAGATTCATCTTCTTCGGACATTTCCAAACTTTTGGTGATTATTTCTAAGGGGGCAGAACTTTGTTCTGCAGGTGTTCCACAAAGTTCTTGCGAGCTTTCTTCTATCTGAGCATTTGCATTGAGTTCAGCTGTTTCGGTCAAAGATTCTGTGAGTGAATCTAAAATGAATCGGAAGGAAAGTTTTTCTGAAGCGTCAGGGAGTACAAAGTTGCGTTTTTCTTCCATGGGAGCCTCCAAGGTTGCGTTACATTTGATGAACTCCTCAAATTATAGTTAAACCTAGGGAAAACAACAAGTTAGGTTCATCTGGGGCGTGTTGCGATGCGATAAGGGACTAACTTCGGAGTTGGGCGCCAAATTTCTCAGTAGCAGCTTTAACAATGGTTTCTCTTGCGGAAGTAACTTCTGCTTCTTGTAGCGTCCGTTCTGGAGACATGAAACTCAAGCGGAAAGCCAGTGATTTTTTAGTCTGAGGAATGGTTTCCCCTTCGTAGACGTCAAATACTGAGACTTCGGAGAGTAATTGCCCTCCGGCATGCTTGATACTCTCTAAAAGAGTTTGGGCCGCAACATTTCGGTCGACTACGAAAGCAAGATCGAGCTCTACCCCAGGAAAACGAGAGGGGGTTTTATAGCGAACCGCAGTTCGTTCATACTTTCGTAAAAGTTCCAAATTCAGCTCAAAAGCAACTAACGGTTCATGGGTATCAAGAACATTCTGTCGAATATGCGGATGAATTTCGCCCAAATACCCCACTTCTTTGAGTCCCAATTTAATGACAGCTGCTCTTTTTGGGTGAAAAAGAGGCATGTTCTGGATGGGCTCAAAACTCAAAAATACAGTCGTGAGTTGTTTGACCAAAAGTTCGACCAATCCTTTTACATAGTAAAAATCTACTTTGGGAGTTTGGGCACTCCAGTGGGGATTTAAGTGTTGCCCAGAAAGAAGACCCGCTACTGTTGGAGTTTCTTTCACTTTGGTCTCTTCGCTTGAGTCAGAAGTAAAAGTTTTTCCCACTTCAAAAAGTTTCAAACTCGAGAGCTTTCGGTTCTTGTTATACGAGTAATTTTGAAGAAGACCCGGTAAAAGACTGGTTCTTAAAACCTTCATTTCTTCGCTGATGGGATTTTTAATTCGAACCATTGAGTCGCTGACAAAACCATAAGTTTTGCACAAGTCATCCGAAATGAAGGAATAATTAATAGCTTCTCTCAAGCCTAGGTGGAACAGAATGTGTCGAGAGCGGTTTTCAAACTCGAAAGAAATCTCATCCAGCCTGTCAAAAGTTGCTACCGAGAGTGGTAAATTTTGAGGAATATGTTCATAGCCATTCAAACGGGCTACTTCTTCCACCAGATCAATAGTGGATTTTAAATCTTGTCGGAAACTAGGTAATCGAACACTTAAAACATTTGGAGATTTTTTGTGAGAGGAAATCCCAATAGAATCTAAAAGATCCGACGCATGTTCTGCTGTAAGTTGCGGAAGCCCAGTGATTTTTCTAACTTCTCTCATGTCAACGGCAAGAATATGTTCTTTAACTCCATATTCGTTGGTGTCGATGGGCGGATGGTAAACATTAGCATTCATGCTATCGCGAAGGATCATTGCAGCCTTTTCACTAGCAGCCGCAACAGCTGCCAAATCCGAGGCTTTTTCAAAACGTTTGGAAGATTCCGTCGATAGCCCTAAGCGTTTAGCAGTCTTTCTGATTTGAATGGGATCAAAAGCAGCACTTTCCAGGACGATAGATGTCGTATCGGCTTCAATCTGGGAGTTCAACCCGCCCATAATTCCAGCTAAGGCTATAGGTCGATCACCATCCCAAATGACAATATCCCCGGGTTCAATCTGAACTGTATCCCCACTGAGTAGGGTAAAGTCTCTTGGTTCTTTGGCAGCTCCTACGCGTATGGAACCCGATTCAATTCGACGCAAGTCAAAAGCGTGCAAGGGCTGCCCGTGTTCGAGCATGACGTAGTTAGTAACATCAACAACGTTGTTGATGGGCTTCATGCCCACAGCTTCTAGTCGAGTCTTAATCCAGTCTGGACTCTCGTGAACCTTAATTCCATCGAGAACTCGAGCCACGTATCTTGGGCAAACTGCGGCATCATCAACTTCCACTTTAATAATCGAAGAGGTTCGGTGAGCACCTGCTTTAAATTTTGCGGGTTTTGGCTCTTTTAAAGTAGTTTTCAGAAGGGGAGCAGCTTCTCTCGCAATTCCAATAACACTCATGCAATCGTGCCGATTGGGAGTGAGTTCAAATTCTAAAATCGTATCGTCTGTTTCCCCCCCTAAGAGACGGGAGAGGGGTTGCCCCAAAGCTGAGTGTTTGGGGAGTTGCAAAATGCCTTCACTGTCTTCAGAAATTCCCAGCTCTTTGCCTGAGCAGATCATTCCTTTGGACTCAACTCCTCGAATAGTCGATATTTTAATGGAGAAATCACCCGGAAGAACACTTCCCGGAAGAGCAATGGGAACAATATCTCCTTCAGCTATGTTAGAGGCTCCGCAAACAATTTGAGTTCGCTCAGCTCCTTCATCTTCTGAAAGAACCACTTGGGTTACTCTCAGTTTGTCTGCATTAGGATGTTTCTCAATTTGAACAATCTTACCGACGACAACATTTTCTAAAGTATTAGATGATTTTTTTATTCCTGCGACATGAACTCCGCGCATGGTCAGTCTGTCAGCTAAATCGCGCGCATCGATTTTAATATCTGATTTCGCAAAATGCTCTTTAAGCCAGTTGAGAGACATCAGCATGAGAACTGCTCCAACATTCTGAGATCGTTTTCAAAAAAAGACCGAATATCATCAATGCCGTACTTCAACATGGCGATACGTTCCATACCCATGCCAAATGCAAATCCACTGATTTCGTCGGGATCATACCCCACAGCTCTAAAAACATTGGGATGAACCATTCCGCAACCACCAATTTCAAGCCAGCCAGTCGATTTGCAAATTCTGCAATCACGGCCCGACCCTTTACAGGAAATACACTGCATATCCACTTCTGCGCTTGGTTCAGTAAAAGGAAAATAACTGGGACGAAATCTTAAAGGTCTTGCACCAAAAAGGCCTTTCACCAAGTAGTGAAGAACTCCTTTTAAATCAGCAAACGAAATATGTTTATCCACCATGAGACCTTCAATCTGATGAAACATCGGAACGTGGGTCATGTCATAGTCAGAACGGTACACTTTACCGGGAGCGATCAATTGCAAAGGTGGTCTTTTGTTTTTCATCGTTCTAATTTGTACCGGCGATGTGTGAGAGCGGAGTAAAATCGGTGGCTCAATATAGAAAGTGTCTTGCATATCCCGCGCAGGATGATGTTCGGGCGTATTGAGCGCTTCAAAGTTGTAATAATCGAGTTCTACTTCAGGACCCGTGGCCACCGAGAAGCCAATTCGCTTCATAATTTGAATGAATTGTTCCATCACCCGAGTGACTGGATGAAGAGAGCCCACCGCAGAGGAGTACTGTCCAGAAAGTGAAAGATCCAACGCAGGAGCTTTTGCCAGCTCCTCTTCGATAGCTTTCCGACTGAGTTCAGATTGCCGAAGCCTGAGCACATTCTCAAATTCAGTCTTCACGTCGTTGAGAAGCGCACCCATGGCTTTTCGTTTATCCGCGGGTAAATCTTTCAACTGATGAAGGAGACTGGTGAGAACCCCTTTTTTGCCCACGTAGTGGACGCGAAGGCGCTCCAGCTCTTCTCGGTTAGGCGCAGAGGATATTTCACTTCTGGCCTCATTTTGAATGCGTTCTATTGAGTCGTTCATGCAGCTTGCGGCCGCACAAGCGCCACAAGCTGAGAGAAATCTTCAGGATGTCGAACTGCTAAGTCAGCTAGGACTTTGCGATCAAGTTCGACATTGGATTTCTTAAGAGCAGAAATAAATCTTTGAATAGCTCAGATTGTGTAGCCTGCAAGCGGCGTTTAAACGAATCTGCCAAAGGTAACGCATTTCTCGCTTCAAGGTCTTGCGGTCCCTATAAGCGTACCGATCAGCTCGGTTTGCA
>RFNO01000061.1 GCA_009927165.1 Pseudomonadota bacterium
GGCCCTGCTCTTGGGGAGCAGGGCCATCTTTTAAGAGCTAGAATTCTCTCAGAACTTCTTAATTCGCTTCCAACTTTACTTCGGGAAGCGCCACTGGAACCGACAAGTTAGTAGCCGTGGTGTTCACAAATTCAAAAAGAGATTTTTCATCAAATCCTTGATAAGCACGGTTATCACGGATAATCAAAGGTCGCTTAATAAGATTGGGATCTTTCAACATCAAGCGGATAGCTTCGTTTTTCGTTGTTCGTCTTTTTCCGAGTGAGTTGTCCTTATAAGTAGTGCTTCTTTGGTTCAGACTAGCGTAAATATTTTCAGCTTTGATTACTTTTTCCAGGAGACTTCGTGGGGGGGGCTCATGAACGATATCTTTAAGTTGGTACTTCACACCTTTTTTGTTCAAAAAAGCGATTGCTTTCTTGCATTGTGCGCAACTTTTCTTCGCGTATAGAACGATTTCTCCCATTTGCGTACTCCTTAGGGCGTTAATTGTGAGACAGAGTGTTTAGCACATGCTTCGGTTCGCCACAAGTTTCTTCTCGGAAAACTGCATTCCATGCGGGATTCCAGGCTTGTGCCCAATTTTGTCAGTTGAGAAAATTTTAGAAAACCTTTAATAAGAGGCCCCGTGGCTAAAAAACCGAAAAAACTGAAAAAAATACCTGTCTCGTCGATTCCCAAAGACTTGGGAGTCACTCGACGGAGTTCGATGCTTCAAGGAAAAAAAATAGCGTTGGCTATTGGAGGAGGAATTGGGGCCACTGAAGCCGTTAAAATTGCAAGGGAAATTCGCCGGCAAGGAGCAGTAGTCAAAGCGTTCTTGAGTCCTCAAGCACTTCGGTTCATTACTCCCCTCAGTGTGGAGTGGGCTACTCTCGCAAAGCCTGTGATCGAAGCAGGTCCCCAAGTGGAATATTTGGAAGAGTTTGATAGCGTTCTTGTTGCTCCCACTACATTGCACATACTTTCCAAGAGCGCGCTGGGGCTTACGGATACGGTTGTCGACTTATTGATTGCCAATCAGTTGGGGAGCCAACGAAAAGTGTTTATGGTTCCAGCCATGAATATTCAATTATGGGATCATCCTTTGAGAGAAAGTTATCAGAAAAGTTTAGAAAGTTGGGGAGTAGCATTCTTTCCTTTTAAGGAAGAGGAAAACAGACTGAAAGTTCCCGATGCTCGAAGTTTGGTGGAATGGATGTCGAGAGAATTATCTCGGGACAAACAAAAAGGAATTTAAAAATGGAAATTCAAGTTGAAATAAAGAGAATGGGATTAGAAGGACAAGGAGTTGGTTATGATCCCGAAGGGAATATTTATTTTGTGCCCGGTGCTCTCACCGGAGATAAAGTTCTTGTTCGAAGTCCAGAAGATCAAAAAAAATATCGCGACGCTGAAATTGTTGAACTCATAGAACCCAATGGAAAAAGAGTTACCCCTATCTGTCAGTATTTCCAAAAGTGCGGTGGATGTGACTGGTTGCAATGGGATTACTCCGCTCAGCTAGAGGCCAAAGAAGAAATCATTAAGCATATTTTGGATAGGGGTGACTTGAAGCCAGAGATGTTTAAGCCTATTCGAAAAGCTGAGCAGACACTTCACTACCGAAACCGAGTACAAATTCGAAAAACAAAAGACACAGTTGGGTTTTTTAGAAAAAAATCTCACGAGCTCATCGATGTGGAAACCTGTCAGGTGGCGGCACCCGAAATCAATGAAGAGCTGAAGAAAATCAGGAGCGAAAAAACCGAGAGCACAGAGCCGGTAACAAAAATTGAGCTCTACTTAGGGAAAGATGGAAAAGTTTATCGATTTGATAATGTTCCTCATTCTTTTTCTGGTTTTGCTCAAATTCACTCAGGTCAAAATCAGCTTTTGCAGCAAATGGTGAGAGAAGGAGTGGTTCAAACACACGGAAAAAAAGTGTTGGAACTCTACTGCGGCGATGGAAACCTCACTTTTGGGTATTTACCCGAAGTAGAGTACGTAGTTGGGGTAGACGCGTCGCAAAGCGCTATTGAATCGGCTCGTCTTCAACGGCCAGACGAACTGAAGTCTAAAGTTGCTTTCTTTGCAGACAAAGTGGATTGCGGGTTAGTACGAAGGTTGCCACAAGAGTTAAAAGACTATGATACACTGATCGTAGATCCTCCGAGGCAGGGAATGTCAGGTTCGCTCGCTGGATTTTTACATAATCAGTTAAAAACGATAATCTATATCTCATGTTCTCCAGTGACTTTCACTCAAGACGCACAGTGCCTCAAAAAGGACTTTATTCTTCAAACAGTGGAACCCATCGACATGTTTCCCAATACTCGTCATGTGGAATTGGTAACCGTCTGGTCACGGCGTTCTTAGCCCTTTGGTGTTTCTGGGCTTATCCCACCTTTGCTGAAGAAGCGGGGGGAGATGTGGCCATTACTGTTAAGGAAACCGAATTTAGAAAAGAGGCTTCCAACTTAGCTGATAGTTACGGGATCCTTCCGGTTAAAAGTCTTGTGACCGTTACCGGAGAGAAAAAAGGTAAATTTATCGGAGTGGAAGTCGAACTAGAAGATGGAACTTTTACCGGGTGGATTGACGCCACTTCACTCAAAAAGACGGACTCGAGCGGTGAAAGTGCTGAACAAGAAGAGTCTGAGAAAAAAATCATTCAGCCCAAAAGGTACAAAAAGAAAAATCCGGTCAGTATTCCCAAGGACGAAGGAATTCTCTTAGGCCGAGCCCCCACGTTTAGTTACGGGCTAGTCGCGGGTGGCCAGCTCGATTTGATGACAGTCGATTCCGATGGTTCGAGTATCAGCGGGAATGGTTACACCATCGGTGGCAGTTTATCTTTTCTTCTCGATCCCTCTTTTAGATTGAGAACGGAAGTTGCTTATACATCTCACGGCGGAGTCAACGACGTTAATCGATTGGCAATTATCAATTTTCTGGATATTTCCGCAATGGGGGAACTCCCATTGGGCCCGTCATTTTATGCTTTTGCGGGATTCCAATATTCGCTAGGGATTGGGATCGATAATCAAGAAGGGGCTATTCCTTCAGCAGCTTTAACCGATGCTTCTGAGGCCTCTGGTCCTTGGGCCCAGGCGGGTCTTGGATATAAGTTCTCAGTAGGGGAAATGAGCTTTCTTTCGATTCGGCTCCGTTATGCAGGGGCCATTGTTACCAATCCGATTGCCTTCCATACGTTTGGTGCTCAAGCCGTCTGGGAAATTGAAGGTTAGATCCTCATGTCGAACTAAAGGTCATTGGGTTTGCTGTCAGCTTTGTATACGATTGGCCTTAGCGGTACTGTCCATTCATGGCCCACCCTAAATATTTGAAATAATGAACTAATTTAAAATTGAAATTTTGGACTGTCTGTATTCAGGACAGTCGATAGACACTGGAAACTGGTGTGGAGGCTTGAATGGGCATCAAAAAATCTGGCACGCCGACTGCAATCTCTAAGATCAACACAACAACCAGTTAAAGCAACTTTGGATACATCGAGACAAAACAACTTAGGGATACATCTGGGAAGCAGCTTGAAAGACAACTTGAAAAACAACATGAATTAGCAAACTCAGGACAACATCATGTCGTCTGTTTGATTAAAGGGACTCTTTTTAGGGTCCCTTTTTATTTGCCTTTTTCAAACTGATTCTCAAAAAAGTGCACCATCAATCGAGCTTGTTCCAAAATATTTCTCAGTTTGGTGTTTCCGTGTCCTTCGTCAGGAAAAATCTTTAATTCTACTGGAATATTTTTTTCCTTGAGGGTTTTTACTAATTGCTCTGTTTCACTGACGGGTACTCGTGGATCATTTGCTCCGTGAAAAACCAAAAGCGGCGTTTTGATTTTATTCAGATAATTCATGGGGGATACAGAGTTGAGAAACTGCTCGTCAGATAGAGGACCGTACTCCACTTCTCTTAAAGGTCTTCGATAGGGTTTAGTATTTTTAAGAAAAGTAATGAAGTCGGTTATGCCAACAGATTCAGAAGCTGCTGCAAACAAATCTCTGCCTTCCTGAATACTTCTTAGCACCATGAATCCGCCATAACTTCCTCCAAAAATGCCGAGTTGATTGGGTAAAGTGTATCCCTGGCTGATCAACCACTTTGCTCCTTCTAAAGTGTCTTTAACGCTATCCATTCGTTTTTTGTAATCATCCAAACTAACATAAGTCTTTCCATAACCAGTGCTGCCTCGAACATTGGGAGCTAAAATTCCAAAGCCCCGCTGGAGAAAATATTGAAATATTTTACTAAAAGCTGGCCGATATTGAGATTCGGGACCCCCATGGCTATAAATCACAAACGGAATAGGTCTCTTATTTACTGCGTAATCATTAGGTAAAAATAAAAAAGCTGGAATTTGCCTTCCATCAAATGAAGGATATTTAATGAGAGTTTCACTAGCGAAACATCGATTGTCGATGAGACTTTTTGCAGTCTGAGTCCAAGGAATCTTCTTGCCCCCGCGCCAGAGCCAAACTCCAGTAGGTTGGGAAGTAGACGTTTCAGAGAAAAAGAATTGTTTATCAGTGCCTTCGCGAACAAAACTGGGCGATCCCATCACTGCATCTCTATTTCTCGGTACCGAAAAGGGTTTTTGGAAAAGACCGTTTGATAAAAGCTCTGATCCAGAAAAAATACCATATCCATCTTGGTTCGTCATATAGATCAGACTTCGCCGAGAATTATCTAACTTAAAATCTTCGATTTCTCCGCTCTCTCGAGTAAGTAAATGAGGAGTTGAGTTTTCTTTGAGATCAATCAGCTGCAATTGCCCCCTCTCGGTTTTGTAATCTGAGATAAAAAGCAATGAACTTGAATTAGCAGTGAACACCCCTTGTTTACTTGAGGTTTTTCCAAGTGAACTTGTCACATTAGTCATTTTGTTCTTTTTGAGATCAAAAACCAAAACGTCACTATCTGTAACCGAACGATATTGTGTGAGAGCAATTAGTTGTCCATTCGATGAAATGTCGGTGATGGAGTTCAGACCCTGCATTTCTGCAAGCAATGTTTCTTTTTTGCTTGAGAGATCCATTTTGTAGAGATCAAAATCGACTCCGTTTCTGCGGTTGGAAGTAAAAGCAATCCAATCTGATTGGGGCCCCCAAAAAAAACTTTCCACGCGTTCCTTTGGGCCTGCTACTAATGTCTCAAATTCTTTCGTAGTCAATTTCAATAAATGGAGCTGATATTGTTCGTTACCTCCTTCTTGAGTGGAGAAAATAATTTGATTGAACTGGGGACTGAGTCGATAATTTACTACTCCTTCGCTAAAAAAGCTTATTTGGCTGGGCCACTGACCAGGTTGAGACAAGTGAAATACTTGCGGACTCTCCCTCAGATCAGAAAGAAAATAGACACCCCCAACACCATCCGATTGGGGTTGGCTTGACGATGTAATTTGTACAAAGGTTTCCACTGAATGGCGCGCGGCACAGTTTGCGGAAACAAGGCCGGCTGTGCTTGTGAGTTTGTTGAGTGATGCTGATTTCTTAAACCCAGGTATTCCTTTTGACGAGGAACTTTGGGAATTCTCCGAAGATGAGGATTCATTCAAGACAGCTCCCTGCTTTCTGTGTTTTCGTAAGTCGGGGCCAGACTCGGAAGTGGAGAGGGATTCGGCAGAACCGACTCCTGAAAGTAACCAGCTGAGCAAGATCAGAGTTAAGGCATTGAAATTAAATAAAAAAAACGGCATCTCATTGTCCTTTTTAAAAAAATACTTATTTTAACTAATAACCAACGGCATCCCTATTATAGGATGAGTTTGATTTTACTTCTGTGAATTTTAAAGTGATAAGGCTGCTACATGGATAAAGATCTTTATGAAATTTTAGGCGTTAAAAAAGAAGCCAATGACGGTGAAATTCGAAAGGCCTATCTCAAGCTTGCGAAAAAATATCATCCGGACGTTAATCCGGGTGATAAAGCGGCCGAGCAAAAATTTAAAGAGATCAATTTAGCGTACGAAGTACTGAAAGATGAAAAAAAGCGTGCTCAGTATGATCAAATGCGAGCGATGGGTGCTAACCCCTTTGCGCGGGCTCGGGCCGGAGCCGGAGCAGGGCCAGCGGGATTTGGAGGAATGGGGAGTGATGCTTTTGATAATTTTGGATTAGGTGATTTGTTTGAGGAAATCTTTGGGGCCGGGGGAGGATCGCGAACTTCCGGTCGACCAAGACCGTCCTACTACGCTGGGCGAGGTCAGGACCGGGAAATGGTTTTAAATATTTCTTTCGTCGAAGCAGCAAAAGGAGGAGAGCGTCTCATTCAGTTTACAGATGGAAAAAAGTTAACGGTAAAAATTCCAGCTGGGGTTGATGAAGGGTCCAAAATTAAGTTGTCGGGCCAAGGCGAGCCGGGTTTCGGAGGAGGAACCCCAGGCGATTTAATTATTAAGCTTCATGTGGCCGAGCATCCCATTTTTAAAAGAGAGGGTAATCATATTGTGCTGAGACTTCCCGTTACTTTTGAAGAAGCTGTAATGGGAGCTGAAGTGGAAGTTCCCACTGTGGATGGAATTGTTCATTTACGAATTCCCCCAGCCATTTCCAGCGGTCAAAGAATGAAACTAGCTGGAAAAGGTATCCTGAACGCAAAAACCGGCCAACGCGGAGATCAGTTTGTAGAAGTGTTAATAAAAGTTCCGAAGGAGCTTCCAGAGGAATATCGAAAAGCTGCCGAAGTCATTAAAAATGTGCCCTTCAATCCCAGAGAGGGGCTGCTCTCTTAGAAGAAAACAACAGAGTCACTATTTCCTGAATCGTTGTGGGGGCGCATCCTTCAAATCGATTGTTTACTAGCACAAAAGCTGTTTTTGATTCGCTGAGAATATCCAAGAGATGTTCCACTACGGAAGCCCGTATCTCGGGAAGCGGTTCTTGAATCCTCTCGTAGGGTGCAAAATTATCTACTGCTTCTTGGTAAATAGTGCCCGGCTTTAATAGTAATCTGAAAATAAAGAAGGGGAGAGGAAAGTCCTTTGCCTTTTGCCACTGGAACTCAATTTCTGGCATTTGGGTCCAGCTATTAAAGACGTGTGTCACTTGATGTTTGATTAAGGTATGAAAATACTTTGGTTGAAGCCAATTTGAGTTTCTCAGCTCTATCGCCAGAGGAAGCGAACAGTTCAACCTTACTTCCCCCAAAAAGTTATCGAGTCTATCGACAAATTCACTGCCGCTTGACATTGTCTCTCGACGAAAGTGAGAAAACTCCAAAATGATAGCGCCCAGTTTATCCTCAAGAACCTGAATGGGTTCCAAGAAATGCTCAATGAAGAGCTGGGGATTCAAAAAATCTGAATTGTTTTGTCCTGCCTGCTTTCCATAGCGAGGAATTTTGGGGAATCTGGGAACGGTTATTTTGTCTGAGGCCTTTAATACAAACTTGAAATCAGCGGGTGTTTGGTCAAAATACCGCTTCATTTGGTTTTTGGTAGGCCAAGCATAGTAAGTGTGATCGATTCCCACACAAGCAAATTGCTCACTGTACTCAGAAAGTGCAGTTTCATTAAAAGCTTTCTCGGATGTATAAGGTTTTGAATAAACCATGCCTTTCCACCCAACATATTTCCAACTGGAAGTTCCGCAAAAGATAGAAGCCTTCTTTAGTTTTTCAATCTCGGGTACCAAGAGTGGCTCCTGGGACAAATCGTTCCTGGGTTGAAAAGTGTTGGCTGGAAAAAGGTACTGGTTCGGATTTCACCCAATGGCTAAAGAGATCGTTATAGTGTTGGGATAGGGGGTGACCCGATTGCCCACCAGGCTGAGTGAACAGCGAATTCTTAAAATCTGAGAGATCCATCACCAATCGCATCGATGCGCCATTTCTGGGCGTCATAACGTTTGGCACAAGGCTGTCCCCGGCCAGTTCAGTCGAGGGCATATTGAGCACTGTTTGAAAAAAACTAGGTAGAGCCCTGCTGAGGGGGTGATTGATCTCGCTTCGATTCATTTCTCCCCATCGGATAGTGGTTAACTGACTTGGTTCAGAAACCAATTGCCGGGCAGCCGATATCAAACTTTTCTGAAAAGCTGAGCAGTAACTGCTGAAAGAAGGAGACAGAAGGTGTCTCGGTTTTCTTTCCCATAGTTTTTTAACGAGGGCATCGTGACTGATCCTATCCAATAAAATCTCTTCGTGGATTACAGAAATTTCTCGGGATATGGGTGAAAGAAGATTCAGAAATATCTCATAACGAAACTGACGCAAGACAGGGAAAGCCGATGAGTCTACTGAAGTAGTTCCGTTCCAATTACGAATTAACTCATAAAGGGGAGAAAGCCATAAGGAATGCTCAGGATCTGAAGGATCAATGGGACAAGTCAATACTTGGTCTCGATACCAGAGGTGCGTGAGGGACGTATTGTCAGCCTGAACTTGTGAGCAATCGACGGCGTTCCATTTAGCTTTTCCCTGCAAAAGAGTTCGGATTCGTTTGGCACGAGCAGGACTGGGCCAATGACTACCAAAAAGTGGCAAATCTTTTCCTATACCAACGGTCCTCTGATTGGCACTTGCGATAAAACCTTCAGGGGGGTTGATCACGACTGGAAATCGGCTTCTTTCTACATAACCTTCCCATTTTGTTTGAGGAGTACGGTGAATTTTTGAGAGTCCATCAAAACCTGTCCGCTTAGGGAGTTTTCCTGCTAAAGTCCAACCAATATCTCCGGTTCTAGTCGCAAAAAGAGCATTTTGAGGGGGGCCTGCCCAATGTTCAAAAGCAGAAAGTAGTTCCTGTGAATTTTTTGCGTTATTAAGCGCGGACAAATCTAACTCTTTGAGATTTTGAGGATCCAATGCTGTCCATTGAATCGCTGTGAACTTATCTTCAGATTCATCCACGATAGGGCCCCAAGGGCTTAGCTGAAGAGTTACTTCCATCGGTGGACTTCCCTTGATGGGAATAAATTCCCTTCTCACAGTGATCTCGGGAGAATTCTTGGGAATTTCGATCCGATCGATGTTGTCGACCGAGCTATTGGTAAAGGCCCAGGCCACATCTTGGTTTCGGCCAATAACAATTCCTGGCATTCCGGGAATCGATGCACCAACCACTTTTCCAGCGGACCATTTAATTCCTAAGCGATACCAAATATTAGGAATACGGAGATCAAGATGAGGATCGCTTGCGAGAAGGGGAGCTCCAGAAGTAGAGCGTTTTCCACTGATAACCCATGCATTACTTCCCGGTTCAAAATCTGATTTAATGGGAAGAAGTGAAGAACTATTTTTTCTGACAGTAAATTCTTGGGGAGTTGGGAATTTTGGTTCAGGTAGTGCGGGGGGATCGGCAAGAATTGGGGCATCTAAAAATCCCCAATCAAGTGTAAAAAAGGATACGAGACTAGGAGAAAGTTTCGTTCTCAGAATAGCCATTGCCTCCTCTGCATTACTCATTGGGGCATTGAGACTTTCATACATGCTGAGCACCACAGAGAAAGTATCTTCAATTGTCCAAGGCTTTGGGCGATAGTTGAGGAGTTGGCATTCCCACGGTCGCGGGTCATGAGCTAAATAGTGGTTGATTCCTTCTGCATAGGATTCAAGAAGTTGTTTGCGATCCGGAGGGAGTTGGCTTGCTGATAAGCGTGCTGCTTCTCGATAACCCCACTTTCGGCTTTTGATATCGGAATCAACGGCTCGGGGTCCAAAGACTTCCGCCAAAGTTCCACTTATTTTTCTTCGGGTCAATTCCATTTGAAAAAAACGGTCTCTGGCAGTGATATAACCTTGAACTTTGTAGGCATCCGCTAAATGAGAAGTTTCAATCCAGGGAATCCCATGTTCATCCCATTTCACTTCAACTGTATCGGTAAGGCCGGTAAGACTATGAGTTCCTCGGTAATTTGGAAGTGAACGCTGCCAAAGAAAGTAAACAAAACCAATGCTGCCTGTAAGAAAAATCAATAAGATCACAAAGAAAAGTACCCAGCGATGATTGAGTTTTACCATGTGGGTATTGTCATGGTTAAACTGCGGGGACGTCAAATATTAGATGGAGTTTAAGGGCCGACTGAAGCTAAACTTCTTTTTGAGTTTTCGATTTTACTCAACAAAGTAAACTTGGAGTTTAGAAAGCCCCGATACTGAGCAAAAAATCGATCTTTTAACTCTCTGAGAGCATCGCCTTCTTCCCAGACTTTTAATTTTCCTTGCACATTTTGAATTGCTAAAAACCGAGGAACACTTTCATGAGAATAGTTTTCAGGAAAAGGAAATAGAGTTTTGAGAAGTTCAGAATCAAAAATTTGTTGCTTAGGATCCTCAATAACTACCGAATGTAGAATTAAGTCCGGATTTACAAATTTTTTGGCATAGTACTCGAGAATATATCGATATTCTTTAGAGCTTTCGCACCAATTGGGACCTATGACAAAGAAATTAAATTTCTCATCATCATGAGGTTTTAGAAAACTTCTAAGGAACTGAATTTGGGTAACGGCCTTTTTGACTGCTTCGGGTTTCCCTTCGAGTAATGTTTTTACTTGGATTTGTTCGGTCATTGAGATTTTGTCCCAAGCTCCCCGTTTCAAAGGAATACGGTGAGCCACTAAGCGTTGCGTGATTCTTTCTGATTCCCCTAATTCCACTTGGGTACTGAGAAAAAGAGAAGTTTTGGACCATTCTGCTCGATGGGTTAAGTAATCAGAATCCAATCGGGTGAGGTCTTCAGGCTTAAGAAGAAGATTAAATTTTCCTGTCTTATCGGAAACCAAAGGAAATATGTCGTTATAAGAACGGCCTTGTTTGAATTCGATGCTGAAAGGTAAATAAAAAAGTTCGTACATGTGGAGGAGTTTGTTGGCAGCTTGATTGCCTGAAATTGCAGGCTCTGCGTAGCCACCACGGCCCACTATCAAACAGAGAGCTATCAGAATGATTCTTAACATCGGGATACCTCTATACTGCTAGAATACTGCAAGGGAGATGCCACTCTAAGCTGCTGAAATCACGAGCAAATAACGACAAAACACGTCGTTGTCTTAGTCAGCTGCGAAAAACTTAGTCAGTTCTTACGAACGTTCTAAAAGAGGTTCGCTGGCTTTGGAAGTTTTTCTGGTGGGAGAGGTTTGTCCTTCCCAAGCATGTCGAATGAAGGCTTCTTCCACTTGCTGATTGTGGACAATGGAAATAGTTGCCTTATCAAGATGTAAATATTTTTCTGCAATGGCTCTAATTTCTTCCGCTGTGATCGATTTGATTCTGTCAGCCACCCTGAGAGAGTGATCAAATCCCAACCCGTAAGCTTCATCAAGACCGAACATCATGCTTTGTGAGGAAAAACGCTGCATTTCTAATTCAAACCGACCAATCCAATACTGTTTTGCTCGGGCCAGTTCTTTGGACGTCATGGCTCTGTCCAGAGTTTTTTCCAGCTCTTTGCGGATGCCGTGAATAGCCACGGGTAATTTTTCAGGGGAGCAACCGATATAAACTCCAAACATTCCGCCATCTGGGTTTTCAGAAGCAAGAGGCGCGACCGTGTAAGCCAAACTTTGTTTGTCTCGTAGTTCTAAAAAGAGTCTCCCCCCTTGTCCCGACAAACAAGAGTTTAAAAGTTTTAAGGCAAATCTATCCGGATTGTGCAACGAGGGCCCCAAGAAACCAATAATCATATGCGATTGAGAGAGAGGTTCCTTTTTTTCTAATACTACCGATAGTCGATTGTTTTCCGTTATGGGCAGAGTTGGGGTGATTTTTTTTCCGGTCTGGGGTAGTGAGTGCAGAATCTCCGCTATTTCTTTTTCCCAGGCACCGCGATCAAAGTGGCCGACAGTAGAAACAACGACTTCGGATTGGTGAATGTAATTTCGGTAAAAATCTCTCAAGTCCTTGCTAGTGAGGGAGGAAACGGTATCGAGTTTCCCCAGGCTCGAACGACCATAAGGATGATGATGATAGAGAGCTTGCATGAAATTGAGTTGGCAAATTTGTCCAGGTGTATCTCTTTCAGAGCGAATATCCTGCAAAAGTATTTCTTTTTCTATTTCAAATTCATTCTCAGGAAAAGTCGGGTTGAGCAAGATTTCCGATAGAAGCGGTTTTACTGCAGTCCATTGTTTGGATAAAAACTCTATGCTTAAGCCCATAGTGTGTCTTCCAACAAAAGCGCCAATGGATGCTCCCAAAGAGTCTAATTGATAAGCAATTTGTTTGGAATTGTAGTGGGGAGTACCGCTGGTCCAAACCCGCTGTAACAAAGTGCCGAGTCCCAGTTTTTCTTTTGATTCCTCACGAATTCCACCGGGAAAAATCATTTTCACGGAAACCACTGGAAGATGATTCATCCATTTTTCGACGAATCGCACAGAGCTTTTCTTTTTTAGTTCCAATTGGGGTGAAACCTCTTTAGGGAGAGCAGATTTTACAGGTGAGGCACTCAACAGGCTTTCCAGTTTTTTGATATCTACTTTCAGGCCTAAAGGATGAATTGCACTAAGAACAGGCTTTGTTTTAAGCAGTTGTGTCAGCGCTTCGTCGCATGCTGATTTTTGAACAGACAAAATAGAGTTCAGATACTTCTGTTCCGATTCCGGATCCCCAAACTGAATCGTATAATATCCCAATCTGCGTGCATAGCCTTCAACAGTCTCTTTTCCTGCAATCACTTCAGATTCGAGTGAAGATTTCACTCGTTCAATTTCGCTCTCCTGGATTCCTTGGGGTGTAATTCGGTGAAGAAGGTTCACGGTTTCTCGTATCGCGGTTTCAAAGTTTTCAGGAGTGACTTGAAGACCGATAACAGCCATTCCGCAACGAGCTGTAGCAATGAGGCCCATATTTACGTCTTGGGCAACTTTGGTATCCTTCACCAAGTGTTGATAGAGGAGACAGCTCTCACCTTGTCCCAAAGCAGTGCAAAGCACATCTAGTGCCGGTATTCCTGAATCATCCAAAGGCGGAGTAGGCCAAGCGATTTGAATGGAACATTCTTTGATGTCTTTTTCAGCTAGAACAACACGTACTTTTTTTGCCGAAGAATAATCGGGTACTTTCGGAATGGAGACAGATTTTTGTTTCTTCATTCGGCCAAATTTTTGCTGGGCCAATGCAAAAGCTTTCTTTTTATCAATATCGCCTACAATGAAAAGATAAGTAGAACCCGCATGGTAGTTTTTGGAGAAATAGGCTCTTAGAGTGCGATGGTCGATATTTTTAACGGTCGAGTCATAGCCAAGGACGGGCCTTCCATAGGGGCTATTGGGGAAGGCAGTTTTCCATAAGTTATGAGAAACGGTTCGGTAGGGAGAGTCCTGAGAACGCTTTATTTCTTCTAAGATGACTTCCCGTTCTCGTCTCATTTCCTCGGGATCAAAAGTAGGATTCTGAACCGCATCAGCAATAATATCGAGTCCTTTTTCAAAGTACCGACTTCCCAAAGTGGTGTAGTAGACAGTTTCTTCAAAGGAAGTAAAAGCATTGATTTCACCGCCGCAGCTCTCTATTTCCAGAGCAATTTCCCCTACTTTTCGATTTTTGGTGCCCTTAAAAAGTGAGTGTTCCAGAAAGTGGGAGATTCCTGCGATTTTACCGGTCTCATAAACACTGCCTCGACTAATCCATGCCTGAACGGTAACCACTGGTGAAGCATGATTCTCCACTACAAAAACTGGTATTCCATTTTTTAATGTGTATCTTTCAATCATGGTAAGCCCCTTTCAGGTATCCCAATTAAACCCTACGACACCCGAGTTGACAAATCAGTTTGGCATTTACGTTCATGTGCCCTTTTGTATCCATAAATGTTCTTACTGTGACTTTTATTCTTTTACTAAATACGGCCCGGGAGACTTTCAGCGTTTCGTTGAGTCATGGGTTCGAGAAGCTCGCAGTGCTGCTCAATGGCTTCGTGAGCACCGCCCGTTACAGTCTCCGGTAACCAGTATCTTCTTAGGAGGGGGTACCCCCTCTTTGTTGCCCATGGAATTTCTGCAGACGCTTTTTTCAGTGCTGCAGGGCGAGTTCGATTGGGCCCCCGAGATTGAAATAACCCTTGAAGCGAATCCAGAAACGGTTACTGAAGAGTTGGCCTTTAATTGGCGGGAAAAAACCCCGTTAAATCGGATCAGTATGGGGGCACAAAGTTTTCAGCCCAAATACTTGGAGGCGTTGGAAAGATTGGGGTCGCCCTCAAAAATTCAAGAATCTGCGGGTATATTAAAGAGGGTGGGGTTGCACAACTTTAATCTCGACTTGATCATTGGTATTCCTCAGCAAACCCCCGATGAAATCGAACTCGATATTGATTGGGCCATTCGTTTAGAGCCTAAACATCTTAGTAATTACAATCTCAGTTTAAAGCCTGGACATCCACTCTTCAAAAAACTTCCCTCGAATGATGTCAGCGCAGATATTTATGAAGCCGCAAGAAAGAAAATTACGAACTCTGGCTTCGGACAGTATGAGATTTCAAATTATGCAGTACCCGGTTTTGAATGTGCTCATAACCTGCTCTATTGGTCGGGAGCCGATTATTTGGGATTGGGGCCGTCAGCAGCCAGTCGATTTTTCTGGGATGGAGTATTTTGGCACCGAAAGCAAATGAGCGATTATTCAGCTTATCTGGCTCAACACAAATTTGAAGAGAGGCTTTTTGAGCAAACGACTCAAGAACAAACTCAACTGGAAGCATTGTTCCTCGAGCTTCGTCAAAACAAGGGGATCAACCTAAGAAGATTTTTAGATCGATACGGGCTCGATGTTTTAAAGAGTCCTAAAATAGAGCTTTTTGAAAAGGCAGGATGGCTAAAAGTAAAAGAGCCGACCCTGTCACTGACTGATCAAGGTCGGCTCCTCACAGATAGTATTGTTTGCGAATTGTGCTGAGACTTATTCCTTAAAAAGGAACTTCGTCATCAGCCATGCCTCCACCGGCTTGAGTGTCCATTGTGGGGCTCTCAAAGCTGGGAGCAGCAAAATCATTGGTTGTATTTGAGGCTCTATCACTTGTGCCTCCTAAGAATTGAACATTAGCGGCAACAATTTCCGTTGTGTAACGTTTATGCCCTTCTTTATCTGTCCACTCTCGTGTTTGTAGTCTTCCTTCAACAAAGGCTTCTCGTCCTTTGGAAAGATATTGCCCGCAAATTTCGCCTAATTTTCCCCAGGCAACAATGCGATGCCATTCCGTGCGTTCTTGTTTTTGACCGTTTTTATCGGTCCAGTTTTCGTTGGTAGCGATACTGAAAGTAGCTACAGAACCCCCGGTCGTTGTGTATCGAACTTCGGGATCTTTTCCCAAACGACCAATAAGAAGGACTTTATTTAAACCGCTGGCCATGATTACTCCTGTTGTTGCCCTATTAAGGGAATTTAAGGCTATTTTTTTAAGATCCGGTTAGACTAGAGTCAAGGAAATGGGGAGGCATTCTTCATTTCTGATAAGGAGCCCTATGTTTAGAAGTGGAATATCAAGACGATCTCCCATTTTTTTGGGTCCGGTTCGTTCAACGGCTTTTCACCGGATTGCTGCCAAATTAATTGATGGGGTCTTGGTTGTGGCCGTTTTCTTTATTGGAAGAGCTCTTTGGGCTCCGCTGGGCCCACTTGCCGCAGCGTTTTATGCGGCGATCCAAGATTCTTTAGCAGAGGGGCAGAGCATCGGAAAAAAAATCATTGGTCTTCGGGTGCTCGATGACGGGACGGGAATCTCCTGTGACGCGGCGAGTTCAGCTATGAGAAACTTGCCCTTAGTCATTGCCTTTTTATTTGCGACGGTTCCGGTGATTTGGGTTTTCGTGTTTCTGATGGTCATCCCTTTTATGGTGCTTGAAGTCTATTTAGTCGTCGCGTTAGAAACCGGGGTTCGGCTGGGAGACATCATGGCTAATACCCTGGTCGTTGAACACTTTGAAGTTCATCCCGATGATGCAGCAATTCCTCCCCTCTAGAACCAATAACTAGGCCAACTAGCTAAATCTTGTTATAATTAACCAAGTCTCATCAGTGCCCTTTCAGGGGCTTCCAACTCGATCAACACATAAATTTAATCAAATCGGTGTAATGCAAGCATGCGATTTTTAGACACATTTATGAAGAAGCAGCTTGTGGGTCTGGATATCGGTATGTCCGGAATCAAGGCGGTTGAAATCAGTCAAGACGCTCAACCAAGACTTCTCGCCTACAATCGAATTCCGATTCCCTGTGATTGGATTAACTTAGATGGCGAAGTTAAAAACCAAGGGGTGCTCGTTGAATCATTACGAAAACTTTTTTCAGTTGGAAATTTTAAAACGAAAAACGTAGCGGTTGGCGTTTTTGGTCGCTCCATCATCACAAAAAAAATCAGTGTCCCCCAAATGAGTCCCGAGGATCTGGAGAATCAGCTCTATTGGGAAGCTGAACAATATATTCCGTTTAATATTAACGAAGTGAATCTCGATTTTGCGATTTTGGGTCCTCACACAGCCACTTTGTCGAGCGAACCGAAAATGGATGTCCTACTCGTTGCCGCAAAAAAGGACTTTATTCAATTTCTGCAAGGTTTAGTGAAGGAAGCAGGATTGGAGCCCGTGATTCTCGATAGCCAAGCTTTCGCTCTAGGAAATGCTTTTGAATTCAATTACGGACCAGCTGCTCAACGGCAGGGTCATTCCACCCAAGTGATTATTGATTTCGGTGCGAGCTCTACGAAAGTCATCATGATTGAGGGGAGTCAAACTACTTTTAGTCGAGAACTCCAAGCATGCGGAACTCGTTGTTCTGAACTGCTGATGGAGCGATTCGGTATGTCAATGATTGAAGCAGAAGCGACCAAAATTTTGAAAGCCAATGAGTCCCATGTTCGACCCATCTTAGAGGATTATGCGATTATCATTTCTGAGGAAGTTTCTCGAACCATTGATTTTTTTCTAAGCCAAAGCATCGATAACTCTGTTGATGGCATATACGTTTGCGGAGGGGGATCTCAACTCTTGGGATTAAAAGACGCTCTTGAAAAAAGATTACCTGCACCCATATCGAAATTAAATCCTGTTCAGCACATTGCGGGGAGTGGTCAACCCATGAATCCGGCTGCCTTGAGAGAAGTGACCTGTTTGGGAGCCGTTGCTACGGGGCTGTCGCTTCGTCGAAAAGGAGACAAATAAGTGATTCGCATTGATTTGGGAAAATCTGCGGAAGACAAAGGAGCTGCGAAAAAAGCGGCTGCGGTTCCGAAAATTGATTTTTCTAAATATCTCAAATTCAATAAAGCAGAACTCGGGGGCACCCTTTTGCTTATCGGAGCATTGGGTTTTGCTTTTCTTCCTTATCTCTTTGTTGAGCAATACAAAACAAGTTTTCGCCAAAGGCACGCCACTTCATTGACCAATCTCACAGATGCCGAAAATCACTTAAAAGAGGAAATCGAAAAGTACAAACCCTTCCAAGCTGAACAGGAGAACTTCGAACGGCAAAAAGCGCTCGTTAGTCGTCGACTCGCTGCCGTGAATGAAGTCTTAGGTGCTCGCGGGGAAGTGGTTAATATCCTGGATGCTACCGGGCAGAGTGTTCCGTCTAATGCTTGGCTATCTGAGATCAGACTGGAATCAACCCCAATACCTTCTTTAACACTTTCAGGATATGCATTAACTCCGGAAGCTATCAGTGATTTTGTGGATCGCTTGTCTTCCTCCATTTACTTAGAAAAAGTAAATTTGGAGGAAGTAGGAGCCATAAAAGCTGATATCGGTGAGCACAAAACATTTTCAATCACTGCCATTCCCAAAAACTTCCGCTCTTATGCTCCGGCAAAAGCAGAAGGGGAAGGAGCGGCTGCAAATGAAGCTGTTGCCCAGCCACAGGAGAATGTCGGCCAATGATCGGTCTCTTAGAAAACAAACTGAAAATCGCAGTTGCCTTAGTGGCACTCGGGTTAATTTACGGTGTGTATTCGCTTTACAATTTTTCCTCGGGCGAAAAAGCGAGTCTTGACTCGGAACTTTCCGAGCGCCAGAGTCAAACGGAAAATCTCAAAAAAGAATTAGAGGGAGTCAAAACCTTCGCACAAAATATTCCTGCAGTGAAACAAGCCTTCCGAGAGCAAAGCTTGCAACTTGAGTCCGTACTAGAATCAGTTCCACGCAACATTGAAATGGCAGGGCTTCTTAGAAAACTCACTATGCTCGCGCAGAATTCAGGCGTCGAAATCACTTCCTTTAAACCCGCTAAAGAGGAATTGGATTTAGGGTTTTTTAAAGGGATAACAGTCTCCATGAATTTTCGAGGCGGATTTACTCAATCATTAGTTTTCTTTGATCAGGTGGCAAAGCTTAAACGTGTCATCAACTTTGAGTCCGTTAAACTAAAGGCTCAGGCATCCAACAAGTTCGCTTCTCGGCAAAATTTAGATACAGAAGTGACTCTGAAAGCTTTTCGTTTAGGTGATTCATGAGGCATTGGGCATATCTCAGTATAGCGCTTTTAGTTCAAAACTCGATTGCTCACGCCGAGAACGGGGCTGCGGCCAGTGTGTATGAGCCAGCGGGCAAAAGAGATCCCTTTCAACTGGTCTTATCGGGCTCTCGTGAAGGAGCCTCCACTACCGATCCACTCCAAAGCTATCCACTTGAGAGTTTTCAGTTGAAAGCAATTTTGAAGGGTCAGAACTCCAGTCAAATTATGGTGGAGGCCCCAAATGGAAATTCCTATATTTTAAGAGAGGAAGATACGTTGGGACGTAATCATGCGATTATCAGTCGTATTCTTGATTCTGAAGTGATTTTTACGGAGCGTACTTTTAATTATTTAGGAGTTGAAAGACTCACCGAGAAAATTTTGTCTCTTTCCATGAGTGAAGATGAAATTAAAAATGAAATGAGCGCATCGCCTAGTGACGAGGTGGGCAAAGAGGGGCTAACCAGAGCGCCCCAACAAGCTCCAGGGGCTCAAAAATCAGTGGATGAAAAAGAAAAGGAAAAACTCTACAAAATTTTATCGATTACGGAAAAGGGCAGTAAAAGTTTGGCGCCAGCATCCCCAGCGGCCAATCCGGCGAGTAGTCCCAACAAAAAGGAGTCCAAATGAATCCTAAACCTTTAAAGGTGGGTAAAGGCATAGCTTGCTTAGCTTTGGTCGCGATACTGCTGGTTTTTGGGAGAGAAGCGGCTAGAGCAGATGCCCCTGAATTAGCGGATCCGAATGTAGACATTGGAGATTCATTTAACAAGAATTCTTCTGGAAATGCTGATGAAAACGAATTAGATCCTTTGAGAGAGTTGGAAAGCCTCTTAGATAATAACTCTGAGGGGACTCAAGCTCAATCGGTGCTTCCCTCAGCCCCCCAAGCTTTACCTCCGGTTTTGCCCAAATTGGAAGCTCCTCCTAAAATTCGAACGGTACCGCCCGCGGTGATTCCCGCTAAAAAGCCCGTTGAAAAAGAAAAAACGGTCACTCAAACGCCGCAACCTCCGAAGCCAGTTGCCCAAGCTTTACGTCCCACTTGGCCCGTCGTCAAAATGCCCAAAACCCAAAACGAAATTGTTGCGATAGATTTTAAAGTCGGTGAGACCTCTTCGTTCTTAAATGTCAAAGCGAAAGATGCTCTGAAGTACCGAATGGTTCGGGAAGCTAAAGGGCAACAGATTAGTTTTTTCTTTCAAAGTACGCTCGCAAAAAAGAGTCTTTTAAGAGCCTACGATACAAAAGAGTTCAAAACTCCCGTTGCTATGTACACGTTGGGCCGCGCCAAAAACAAAAAAAAGTCAGAGCTTCGACTTACGGTGAGATTGAGGGATTCCGTTAGACCTAAAATTGTGAACGAAGAAAACATGCTTTCGATGGAGTTTCTTAATCCCACCCCCAAGGTTGCAAAGCGAGACGTAACATCAGAGCCGCTCCCGTTACCAGAGTTTTCCAATGGAGACTCAAATCAAGTTTACACGGGAGCCCCCTTAAGAAAGTTGGAGCTCAAAGGAATTGATGTTCGGGAAGCATTACGACTGATTACTCGTTTTAGTGGTTACAATCTTATTCTGGGAGAAGACGTTAAAGGCGAGATCGGCTCATTGAGTTTAGAGAATGTTCCCTGGGACCAAGCTCTGAACTTGGTTTTGCAAACCAAAAAATTAGGGTACGTCCGGCATGGCAATATTTTAAGGGTTGCCACTCTGCAAGCCTTGACCGAGGAAAAAGAAGATAAGTTGAAGCAAGAAGCAGCCGCTCTTTTAGTCGAGCCACTGAAGACCGTCTTTATTCCGATTAGTTTTGCGAAAGCATCAGACCTACAAGCTCGGGCTGAGCGCTTTGTTTCTTCTCGGGGAACTGTCGATATTGATGCTCGTACTAACATGTTGATTATCAGAGATACTCAAGCTGTCATC
This sequence comes from Pseudomonadota bacterium, assembly GCA_009927165.1. Lineage (GTDB taxonomy): Bacteria > Bdellovibrionota > FAC87 > UBA2466 > UBA2466 > RFNO01. The sequence goes on from RFNO01000061.1 coordinate 20,318, forward strand.
AATCGGCTTCAAAAGATTTTTACGGTTCTCGATACACCGCCTACAGCAGTATCTATTTCTGCAAAATTTGTTGAGGCTAAAAAAGAGTTCTCGCGAGCTCTTGGGCTGGGGGCTTTCAATCTCACTGGGCGCACCTCCGGAATTGATTTCGGTCAATCGGGAGGAGATACGACAACAGTAGAAGCAACGGCTTTGCCGGGATTTGGCGCTTCATCGGCTGGGGCAAATATCAATATCTCTGCTCCCGATTTTGCAGCTCTGACTGCCCAAATCAGTTTGGCAGAGGCTGAGCAGAAAGTGAAAGTGTTGGCGAATCCAACGATTATTGTTCAGCAAGGTGAAACCGGCACTATTCGACAAAACTTAGAAACCCAGGTCGTACAAGCGAGCGCCGGTTCTGCGACGGTAACGAGTGGTCTTACTCAGAATGCAGAGCTCAAACTCGAAGTGGCTCCTATTGTTACTAATGATGGTTCTCTGCTTCTAACCACCCAATTACAACAAGACATTCCTCTTGCAGGGGCTAGTGGGCAGCTCAAAAAAGATAGCCGGACCGTCAATACTAAAATTATTTTAGATAATGGGGACACGGCTGTTCTGGGAGGAATTTACTCTTTCCAAGAAACCAATTCCGATGAAGGAGTTCCTTTCTTAAAGAATCTTCCACTTTTGGGATATCTGTTTTCAGCAAAAGGAAAAAACATAACTCAAAACGAAATTTTAGTGTTTGTTACCGGGCGAATTTTAAACGGCGAACAAGCTTTTAAACAAAATATGTGAGGACGTGATGGCTTGGTTTGTTTTCTTTCAGATGCTTTTCAATCTTGGTTTGATTGCTACGGGGTATTGGTTCTACACCAAGAAAAAATTTATTTTCTCCCAGCAGTCCCAATCTCCAACCCAGACGCTCGTTGAGGAGTGGAAAAAAAACTGGGAAGCTGAAAGACAGAATTCCGAACAGCAACTCGCCATCCAGCTTCGTTCGATGCGAAATTTGTATGATCAGACCAAGCGGCTTTTGGAGGAAAAACAGGCTCTTTTATCCCCTTTTCCTGTGAGCCAAGAGGAAAGAGAAATTAAATCTTTCGTTCAAGAAAAAGCTGTACCTGAGATTCCTACACTAGCCGATTTTGAACTCGAAAAAGAACGCCTGAAACAAGAGTCCCCCTTAGATTTGAGAACTATCCTAAAAGAGCAGTTGTGCTAAATAAGTTATTGTTTTAATAAGTTAAATTAACAAATCAAGTTTTCTGCCCCACATTTGTTACCAGCTTTCTAGCCTGCCGCAGAAATAATGTTGACAGTCTGGCCCATACGGAAAAAAATACTCCTACATCATCAATGAAGTTTCGAAGAAGCTGTTGGTCATCACCAGCTGGCTTCTCAGTTTGGTGGTGGGGGGTTGGGCCTACTGCGTCATTTCTTGACTCTTTCACTTTTTGGGGGTTTTATATCTCCCCTAAAAGCTGGAACCAGGCGTTAAGGCGAGAGATGGCAAAGAGCCCTGATAAAAACTTTTTAAACACCTTTCAGGTTGGGGGTAAAAATGGAGAAGGCCAAAATTATTAAGCGTTATCAAAACAGAAAGCTCTATGATACCGACGCAAGCTGCTATGTTACTTTAGACGAAATAGCTGAAATGATTCAGCAAGGAGAAGAAGTAACTGTAGTGGATAACCGTAATCAAAAAGATATTACGGCTGCTACTTTGACTCAGATTATTTTCGAAAAACAGAAACGTTCTGAAACACCCGTTCCGATTTCTACTCTTCGACATATCATTCAAACGGGTGATGGATCTTTTAGCGCATTTTTGGCTAAGGGAACTGAAGCCAATCAAATGGATATTATTCGACAGCTAGAAACTCAGGTCCGCGAATTAACTATGAAGTTAGAAGGAGTCGAACGTAAAACTACGGCTCCTGGCGTGAAAGAAGCTCCAGTTCCTGGAGTTGTAAAAAGCGCAGAAGCCTAATAAATCTAAGTTGTTAGGTCGTTCGCGACTCGAAGGTTGTAGTTGTTGGAGCTAAAAGCTAAATCTGAGATAATAGAAGAGCTCCCCTGTCGGGTGCGTGAGTCACGAAATGGCTCTGACCTACAAATAGATTTACCGGTAGCCTTCTCTTATTGTGGTGTGCAAGCCTATCGACGAATAGGAAGCCTAAAGCAGTAATCAAGGCAACCACCTAACTCTTTGGGTTAGGAGCATTTAGGACCACGGCTTTAAGATGGGGGAGCAACTTTACTGAATCATTTCTAGTAAACAAGCTCCCCCAAAAATTCCCCACTGAAGTCCTGAAGAAAAGCGTTTAATAGGGTTAAGCATGATCAGTGATAGCAGTATTAAATGGGTTGAAAATCTAGCTGAGCAAGAGCAATTGATTCGGTTAGGTAAGTTGCCTGGTTTGGATATTGGGCAAACTCGAGGAGAGGTTCTTGCCGTGGGCACTGCCGTGTTTCTTCGCCAATTAAGAACCCAATTTTTACTTTTGGTTAAACTGTTTAATGCCCGAATGGCTGAACCCTCTCTCAACATACAGCTTGTGGATATTCCCGAAAAAACGGACGGATTCTACTTGCAGAGAAATCATGTGAAGCTCAGTGTGGTTTCTAATCGCTCGGGCTTCATTCAAATCCAATGTGAAAAATCATCTCCGGAAGTCTCTACTCGTCCAAGTATTGTATTCTCGGGTGTAGTAGAAGGGCGATTCTCTAACTTCGAAGAAGTAAATTGGGTTTTTCTTGAAAATCCCATCAATGCGGAACAGCTCTCTCGTTATTACTTAACCGAATTCCTACAAAGCAGCCGTTCGTTAGAAAACCTGTCTTAAACTTAAGAATCCTGAAATCAGTCTAACCGACTTCTTATCCTTCACGGTCATTTCTTTTGTCTGCTTATTTCCCTTCTGCTTTTTGGCACCTGATTAGCATAAGACCCTGAACTGAGGGGGAAATTCAATGAGGTTACGAAATGCCGCAAAGAAAATCTCGAGGTCAAGGCCTAGTTGAATACCTTATCTTGGTTTGCCTTATTTCGGTTAGTTCTATCGCTGTTGTTAGCTTGGTAGGGGCCAATATAAAAGAACTTTATGCGAACGTGGCGCAATCGCTTCAAGGAAAAAAGAAGATAGATTTCTCTGAAGTGGAGCCCGCCATGTATCAGAAAAGAAAACTGCATGACTTCATGGACGATAATCATTCAAAGACCAAATAAACAGCGGCACAGACTTAATCCTGGAAATTCAGGTTTGTTGATAATGGAAGCTGTCTTGGTTCTTCTTCCCATTTGTCTCGCGATATTTCTCCTGTTGGAGATTCTCAGGCGAGAAGTATTTTATGTGGTTCTAGGGCACGCAAGCTGTTTATGGGGGAGGAATTTGGCGCTAGGTGAAACTTCTCAACAGGCCAGACACCGAACTGGTAATTTTTTAAAAAAGGCATTGGGAGAATCTTTGGGAGGCGAAGTGTTTCGCCACTTAAGTGTTGATTCGTTCTACGTAACCCACTCGGCGGATTTGCACCGACTCAAAGCAGGAGATAAAAGCGGTGGTTTATTGGAACTCTACTATCGATACCCTCAATTAATTCAATTTGAAGTCCGAAACTCTAAAAAACATCATCAGGAGATTATCAATAAGTGCTTGTTTCCATTCTAATGGGACTCGTTTCTAGTTTGATTTTGGGGCCTTTATGGATCATGCAGGTTTACCAAAAAGAAAATACTTACCAAAAAAATCAAATTTTTATTGATAACGCTGCCATCATGTTGGGCCAGAAAGATCGGGATTTAATGAATCAAGTTGAAAAAGAAAATCGAAAACTGAAAAGTCTACACGAACTTTATCACTCTGCTATTGCCTGTAGTTTCATTCCAGCTTTGTCTGCCTCATGTCAAACATCTGCGCAGAATTTAAATAAGGCTATTCTTCTTTTGGGGCAAACTTCAACGCTTCAACATGGCCTGCTTTGGCGAGGAAGCCATCAAAAAATGGCGGGTTATCTTACCTTAAATGAAATCAGGTTTGACTTGAAACGGCATCCCGTCCCTCCCTTAACTAAAGCACATTGCGTGACTTGTGGCTTAATAAATGGGTGGCAAATTCAGGAAGACTTCCTCAGAGCGGAAATAAGTTCAAAGTGGAATTCAGAAATCGAAGTCAAAGTCGGACCTATGAAAACTAATTTTGGAAATTGGAGTTATCGTCTTTGGTCCCAATAATCAAGAAACAGCAGGGGGGAGTCATTTTGGAAATGATGCTATTTATCAGCATTGTTTGGATTGCAATCTTTCAATTTTCTATTAGGCAAATCGTGGAGCTCAGAAAAGAAAATCGAAAATTGCTAAACCAACGAATTAAATACGATGGAGTAATACTGTGGAAAAATTTAAAGCCTTATTAGAGCTATGGAAAAAGAAACCGCTTCTCTCGCGCTTATGGGTCTTGGGAGTATTGATCCTATTTTTTTCTGTTGAGGCTCGAACGCTTTTTCATCATACCGGGGGTTCCGAAGCCAGATTACTATCTACCCGGAGACCACTCAAAGCAGGGATGTCCCTGCAGATAGCTGATCTCGCAGTTAAACACATATCCGGGGTATCCGATCGTCCTTTGGGAGCATTTACGGAAAAACAAGTCCATGAAATTACGGGGTGGATCGTGAAAACAGACTTGCGCGAAGGACAAATTCTTACTGACGAAACCATCGAACCCCAGCAGCCAGCCGTTTTCTCTGAAACGGTGCCCAGAGGTCTGAGAGCTTATGGCATCGAACTCGAAACCACCGTTCCCTTGACAGCCGGCGACCGGGGGGATCTTCAATTGATTCCTCAAGACGAGCATCAATCACCCCGTTTAGTCAGCGAAAATTGCAGGCTACTTGGAGTGAAACAGACGGAACGGACCACTCGAATCGTTGCTGCGGTAACTCCTGAGGAGGCAACGCTACTCGACGATGCTCAGAGAAAAGGGCGACTCAATTTTATTCTGAGAAACCCTAGAGAGAACCAACTTCAACGAAAAAGAAAAAGCCATCTCAGGACCAGGAAAAAACCGACAGTTGAAGTCATTACAGAGGAATAAATATGTTTCGGAATAAGTCGATGGGGCTTCATTTTGTTTTTATCTTAGTTTACTTAAGTGGTCAGACATCCGTATTGGGATCGGTGCCCCCCGTTAATAAATATTTCCAGATAATGTGGGTCGAAAAACCGGGGACACCATTTTTCCAGCGAAAAAAGATCTTTGCTAAAGAGTTTAAGATGCTCCTAGAAAACCAGTGGGGTGGGCTACTGAAAAATGGATCAGAAACTGTGATTTCGCCAGAAAAGTTCAGAATCTGGAAACGATTAGAGACAATCGATAAGACGATAGTTCAGTTGTGGAATATGCTTTTCCCGGTTTCAAACCGAGCCAGTGAAAAAGACTTGGAAACTAGAGAAGCATTTGAACAAGTTCTCAAACAAGAAGTTTCAACATTAGACCGTGGACAATACGGACCCCTTCTTCAAAAAGCAAAATTGGCGCTCGCAGCAGCTCATTGGCGGAGGGGAGAACAGAAGCAGGCTGTAAGACTGGTGAAGGAAGCGAAATCTCTTCATCCCCGAGCGGAAGCGACAGAACTCATCTCATCGGATAATCTTGATGGGATAACTTTTGATGCTTTGGTCTCCAGTTTAAATCCGGACTCTCTCAGACATAGCTGTCGTTTAAACCTAAATAATATTGAAAGCATAGCCCAACTCTGGGTAAATGGCTTTCGAATGGATGTTCCGTTGGCTCAAATTCAAGAAGGACTCCACCATTTTGTGGCGCAAAACAAGTCAGGCTTGTGGTCGGAAAAAGTGTTACGGTGTGCGGGTCAGCGCATCGATTCCGGCGAGTGGAATTGGACTAGCTCGGTTCAATTTAACTGGGAAACTGGTTTAGGCGATAATCGATTAGGTTCTCAAGAGTCCTGCTTGGTTGTGGAACCCGTGAATACAAGCATAAAGAGCTGGCTTTACTCAGACCAGACCGGATTTGTGGGGTGTCCGGGTTATCCTATCGCTCAACCCAACCACGTATCTCAGCCATCCAGTGAGTTCATTCATCTGGTGGAAAAATGTGTATCGACGAATAGTGCAAAATTCGGACTAAACAAACAAGGGCTTAATCAATTAAGCCTTTCTGAATTATTGATAGCCTCAAACACGAGCCAGGGCATCAGCGATACGAAGCTCCGAGAAGAGAAATGGTATAATAAACCAACCAGTTGGTTAGTGTTGGGGGGAGTGGTAGCGACACTCGTACTGGCTGTTGCAAACCAACCCCGAACTTCAAAGCCCAGCCCGACTTGGATTGCTATTAAGATGGATAGCCAATAGTTTTATGAACAATAATTCAAAATTTTTAGTGGCGTTGCTCAATAACATCTCGCAACACCAATGGTTTTTTTTAATTTGGGCTATTGTGGCACTGTTTTTTGTCAAACTGATCGTGAATTACCAACAAAAAGCAAACCAAAGAAATTTTAGACGTGAAGATCTAACCGCTTCAAAAGGAAAAGCACTCACTCCGGTTTCGACGGAAAAAAGTCTGAGTGAGCGCAAAGATAATAAAGATTAATCGAAGCTTTCGTCGCTTTCTTTCCCAGACTCAATGCCCACCACAGCAGAATCATCGTCATTGAGGTCTTCTAGGCTTTCGAAATCCTCCCCGGCATCACTGACAACTAATTCACGCTCTGGTTCTTCTTCTTTTTCCGGTGCACGAGCTTTCTTAGAATCTGATTTAAGAACTATCTTAACTTCAAAGTCTTCTGGACCGAACTCTGCGAAACATTTAGGGCAGGTAATGGGGGTCCGTTCAAAATCATAAAATTTGGTGTGGCACTTCAGGCAATTGCGCTTTTCGCCGAGGCGTCCCGGAGTGATAGGCCCCAAAACTACACGTTTTGCGGGAGCTGCAGGTTTCTCCGCCGCAGCCGGTTTGCTCGGCTTTGCTCCTTTTTTATTGGGAGTTCGGGACAATTCTTTTTTAGCCGGAGCTTTTGGGGCTTTTGCCTTTATCTCCGGTTTGGAAGGACGTTTTTTAGCGGCCGGTTGTTTTCCTTTAGGGGCTTTTTTGGCTTTAGTTTTTTGAGTATTCTTTTTTACAGCTGCTTTTGCCATTCTCGGATCCTTCATTTTTAGGCGCTTTTTGGTTTTATCCAGCTTGGAATCTACGAGCTGGAGGAACATTTCTTTTAATTTAAGCGCCACTTAAAACAGGCCCCCTTCTAATGGTAAGAATAAATCACGTCAAGCCTACGGATCCTAGCCCTAGTGAAAATAAGTTAGATCCCTAAACATCTGAAATCGTGTATCTATTTGGCTCTTTGAAAGCTTTAAAAGTTGATTGCAGCCAAAATCTTCAACGATGAAAGAAGCCATCACACTTCCGTAAACCACCGCCTGACGCAGCGTGGCCATCGTGGGGGTCGCTTGTTTTTGCGCGGCTAAATAACCCATAAAGCCCCCGGCAAAAGAATCACCCGCACCGGTAGGATCTTTCACTTCGCTTAAGGGTAAACCAGGAAGACTGAAAGCTTCTTTACCGTGAAATAATAAAGCTCCGTACTCTCCGCGTTTCACGACTAAAAGCTGGGGTCCCCACGCTCGAATTTGAGCGGCGGCTTTAACGACATTGTGAGTTTGTGTCAGTTGTCGGAGTTCGGCTTCGTTGATGATCAAACAGTTCACTTTTGAAATTACTTTTAAAAGAGCATCCTTCTGACTTTCTATCCAAAAATTCATGGTATCGACAGCCACAAATTTAGCTTTGGGAAGGTGACTGACCACTTGTTCTTGTAAAGAAGGAAGAATGTTTCCTAAAAAGAGAAACTCACTGTCTTTATAAGTGTCAGGTACTTCAGGAACAAAGGTTTCAAAAACATTTAAGCGGGTTTCCAAGGTAGTTGCTTCGTGAAGGTCGTATCCATATTTCCCCGACCAATGGAATGTTTTTCCGGCAGAGAGCTTTACTCCAGTTATATCAATGCCTCTGGATTTGAGTTCATTAAGATGGGTTTGTGGATAATCAGCGCCTACCACACTAATACAGCGAACGGGCGTAAAATAGCTTGCACTCAACGAGAAATGATTAGCAGAACCACCTAAAACTTTACCGACACTCCCAAATGGCGTTTCAATACTGTCAAAGGCAAGTGAGCCCACTGCAACAATCGATGACACCTTTTCCTCCCCCGTTTAACTCAGAAAAACCTTATTCGGGTAAACCAAACTGGAAGAATAAGTTTCTCCCTTTTCTTTTGATTTCCAAATAAACTCGTTTTGAATTTTTTAATGCTTTTTTGTAACCCGAGATAGAAGTAATCGCTTGCCGATTTACCCGAACAATAACGTCTCCAGCTTCTAAACCCAGCATGGTTTCTGCAAGAGAGCCCGGTTCGATACCGGTAACGACAACGTCTTTTCCTTTCATCCCCAAAACGATCCCAATCTGATCGGGTTCTTGGGCCTTATCGTTATTTACAGCTGGTCCTCCTTCCTGTTCTTCAGGGAGTGTGCCAACTTTAACGGTTACCACCCGGCTTTTTTTATCAGAGTAACTCATCACTTTTAGTTTTACGCTTTGTCCAGGTTTAAAATCACCAATGCGTCTTTGAAGTTCTGTTACATCCTTAACTTGTTTCCCATCCACTTCTAAGACTACGTCGCCTGCTTGGAGGCCCGAATTTGCCGCAGGACTAGATTCGATGACTTCGTGAATGCCAACGCCTTCTTTGATCCCTAGATCTTTAGCAAGCTCACTGTCGAGAGGCTGAATATAAACTCCCAACCAACCTCGAACGATCTTTCCTTCTTTGAGCAGTCTGTTCACGATATCTTTGGCAAGATTAGACGGAATCGCAAAGCCGATTCCCATGTAACCCCCGCTGCGGCTATAAATAGCAGTGTTTACCCCGATAACTTTACCTTCGAGGTCGCAAAGGGGTCCTCCGGAGTTTCCGGGATTAATCGCAGCATCAGTTTGGAGCATGTCGCCGCGGAAATCATTTCCCAGCCCAACTTGGTTTCGGCCTTTGGCTGAGATAATTCCCACAGTTACGGATTGATCCAGCGCAAAAGGGCTGCCGATAGCAATTGCCCAATCTCCCACTTCAGTTGTATCGGAATCCCCCCATTCAGCAGAAGGAAGCGATTTGGCTCCTTCTAATTTAAGAACTGCGAGATCCGTTTTCGGATCCGTACCGATGACTTTAGCTTTTAGATCCGTTTTGTCTGAATCTACACGAACTAGAATTTCTGTACTACCTTCAATCACGTGGTTGTTTGTTACGACAATTCCACTCTTATCAACAATGATTCCAGAGCCAAGGCTGGTTTGAGGTCCCGGGTCGGGCATTTGTGGGCCTCCAAATCGCTCAAAAAAATCCCAAAAAGGATCTCGAGGAAATGGGCTTTCTTCTGGCTCTTGACCAGGCATGGGTCGTCTTCTTCCTGGTCTGCCTGCCATTTTTGGCTTCTTTACCCCTCGGGTTGCTTTGATATTTACTACTGCTGGGCCCACTTTTTTTGCAACTGAGCGAAAACTTTCCGAAGTCTTTTTTAAGTGAGCGGTTCCAGCGTCGCCGTTCGCAGAAGCTTCCTGTCTTGTTTCGGCCGCTGCGGGGTTATCGAGGGCGAGAGCAAGGTTTGATTCCGATTTGGACTGCTTCAGTTGATACAGATACTGAACTCCTGCATACATCCCAATACTGGTAACCGAGGCAAATACTCCAATGAGGAGATAAAGAGCGGGCCCCTTCAAAAACGATTTTTGATTTTTTTCAGACATGTATTGTCTCCTTATTTTGAAGACGCTTTTTTGCGTAAGTTCGAGTTGGCTCGACTAAATTCAATTTCTCCCGCGGAGCTAACACCGATTGATACTTCATCTCCCGAATGAAAGTCTCCTTCTAAGAGACGGATCGATAAGGGATTTAGTATCAAGTCAGTAATTAATCGCTTCAAAGGACGTGCTCCGTAAATGGGGTCATAGCCTCTTTCTGCCAATAATTCCTTAACCTTACGGTCCACCACCATACTGAGGTTTTTACCCGCTAGCAACTCTTTTACGTGGTCCAGCTGAATGTCGACTATTTGCGTTAGTTGGGCTTTCTCCAAATGGTGGAAAACGATTAAATCATCCAATCGGTTGAGCAGTTCGGGGCGAAAGTGCTTTCTTACTTCGCCCATGACTAATTCTCGAGATTTTTTCTCATCCGAAGTTTCCAGCAAGTGCTGACTTCCCAAATTAGAAGTTAAGATGATGATGGTATTTTTGAAATTCACTTGGGTTCCTTGGCCCGAAGTTAGAATCCCGTCGTCTAGAACTTGGAGTAAAATATTGAAAACATCGGGATGGGCTTTTTCTACTTCATCAAAAAGCACTACGGAGTAGGGACGTCGTCTGACCGCTTCAGTGAGAACTCCTCCTTCCTCATACCCCACGTAACCAGGAGGAGCGCCTACCAGTCGGGATACGGAATGTTTCTCCATGAACTCCGTCATATCGATTCGGACCATGTTGCTTTCATCATCGAAAAGAAATTCAGCCAACGCTTTTGCTGTTTCAGTTTTTCCAACCCCGGTGGGCCCAAGAAACAGAAAACCGCCAATAGGCTTTTTAGGGTCGTGTAGGCCCGCGTAACTTCTTCGGACAGCGTTACACACTGCTTTAACAGCCTCTTCTTGTCCTACGACGCGTCTTCTGAGTTCCTCTTCCATTCGAAGCAATTTTTCTTTTTCACTTTCCAGCATTTTTGAAACTGGAATGCCCGTCCATTTTGCCACCACTTCGGCAATATCTTCTTCATCGACTTCTTCTTTGAGCATTCGTTTTTCACGACTCATTTTGTTGAGCTCGTCATTAACCGCATTCGACTTTTTTTCTAAATCACCCAAAACTCCGTATTTGAGCTCAGCTGCTTTTCCCAAATTGCCTTCGCGTTCAGCTCGTTCGGCTTGTAGTCGTGCTTGCTCAATCTGTTCCTTTAATTGAGATGCTTTTGAGATAAGTTCTTTTTCAGAGTTCCACTGAACCTTCATTTTACTGATGGAGGTATTGAGTTCCTGAATATCTGACTCAATCTCTTTTCTTCTAGCTTCCGATTGAGCAGAACTTTCCTTTTTTAGAGCTTCTCTCTCTACACCGAGTTGAATTACTTTTCTTTCGACTTCATCGATTTCCGTGGGGAGACTATCAATTTCGATTCTTAATTTTGAAGCAGCTTCGTCGATGAGGTCGATGGCTTTGTCGGGTAATTGTCGATTAGTGATATAGCGGTCGGAAAGCTTGGCCGCAGCAACCAGAGCAATATCAGTGATCCGAATTCCGTGATGAACTTCATACTTCTCTTTCAAACCACGCAAGATTGAAACTGTATTTTCTACTGAGGGCTCGCCAACAAATACTTGTTGAAAGCGCCGTTCTAGAGCCGAGTCTTTCTCGATGTATTGGCGGTACTCATCCAAAGTGGTGGCACCCACACATCGTAATTCGCCTCGAGCTAATTGCGGCTTCAACATATTGGAAGCATCCATGCTGCCTTCGGCTTTGCCAGCCCCTACTACGGTGTGGAGTTCATCGATAAAAAGAATGATATTTCCCTGAGCGGAGGTGACTTCTTTTAAAACTGCCTTCAATCGGTCTTCAAATTCTCCTCTAAACTTAGCGCCAGCAATTAAAGAACCGATGTCGAGTGCCAGGAGTCGTTTTCCTTTTAAACTCTCTGGAATGTCGCCTGCTACAATTCGTTGAGCCAATCCTTCAACAATAGCTGTTTTGCCAACTCCAGGTTCCCCGATTAAAACAGGATTGTTTTTTGTTCTTCGAGATAGCACCTGAATCACTCGACGAATTTCACCATCTCGTCCAATTACAGGATCGAGGCGTCCGTTCGAAGCCGCTTGAGTAAGATCGCGGCAGTATTTTTCTAGGGCATTATATTTTTCTTCGGGATTCTGATCGGTTACCCGCTGACTGCCTCGGACTTTCTTTAGAGCATCTAAAAAAATTTGTTTGTTGATGCGATGCTTGGTAAACAACGCGTGTACTGCACCTTCTTTTAGCGTAAACAACGCAAGAAATAAGTGTTCGGTGCTAATGAAATCATCTCTCAAACTTTTAGATTCATCTTCTGACTGTACGAGAACCTTATTCAGAGTGGAAGAAAGGTAAGTTTGCACATTCCCGTGGACTTGTGGTTTTTTGTTAATTTCCTGCTCTACTTCTTGGATGAGAGACGAAGGTAACTTGCTCTGGATTTTTGTGAGTGTCTCCGCAACTAAGCTGTCGTCTTGCTTCAAAAGGGTAAAGAGCAGATGTTCCGGATCTACGGTTTGTTGGCTTTTTTTAACGGCGAGACTTTGGGCATCGACTACAGCTTCTTGGGCTTTCACAGTGAACTGATTCAAGTTCATAAAAATTCTCCTCCCCACTCGTGCGGGTTTCATGAATAATATGGAATGAAATAGCCGAAAGTCAAAAGGAGATTGTGAAAAATACTAATAAAATCATTTGGTTAGATATTAAAAATCTGATTAAGGATTACCCGTTTAGTCGTTATTTGAGCAAATATCGTAAGCGGTATCTCTTAGGTTTCGTTTGGCTTCTTTTTGTTGATTTTCTGAACGTGGTTCAGCCTCTCATCGTAAAGGGTGCCATGGATGCGTTAGTAAGTAAGCAGACCCGGGTCGTAGTTTTGGCGGGAGCAGCTTACTTTATGGCCATGACGCTACAGTCCGTCGGCCGCTATTGGTGGCGTGTCTATCTCATTGGAACTGCCAACTTCGTATCTTCTGATTTGAGAAGGGAGTTTTATGAGCATTTGCAGAAGATTCCCCTAAGCGCGTATCACAAACACCGCACCGGTGACCTCATGTCTCGGGCCACCAATGACATTGAAGCCATTCGAATGGCACTCGGTCCCGGCATCTTGGTTGCTCTAGATGCCGTTATCATGTTTGTAATGCTCGTTCCGGCCATGCTTTGGCTATCCGTTAAAATGACTCTTCTAACTTTTGCGCTGTATCCTCTGGTGCCTTGGTTAACTGCAAAGCTGGGCAATAAAATCGATTTGTTTTTCGAAAAAATGCAAGCTCAGCTTTCTCACATGAGTGCCTATGCCCAGGAAATCTTTTCTGGAATTCGTCTGATTAAGTCTCTCGTTCTTGAGGATCAGGCAGGTAAAAAGTTTCGTGAGCTTTCGAAAGATTATGTCAAAGAGGGAAATACTCTAGCCCGATATGAATCTGTATTTTCTCCCACGCTGGGGCTTATCACTCAGTGCGGAACTCTGTTTATTCTCTTTTTTGGAGCAAAAGATGTTGTTGCAGGAGTGATTACGGTGGGGACGTTCATAGCCTTTCAACGCTTCGTGGTCCAATTATCTTGGCCGATGGAAGCAATTGGCTGGTCGGTAACAATGACTCGAGAGGCAAAAGCTGCTGAGCGCCGACTGGAAGAGATTTTTACAGAATTGTCTGTGCAAGAAAAGTATCCGGAAGTAATCGCAAAATCACCGGACTATCAGCTGGAAATAACCGACCTGAAATTTAATTTTGGATCACTCGCCAGTCAAAGTTTTACTTTGAGTCTTGAGGGACTTGAAATTTCACCTGGAAGAAAAGTGGGATTAGTGGGAGCAGTGGGCTCCGGAAAAAGCACGTTGTTTAACCTTTTAATCAGACTTTACGAACCACCTCCAGGTACGGTTTTTCTGAAAGGGAAAGATATTCGGGCCATTCCATTAGAGGAGTTAAGGCAGAGAGTTGCAAGTGTCGAGCAGCAAGTTGTTCTTTTTGGTGAAACCATCTCGACCAATTTGAACTTGGGGCTTTTAGAGGAGGGCTCCGCAGCTGAAGTAGAAAGAGCAACTCGAACGGCAGGAATTTTTACCGAAATCATGAACTTACCCAAAGAATTTGACACTGCGTTGGGAGAAAAAGGCATTAATTTATCGGGAGGACAAAAACAGCGAGTTGCTTTAGCAAGAGCTTTGTTGAGAAAGCCAGAGTTGCTGTTGTTAGATGATTGTTTCTCTGCGGTCGATGTCGAGCATGAGCAACAAATCATTGATAGGTTTTTTGAGGCTTATCCCCATCTCACTGTACTGTTTTCTTCCCATCGGCTCTCAGTAATGCCCCGAATGGACGAAATATGGTTGATGAGTTCTGGAAAAATTGTAGCCAGAGGAAGTCATGTTGAGTTGATGAAAAGTTGTTCGTTGTACCGAGAGTTGTGGAGAGAAAGTGAAAGGGAACAAGAACGAGAAATCGTATCTGGTGTGGTAACGCGTGAACCTAGTCCTAATGAGATGAAAACATGAAAGAGTCTAAGACCCTGAGCGTTTTTAAAAAATTATGGCCGCTTATCAGAGAGTATCGCCTGCGGTTATATCTCGGCGTGGCATTGATTGTGTTAACGACGAGTTTAGACTTGGTTGCTCCAATTGTGATCGGGAAAGTCGCAGACGCAGTTGTTGAGAAGAATCCGAGTCTGGAAGTGGTGGGGCATTTTTGCTGGTTGTTTTTAGCTATCATCTGTAGCAAAGCTTTGTGCGAATCTCTTCAAGCATATACCTTGCAAACCACTGGGCTTCTTATCACTCAGAAGCTTCGAGTTCTTGTGTTTGAGCAGATTTCGCGCTTTTACATGTCTTATTTTGACGAACATTCTAGTGGGCGTCTTTTGACCCGAGTGATCAACGATGTTCGTTCGTTGAGTGAGCTTTTTACTGCATCCATGTCAGTTCTAGCACTTGATGCCATGGTGATTGTGGGTACCGTCATCACGATGCTGGTGTTAGATTGGCGTCTGGGAGGACTTGTTCTTTTTACATTTCCTGCTGTGGTATGGGTAATTATTTACTTCGGAAAATTGCTTTCGGAGGCCTACAGAGAAGTACGTGCCAAGCTTTCTGAAATAAATAGTTTTATGGGTGAAAATATCGGGGCAATGGCTACGATTCATCGATTAGCAGCTGAAAAATCTCGGCAGAAGTCTTTTGAAAGAATTGTAGATCAACATCAAGCATCCCTGATGAAGTCGATCCATGCTTACGCCCAAGTTCAGCCCTGGGCGAATGTCTTAAATGGGATCGCTATGGGCACCTTATTGAGTGTGGGTGGTCTCTGGGTGATTCAAGGGAAAATCAAAGTAGGGATTTTAGTTGCCTTCCTAGGCTATATCCGAAATTTGTTTCAGCCCATTCGAGACTTAGTTGAAAAATATAATGTTGTATTATCTGCAATGGTTTCTGCGGAACGAGTAACTCGTGTTTTTGACGAGAGTGTGGAGTCCGATTCTGCGGAGCTAATCCGAGAGTTCCAAATTCCCAACCATTTAGGGATAAGATTTGAGCACGTTGGATTTCAATATTCGACCAGAAATGAGAAAGCGATTCACGACATTAGCTTTGAAGTCGATCCCGGAAAAAGTTTAGCCGTTGTTGGAGCAACTGGAAGTGGAAAATCAACTTTAGTTCGTCTTTTGCTCAAGTTTTATGAATGTCAGGAAGGAACTATTTTCTTTGGAGACAGGCCACTTTCTGAGTGGCCTCTTAAAGTACTTCGCAAGCATGTCGGGTTTGTTCCTCAAGAAGTCTATCTCTTTGAGGGAACTGTTCGGGATAATCTTACAATCGGAAATACTTTTGGAGATGAACTGCTCGTTGAACAATGCAAAAAGGCCCAAGTATGGGAATTTATTTCGCGGCGAGGGGGACTCGAACTCAAAATACAGGAGGGAGGTACAAACCTCTCTTTGGGAGAACGACAGTTACTATCCTTTGCTCGGATCCTGGTTTTAAATCCAGAAATGTTAGTAATGGATGAGGCCACGGCCAGTCTCGATAATGCGATTGAAGGGAGATTGATGAAAGCGGTTAAAGAGCTCTTAAAAAGTAGAACCTCAATCATTATTGCCCATCGTTTATCGACTATTGAGAGCTGTGATCAGGTCATTGTTTTAGAAACGGGACGAATAAAAGAGCGGGGAACGATACCTCAGTTGCTCCATCAGAGGGGACTTTTTGAAAAATTTTATCAGTTGTATCAGGATTCCGGCAGGCTAACGACGAAAACCCTTTAAAAACAATTGGTTAAAGTCGTTTTCAAGAATTCCGTTTCATGTTAAAACTTCGCCCATGAAAACTCTGGTTGGCATCGTCATGGGCTCTGCTTCGGATAGGGAGACACTAGCTCCCGCTTCTCAGATTCTTAAAGATCTAGGAATTCCTCATGAAGTTAAAGTCGTTTCGGCTCATCGAACTCCCGATCTGTTATTTCAATATGCCGAAATGGCAGAGAAACGGGGTCTTGAAGTGATTATTGCGGGAGCAGGCGGCTCTGCCCATTTGCCGGGAATGCTAGCATCTAAGACCCATTTGCCCGTCTTGGGAGTGCCAGTGGAAAGTTCAGTCCTCAAAGGGTTGGATTCACTTCTCTCTATTGTCCAGATGCCCAAAGGGATCCCAGTAGGCACACTGGCCATTGGAAAAACTGGCGCCGCAAATGCGGCTCTTTTGTCGGCTTCTATTCTGAGTAGCAAATATCCGAAGATAAGAGCGAAGCTTCTGAAGTTTAGAGAAGTGCAGACTCGTTCGGTTTTAAAGATAAAAAAAAAGGAAAAGAAAAACTGAAATGAAAGTTGGAATTTTAGGGGGAGGACAACTGGCTCAAATGCTGATTCAGGCGGGACGCGAGTTGGGGGTGAAGTTTGAGGTTTTTACTTCGGAGCAAGGGTGTCCCGCTGGCCAATTGGCTGAAGTAACCGTTGGTAGTTTTAATGACCAAGCTCAGATGGTTGCGTTTTTTAAACGCAACCATTTTATTACTTACGAAAATGAAAACCTTTCTGTTGAGTTGTTACAGAGTATTTCCGAAAATAGCTCTTCACTATTTCCATCTGCCAACATCTTGGAAGTCATCTCTGCACGTTTTTCACAAAAGCAGTTTTTTCATCATTTGGGTATTCCGACTGCTCCTGTCTTCTTTGTGGAAAATTCGAGCGACGTTCCAAGTGCGTTGGAAAAAGTTGGAGTGCCTGGAATTTTTAAAACCAATCGATTGGGGTATGACGGAAAAGGGCAAAAGCAAATTACCTGTCTTGCTGAAGGCGTGACAGTATGGAACGACTTGGGATCTGTGCCTTTGGTTTATGAACAGTGGATTCCTTTTGAAAGGGAGCTCTCTCTAGTGGCATGTCGAGATCGCTTTGGAAAAATGGTGTTTTATCCTTTGGTTGAAAATATCCACAAAAAGGGAATCTTGGAATTAACCTGGGCTCCCGCCGAAAATGTTTCTCCCGATTTGCAAAGACTTGCCGAGTCTTATGCAGTATCCGTGTGCCAGAAGATAAACTATGTGGGAGTGCTAGCACTGGAATTATTTCAATGGGGGACACAACTTCTTATCAATGAAATGGCTAGCCGGGTTCATAACACGGGCCATTGGTCTATAGAAGGAGCACAAACCAGCCAGTTTGAGAACCATCTTAGAGCAGGATTGGGACTTTCACTCGGGGATCCGCAACCCTGTGGGTACAGCGCCATGCTCAATCTCATTGGAACCATTCCGGCTCAAATCGAACAACTGAAAAAAGAGATAGGCGTTTTTGTTCACCTTTATGGAAAAAATCCCCAACCTGGCAGAAAACTCGGGCATATCACCGTAGTTTCCGAGAATACCCACAGTCTGAAAGATAAATTAAATCGAGTTAGGGGTATTTGTGGAATTTAATGCCCAGAATAATCGATCCAGGCCCACGGCTACTCCTGAACACGGGGGAAGCCTGTCAATCACTTCAAAGAGTGTTCTTGGAAAAGGATGTGGCTCTTTTCCTGCTTTGATACGCTCTTGCTTTTCAAACTCATATCGGTTTTTCAAAACAGAGGAATCAATGAGCTCGGTTGCTCCATTACACAGTTCCATTTGATGCCAATAAATTTCAAATCGTTCTCCCCAGTGCTTACCTTTGGGCTGGGAAAGGGTAGAGACACTTGCTGGGTAATCGTAAATCAAAGTGGGGGTTTGGGGGGGGAGCGCAGGTTCGATGCGCTCCATCATGATCCGGAAGAAAATATCTTCCCAAGAATCAGATTCGGTTAAGGAATAAATTCCAATTCGGCGAGCCTCATTCAAAAAAAGAGCCGCTGAGGCCATGTCGGCTAAGGCAATGTTGGCATAGGTGTGAAAAGCAGCTTCAACCGAGATCTCCTTAAAAGAAACGGATTGGCCGGAAAGGGTGGTGATAAAATCCTTCATGTCTTGACGAGTCGTTAGATAATCACAGTGAACGCGGTAAAATTCCAGCATTGTGAATTCCTTGAAATGAATAGACGTGTCGGGATCGTCACGGAAGCATTTGCAAATCTGGTAAATCGATTTGTTTTCTTGGGCTAAAAGTACTTTCATGGCAATTTCGGGTGAAGTGTGAAGATCGCAGGTGCCTTCATTAAACTGCACTTTGAGGGGATCCAGAGCGTTTTCAAAGGCCCCCACAGGAACCAAATAGGGAGTAAAAACTTCAAGAAAACACCGTCCTTCGAAAAAAGTCCGCACATTTTTTATAAATTGGGCCCAGGAGTGTGAAGGATGTCTGGCAGATTTCATGATGTCACTCTGCCAATGATTACTTCACAAGAAAAGTAAAAACCTTTTGTAGTAAACGAACGATCAGGTAGCCTATAAAAATGTCGATTCTTACGGATCTTCGGAAAAGAGTAGATGGATGGTTACGGGAAGTGTTTCCTCAGCTTTCCTCCAGACACATTGAAGAAGCAATTCAAGAGGGACTTGTTACGGTAAGTGGAAAAAAAACCAAAAAAGGACACCGAGTCCTTAAAAACGAACTGGAATTCACAGCCTTAGAGATGACATTGAAAGAGATTGAAAAGGGAAACTCACATCTTGAGATCGAAGTCATTCATGAGGATAAATATTTTTGGATTGTGGATAAGCCCGCAGGAATCCCAAGCCATCCGATCTCCTTGTTTGAGCGGGAAACAGTGACTCAATGGGCTCTGGCTCGTGAAGCAAAAGTGAGAGAGGAGTTTCCTGGACCACAACCTACGGTGACTCCGCACCGGCTGGATATTGGTACTTCAGGAGTGCTCATTGTATGTCGTACTCAGGCATCGTTTCAGGACTGGCGACAGCGATTTCAATCCAAGCAGGTTCAAAAAAAATACTTGGCTTGGTGTTATGGTGAAGAACAACAAACGGAGTTGTTCCTGGATGAGCCTATTGCACATTCCAGGCAAGATGCTAGAAAAATGGTCGTCACAGCGGGAACCGAAGCTTTCCGAGAGCCCGAAATGGAAGCAAAGACCAATGCCAAGCGGTTGAAACAGAGTGGGGAAGTGTCACTTTGGGAAATCTCTTGTTCAACGGGAGTAACTCATCAAATTCGTGTTCACTTAGCATGGGCTGGTTTTCCTTTGGTAGGAGATAAGCTTTACGATCCCCTTTTTGATCAAAGAAAGTTGAAGCCCCCCTTTCATCAATTAAGAGCCAGTGAAATTGAGTGGCAAAGCCAGCGATTTAGAGTGGACAGTAAACAGTTTGAGGAAAGTTTTTAATAGGTTCGGGCTAGACCCTTTGAAGGTCTAGCCAAACTCAATCAGAATCACAACTTTGCTTCAGAGGAACTGACTGCAGTTGCCACAGGCTGTTGTCCTACAGCGACTGGAGCATGTTCCGTTACTTCCGCTTCAAGTTCATTCACTTGAAGTCGAGATTTACGGTAGTCATCCAGCCCGGTTCCAGCAGGAATTAAGCGGCCCATGATAACGTTCTCTTTGAGTCCTCTGAGCTTATCCATTTTTCCTTGGATAGCAGCTTCAGTAAGCACTTTGGTTGTTTCTTGGAATGAAGCAGCAGAGATAAAGCTCTCTGTGCTGAGCGAGGCCTTAGTGATTCCGAGAAGCAACGGTTCAGCAACAGCTGTCTTCTTGCCTAACTTGAGCACTCTTTCGTTTTCAGCTTCAAACTGCCACTTTTCCACATTTTCGCCGTGGAGGAAGTCCGTGTCTCCGGGTTCGGAGATTTTTACTCGCTTCAACATTTGTCGAACGATGAGTTCAATGTGCTTGTCGTTGATGCGAACACCCTGCAACCGATAAACTTCTTGAATTTCGTCTACCAAGTATTTCGAAAGTGCTTTATCTCCCAAAATTCTTAGGATGTCGTGCGGATTTGCCGCCCCATCCATAAGCTCTTCACCGGCACGGACGTGGTCGCCTTCCCGGACACTAATGTGCTTGCCTTTAGGAATGAGATACTCATGTGGCTCCCCATGTTCAGGTGTCACAATGAGTTTTCGCTTTCCTTTGCTATCTTTACCGAAAGATACCACCCCATCAACGTCACTGATTGCAGCGACTTCTTTGGGCTTGCGAGCTTCAAAAAGCTCAGCCACTCGGGGAAGACCCCCAGTAATATCTTTTGTTTTTGTTGTTTCTCGAGGAATTTTTGCAATCACATCCCCAGGGAAGATCTCGTCACCATCAAATACAACGAGATTAGCCCCTACTGGAAGCATGTAAGTAGCTTTTGCTTCTTTGGAGCCATCCAAAACCACAAGTCGAGGTCTCAAATCGGTGTCGCGAGAGTCAATAATGGCTCGGCGAGACAGACCGGTTACTTCATCAACTTGTTCTGAAATGGACAGACCTTCCTGAATGTCTACAAATTGAACTTTACCGCCAGCTTCTGAAAGCACTGGTACCGTGTAAGGATCCCAAGTAGCTACGCTCTGGCCCTTTTTAACTTTGGCACCATCAGTAACTGTTAACTTAGCTCCATAGACCAATTGGTAACGTTCGCGTTCACGGCCAGTATCATCTACTACTGCCAACTCACCGTTTCGGTTCATCACGGTATGTGTGCCAGAACGATCTTTAACGATGTTGGTTCGAATAAGTTTGATTGTACCTTCATGGCGAACTTCTAGAGAACTTTGTTCAGCTCTTCGACTTGCAGCACCTCCCACGTGGAAAGTACGCATAGTCAGCTGGGTTCCTGGTTCACCGATGGACTGTGCAGCAATAATGCCTACGGCTTCACCCATGTTCACTAAGTGCCCACGAGCTAAGTCACGGCCATAACACAGACTGCAAATTCCGCTAATTGTCTTACAGGTAAGGCCCGAGCGAATGATGACTCGTTCGATTCCAGCTTCGCTGATCTGATCAACCAAATTCTCATCAATTTGCTCATTAGCTTTTACAATAACTTTGTCGGCATAAGGATCTTTAATGTCTTCCAGAGCCGTTCTTCCCAGAATTCTATCACCAATTCCTTCGATGATTTCACCACCCTCAACAAGAGCGCTGATTTCAATCCCTTCGGATGTTTTACAATCGAATTCACTGACAACTAAATCTTGAGCTACGTCAACCAGTCGACGAGTCAAATAACCCGAATGAGCCGTTTTTAACGCAGTATCAGCAAGACCTTTTCGAGCCCCGTGGGTCGAAATAAAGTATTGAAGGGGATCAAGACCTTCACGGAAGTTAGCAGTGATGGGGGTTTCGATGATTTCGCCCGATGGACGTGCCATCAAACCACGCATTCCGGCCAACTGTTTAATCTGGGCCACGCTACCTCGAGCGCCTGAATCCGCCATCATATAAATGGGGTTTAGCGAAGGTACTGGAACTTTTTTGTTGAGTTTTGCATCGTGAACCCAATCTACAGAGAGTTCAGACATCAACTCTTCAGAAATCTGATCAGTAATTTGAGCCCAAATATCGATGACTTTGTTGTAGCGTTCGCCATCGGTAATAAGACCTTCTGTGTACTGATTTTGGATTTCTTGAACTTCGGTGTAAGCGCTATTCAAAAGTTCGGCTTTTTTGCCAGGTACTTTCATGTCCGCCATACAAATGCTGACTCCGCCTTTGGTCGCATATTCAAAACCAAGTGAACGAAGCTTGTCTGCCAGAAGAACAGTGCGTTTGCTTCCAGCTGCGCGATAAGTAGAATCAACCAGTTCAGAGAGAGCTTTCTTGTCCATCACGCGGTTGTAGTCTTCGAAGGGGATTTCCGTGGGAACGATCTCTCTTAGAATCAATCGACCTGGGGTGGTTTCAAAGCGGTTACCCCCAAGGCGGCAGTTAATTCGGGAGTGGAGGTCCACTTCGCCTACGTGATGCGCATAAATAGCTTCGGAAGGTCCGGAGAAAGTTTTTCCTTCTCCTTTTCCGCCGAGTCGTAACTGAGTCATGTAGTAAATTCCCAGCACGATATCCTGAGTAGGATCGATAATGGGTTTACCGTAAGCAGGAGAAAGAATGTTGTTGGTTGACATCATGAGTACTCGTGCTTCCAGTTGAGCTTCAACTGAAAGAGGTACGTGCACTGCCATTTGGTCACCGTCAAAATCGGCGTTAAAAGTTGCACACACAAGCGGATGCAGCTGAATAGCTTTGCCTTCAATAAGCACAGGCTCAAACGCTTGGATACCCAACCGGTGAAGAGTAGGAGCACGGTTTAAGAGAACCGGATGCTCTTTAACTACTTCTTCTAAAATATCCCAAACTTCTTCCTTTTCTTTTTCCACCATTTTCTTTGCACTCTTAATGGTGGTGACAAATCCGCGTTGTTCAAGCTTGTTGAAAATAAAGGGTTTGAAGAGTTCCAATGCCATCTTTTTGGGGAGTCCACATTGGTGAAGCTTTAGCTCAGGCCCCACAACAATTACTGAACGACCCGAATAGTCCACACGTTTTCCCAACAGATTTTGTCGGAAACGACCTTGTTTCCCTTTGAGCATGTCACTCAAGGAACGCAGAGGACGTTTGTTAGGACCGGTAAAGGTGCGACCTCGTCGACCGTTGTCAAAAAGAGCATCTACTGCTTCTTGGAGCATGCGCTTTTCGTTACGGATAATAATCTCAGGAGCATTTAACTCCTGGAGTCTTTTTAAGCGATTATTTCTGTTGATCACACGGCGATAAAGATCGTTTAAATCTGAAGTAGCAAAGCGACCGCCATCCAAAGGAACCAATGGGCGCAAATCGGGTGGAATGACAGGAATGACTTCCAGCATCATCCAATCGAATTTGTTGTTAGATTGGTTGAAGGCTTCAACCACTTTTAGGCGCTTCGCAAGCGCCTTTTGAGCTGTTTCACTGGTGGTTTTTGCTAGTTGTGCTCTTAATTCTTTTGCGAGGGTAGGTCCGTCAACTTCGCGGAGAAGCTCACGAACTGCGTTCGAACCAATTCCTGATTTAAAATCACTCTTGTAAAGTTTACGAGCTTGGTTATGCTCGTCTTCATTCAGAACTTCAAATTTTTTCAGGGGGGTCTTTCCTGGGTCCATGACAACATGGGCTTCACAGTACAGAACACGCTCAAGATTCTTTAAGCTAATATCAAGAACGGCTCCAATACGGCTCGGCAAGCTCCTGAGGAACCAAATGTGAGCAACCGGAGTAGCTAGTTCAATGTGTCCCAGCCGCTCTCTACGTACTTTTGACTGAATAACTTCAACGCCGCACTTTTCGCAAACAACCCCACGGTGTTTCATGCGTTTGTATTTACCGCAATTACACTCGTAGTCTTTTACAGGTCCGAAAATTTTAGCGCAGAAAAGACCGTCTCTCTCTGGCTTGAAAGTACGGTAGTTGATGGTCTCTGGTTTCTTCACTTCACCATAAGACCACGAACGAATCTTTTCAGGGCTAGCTAAAGCAATTTTTACTGCCTTAAAAGAAAGGGGATCTTTCGGTTTATCAAAGAAATTTAAGAGGTCTTTCATACGTTTGTATCCTCAACTAATTCGACATC
>RFNO01000031.1 GCA_009927165.1 Pseudomonadota bacterium
ATACCTGATCCCTTTGAATGGGCGTAATGGGGGGTGAGAGAGGGGAAGAAAGAGGAGGAAACGAGCTTATGTTTTTTTCTCTGCCAGGTTTTTTTGGGTCGAGGGGTCTTTTTAAAATGACTTTGGAAAAGTTATTTTCCAAGAATGTTTTTAAGTAGCAATGGAGTAGCCGTTTTGAATAGCTAGAAACAGCATCAGATGTTTTTGAAGACGGTCTTGGCGTTTGGTGGTGACCCATACTTTTCTTGCCATGCGCGACAGGTCGTGTCGGATTTTAGCTGCCACCAGATTGAGTTCAAACATCGGATCTTGGAAGTTTCTTCTTTTAGCATTGAGAAGTCTTTGGAGTCTCCCACCCCGATTCTTTATCTGCTTGAGTCTTGCTCCAGGAACGTATTGGGCAATATCTGCTCTGTAAACGGGCTTGGCATCTGTAATGAGTGTACAACTTTCTTTGATTTGAGATTGAAGAGTAAGAAGGACCTTTCTTCTTGCTTCATGACTGTAATCAGTTCTCAAACCATATTTCTTGAGCGCCACAGAGGAGAGAACGCCCTGGTAATGGCTCTGCGCTGTTTGAATAGCAATGAGTTTGGAATCCTTCTTTTGGACAACAAGGGCAATCGAGAGGGGCTTTAATCGTGTGTGCTCGAAACTGAGCATTTCATCAAATTGGCAATGAGCGGCGTCGAATTCTTGTTGAGAAAGCTTTTCTAAGTGCATGAGTTCTGCGTTTTGAGAAAGAAAGAGAAATTTTCTGACAACCGTTTTTAAGTTTACGCCCAGAAACTTTGCAAGGCGACGTTGAGTGGTAGCTGAAGTGTAGAGTCGAAAAATGGATTCGTTCAAGAAGGGTTTCTTCTGCCGGTAGGTACAATAAAACGTGTGGCTACTAAAACCTTTCTTACAATCTAGACACTGGTACCTGGGGACTCGTTGGTGGTTCCATTTCGTTATGAAATACCCTCTTTTGATGTAAAAACCGTGCCTGGGTGATTGGTGGTTCTTGCAAGAGGGGTTTGGACAATGAGCCTTCGCTTTCTTCACAAAAAACCCAGTAACTAAAAAAACCGCTCTCCTCAAGAGTCCTAA
>RFNO01000095.1 GCA_009927165.1 Pseudomonadota bacterium
TTGACTAAAGTGCTTCACTGCAATTCCCAAGCTTTTGGAGAATTTTTCCAAGAAGTGATTGGCCAACATTGGGATGTCTTCTCGGCGCTCTCTAAGAGGAGGACAATGCACTTGGATCACGTTCATCCGATAAAACAAGTCCTCTCGAAACCGGCCAATTTTGACTTCGCCTTCTAGGTTTCGGTTAGTAGCCGAAATCACTCTCACATCTACTCGAATATCTTCTGTGCCGCCCACTCGCTTAAAAGTTCCTTCTTGAAGCACTCGAAGCAGCTTCACTTGCATGTGTAATGGCAACTCTCCCAACTCATCCAGGAATATCGTTCCGCCGTTGGCCACTTCAAAAAGCCCTTTTTTATCGGCAATAGCCCCCGTGAAAGACCCCTTTTTATGACCGAACATTTCGCTTTCCATGAGATTTTCCGGAATGGCCCCACAGTTTACCGTCACAAAGGGCTTTTCTTTTAATGGCCCGTTATAGTGAACGGCTCTCGCAATGAGCTCTTTTCCGGTACCGCTTTCTCCAGTAATCAAAACAGAACTTTTCGTATTGGCTACTCGCTTGACCATCTCATAAATACGAAGCATCGGAGGTGCACTACCAATGATATTGTCAAAGGCATACTTAGTACCCAGCTCTTTCTTGAGCTGTACGTTCTCCATTTTTAGCTTTCTACTCTCAAGCGCCTTACTAATAATGATTTTGACTTCATCTATTTTAAAAGGCTTCTGAACATAATCGTGGGCTCCCAACTTCATTGCTTCAATCGCCGTTTCAGTCGAGCCAAAAGCAGTAATCATCACCATTACAGCTTCTGGATCTTGCTCCTTCACTTTAGCTAGAAACTCCAAACCAGACACTTCAGGCATTTGAATATCCGAGATAATCAAGTCTAATTGGCTCTTTTTAAGAGCTTCCAGACCCTCACGCCCATTCGAAGCCGTAATGACTTCGTATCCTTCTCTTTTCAGCATAATTTGGAAAAATTCCCTTATGCTTTCTTCGTCGTCTACTACAAGAATTCGGCCTAACATTGTTTCACCTCTCCATGACCACGGTAAAATAGAACTTAAACTGCCATCGCTTTGGGGGAGTCTAAGAGCAAGGGACGTGCCGAAGAGTTTCTAGGCCCTCTCAGCACGGCCGGGAAGTGTCACTTTCAGTATTCTGTCTAGTTCAGTTTCGGTGTGAATGAAAAATGTGACGAAATTGGGTTCTAAGAAATCGGATAAAGCGGTTTTTGGACAAGAATTCCAAATGAAAACACTGGGTCTAGCCTGTAAACAGGCCGTATACAGAGAGCGTATACGAGTCGAGTGTGTCAGCTAGCTCACAGCTCCATTGGATTTTTAGGATTCTAGTGCGATTTTCCCGCTTCAAAACACGCAACCGGATGGGTCGAGGAAGGAGTTTTAAGAAGCTCTGGCTTTTCCTGTAAACACTGGGGAACAACCCAAGGACACCGAGTATGGAACGCACAGCCTTGGGGAGGGTTCTCGGCAGAGGGAAGCTCTCCAGTTAAAACAATTCGTTTTCGCTCTCGCTCTATTTTGGGATCAGCAATGGGAACCGCAGATACCAGGGCCTGAGTGTAGGGGTGGAGTGGCTTCTCGTAGAGGGATTTCCTGTCGGCAGTCTCAACAATTCCCCCTAAATACATTACCGAAATTCTATCCGAAATATATTTCACGACGGCTAAGTTATGTGAAATAAAAATCATCGAGAGTCCCAAACTTTTTTGTATTTCCTTCAGGAGATTAAGGATCTGTGCTTGCACCGAGACGTCCAGAGAAGACACCGGCTCATCAGCCACTAGGATTTTGGGTTCCAAAATCAGTGCTCTTGCAATGGCTATACGCTGTCGTTGCCCCCCTGAAAACTCATGCGGATACTTTTTCAAAGAGCCCTTTGAGAGCCCCACTTGGTCTAATAGCTTGACTATACGGGTCTGACTTTCGGCGTACGACAATCGAAAATGTGCTTTTAAGGGTTCGGCAAGCGTTTCCGACACTGTCATTCTAGGATTTAAAGACGCGTAGGGATCTTGAAATACCATCTGGATATTCCGACGAAACAGTCGGAGCTCTTTGCCGCGCATACTGAGAAAATCTTTACCCAGAATTTCAATAGTACCCCCTGAGGGTTCCTGAAGACGCATCAAAGCTCGCCCCAAAGAACTCTTTCCACACCCCGATTCTCCCACAAGCCCCAGCACTTCTCCCGGAGCTAAATCAAGTGATACTCCTTGCACTGCTTTTAACGTTGGTGTTGAACCCCAAGCAAAAAGGGATTTTCGTAAAGCATAGTGAACTTTCAAATCGCGAACTTTCAGTACAGATGGGATCTGCGAGTTCATGAGCTTACTTTCTCCACATGGCAGTAGCGTTCATGCCCTTTCAGTCCCAACCGGACTTGAGGAAATTCCGCCTGGCACAAATCAGTTCGATAAGAACACCTTTCATAGAAAGGGCAGCCACTTCCGATTTGGATAAGATCGGGAGTATTTCCTGAAATGGCCGGCAGGATTTTATCATCACGATCAACCCGGGGAGTAGACTTCAAAAGTGCCTGTGTATAGGGATGTTCAGAGCGGTAAAAAATATCGTCTACCGATCCTTTCTCAAAAACTCGGCCTGCGTACATCACCACGACTTTGTGGGCAATATTGGCAACCACTCCTAAATCATGAGTAATGAGAAGCAATGCCATTTTATTTTCTTTTTGAATCGATTTGAGTAAATCCAAGATCTGGGCTTGGACTGTGACGTCAAGAGCCGTAGTCGGTTCGTCAGCGATCAGGACTTCGGGCTCGGTCGTCAGAGCCATCGCAATCATCACTCGCTGTCGCATTCCGCCACTGAATTCGTGTGGGTACGCTTTCATAGCATTGGAAGCGTTGGAGATTCCGACTCTTTCTAGAGCCGCAGTTGCAGCCTGCCAGGCTTCTGATTTGGCCTTTTTTCGGTGAATCACCAGGGGCTCGATTAGTTGCGCTCCGACGGTTAAATAGGGATTTAATGAAGTCATCGGCTCTTGAAAAATCATGGTGATCTTATCCCCACGAATCTTTCTCAATTCCGCGTCGGACAATTTCAGCAAATCCTTGTCGCGATAGAAAACTTGTCCTCCGGGAATTTTTAAGGGGGGCGAAGCAAGAAGCCGTAAATAAGAGAGCTGCGATACGCTTTTGCCGCTACCGCTTTCGCCCACTACGGCCAAAGTCTCGCCAGGGAATAAGTCGTAACTAATCCCGTTCACCGCTTTTACTACTCCTCGGCGAGTATGAAAGTGGGCCTGCAGATTTTTAATCGACAGTATCGGATTCAATCTTTCGCTCCTTTTGGATCTAATGCATCTCTCAATCCGTCACCCAAAAAGTTTAGGGAAAAAAGCGTTGTCGAAAGGCATAGTGCTGGAAAAAAAAGAAGCCAAGGGGCTTGATCCATCACATCCACACCTTCTTTGATGAGGGTCCCCCAAGATGCCATGGGCGCCTGCACTCCCAAACCCAAATAGCTCAAGAAGGCTTCCTCAAGAATGACCGATGGCACTGTGAGCGTCAGGTACACAATCACTGCTCCTAATGTGTTTGGAATCAAATGTCTCAACACTATTTTTCGCTGACGAATGCCAAGTGACTTTGCCGCTTCAATAAATTCCTTGTGTCGAAGGGAAAGCACTTGCCCTCGGACAATTCGAGCCATCGTAAGCCACTGAGTGAGTCCGAGAGCAACAAAAAGCAAAATCAAGTTTCTGCCGAAGTAGACCATGAGAATAATGACTAAAAAAATGAATGGAAGGGCATACAATACATCCACCACTCTCATGAGAAAGCCATCTATTTTGCCCCCAAGAAATCCAGCAACCGAGCCATAAATAACGCCCACAATAGCGCTTACTAAAGAAGCTAAAATCCCCACAGTGAGGGAAATTCGTCCTCCGTAGAGCAAGCGCTGGAAAAGGTCTCTTCCAAGCGTATCGGTACCCAACCAGTGTTGAAATGACGGAGCGGCTAAAGTGAGCTCAAGATTTTGTGCTTCATAACCCACAGTAGAAATGAGTGGTACCCCGAAAAAAAGCATCATTTCGAAAACCAAGAAGCATAGACCCAGCACAGCTAAGTGATTTTTCTTGAGTCGAAACCAAGCGTCGGCCCAAAGGCTCTGTCCTTCTTCATTCACAATCGATTGGGATTGAGCCATGATTTCAGACATATTTCACTCTGGGATCAAGAAGAGCATAAAAAATATCCACTAGAAAGTTACAAACAAAAATGAGCGTGAAGTAGAGAAGAGAAGTTCCCATGACAACGGTGTAGTCTCGATTAACTGCACTTTCAATAAAGAATCTTCCCAAACCAGGGATATTAAAAATGGTTTCCGTAACGAGCGCTCCTGTAATGATCCCGGCAAGAGCGGGCCCCAAGTACGAAATAACCGGCAAAAGCCCCCCTCTCAGGGAATGCTTCAGGAGAATATCCGATTCTGACAACCCTTTCGCTCGCGCTGTCCTGATAAAATCTTGCATCCGTATTTCCATCAGGCCGCCTCGAGTGAGTCGAGAAATATAAGCCGCATACGCAAATCCTAACGTTAACGAAGGTAATACTCGGTCCTGCCAACTTTCCCACCCTGCGACCGGAAGCCACTGAAGCCACACGCCAAAAACCAGCACCAAAACCGGCCCCACCACAAAGGTCGGCAGACAAATTCCCAAAATTGCAAATGACATGGGGATATAATCCCAGCTCGTGTTGGGCTTCAAAGCAGCGAGACCCCCGGCACAGATGCCAATCATGAGCGCCCAAGTTAGAGACAACAGACCCAGTTCCAGAGAGACAGGAAGTGCTTCTGCGATAATTTCATTCACTGTTCGATTAGCATGTTTAAAGGAGGGACCGAGATCCCCATGCAAAAGGTCTTTGAGGTAATGAAGATATTGCCTGCTGAGCGGCTCATCCATGTGGTACTTAGCTTCCAGATTTTTTAAGATCGCTGGGCTCACGCTTTTTTCTGAGCTAAATGGACCCCCAGGAGCAAATCGGATCATAAAAAACACAAGGGTAACAACGAGGAAAAATACGGGCACCATCACGGCAAGTCTTCCTAGGAGGTATTTTAAGCTCATAGTTTATTTGAGAGATACGTATTTTAACGGGTGAACGTCTTCCACATTTTCATACCAGCCTTGAACGTCAGTGGAGAGCAAATAAATTCGTGTGTAAATATAAAGTGGCAAGACGGGAAGCTCTTCAAGCAAGATTTCCTCAGCCTTTTGAAATAACTGATTTCGTTTTTGAGGGCTTTTTTCCTTGGCAGCTTTAGCGATTAATTCGTCATAACTGGTGTTCGACCAAGCGGCGTGATTGTTACCGTTCCCTGTAGTCAGCATATCTAAAAAGGTATTAGGGTCATTATAGTCTGCAATCCAGCCGGCTCGAGAAACCATGTAGTTGTGACTGTGTTGAGTATCTAAAAACACTTTCCACTCTTGATTATAGAGTGTGGCCTGTACTCCTAAGTTTTCCTTCCACATCTGCTGGATAGCTTCTGCAATTTTTTTGTGGGCATCACTCGTGTTGTAAAGAATTTCAATAGAAGGAAGGCCTTTGCCTTGGGGAAAACCAGCTTGTTCCAAAAGTTTTTTGGCCTCCGCAATTCGGCTTCCATCTTTCGGCAAAAGGGCTTTTGGATGAAAGTCGCCAATGCCCGGGGGAGTGAAAAACTCCGCTGGGGCTTGTCCGCCTTTGACAACGAATTTCACCAGTTTTTCTCGGTCAATTGCCAAAGCAAGAGCTTTTCTAACTAATTTGTTGTTGATTGGGGGACGGGTCACATTCATCCAGTAAAAATAGGTGCCCAGATAAGGGTGGCGTCTAAAAACTCCAGAATTATCTTTAGTCCAATAGGCGATTTTTTCCGTGGGTACAGTGCCGGTCACATGGAGTTTTTTTACCTGAAACAGTTTTTCTTCAGTCTCTGGTTTTTCAATGGGATAGTAATTCACCCCCTCTAGTTTTACTTGAGGAGCATCCCAATGGTGTGGGCTTTTCTGCAGTGAAATGACTTTGTTCATTTCCCACTTCTGAAGAGTGAAGGGACCGTTGCTTACTATATTCTCAGGCCGCGTCCAGCGCATTTGATGCTTCTGCACAGTGGTCTGATGAACTGGGTAAAGGGAATGATGATAAAGCAACGAGAGAAAATAGGGGGTGGGATTTTCTAAAACCACTTCAAGGGTTTCAGGACTAGGAGCTTTTAATCCCAGCTGAGATGAATCTTTTACTTTACCTAAATTAAAATCACGCCCTCCTCGAATGTAATATCCTTGATAAGCATATTCGGAAGCCGTTTGCGGATCCAATAATCGTTTCCAGGAGAAAATAAAATCCTGGGAAGTAACTGGATCGCCATTACTCCACTTGGCATTTTTTCGAATTTTGAAAATATAAGTTCGCCCGTCCTTTGAAACTTTCCAGCTCTCGGCCACACCCCCAACTGGCTTGAGAGTTTGGGGATCTTTGCTTACCAGTCCCTCAAAAAGGTTTTGTATAATTTGGGATTCGGGAACTCCCGTCACGGTATGAGGATCCAGATCCTTTGGCTCGCTCCCGTTCCCAATGTTTAATACTTGGGGAGTAGCGAATAAAAGTTTGCTGATGCCCAGGGAAAAAGCCAAACAGGAAAGAAGTGTGGAGCGGCGCATTTAAATTCCCCCGAAAAGATATTCACCACTTTACCGCACTTTAGCTAAAATAAGGAATAAACAGATTAGTCACCAGTCCAAAGACCCATCTTCAAA
The DNA here is from genome assembly GCA_009927165.1 of Pseudomonadota bacterium. Lineage (GTDB taxonomy): Bacteria > Bdellovibrionota > FAC87 > UBA2466 > UBA2466 > RFNO01. The sequence goes on from RFNO01000095.1 coordinate 6,803, forward strand.
ATTCAGGAGGAAAAATGAATTTCGCTATCGGAGTAATCGGTCTGCTCTTTGCCGCCTCTTTTTCTCAAGCCAAAGTAAATGAAGGGCCTTTTTATCCACTGCCTTCAAAACCCCCTATTCCGAAAGACAATCCCATGACTCCTGCAAAGATTGAGCTCGGAAAACAGCTCTACTTTGATCCGCGCCTTTCTAAAGATGGAACGGTTTCTTGTAATTCTTGTCACAACGTTATGAGTAACGGGACTGACAATCGCGCATTTTCGGCTGGTATCAATGGACAACTGGGAGGACGCTCAGCCCCGACAGTTTGGAACTCTGGTTTCCATTCGGTCCAGTTCTGGGATGGTCGAGCTGCTTCCCTTGAAGATCAAGCCAAAGGTCCTCTCACCAACCCCATTGAAATGGGAATGCCGAGCCACCAAGCAGTAATCGACAGAATCAAACGGATACCAGGGTATGTCAGCCAGTTTCAGAAGGTTTTTGGTAAGGATGGGATGACGATTGATAACTTGGCTAAAGCCATCGCAGCTTATGAAAGAACGCTCGTTACCCCCGACAGTCCACTCGATCGGTATTTAAAAGGGGATGAGAAAGCACTTTCCGCGCAAGCCAAAAAGGGAATGAAAACAGTCATGGAAGTAGGCTGTGTCTCCTGTCATACAGGAGTAAACTTGAATAATCCCAACCCAGTTCCAGGAGAGGGATTCTATCAAAAATTTCCGACTTTCACCGACAACGAGTATGTAGCCAAGTATGATTTCTTAAAAGACAAGGGACGAGCGGAAACGACCAAAAACGAAGACGATGCACATTTTTGGCGTGTTCCTACTTGGAGAAATGTTGCTCTGACGGCACCATACTTTCATAACGGAGCGGTCAAAACACTTCCCGAAGCAGTCCGAGTCATGGCAAAAACTCAACTCAACAAAGACCTCAGCGATGAACAAGTGGCTGACATTGTAGAGTTTCTTAAATCAACGACAGGTAAATTTGCTCCACAATCGATGCCCCGACTTCCGGAATCGGAAACCATCACGACGATCGATTGAAGTCTTAAGGAATTAAGCAAATACAGCCCCAACGGGGTTTCTTTTGAACATGATACTTCTGGGGTTTCCAAGTGATTGGAGATCCCAGAAGAAATCCTGCCTTACTTGCCCATGTTCTGGCTAGTTGGAATTCATCTTCACTGGGACTACTTAAAATTAATTTTCCGTTTTGTTCTTTGAGAAGCTGATACGCATGACGAAACATTTTGTCTGGACATAAATGTTTCAGTGGTAGCCCCCACGCCAAGGTAGGTCCTTCTGAGACAAAAGGATTTAACAGAAAAATGAGATCGCACGGTTTCTGGAATTTCAAAAAATCAACCGGGTGATAAAAAGCAGACCGAGCTTTTTCTGCGAAAAAATTTCCATAGTCCGCTCGAGTATGAAAGTTGGTGAGCCTTCGATATGCATCGATTTCTATTCCATGAATGACTACGTCTTCTCCCAGCTCCTTAAACATTTCATCGATTACAGGTGCAACTGAAAAATTTTTGGTACCTACATCCGCAACGACCCATGGCTCCTTTTTTTCATGGATATGAGACGAAACACCTAACCACTCAAAAAATTCTCGAATTTCTTCTTGGAAAGCTTGCTCGATTGGGGGAATTGGGTCAGAAGCCGCAATCGTTCGGCTCCAAGTAAAACGAGACCGCATAAAAAAGTCGACCCGATTGCGAATTTCTTTCCAAAGCATCTGCTTATTATATTAAAGAAAGCCCCGCGCCGCTCGGACTTGCTTGGCGCCCAAAGACACGGTATGACAACCGTCTTCACTGAAGTGTGCGCCGTTAGCTCAGTTGGTAGAGCAGCTGACTCTTAATCAGCGGGCCCCCAGTTCGAGTCTGGGACGGCGCACTTTTTATAATAAATACAATAGCTTAGTGATGGTGTGGGGGCTGCCCGAGCTCACAATGATCCGAGTGTGCCTCTTCATGGTGATAGTCCTCAGGCTCCAGTTGGATCGTAGTATGGGTAATGGAGAAACGTTCCTTTAACAGCGCCCCCAATGCGCTTAAAACTCCCGTATGAGAAGCCCCGTCTTTCAGAGCTACGTGAGCACTGAGAGCATAAACCCCACTGGCAATCGTCCAAATATGAAGATCAAAAACCCCACTTACTCCTGACACTTCATTCATGGCTGCTTTGATATCGGTGGTCTCTAGTTCGTGAGGGACTCCATCTAAAAGAACATGCACAGCTTCTGAAACCAACTTCCAAGCCCCCACTAAGATTAAAAGAGAAATAAAAATAGAACTCAGTGGATCCGCCCATTGCCAACCAAACTTCCAAACCAAAAGACCAGCGCCCACAGCAGAAACAGAACCTAACAAATCGGAAATCAAATGAAGCCAAACTCCGCGCAAATTAAGATTATCGTGAGAATGAGCATGAAGCAGTTTTGCTCCAATGAGATTGACAAGAAGACCTCCCAAGGCAATCCAAGACATGAGAGCCCCTTTGACTTCATGAGGATTCGTGAACCGATCCCAAGCTTGGAATAAGATCCAGACAGATGCCGAAATAAGAAACGCACCATTGATAAGAGCTGCCAAAATTTCGGCCCGATAATAGCCAAAAGTTTTTTTAGAACTGGGCGGCTTGGTGGCAATCCAAGCAGCAAAAAGTCCGAGACCAATTCCTGCAGTATCAATCGCCATGTGACCGGCATCTGCGAGAAGTGCTAACGATTCACTTAAGAGTCCTCCAATAATTTCTGCCACCATGTAGGTTAATGAAAGTGCAAATACCCACCAAAGTTTTTTTACCGGTGAGTGAGAGTGTGAGTGTGTGTGTTTCATTTTAGGGGAAGTGGAAATTGCGGAATATCGACTGGTTCTCCAGCTGCATTTCTTTCAATAATTAATACCAAGTCTAACACGCTGTTTTTTAATTGATCGAGGTCCACCGGCTCCGAGTCTGAGCGACCTTTCTCCAAATATCCCAAAGAGCTAGCACAAAGCTTTTTTGCACCGTTCCAGTTGCCATTTCGTCCATGATGAAGCGCCACAGCAACCTGTATTAAACATTGAAGAAAAGCATGTCGGGCGCCATGAGCCTCATTCCATAGGTCTTCCCACACTTCATGGGCTTCGAAATATTCACCTTGATTAAAATGCTCACAAGCTTTGGAAAATCGCGGATCTAACATTTCGAGTCACTCTAGCGAAAAGTTTAAATTTCGTCATGTCACAAAAAGCTCACAAGCATCGTTGCCAAAATGTCACTGCTCGACTCTGTGCTCACCATGATTTTGACTTTTCGTCTTTGAGTCGGAGGTTCCAACTTCTCAACCTGCCAGGTTTCATGCCTGGAATTTTAAAAACTCAAATGGCCCAGAGGTTGCACTACTCTGGGTGGGTTTCTTTATTTTCATTAAAACGCATCGAGTTAGATTTTAGGATTGCATGAAACAGTTTTTTAAAAAACTTTTCTCTCGTCCCAAAGGACAGACTGTTACGGTGACCAAAAAGCCGGCTAGACGGTCTTTGGGCACCCAGCTCAAACAGAAACTTCCTAGGAATTTGGATGCACTTAAATTTGATCCCAAGAAAATTCAGCTTGAATCAGTGACTGAACATCAAAGTCGTTTTCGCTGGGGTCTCACCGTTTTAGGGGTTCTCTTAGCCAGTGCGATGGCTTCTAGAATCACCGGTCTTTTACTCAAGCCTTCTTTCACTCCTGTTCCCCCTAAAGCAATGGTCGCTACTCGCCCCAATGTTCCCACCGAAGACCTCAGTGTGATTGAGCAAAGAAATATTTTTGATAACGAAAATAAAATTCCGGAACCGTTCGACCAAGGCATGTTGGACTGCCTCAGCCAAGCTCGACCCTCCACTCAACGGCTTAATCTGCTGGGAACCATTGTCATGAATGACGAAACTCTCTCAGTAGCACTCGTGGAAGACCAAGGAGCCAATCAGAAAATGGCCGTCAAAAAAGATGAATTGTTTTTTGATGGCAAATACCAAGCGCTTAAAATCGAACGAAAGAAATTTTGCTTCCAGGTAAAGTCGACCCAGGAATTCGAATATATTCAGATCCCCGATGAAGGAGGTCTTTTAGCTGGAGGACTTTCAGTGTCCGGAGGAGCCAGAGAGGGAATTACCGCTCTCGGGGAAAATCAGTTTCAAATTCGACAAGCTTATTTAGAAGAGCAGCTCAACGATTTGTCGAATGTTCTTCAAACCGCAAAAGCCATCCCTGCTATTGAAGGCGGAAAAATGAAAGGATTCCTGATTCAATCGATTGATGAGGATTCCGTGTTTGCAAGCTTGGGTCTCGGTGCCGGAGATGTCTTGAAAGAAGTAAACGGCATTGTGCTTGATAACGCAGGAAAAGGACTTGAAGCATTCCAAGCTTTGAAAGGCTCCAAAAAAATTGAACTAACAGTTACTCGGGGCGGGCGTGAACAAACGATTTCGTATGAAGTCAAGTAAGGTGGAACTCCTATGAAACTAAAAAAAATCCTCACATTGATTATTGTTGCTCAACTGGGATTGGGCCCGACTCCCCTTGCAATAACTGAACCGGTTCCGCCCTCTCCGGAGAATCCTTTTGGCGGATTGGATGCACCTCCTCCAGTTGATCCTGACTTCCCCGAAGACGATAGCTTTTTGAATAACCCCGGAAACAATCTTGGCGGTTTTCCTGCTCCCAATGGACCGCAAGCTGAACCCCCTCAACTAGGCCAAACACCCACAGGTCCTGGAATGCAACCTCCCATGCCAACGCCCCAGCCCTCTAAGCCACCCTCGCGCCCAAACCTACCCACTGCCCGGCCCCAAGTCATCGCGCCAGAACCCGCTCCTCCGACAAAAACAAAAAAGGCACCCGAACCTAAAAAACTAGCCGACTACTTAGAACTCGATTCGGCAGTCAAAGGGCTGGAAGTGAAGAACTTTGATCTCCCCGACAAGGACCTCAAAGACGTAGTTACTCTTATCAGCAAATGGACAGGTAAGAATTTTATTCTCGACTCCAAAGTACGCGGAAAAATTACCATCATTGGTCCGAGCCAAGTATCTCTCCAAGAAGCGTATCAAGCTTTTCTCTCCGCTCTAGATGCCAACGGATTGACTACCGTTCAAGCTGGAAAATTTATTCGGATCATCGAATCTGCTGAAGCAAGAAGAGCGCCAGTTCAAACCTTTGCTGGAGATTATGCTCCTAATGACGACCAGTACATTACGCGCATTTTCCAGCTGAAATACATTAACGCAGATGAAGTGCAGCGAGAATTCAGGGATTTGGTCACTCGACAAGGAAAACTCTTCGCCTACGAGCCCACAAACTCAATTATTATTACCGACACGGGTTCCAACATTCAAAGAATTCGGGGAATTTTGGAAGCTCTCGATGTGAAAACCTTTGAAACTACTCTTCACATTCTCCCCATTAAAAACAATTCGGCCAAAGCAGTAGCCGACATGCTTGGTGAAATATACGGAGATGAGAAGGCTAAGCCTGGGCAACCAAGAAGCTTCAGAAAAACCACGCTTGAAAGAAGTCGTGGGGGTGGAGTAATCAGTAAAGTCATCCCCGATGAAACTACTAACAGTTTGTTGGTACTTGCCAATTCAGCTGGCTTTGAAAGTTTAAAATCGCTGGTCGGTCGTCTTGATGTGAAAGCCTCTGCTTCCGGCAAAATCCGAGTTTATTATTGCGAACACGCCAAAGCAGAAGATCTTGCCACGACTCTTGCTTCGCTTGCGGGAGGCTCTGCAGGATCGGGCAGGTCGGGAGGCCGACGGACTACCGTTACCGGATCTCCGAGTTCGCCCGCCGGTTCCACCAACTCAGCTCCCTCAAGTACCAGTGGCCCGGTTACAGCCGAGCTCGAAGGCGGTGTTAAAATCACATCAGATGCAGCGACCAATTCGCTCGTCATTACTGCAAATTCAAACGACTATAAAACTTTGCGAAAAGTAATACAGAAACTCGATATCCCTAGACTTCAAGTTCTAGTGGAAACCGCAATTTTGGAAGTAAACATTGATACCTCCGACAAATTCGGGGTGAATGCAGTCGCTTCAAATACGGGTCAGCCTTTTGCAGGCGGTATCGTCAATGACTCTGACACTCTCACCAAACTAGCTACGGGAGGCTTAGTCGAAGGAGCTACTATTCCTCTGACGGGCTCGGGAGCTGAATTAGGGGTGGCAAGTCTCAGTGCAGTCATCAACCTTCTTAGCAAAAACACCAACACAACGGTTCTCTCTACGCCTCAAATTTTAGCCCTGGATAATGAAAAAGCAGAATTCCAAGTGCTCGATGACACCCCCGTCATATCGGGAACCACTTTCTCTTCAGCTTCTGCCGTGAGTTCCGTTTCTGTGGAGCGACTCAAAACGGGGATTAATATCAAGCTGACTCCTCATGTAAACGCAGCTTCGAGAACCATTCGCATGGAGATTGAGCAAAAAGTAGACAGCGCGAAAGAAGCCACTAGCGTACCTCTTGAGTTGCAAAATAAGAATAAAGCGATTACCTCACGGGTGACCAATACCTCAGTAGTCGTTCGAGATGGTGACTACCTGATGATGGGTGGACTGATGTCAGACAAAGTGGATGACACTATCAGTAAAGTGCCGCTCTTAGGGGATATTCCTATTCTCGGCTGGCTCTTTAAGAGTAAGACGCACAGAACATTGAAGACAAACCTTATCATTATGTTAAAGCCAAAAATTATCACCACAAGTGTCATGGCTGGAAATGTGATAAAAGAAAGCTTGCAGAAGCGTCGCCAATTCATTGAGGAGAATCTTTCAGAAGGAGACTCCAACGAAAAAGATGTCGGAGAAATTGAAAACAGAGTGGATGAACAGCTCAAACAAACTGAAATGGAACCTTTCGAACGTTATCGCAACAACGATGACATGGAAGAGGACCGATCTGCCAATGAAAAACCGGCACCACCTGCACCAGAATTGATTAAGCCGAAGCTTCCAGAAATTGAAGGGGCTTCGCCAGGCGATGGAGCTTCTCGAGAGACTTCTCCCGCTTCTTAAGGTGAATCATGACTCAGGCACTCACAACGAGCCAAAAATTAAAACAAGAAGCGAAAATTGGGGAAATTCTCCTCAACCAAACTTCACTTACCGAAGCCCAACTTAGGGAAGCACTTGCTATCCAAAAAGATAAGGGGGGTAAGCTCGGGGATATCCTGATTCAAAAGAAGTTTCTACAGCCCCACGAGATTATTATTGCGCTGAGCCTGCAAGTTGGAATCCCCTATCTCAAGGAAATTGAAGTAAACGCAATCAATCCGGACTGGGTTCAGGACATTCCTATTGCTTATGCGCGACAGATGGAAATACTGCCCATTGCATTGGATGATGTGACGGTTACAGTAGCGGTTTCCGATCCCTTCAACTTTCAGCACCTTGATGATCTGAAAGTCATCTTTCAAAAAGAAATCCGCCCAGTACTCTGTGAAGGCAGAGTCATTTTGGATGGAATCAACCGAGTCTATGAGCGGATTCGCCAAAGCATCATGTCGGAGATCAGTGAAGAGGAATCAGAAGAGTTTCAGTATGACTTGGAAGAACCTGTCGATCTCCTAGAAGCTTCTGAAAATGATGCTCCCGTTATTCGATTCGTAAACAATCTTCTTTTTCGAGCAATTAAAGACAAAGCCTCGGATATTCATATTGAGCCCTACGAAAAAGAAATGGTCGTCCGCCTTCGTATTGACGGGGTTCTTTACGATGTTGCAAGACCACCCAAAGGACTCCACGCGGGGATTTCATCGCGTATCAAACTAATGGGCGAACTGGATATTGCGGAAAAAAGATTACCTCAAGACGGTCGCATTAAAATAAAGATCGCTGGCAAAGACGTGGATTTGCGTCTTTCAGTTATCCCTACAGCCCACGGCGAACGATTGGTACTTCGTATTTTGGATAAAAGCAGCGTCCGGCTTGATCTCGCAGTTTTAGGTTTTGATCCTGAAACAATCAAGCACATCAATCAGCTTATTCATAAAAAGCATGGGATTATTCTGGTTACCGGGCCCACAGGTAGCGGGAAAACAACTTCTCTTTATTCGTGCATTACCCGAATCAACTCCATCGAGCGAAACATCATCACGGTAGAAGATCCGATTGAGTACGATTTAAAAGGCGTTGCACAGATTCAGGTTAATCCAAAAATTGGACTTAGTTTCGCTTCCGGCTTAAGAGCTATTCTTCGTCAAGATCCCGACGTCATCATGGTGGGGGAGATCCGTGACAAAGAAACTGCTGAAATTGCAATTCAAGCTTCACTGACAGGTCACCTTGTTTTTGCCACGATCCATACCAATGATGCTCCCGGTGCCATTACTCGTTTAATCGACATGGGAGTAGAACCCTTTTTAGTTTCGTCTTCTTTAATGGCAGTACTTGCTCAACGGCTCATGAGAAAAGCGTGCCCAAACTGCAAAGAAGAATACACGCCCCAACCCGCGGAACTAGACAATTTAGGACTGGACACTAACGTCTTCGGCGGTAAGCACATTATTCGTACTCGCGGTTGTGTGGAGTGCACCGGCACTGGGTACAAAGGCCGAATGGTTGTCCACGAACTCATGATGATTGATGATGAAATTCGGACGCTCATCATGAATAAAGCCGATTCTTCAGTAATAAAGAAAGAAGCCATGACTAAGGGTATGATAACCCTAAGACAAAATGGAATTCAGAAAGTTTTAGACCAAGTAACCACAGCTATCGAGCTCGTTTCAGTAACCCAAGAGTAATAACTCATGCCTATTTTCGAATACAAAGGGGTTGGGCCAGACGGCAAACAAATGAAAGGTACTGTCGATGCCGAATCATCCCGTTCAGCTCGCCAAAAACTCAAAAATCGAGGGGTCTACACTACCGAGCTCAGAGAAAGAAGTGCCGACGCGAGGACCAGCGGACGATCCGCAGTCACTGGCGGAATCACCGTAAAACTTAAAAATCTCACCCTAATGATTCGCCAGCTCGCCACTATGGTGAAAGCTCGGATACCTCTCGACGAAGCACTTGCAGCGGTGGTCGACCAAACCGATGACCCCAGGCTTAAATCCATCATGTCCCAAGTGAAAACCAGTGTAAATGAAGGAAAGAGCTTGGCTGATTCCTGTGCTCTTTTTCCCAAAGTGTTTACCCCGATTTATGTTTCGATGATCCGAGTAGGAGAAGCCAGCGGCAAGTTAGACTTGGTTCTGGTAAGGCTTGCTACTTTTTCTGAAAACCAAATGGAAATGAGGAATAAGATTCTTGGAGCTCTGGCTTATCCTGCATTCATGATGGTTGCAGGTACTGGCATTGTTATTTTCCTTTTTGCGTTTGCCGTACCCAAAATCACGGAAGTATTTGCGGGCTCTAATATGGCTTTGCCCGCGCTTACCGTGGTGATGATTAAGATCAGTGACTTCATGGCAGCCCATTGGCTTTTGTTAGCGATTGCTCTTGTAGGCAGTTATTCTTTTTTTATGTGGTACATTTCTACTCCGCCTGGACGCGCCTGGTGGGATGCCTTTTCGTTGCGCATTCCTGGGGTGGGAAAACTCAAAAGAATGGTCGCTGTATCTCGATTTGCTCGAACTTTGAGCACCATGCTGGGAAGCGGAGTTCAGCTTTTGGATGCTATCGACGTTGTCAAAGAAGTGGTTGAAAACACTGTCATCAAAAATGCACTGGAGCGATCCAAAACAAGTATCAGCGAAGGGCAGTCCATTGCAGGTCCGTTAAGAGCCAGTGGGGAATTTCCTCCCATGCTCACTCACATGATTGCAGTTGGAGAAAAAACGGGCGAGCTAGAAGAAATGCTCAACGTTGTGTCAGATGCTTATGACAGCCAAGTCGACAATGCTATCAAGTCCATGACAAGGTTATTGGAGCCCCTTATGATTGCGGTAATGGGCGGTATTATTGGGCTTGTCGCTCTCTCTATTTTCATGCCCCTACTCGAACTCAATAATCTTGCCGGGGGTACTGGATAAACAACAACTGGTCTGAGGAGAAATATGAACAAGAAAAAACTACAGCAAAAGAAAAGGGAAAAGGGATTTACGCTCGTAGAGGTCATGATTGTTTTGGCCCTCGTGGTGATGTTAGGCAGTTACGCCGGTCCCAAACTGATTGGTTTGTTCAATAAGGGAAAACAAGACAATGCGAAAATCCAAATAGCAGGCTTTGGGTCAGCGTTGCAGGCCTATTATTTAGCGCATAGTTACTTCCCAACCACCGCTCAAGGACTTCAAGCGCTCATTTCCAAACCCTCTGTTGGAAAAGTCCCCGATAACTATCCCGATGGGGGCTATTTGGGAAAAAAAGAAATTCCTAAGGACCCTTGGGGCAACCAATATCGATATGAATGCGAAGATGGCCAAAATTACACCATTACATCCGACGGACCTGACGGACAGCCAGGTTCCGGCGACGACATCAAGTCAGACTAAGCAACGATGGTCTCGCGTTGGGTTCACGCTGATCGAGATTTTGCTGGTGCTAGCTATTATTTCGATGGTTTCATCTGTCGGAATACCAGCGATATCGAGACTGACCTATCAGCGCGTATCTGCTACGACACGCCGTTTTGTGGGTACACTTCGGTCTGTACGCAACGATGCCATTTTGCTCAACCGAATCTATCGACTTGCTATCGATTTTGATAAGCAGTCTTGGTGGATTGAAAAACAAGGCCAGCTTGAGCTCCTGGGAACTGATAGTCAGATTGGCGTTAAGCCGGATCCGAAAGCAAAAAAGAAAGTAGCTCCCCCACCAACGAGTTTTGCTATTGCGGAGAAATATGGCAAAGAGCCACGACCTCTTCCCGGAGGAGTGGTCTTTGACGGCGTCCTCACTGAGCAGGATGGCTTTTTGAAAGAAGGTTTAGTTTACGTCCACTTCTTTCCGAGCGGCTATGCAGAGCAGTCCATTGTTTATTTGAATAAAGAAGGGAAGAACACAGGCGGATATTCGCTTTATATTCGACCAGCAAGCGGAAAAATCGAAGTTTTTAATCAGAGGGTCGTAAGTTTTGAAGAAGCAATGGCACAATAGGAGCGGCTTCACATTTATTGAAGTCATGATTGCTACCGTCATTTTTGTGATGGCAGCTCTTGCCGCCATGGATTTGGCTCGAGGTTCCGTTCGAGCAGTAAAAGATGCCGAGGATGTAACTACTGCTACTTGGCTGCTGGAAAAGACCCTAGTTGAACTTGAGGCTCGTCTGGAGTCGGAAGGAATTGAAAAAGCTTGTGACAAAAAGAAGGAAGGAACATTCGATGAGCCTTACGAAAAATATAGCTATGTGACTTATTGTACTGAAATTGATTTTCGAATCTCGGAAGAAGCTAGTCGACTGATGGGGGGCGACGGAGCACAAAATCCTGATGGGCCGACACCAGAAGACATCATGAAGAAAACCATGTTGGATCTCGTAAACAAATACATTTCCAAAGCTTCAAGGGAAATTCACGTGGAAGTTCTTTGGAAGCAAGGAAAAAATCCCAGAAGCGTAGACGTAACAACTCATTTCGCTCGATATGACATGCCTCTACCTTCTTTAGCCACGGGGGGATTTTAATGTCTCAGCGTGGGTTTACTTTGTTAGAAGTTCTATTAGCGTTAGCTATTTTTAGCATGGTAGCGCTCGCTACTTCTCACCAAATCAACTTAATCCGGAACACCAAAGAAACTGCGCTTGGCCAAATCGAGCAAGTGGACGCACTTCGTTCGGCGCTAGCTCTGATCCGTTCGGATTTAAGTCAAGCGTTTCACGTTCTCTATGCCGATCTCGGAAGCTTTCTACAAAACTCGGTCTTAAGAGGAGATTCTGTCCCCCACACTTTATTTGATGGAAGAAAGAACCAGCTCATTTTCACGAGCCTCAGCCACCGAACCTATTACGCTGGCAGCCGAGACGGAGAACAAACCGAAATTTCCTATTTCATGGAAGCCCAAAAAGGCAGCGATCGCAGCAACCTCATGAAACGGGAAAGCCCCTTGATTGATGGCAATCTTTTTGAAGGAGGCAAAGTCTATACCCTTCTGGAAAATGTCACTCGAATCGAATTTCAATTCTGGGACGATAAACTTTCCAAATGGACGGATGACTGGAACTCCGACTCCGGCAGCACTCGTGACCAGTTTCCAAGAGCGGTACGTATAGCTCTTGCTGCGTGGGATCCCAAACTTAAGAGAGAAGTTTCAGCGGAGACTTCTTTTAAAATAGCTTTTCCAAACAACAAACCAACTTGGGTGTCTTTTTAATGGTTACTGAGATGCACAACAAGTTTAAGAGCAAAGAGAAGGGAGCTGCTCTGCTAACAGTTCTTGTTGCACTCCTTCTTATCAGTCTCATGACTTTGGAACTCCAGTACACTTCGCTTATCGAACGTAAACTAGCTTATAATGACCTCAATCACTTACAAGCCTACTACCTTGCTAAATCAGGTGCTCATATCGGCCTACTCCGGCTCACGCTGCTTGGGAAAGCTATGAGGGACAATAACCTTAAAGCGTACTCCAAATATTTTCCAGATCTGTGGAGGCTCCCTTTTCCGCCCTTTCCTCCTGATCAAGCAGACCTTGCAAAGGTATCTTTGAAAGAAAAATCTGAACAAGAAAGCCTGTTAGACGAGACGAGGATTTCAGCTGGAAAGATGACTCATAGTATTTCGTCTGAATCTTCGAAGATTAACTTAAATCTTTTGGATAATCCTACCGCGCCAGCATCTTGTCCTAACTTCTTTGATACCCCCAAAGATATGGTGACTTACTTAGGGCACCGATTGGTCACCCAAATTGATCTTCTTTTTAGAGAGTCTGAAGATCCCACCGGGGAATTCGGCAACGTACGGCCTGATATGATTATTTGTAACATCATGGATTGGATTCACCCAGGACAGAGTAGCTTTGGAGCTAGCAATAAAGACTCCTGGTATGAAACACAAAATCCGCCCTACAAAGCAAAACGAGCTCGGATGTTTACTGTTGATGAACTTAAACTGGTTAAAGACATTACCCCAGCCCTTTTCTTAAAGCTCAAGCCAATCGTGACTGTGTTTTCCGAAAACGGAAAGACTGATATCGACCAACTCACGCAAAGGAGAGAACTCAAAACACTATTTCGAGATTTTACCGATAGGGATTTGGAATTCATTTATAATCATTTCCAAAGTCAGCTTGCAGGAAGCTGGGGCAACGTCCAAACTTTCACAAACTTCATGAGTGCCAATTTTTCCCGCTTTATGACTAATTACCCTGCGAGTTTGCATAATGAGTTTTTCACAGTGGGCAGTCGAGCCTTTATCATTAAGTCCCGAGGAGAGCTCAAAAAGAGTGGCAGCACTATTCAATCCACGATTACTTTGGCCGTTGCCCTAACGACGGGAGCTGGCGCGAATTCAGCTCTCAATCTCGACCCTGCGCAATGCAATGCGGACCCTGATCTCTTTTTTCACTTAGTTCTTCAAAAATGCTTTGCGAAGCCAACCACTAAACAAGAGTGTGACGAATTATTTCCTGGGGCGATATCTTTTAAAGAAACAACTACGGAATACGTTTGTACTCCTAATGGAAATGTAAGCCCTCCAGTAAAACGGAACAAGCCCACTGCGGGACAAGAGGTTGCCCCCAGGGGACTTAAAATTTACAGCTGGGTGGAATCGTAATAAAAAGGAATCTCTATGAGAATACTAGGAATCGATTTCGGAACTTGGAGTATTAAAGCCGTTGAAATGGAGTCGAAGTGGCGTCGTCTGGAGGTTTTAGATTTTCATGAAGTGAAAATGCCACTCCAACTTTCTGAGCCCGTTCCCATGTACAAGTCTGCTGTTGAGCACTTACTTTCTACGCTCCCCAGCCATCCTGATAAAATTGTCACAAGCTTACCTAACACTCAAACTGCTCTTCGTTTTTTAAGAATACCCATTTCTAGTAAGAAAAAGGTGGAACAGATGTTCCGTTTCGAACTGGAGGACAATATTCCCTTCCGCATGGAAGACTCCCTTTTGGATTACCGAATTTCCCCTGATGGCCGAGGGAGCCTCGTTTTCGCTGCTATGGCACCCAAGAAATTTGTCCAAAGCCACATCGATTGGTGCAAGTCCGTGGGAGTCGATCCCGATTGGCTCACTTTTGAAGGTATGGGGGCATTGAATATATTTCTGACCAATCAACCCAGCACCGAACTGAAAGGGCCTGGTTCCATGCTCTTTTGCGATCTGGGTCACACGAAAACAAGCTTCTCGGTTTTGGAAGGCACGAATTTAGTTTTTTTAAGAACAGTGGCCTGGGGCTCCTACAAGATTACCGAAGTATTAGCAGAACACCTTTCCCAAGCCCTTGAAGAGGCTGAGGAGACCAAACACACCCAAATGGATCTCGCTCAAGCAAATTATGCCGTGGGAGCAGAATGCGCAGAAGGGATCACACCGATTTTACGGTCTTTAGTATCAGACATCAGCCACACGAGTGCTTCTTATCGAAACTTGGCAAAAAAGGAAGTGTCCCAGATTGTTCTGATTGGTGGTGGGAGTGAGCTAAAAGGGTTAGATACATTTCTAACAGAAGCCACTGGCATACCCACTGAGCGTTTCTCCCCTTTCTCGCGCGCTTCAGTAAAAGACGAGCTAAAAAACAAAGACCAATACCGCTTTGCGGAAAGTTGGGGCAGGGCACAGGTGTTTGCAAGAAAATCTCCCCTCCTTTTTAATTTTAGAAAAGGAGAAATGGGCAAACACACCTCATTAGATGACGTGGGGAGTATCCTAAAAAATCCACACTTGGTTAGGCTGCTGAAATACTCGGCTATCGGGGCTCTTTTACTTTTGGTTCACGTAACGGCTTCGACCATTATTGCTTCAAGACAAGCTGCCGATGCTGAAGCAGCCCTCGGAAAAATTTTTGAGGACACCTTTCGTTCGGTCGCTAAGAAGCCGAGAGAAGTTCTCATTGCCAATCCAGATAAGCTCAAAACATTTGTGAGCCAGAAAGTAAAAGAACTCGACCAGAAGATTCAGCTCGTTTCTAAAAGCCATGTTGCTATGGGAACGCTCTTCAAAAAAGTTTCCTCCTCATTTCCCCCTGAAATCAGAGTGGATGTGAACATGCTGGAAATCAACGATAAGAATCTTATTATTAAAGGTGTATTTTACCAGGGGGATCTTAATCAAGTTCTCCAGAACCTTAAAGGGACAAGCTATTTCGCTGATCTTCATCTACAGAACGAAGGCACTGCTTTCACGATTTCTGGAAGAGTGGTGGGGAGATAATATGGAAGAAACCAGCAAAATAAAGACTTGGATCCAAGAACAAGCTCCCATGTTGCAGGTTCTCTATCAGAACAAGTACGTGGGAATGATCTATGATCGATTTGCAAGCCTTCCTCCACCCCAACAACGAAAAATGATCTTTGGCACCATGGGGCTGATTGCCGGCAGCGTAGCACTCTATTTGTTGGTGGCCTATTACTCTTTGTGGAGTATTAGTAACCGAGCTCGCGACGCTTCAGCAATGGGGACACACTTACAGGAATACCAGAAAATTCGGCGAGACAAGAGCCAGCTCATCGGGACTCTTGAGGGGAACTCAATCTTAGCACCCCCTGGACAAATGAAACAGAAACTGATGGACATGGGTAGGATCACTGGCATCTCACCTCGAATGATGAGCGTAAACGAAGCAGGTGAGGCCTCAGCTCGCTCAGAAGATGGGAAGCCTTCTTCCGAGTTAAAAATAAAACAGGCGACAGTGAGTTTGCAGAAAGTAACGCTCACACAGTTAGTGAATTACTTGAAAAACATTGAAAGCGGACAATACAGCCTCAGCATTTCCAGCTTCAAAATCCAAAATGATTCTAAGCTTAGAGGCTATATGAATGTGGAGCTCCAAGTAATGGCTTATCTCTTTGCTCCTGAGGAGCCCTAAACATGGCTAAA
The DNA here is from genome assembly GCA_009927165.1 of Pseudomonadota bacterium. Classification (GTDB taxonomy): domain Bacteria; phylum Bdellovibrionota; class FAC87; order UBA2466; family UBA2466; genus RFNO01. The sequence goes on from RFNO01000095.1 coordinate 22,772, forward strand.
CCCAATAAAAAAACCATTTTCATTTGTTTTGCGATTTTCTTACTAGGTTTTGTTTTCATGTTTCCACTGCAAAACTTGAAAGGAACCATCTTTCAGAAAATCAATGAACAAACGGGCGTGCTGATTGTAGCCGAAGACATTCACCCGGTATTTCTCGGCTGGCCAGGTATTGGCATTAGGAATGTGAATGTTACTTTACCTGTGGGAGATAGCGATATCGAGCTTGCAAGCAAGTCGATGAAGTTCCGACTTCGTTTTAGCTGGTTTTTTATCCCGTCGGTCTCATTGTCATTTGATGAATTAAAAGGCGGAGGGGATCTTTTTCTTCAGTTCGGCCAGCGAGGGCCACAGATCAATTTATGGGCCGACTCTAGTGAATTCAATCTCGCACAAATTACACTGCCCGGACTCAACCAAAGCATGCAAGGAATTCTAGAATCTGATATTCACTTAAACGTAAATGAAACCGTGTTTTCGGAAACTCATGGGCGAGTATTCATTAAGGGCAAAAGCTTTAAAACGCCAGCTATTCTTGTGAATAATCCCATGCTGGGTCCTCCCTTTCAGATTCCGGCACTCGATGCCGGGGATCTCGATGTCCGACTCAAATTTGAAGATGGCGTAGTCAACATTCAAAGTTTTAAGCTGGGAAATCCTCAAACTGACTTAAGTGGAAGTATCACTGGCGATGCCAAATTGGGGACGAGCCCGCTGGACACCCAAGTTAATCTCACTTTGAGACTGGTTTTTTCACAGAAAATCCTCTCGAATCAAGAATATAAAACTTTTCTAGATTTTCTGGGAGCCTATCGCACTTCTACTCCCGGCGAATATGCGATGAATTGGACTGCTTCCCTGAGGGAGATTGTGGGCCTCACCAAAGCACTGCCATCGCCCGTAAGATAAAATCACATGGTTTTTGTTTGATTAATGAAGTTCGAAGCTGACCGATTCACCAATCGGAGCACAATCCCCGGATTGGACCACTACGGTCTTAGCTGGACCCGCCGATAAAGTGGGGTGAGTTACTCGCACTTGAAAAGTTCCTGTTAGTTGCCAAATAACTGCTTGCGCTTCGTTATTTGAAATGGGTGATGAAAAACCTGCTACTTCGTTGCCATTTTCAAAGATATGTTGAGTGCCATTGTGAACTTCAGTAATTTGCTCAAAACTTCCCTTGGTAATGATGATTTGCAACCCTTCCAAGCTTGCGCTCGGATCTTGGGCCTGAACATTAACAACCAGAGAACTGACTGCAATCAGGTGGCAATTTTTTCGAATAGGTTTCTCGCCACTTTCAAGAGTGAAAGGGAATTTTCCACAGCCCGATAACACAAGAAGAAGCCCTAAGAGACCTATCTGTTTGCTTCCGATGCAGTGGAAAAGTTTCTTCATGGGGATACAGTAGTGCAATCATGATACCGCTCTCGCAGTACCTGAAACAGTTTCGCTCGTTGTGCAGTGCCTAGCCGACCGTGGCTCAGGCCCTAGCTGGCACCGACTAAATATCTGAAAATAATGATTTTTTACAAGCCGTATTCACTCTTTACATCCGTCTTGTAGCCATACTTCGCACACCCCCAATTATGAAGCTTCCTTCACATTCCCCCCAACGGCCCCCCAACGGTACGGCCTTACTTTGGGTAGGAAGCCTTCTCAGATTTCGGCGGGGGAATTGCTAACAATCCATCGCACATGGCGCGGACACCTCTTATCAGAACAGACCAATTCCCGTTTCACATCACTGGCCGATCCAATAATCGAGAGTGGTTCTACATCCCTATTGGGGAGTTTTGGAATGTTCTCATTCACGTTCTCAATCAAGATGTCGTCAAAAACAAACTTCAAATTCATGCATTAGTGCTCATGTCCAATCATTTTCACCTGATGGCCTCTAGTGTCGAGGGAGACTTGTCAGATCCGATGCAGTATTTGATGAGAGAAGTCTGCAGAATCGTTAATAAGCGGGCCGGGCGGATCAATCATGTTTTCGGGGGACCTTATAAATGGACACTTATAACAAATACCAGCTACTACCTTCATTGCTTGAAATACGTGTATCGCAATCCAGTTAGCGCAAATATTTGTGACAGAGTGGAGCAGTATCCTTACTCAAGTCTTATGGCGCATCGAAATCCCCAGCTCTTGCCCTTTTCCGTTCAGCACTGGAGATGGGCGGGGGATTGGATGAAATGGGGAGATTATTCCGCCATTTTATCCTGGTTAAATACTCCTTACCCTCACGGCCTTAATGATTATTTAAAACGGGGTATGCGCCATCCACGTTTTGTTATTCCGAAAAAACGCTCTACCAGAAAAGTACCATCAGAGTTTTGGGAGGAGTTAAACCCTATCTACAATCTTGCTCCTTACCCGTTTGAGGAACTCTCCCCCCAGGACCGCCCAAAGTAAGGCTGTACCGTTTGGTGGCGTTACTCAGTAGCTTGATTTCTGCGAGGATAGCGAATTGCCCTTCTGAAAAACAGGACCGAAATCCCGAACCATACAACCCACAGAACTGCGTGGAATGAGGGAAAATCCCCGGTACTAAAAGTTTGCTTTAAATTGAAAATGAGATCTCCCAGCGGAGGGGCAACTCGATAGAGTTCGTAAAACACAAAAAGCTTTCCTCCGCTTTCGCGAGCATATTGATCAAAACCAAATCGAAAAGCTGTTCCGCAAACCTGAAGAAAAATAAATGCAAGACCACCTACAAAAAGGGTGCTGATTTGTCCCAGTCCCAACGACAAAGTCGCAAAGAAAAACAAAAGAAACTCAACAGCTAAAACTTCAATCACAAGGCAACTGAAGAGAGCGTTCCAGGAAAACTTGGGGTGGAGCAGAGCTTCGCTTCCAAAGACCATGGCTAGCGAACCGAACATGAATCCAAACTCAATTAAAATCAAAAACAGCAAAGTAACTGCGTAAACACAAACAAACGACCATTTTGAGACAGGAAGCACATAGGTAAGCTGACTTCGATCGCCTTGATGAAAATAAGGCACCATCCAAATGCCATAAATTACAGAGAGAAAAACCCCAACAAATAAAGACAAAAAGAGCGATACAAACATTCCCTCTCTGGGCCCAAGTGAAGACATAAGTCCCTGGACTGATACAGTCATTTGCTGGACGACACTCAGTCCGACATAGTGGAGAAACAATGAAAAAATCATTAAGAGAAAAAGAAGGCGTGAACGAGCGATGTAACGGGCACTCTCCTTGAGTAAGATCCAAAACTTCATAACGGACTCACTTTTTGAGTGAATGCGTCTTCGACACCACCGTAATCCCTCACAATATCAGGGAGTGATGCGTCCAAAACCATTTCTCCTTCGCGTAACATAATAGCTCGCGAGCAAGTTTTTTCGACTTCCGACAAGATATGGGAAGAGTAAAGTACTGTAACTCCTTGTTCTCGTTTTCTTATGAGTAATTCTCTCAGTTTCACAATCATCAGAGGATCCAAACCATTAAGCGGTTCATCGAGAATTAATATTTGGGGGGATGCCACCATGGATTGGGCTAAAAGAATCCTTCTTTTCATTCCTTTAGAATAATCTCGAATCCTTTGATTCGGATTTAACTCAAACCATTGAAGTAGTTCTTGAGCCTCTTTTTTGTTTTCCGGATGAGCAGGACGATGAAGATCCGACACAAAAAGGAGATATTCCAATCCCGTTAAATACTCAGGAGCAGATCCCTCCTCGGGTGCAAATCCTAATTGCTCAAAGCTTTTATAAAGTCCCGGTTTTTTACCAAAGACTGAAATTGACCCCTGTGAAACTGGCTGCATTCCCAAAATAGCCCTCAGGGTGCTCGACTTTCCTGCACCATTTGCTCCCAAGAGCCCCACACTTTCCCCTGGCATTAGCGAGAAAGAAAGACCCCTTACAGCTTTTTTAGAGCCGTACCTTACTTCCAGATTTTTTACTTCTACGAGGGGAACCACAGATCCTGCCTTTCCAGGTTCTAAAAAGCAGAGTATACCAACCTTCTGATGGGAACTAAATCATCCGTTACACTCGGCCTAGACATTGGGGGAACCAAACTCAAAGGGATCGCTCTCAAAGGCAGAACACAGATTTTAAAGGAAATCTCCATCCCCTCTCGGGCCAATGAAGGCCCAAATGAAGTCCGAAGCGCTATCAAGGATGCGATAAAGTTATTCCAGGAAGCTGAAATCCCTTTCAGCTCTATTGGAATCGGATGCGCTGGTTCAGTAGACCACCATCGAGGGGTGGTAAGAAACTCACCCAATTTTGCTGACTGGAAAAATATTCCTCTAAAAGATTGGGTGGAGTTGGATTTTAACGTTCCCGTATCTGTAGAAAACGATGCAAAATGCGCAGTCTTTGCCGAGTGGAAAGTGGGAGCAGGGGAGGGACACAAGAATGTCGTTCTACTCACTTTAGGTACTGGCATTGGAGGCGGTCTCATTTTGGACGGCAGACTTTTTCGAGGAGCTACCGGCACTGCAGGGGAGTTGGGACATTTTTCTATTCACACAGAAGGGCTACCGTGTCCGTGTGGGAACCGTGGCTGTTTTGAACGCTATTGCTCGGCTACGGCTGTAAAAAATCAAGCCAACGGAATTTCACCGAAGGACGTATTTTCAAAAGCAGGGATCGTTCCCGAGTACAAAAAGATAATCGATGAGTTTATTTATAATTTTCAGATAGCTTTGGTGGGCATTGCCAATGTTTTTGATCCGGAAATTATACTTTTAGGGGGCGCCGTTACCGATGGACTCTCGATCTATTTAGAGGAAATTAGCCATCACGTTAAGACTCACGCTTTTCCGGCAGTGGGGGAGAAAGTAACTATCAAGACTACTCAGTTTAAAAATTTGAGCGGCTCGCTGGGGGCAGCTCATCTCGCATTAGAGCTCCTTCAATAAAAGATACTAGCGGATAAGTTTGCCAGAGCGAGACCAAGCAACACGACGGAAAGAAATCCAATCATCTGAGCTCTTCAGAGACAACCAAATCATTCGTGCTCTGCCCTTAATACTATCTCGGGAAACATATCCCCAAGAGCGACTGTCATAAGACTGGTCTCGATTATCTCCCACTACAAAAAACTTATCGGGTGGAACCGTGACTTCTTGTTTCATATCCGAAAACCCTTTTTCTCTTGGGTTCAAATACCGTACCCAATGCGTTCTTCCCTTTAGGTTTTCCTGGTAGAGTTCTCCCGATACAGGCCCTCCAGAATAGGCTTTTTCGATTAGAACGGGATCGGTAATCAACTCTTGATCAATCTTTTCACCATTAACGAAAAGAGCGCGGCCTTTAAACTCGATCTTATCACCCGGAACTCCAAGGACTCTTTTCACGTAATGTAATGATTCGTCTTTAGGAAATAGAAAAACGATGACATCACCTCGCTTGGGTTGAGACCACCGAATAAGTTCAATTTTCGTAAAAGGAAGAGAAATGCCGTAATCAAACTTCGAGACAAAAATGTGATCACCAATATGAAGGGTGGGTACCATACTACTCGACGGAATTTTGAAAGACTCAAAAACAAACGAGCGAATAATAATTAAAGCTAATATGCTAACTAGAAGAGCACGTATAAAATCTTTAGAACCCTCTTGTGCTTCTGAAATTTTATTTTCCTGAGTTCTTGCCATGATAAAAAACAAAAAGCCCGGTTAGGATTAGTCTTAATCTAATCACTAACCGGGCAAATAATAATGGGGCATCGTGCTACGTTCCCACGCAGTGACCCGCGCAGTATCATCGCCGATGAAGGGCTTAACTTCTGTGTTCGGAATGGGAACAGGTGTGACCCCTTCTCTGTAAACGCCCCAAATCGTCGTTGGTAAGATTGTTACCAACTTTAAACTTGGAGCTGTGAGGAGTTACCCTCACAGCTAATTGTTTCGACAATGCATAGAGAATTGCTTTTGATCCATCAACAACGCGACTTCTGTA
>RFNO01000107.1 GCA_009927165.1 Pseudomonadota bacterium
CCTGTTCCCGGGTAGCTCAGTCGGTAGAGCAGGTGGCTGTTAACCACCCTGTCGGCGGTTCGATTCCGTCCCCGGGAGCCATTCCCCCATGAATGCTTTTATTTCCAAGCTTAAGTGGCTCCTCATTATTCCGTTAATCTTCATGGCTGTTGTTTGGGTCTCTCAAAACACAACAAGAGATAAATTGCCGGTTCTTATTGAGTTACCTGCTTTCGACCTTAAAACTCAAGATGGAGCACCTTTCTCGAAGCAAAACCTTTTGGGACACGTTACGCTCATCAACTTTATTTTTACGTCGTGTCCGACGGTTTGTCCGCTGCTGACTCAAAGGATGAAATCGATTGTTTCTGCAACGGATAATCCCCAATTGAGGTTTGTATCCATCTCTGTTGATCCCGAAACGGATAGTCCGAATGTTCTCAAAAAGTATGGCGATAAATTTGGTGCGGATTGGACCAAGTGGACTTTCTTAACAGGAACTCTAGGTGCAATCTCGGAAGTAGTGGTGAAAGGATTTAAAATAGTTTTGATTCGGGACAAGAAGAACACCACAACCAGCGAAGCTAAAGATTTATTTGATATTACTCATGGCGAACATTTTGTCTTAGTGGATAAACACGCCAACATTCGAGCTTATCGCATGATTGCAACCGATACCGAGCAAACCGAAGTGCTTGACCTACTGAATGATCTTGAAAAGGAAGATTAGCGCTTTTAGTTCTATCGAAATAAAAGCCGTTTTAATTCCCTCAAATCCATTTTTGGATAAGTCATAGTGATACAGTGGACTGAACCATTTCCGTGATCAGAGAGAGTTTCGGAGTTTATAGATACAACATCAAGTCCCTGAGCACGGTAGGTTGCAATGGCCTCTTCATCATTGCTTTCATCGAAGACCGGAACAAAAACTTTTCCATTAATAAGAAGTGAATTCACATAAGTACGATACTTGCCATTTTGAGGCTTGGGCAAAACCACAACTTCATAACCGAGTTGTGAAAGGGTGGAGACATAGCTAGGGGTATCAGTGAGAATGGTTTTTTCATTGATAAACTTTACTCGCTCATCAGCATGACCAATACCGGCGACGTGCTTCAACCGAACTAACTTCTTACAGCCGTAGATCTCATGAAAAACCGAATCAGGAATAGCTGCAGTTGCTGTTTTGTTTACGATGAGACAGTTACCTCTTTGATCAGCAACAAAGTTTCCTCCCTCAAACTGGTAGGGGTTCTTAACAAGTTGAATGTGAAACCATTGTGCAAGTGCCTCATCAGGAGCATCGCCGCCGTAGTAAACGGCATCTACCGCGCCCCACGAGCTTTGGTCCATTTGAGGAGCTAGTTTAATCGGAATAGGCGTATTGTCTCTCGCCCAAACGGCTCGATCCGATGAAGCATAATCTAACGAGGCAATCTCAACATTCGATTTCCCTGCCAGAGCTTCATAATGTCTTTTGAGGTCGGGCACATCTTTTGGAGAGTCAGTGTAAACAAAAAGTTTTACGCCGCTGGGTAAGTTTTCTGCCAAAGTGTTTTTGATTCGACTAGCAGAAAAGGGGGCATCGGCATGAAAGAGGAGAAAGCCCGCTTCTTCAGTCTCCGAAAAAGGCCTTTCAACTGATGGTGTTGTTTCCAAAGAACGGTTGTAATCCCACTGATAGTTTCTGGAACCCAATTTCCGGTTCCATTGGATGGAAGCTGCTGTCTCTTCAAGAGACGGAGCCAAGGGTTTGTAGGTGCCTGCTTCCGCATAGCCCAGCCCTAGAAATAAAACCAAAAACAGTCCTGACAGTCGCATGCTTTCCTCCTGTGAACCCCTCCTATCCAAGCGGCTGTAGGGCCCAAAGTCAACGCTGGGCGTCGCCTCTTTTTTTTCCGGCTATTGAAAATTGCCATCTCTCTCCCTCGGCCCTTATAATGTTATTTAAATTTAGCTGTTTAAGTGCTTCTTGAACCTAACTAAAATTAATCGAAAGGTCCTTTTTTATTGGGGAATTTTGTTGGTTTTCTCTTCGCTCGCTCAAGCAGGTGAGGAACGTCCCCGGTGCCTCGAACTACGTAAGGAGTTGGATGCGTACCAGGAAACCCATCAATCGGGATTAGCAAAGCAAAAAGAACTCGAGGAACAATTTAAGAAGGTTCTTAAGCAGGAGATTCTCGCCCAAGTAGAGAAGAGAGATCGTTCTGCGGAAGAAGGGGAAGCTAAGAAAGTTTACTACGAACTCAGGAGAATTCGCGCCGAAGTAGAACGCGCGATTACTCAAGTTTCGAGAATTAGAAAAATCTACTGTCCAAATTGTCCTCCAACCGGATTGTGCGAAGAAGGAAAGTCATCATGAGACGTTTGATTCCGTTCTTGGTTCTCGGACTATTTTTTTCTACCGGTCTACCCGCTACCCCAAAGCGACCTCAAACGGTTTCTGCCGAGGAAAACATTAAAAAGCTTGAGAGCCGAATTGAGCAACTGGAAACGAAAGTGGACTTACTCTCCGAGCGCTCAAATTTACTTGCTGAAAGAACCCTTATTGCCTTTTTAAATGCCAGTTACTTAAAGACCGGGTTTAATATTTTATTTCCCCGAGGGTCCACCTTTTCTTTCCCCACAGATACCGGTCTTGGCGTTTTCGTTGGAGGCGGACACTATTTTGGAAGAAACCATGTAGTAGATGGTAGTTTCGATTGGGATCTTTATCCGTCACTTACTTTGAGATATCGGTATGAGTGGCGGAATGACAACGCTACTTTGAATTTGGGGCCGATTGTTGGTGTTAAAATCAAACTCGCTAATCAAAAGCCGCTGGACAACTTTTTAGATAACAGAGAATCACTTCAATCTTTCTATGGCGTAGTAGGGTTGGGCGCTGGATTTCCCCTCGGTCTGTCCGTTGTGCATAGTGAATTGTTGGCATTGTTTAACCAGCAACTCGTTATCGTGGCCTCTTTGGGAATTCACTTTTTCATTTAATTGTTATGAAGCACAGAAACCTTATTCTGAAATTGTTGCTTGGTGCTTATTGGCTCATTGCTTTTACTCTCACCCATATCCAGCTTTCTTCTCAAGTGGCCCCAAAACCCGGAATGGATAAGCTCTATCATTTAATCGGTTACTCTTTGTTAGGTTTTTTGTTGATGGCTTTCCTCATTGCTGAGAACCGGTTTTCTCAGAAGCGAATGAGGCAGTGTCTCATGATACTTATCTTCTACTCGTTTGTTGATGAGGCAACCCAACCTCTTTTTGGTAGGGACTTTGAAATTTTAGACATGTTAGCGGATGGGATAGGAGCTACTTTAGGAGTTTGGGGTTCTCAGAAAATCTTCCCATTGAAGTCAATCGATCAATAACCACCGCTACGGTGATATCTCCTAATACGTTGGTAAAGGATCGCATGCGCGCTAAAACCCAATCGATGGCTAAAAGAAAAGTAATCGCTTCCGTGGGAAGACCCGTGCAAGATAAAACGATGGTTAGTGAAATAATTCCTGCTTCCGGTATTCCAGCGACCCCAATGCACGCTACGATAGAAATAACCGCTACGAATAACTGAGACTTCAAGGGCAGTGAAATTCCATAGGCTTGCATGAGAAACAGAGCAGCTACGACTTCGTAGAGAAGGATGCCATCATTATTAAAATTAGTTCCTACACAAGCAGATAAACGAGCAGATGCTGGGCTAACCTTTAACCGGTCAAGCGCTTTCAGAGTGACTGGCAATGTGGCTAAGCTGCTATTAATCCCAAACGCATAAAGAGCTGGATCCAGAACCGATCTCCAGAAAAATCGAAGGTCTATCTTTCCGAATTGTCGGATCCAAGTTTGGTAGATCAGCAAAATATGAAATGCCATCCCGCTTGAACAGGCTAAAAAGTAGGCAAGTAATCCCTTGGCAATAGTGAGACCCTGGGCACCGATGGCTTTTACGACAGCACAAAAGACGGCCAACGGGAGAAATAGAACAATGACATCAACTAAAAAGAATAGTTGGTGAAGTCCCCAATCCATTAAACAAGTAAGTTTTGTAAACCAATCTTGCCGATGCTTTAAAAAAGTGTTCCTAAGTAAAAGAAGGCTGGATCCAGTCAGTAGAGAGATAAAAATGACCAAGGTTGTGCCAGTTAGGAGCGAGCCTATCCCCTGATTGGGTAACATGGCATTCAAGTTTTTTAACCAAAGGCCGTCCGAAGAAAACACCGAATCAGCTGGGAGTTGAAGAGAAAGCCACCTTCCAGGCTTAAAAAAGTTGGAAATCATGAGTGCAATCGAGACAGCACAGACCGCATTGAACCCCGATACGAAGAGAAGAGCGATAAAGCCCCGCCCTTTAAATTCAGACCGAAGAAAACCATCCGTTATGGTCAGGAACAGTAAGGGCATTGCTAGAAATTTAATCGCGTTGACCAATAAACGACTGACTTCACCCAAAAACAGGAGATTTTTTCCAAAAAAAGCCCCCACCACTATTCCAAGTACCATGGCAATAAGGGTTTGAAGAGTAATGGACAGCTTTAAAGGAGATAACTTTTCTTTTTTGAACACTCTATAAAAGAAATAGAGTTCTTACTTGGATTTTGCAATCAAGAATTCTTTTAGCTTAGCCAAATCTGCAGCTGGGATTGTCTTGGCCCTTCCTTGTGGGGGCATGTCTACGCCAGCCCGTTCAGCAGCGAGCGCCCAGTTGGATATCGGACCTTGGCTGCCGCCAACAGAATGGCAGGTAGCACAGTATTGAGTAAAAATAGCTTGCCCGTCAGTGGAGCCCAAGGTTCCGTTCGTGGAAGCCGAATCTGACTTTTTATCAGATGAAGGGTGCCAGGTAGGTTTTTCGGAATCTTTAGCATCAGTGTCGGTATTTGACGGTCTTTCATTTATGCAAGCACTTAACTTCTGATACAAAGAGCTTTTCTTTTTTTCGGGTTCAGGTCGAGTTGTCGACGTGCTAGTGCCCGCCTTAGTGCTTTCCGAATGTTCTTCAGCAATAGCAAAACCACTCAAACAGCAAAAAGCCAGAAGTAATACCCACGTGGATTTCAACATAGCTCACCTCAACAGCAACAGACTTACCGCCTCGGGCGGATAAGCCTGCCCATTGAGGTTGCAACAATTTTGCCATAACTGAGAATACGAGACTGTGTCCGTATTCTCCTTGAGTAAATACCGGAATCACGACGTGATAAGCCCTAACTCCGTTTGACCGTTAAATTTTGACAGGCCGAGAGCGTAATTTGGTGCTTCCCTGACAATGATTTAACACGGCACTGTCAGAATACAGCTGTTTAGGTTTCGTTTTTCCAAAGGTCTTCGATAGATTCACGTTTTCTAATGACGGTTGCAGATTTTCCGGAGACCAATATTTCAGCCGCATTTGGTCGGATATTATAGTGAGACGACATTGAAAAACCGTAAGCTCCCGCATGACTAATCCAAACTTTATCTCCCGATCCAATCGCGGGCAGTTTGCGACTCAGCCCCAGAAAGTCCGAGGTTTCACAAACGGGGCCTACGATATCAAAAGTTTTTTCTCGTGCCTTTGATTTTCGGCAAGGTTGAATCAAATGAAACGCTTCATAGAGCGCTGGTCGTATGAGTTCTGTCATGGAAGCATCTAAAATCAGAAAGTTTTTGTGAGGATTTGATTTTGTGAACAGTACTTCTGAGACCAACACTCCTGATTCGGCAACAATCCATCTTCCCGGTTCAACGATGAGCGAATAGGGGGTTTTTTTTAGGGGTTTTTGTATCGCAGTAGCATAAGCTTTAAGGGAAGGGACTTTTTCTCCTCGGTAGGAAACACCAAAACCTCCCCCGAGATCCAGTATCTCAATTGAATGACCCTGGAGTCTCAAGGCGTTTGCAATTTCCACGAGACGTGCTGATGCTTTATGGTAAGGCGTAACTGACTTGATTTGGCTGCCTAAGTGGCACGAAAGACCAATAAGTTTTAGGACTGGCGAGCCTTGGAGAACGCGTAAAGCTTCAGATAGCTGGCTTTCTGGAATTCCGAATTTAGTTTTGTAGAGTCCTGTTGCAATGTAGGGATTAGTTTGAACATTAATATTAGGATTTACTCTCAAACAAATGTTAATGGAACTTTTCCGGGTAAAGCTGCCTAAAATTTTAAGTTCTTCGATTGATTCAACCTGAAAAGAAAAGATCCCAGCCGTTATTCCCGCCAGTAACTCTTCTTTGCGCTTTCCAACCCCAGAAAAAACAATTTTTTGGGGAGATACGTTAGCAAGAATCGCTTTTTTTAGTTCACCCACTGAAACAACATCGGCTCCCAATCCTTCTCCGAAAATCACTCGCAGCAGACTAAGATTTGAATTGGCTTTTAATGCATAGCATGCCTGAGTGGGATGATTACTAAACGTTTGCAAAAATTCGCGACAGCGCTGTTTTAGATGGGCTTCCGAATAGACAAAGAGGGGAGTGCCGAATTTACTAGCTAGCTCACAAAGTGAAACTTTTTCTAAGTGAGCCTCTTCTCTTTTGTAAATGATAGGTGTCATGGTCGATGTTGTGCACAGAGCGCAAGAAATTTCTCAAGAAGCCCATGCCCAAAGTTAAATTGTGAAGGATCCGAAGCTAGGCGTTTTTCCCTGAGCTCGAGAAATTTAGGTCCGGCTTCTGGGTGAGGTTGAAAAGTCCAAATGGGAAGGGCAGTATGGCTAAGCCCATCAATCACGATATCTTTACTTGAGGCACTTACTTCAAAACCAGAAGGTACCGTCACTACTTGTTCATTGTGAGAAACGTAGAGGGGGCCTGTGCAGTCATTTCCCCAGAGTGGATTTGATTTCAATTGCACTTCTCGGAAGCCCAAAAATTTCTTTTTTTCTGGGGTTACATAAGACACTGTTCCCCCAAAAAGATGGGCAATAAATTGGTGGCCAAAACAAAGTCCCAAAGTAGGTGTTTTGCTTTCGATGAGGGGTTTAAGAAATTCGCCCAACCGGATTTGCCATGGAAGCATCTCATTTACGCTACTGAGGCTTCCTAAAATAATAATACCCTTGACCGAGTCCCTGGCACTCTCGAGAGAATTGAAGCCGTAGATTGCAGGTAAATGATAGGTCACGGGGAGCTTTGAAATCCGAGCTAATAAATTAAAGCTCTCCAGCTCAGGGTTCTTAATCCCCGGATCTATGATTAAAACGTGGGGGCCTTTGGGCAATGCAATTGTCTCCTGTTGCGTCGTAAATCAAATAATATCAGCAATTTAGATGTTGGGCCAGACGGGCCTAGCTTTGTGAGAGCCAAAATGATAATTTCGCCCAGCGTCATGAATCAAAATCGCCAAAAATTCAGCTTTTTGCCGACGAATTCCACTGAGATGAAAGCTCGAGGATGGGAACAGGTGGATGTCGTTTTTGTTACTGGAGACGCGTATGTTGACCATCCCAGTTTTGCAATGGCGATATTGGGTAGAGTGCTTGAACGAGAAGGTTTTCGAGTTGCCATTTTAAGCCAACCAGATTGGAAGTCTTGCGAAGCGTGGAAGGAATTTGGGAAGCCAAGATTATTTTTTGCCATTAGCGCAGGAAATATGGATTCCATGATCAATCATTATACGGCCAACAAAAAAGTAAGAAATGATGATGCTTATTCTCCCGGCGGAAAAATTGGCCTACGACCTGACCGGGCAACTTTGGCTTATTGTCAGAGAGCGAGGGAAGCTTATTCGAGTGTTCCTGTTATCGCTGGAGGAGTGGAAGCATCGCTTCGCCGGTTGGCTCATTACGATTACTGGAGTGATACTGTAAAGCGCTCGATAGTTCTTGATTCCAAAGCTGACCTTGTTGTTTTTGGAATGGGAGAAAAACCGATCATTGAAATTGCTCGGCGCTTGAAAAAAGGGGAGTCGGTAAAGCACTTGCGTGACATGCGGGGAGTTGCTTATGCATTGGGCGCTAGTGAACCTCGACCAACAGAATTTGAAGGAAGAGCTGCTATCCAATTACCCAGTTTCGATCAAGTCAAAACTGATCGCTTTCAGTTCGCCGAAGCTACTAAGCTGATACATCTTCACACCAATCCTTTTAATGCTCATTTGCTTATTCAAGATCACGACAAGCAAGCTGTAGTAACAACCCCACCAACTCTTCCTGTCAGCAAAGAAGAAATGGATGGTATCTATGATTTGCCTTATTCAAGGCGACCGCATCCTCGATACAAAGAACCGATTCCAGCTTACGAGATGATCAAAGACTCAGTTACTATCATGAGAGGTTGTTTCGGAGGCTGTACTTTTTGTTCGATTACGGCCCATCAAGGAAGAATTATCCAATCTCGATCTCAACAATCCATTTTGAAAGAAATAAACAAAATGACCGAGGACTCCCAGTTTAAAGGGACTATCAGTGATATCGGAGGACCAACTGCAAACATGTATGAAATGCGTTGCACGCGCCCTGATATAGAAAAGAAGTGCCGGAGGCAGTCGTGCGTGCATCCTACCATTTGCAAACTTTTAGGAACCGATCACGGTCCCTTAGTAGATCTGATGAAAAAAGCGCGTAATCAGCCTGGAGTGAAAAAGGTTCTGGTGGCCAGCGGTATTCGAATGGATCTGGCTCAGCTTTCAGAAGAGTACATGAACGAGCTAGCAGCTCATCATGTAGGCGGATTATTGAAGGTGGCGCCTGAACACTCCGAAAAAGAAGTTCTTAATCTCATGAAAAAGCCCGATGCAGAGAACTTTGAAACCTTTTCTACAGAGTTTAGAAAAGCGACTGAAAAAGCCGGAAAGCCGAAACAATACATCGTTCCGTATTTTATTGCCAGTCATCCAGGTTCTTCTGTTGAAAGCATGATTGAGCTTGCGTTATTTTTGAAAAGAAACGGATACAAACCGGATCAAGTGCAGGATTTTATTCCAGCTCCATTTGATGTTGCTACCTGTATGTACCATACGGGTTTGGATCCCTTCACAAAAAAAGAAGTATACGTCGCCAAACATTTGCGCGAACGAAAAGTTCAAAAAGCCCTTCTTCAGTTTTTTAAACCCGAAAACTATTTTGAAGTAAGGAAGGCTCTAGAAGCTGCGGGCCGAACCGACTTGATTGGGCAGGGTTGTGACGCTCTCATTCCAGCGGTTGCTCCCAGAGAAGCTCTAGAGAAGCGGAGGAGTATTTCTGCAAAAATGCTGCGCGGAGAGTTTGTTCATCGAGTACAAACTCCTCCGCGAGCCAATAAGGGATACCGACCGAATCGTCCCACTGCTGTGAGACGAGACTTAACTTTACAAGCTTTGGTCTGACTTTCTATTTCGGCGAATGACAAAGAAAGTGCCGATCAAAGTACCGACCATTACCAAAGCCAAGGGAAATAAGTTCTTGCCCACAAATGCACTCATTTCTGCATAGGCAAGTTTAGCTTTGCTTTTAAACTTGTCAGAACGGCCAGCGTTTTCCGCTTCCTGGTCTACAAAAGCGTTAAGCTCGTCTGTTTCTTGGTTTTCAGCGGTTTTGCCGCGACGATGATGCCGCTTTTTTCGCCACTTTTTCTTGTGTTTGGAATCGATATCTCGCCCTTGTTCACTTTCCGGGGAAGAAGGCGTGACTTCCGAGTTGGGTTGGGACCCTTTGTTTTCGACACCTGAGTTTTCTTGGTTCTCCGCAGTAGCGATAAGAGACGCGATATCTTTTTCTACTACTTCATTTTTAACAGTTTCTGCGGGTTTTTCAGTTTCTTCTTTAGCTAATAAAAACGATTGTTCATTGGTCACGACGGGTGCATTGGCTGTGACTTCAGTAACGGGCGCAGTTGCTGGAACCTCTTCAACAGTTTCAGAAGGCGTAACACTTGCCACCGCTTCAGGCTCTACTGTTTCTGGAGCCTTTTCAGCTGGAACTGCGAAAGCACTTGTTCCTTCAGTAACCTCATCGTTGCTGACACTATCCTCTTTATTTTCATTATTTGAGGTTTCTTGAGCAGCGCTGGCTTCAGGAGCCACCGTTTCAGGTACTACAAAAGCTTCTTTATCTGAGGAATTTGATTCCGTGCTAGCCTCAGTATTTTGATTCTCAGAGCTTTCGCTGCTGGCTTCGGAAGAGAGCCCTTCCAATCCTGATACTTGGGATTTGGTGTGGGAGCAGGAAACGCAGAGGAAGAGAAATCCGGCTGCGAGAGTCAGTAAATTAAGTGAAAGAAATTTTTTCATGGAACACTGTCCTTGGTTTAAGTGGATTCAAACTTGTATCGACGACCAACCCAAAGGACTTAAGAAAAAAAATCTGGATAGCCAATACTGGCAAGGGTTTCCGGCTGAGTATTCAATTAAAGAACTTGATTATTCACGGGAGGGTTTGGTCGAAGTTTAAGATTACTCGCTGTGGCTTGGATAGTCGTAAGGGCAACTTTGGGGTCGTCCGTGATCGTGAGATAGGTCAGATCTTCTTGGGAAATAGCGCCCTGAGTAAGCAGGGTATTCTTCATCCAGTCTGTGAGCCCTTTCCAATAATCAGAGCCCATTAAGACCACCGGAAAATGATAGAGTTTGCCGGTTTGTATCAAAGTCAACGCTTCAAAAAACTCATCGAGTGTTCCAAAGCCTCCTGGCAACACCACGAAGGCAATCGAGTATTTCACCAGAATAACTTTACGAACAAAAAAATAGTAAAAAGTAACAACTTTGCTTAGGTACCGGTTGGGTGCTTGCTCGTGGGGCAGAATAATATTGGCTCCGACTGACAGCTGCTTACCCTCGAGGCCGCCGCGGCTCGCGGCTTCCATGATACCTGGACCTCCGCCCGTGATGATATTAAATCCCCCTTCGGCGAGAATCTTCGAAGTTTTTCTAGCAAGTTCATAATAAGGATGCCCCTCCGGAAATCGGGCAGAACCAAAAACGGTGACTGAGGGTCCTATAAAATGAAATGCCCGAAATCCCTTGATGAACTCTAGTGAAATCCTGAGTACTCTCAGAGCTTCATTGAAACGGGAGTGGGCACCCGCTAGAAAGTTGGCTTCGCCCATAAGATAGGGTTGGTCCCCAATCTTATTTGGAATTGGCCGAAGTAATTTCCGTAAAAAGTTTTTAATTCGTTGCCACATTTTTCTTATTTGCATTCATTCTATCGAAAAAGGGCGCAATGCTTTCCAGGGTATTTCGACCAAATGATTCGAATTTTAATGCTGGAGTAATGCGCCAGGGTTGCTCTACGTACCCAGAATTAATTTTTAAATTTTTTCCACGTTCAATAATGGCTTGAGCCCATGGCTCTTGTATCGCTTGTAATGGCGCATGCATTTCAAAAAGTTTCACTAAGTTTTCTTGCTCTCGATTTGCCTTGATTTTCTGAAGCAGCCCCAGCACTTCAACTGCAACATCGTGAAATTTAGCATAATCTTTTACTCTCAGAATTTGATTGCTTGGCTTCATTGGCTGTTTGTTCCTTGATGCCCACTCGATTGCCCCCTTTTCCAGCAGCTCATGGATAAAAAGCCAGTGACCTCTTTGGTGCGCCTCCGTGAAAGTTCTTTGGCCTGAAGTCCTCCTCAAAAAATCAACTAAGTAGAGATCGTATTGTGCGTGTAACAGTTTCTTTGCTTCGTCGGCATCTTTGTACAGTCCAACTTCAACCAAAATCGGATCGCCCGCAAAAACCAGAGCAGTGAGATCGGCGCGCTGCTCTTCTAAAGCACTGGCAAGACTTCCCAGTGCAGAAATGGGGTCCTCATTTTTTTCAAATTTACTCTCGTCATAAGTGCCAGAACCGTGACCAATGATTTCGTGAAGCAGAACAAGCACTCTGTATACTTTTTCCCTGGCAAGGAGTAACTCCTCTGTTTTTTCGGAGGGGCCATATTCCCTCAAGACTTCTTTCCATAGACCTACGATGTCAGGGGCTGACGATTCTCCTGGGAGCGGAAGCCGGATTACGTTTTTAGCTCCAACATCTCTTCGTATATCATCAAAATTCGGAAGGTTGTAGCCTCCGGTGCGGTAGGAGGAAATTTCCTGAAAGTAGTAAACCATAATAGCCGGAGGTGCATAGTCTTTCGGAAATGTCTTTTTGAAGGCTCCATAAGGCATTCGGTTTTCGAAATACTGAGCGTGGCTAGCTAGAGACTGGGCTGTCTTGCTGACTTCGGGATCTACAACTTGAACATAGGTCTCCCAGGAACCAATTTTCGCCAGCCAATCTTCGTAGACCTCAACCCACCCCATCATAAAATCTACCGGCGAATTAGCACGGTCTTTGACCCAAGAAATATTGGCATTCCTGAAATCATCAATCTCACCCTTTTCAAAATACTTGATCATGAATTCGATCTGCTTTTGTTGCTCGTCGGAAGCCGAAAAGGCTTTTGCTTCCTTAAGTTGGTTCACGATTTCAACAAGTCTTTCTCCGACAAATCCTGGGAGGGCCACCGTTTGCCTTTCTGCAGATAAAGCTTGTCCCTTCTTAATAATCCTCGTGTTTAAAGAGGGAACGAACCTTTTCCCAAGTTGTGAATTCACTTCATCTGCAGTAACTCCTTTTTGATACAAATTTCCACCGCAGTCTTCTAACCCGAGGCCTTTGGGATCTTCCGGTTGCCTTTGAACTTCATAATTTTTATCAATTAATAACTTTACGATTTCAGTCTTGATTTCAGCTGGAAGGCTTTTTGTATGTTTTGAAAGGAGCGTCTTCAATTTTGTGCTGGGAACCTTGCTTAAAACATATTTGCGATTCGAACTTGAGTAGGGCCCAGATTGATCGAGAAATTTAGCGGCATACCCGATAAATTCCGTGAATCCGGCTCGGCCCAAAAGAGTTTTGGTGGATTTGATTTCATCAGCTGAAAGGGAGTTCTCTAAAAAGTTTTTTATAGTCAAGCCATGGCGATGATTCTGGTAAAACAAGAGGTCTCTACCTACTCGAGCAGCTTCTAAAAGATGAAAAGCAAAACGCTTTTCCTTGTCACCTAAGCGATTCCAAACTTGTTCTCGTCTTGCCGCGTTTTCAATTCGGATAAATCTGGGAACTGGTAGCGGGGCTGAGGATTGACTCTCTGTTGCGGAAAAAACGGACATGGCGAAAGAAAGTATTCCACAAAAAAGGCAAAGCAACAAACGCATAACCCAGTCCTCCCACATTTCAAAAGAAAAGAGATATTAAAGCTCGCAGCAGGGTTTGGGGTCAATCTGCTTTGCGAGTTTTTCTGGGAAACAGTAAACTAAGCATTATGGATAAGATTATTTGTTTGGGAAAAAACTATGCTGAGCATGCAAAAGAAATGGGTGAGGCAGTCCCAGAGAAACCGGTCATTTTTATAAAGCCTCCCAGCGTTCTAAAAAGCATCGAGCAAAACACCCGAGTTGTTGAGGCGTTATTACCGAAAGACCAGGGTGAAGTTCATCATGAGTGTGAACTGGTTATTCGGCTAAAAAGAGGCGGCGAGAAGCTTACTGTGAAAGAGGCTATGGATTGCGTCGACGCCGTAACTATTGGCCTAGACATGACACTTCGTGACGTTCAGTTTCGTCTTAAGAAGCAAGGACAGCCCTGGACTGTGAGTAAGGTGTTTCGAGATTCGGCAATTGTTGGACCCTGGCTTACGCCCAAAGAACTTCCCCATTGGGCAAGCGAAAGATTTCAATTAGCCATAGATGGAAAAATCCGACAGGACGGGTCAGCTGAACTCATGCTTTTAAAAGTTCCGGAAGCTATTCAGTACATCAGTGAAAAGTTCCCATTGTGCCCAGGAGATTTAGTTTTCACCGGTACACCTCCTGGTGTGGGACCTGTGCACATGGGTACTCGAGCGGTGATCACCTGGGGTCCTATGAATTATGAGGTAATTTGGAGATGACCGAAGAACTTTTGAAAAAACTCAGAGCTGCTGTTCCCTCGGCTATCATTCTCACCTCTGACGATGATTGCACGAATTACGGAATGGACTGGACCCGGACCCCCGGGAAAGCTGGAGTAGTGGTTCTCCCGTCTTCAACACAGGATGTGTCAGTGGTTCTGCGTTTTTGTAACGAGAATAAGATTGCGGTTATTCCATCGGGAGGCCGGACAGGTCTTGCCGGTGGAGTGACAGCGACTCGCGGTGAATTAGCAATAAACATGAGCCGCATGAATAGGCTAGATCCAGTGGACTTGTTAGGTAGAACAGTGAGGGTGCAAGCGGGAGTCACCACACAATCACTTCACGAACATTGCGAAAGAGCTGGTCTGACATGGCCGATTGATCTTGCCTCAAAAGGCACCAGTCAAATTGGCGGAAATTTAGCTACAAACGCTGGGGGGGTTCGAGTCATTCGATATGGAATGGCAAGAAGATGGGTCAGTGCTATTCAAGCAGTGCTTATTTCAGGAGAGGTGATTGAACTGAATCAGGGACTTGAAAAAAATAATACAGGGTATGATCTGCTTCAGCTTTTGATTGGGAGCGAAGGTACGCTTGCCATCATTACTGAAGCGACGTTAAAACTGACTGTTCCCCCAATTCACTCCCACGTGTTTTTCTTTTCTTTGTCCCACTATAAAGCCCTTGAAAATCTCTATGAAAAAGTCAGGCGCGGACCGTTCACACTCACAAGCTTTGAATTTTTTTCTGAC
The DNA here is from genome assembly GCA_009927165.1 of Pseudomonadota bacterium. Taxonomy (GTDB): domain Bacteria; phylum Bdellovibrionota; class FAC87; order UBA2466; family UBA2466; genus RFNO01. The sequence goes on from RFNO01000107.1 coordinate 14,556, forward strand.
AAATGTTTACAAAAAGTTGAGGCAAAGCTTCAGAAAAAATCTCGTTTGGAAAAGCCTTCAAGATTTTATGCATTAATCGATGTTGAAACAACAAGTGAAAATGCGCAATCGAAAGTGGATGGTTGGTTGGAAGATCTTATGGCCGATGAAATTGTGGTGGATGGTTTAATCGCTGATGCTTCTGAGAGCCAGAAAGAAGTATGGGCTCTTAGGGAGAGCATTACCGAGAGTTTGCAAATGAGTGGAGCTGTACGAAAGTATGATCTGTGCGTGCCTGTAAAAAAAGCAGCTGATTTTCTTGATGAAGCACAGGCTCTTTTTGAGAAACTGAATTTACCAATCGAATTATATGTTTTTGGACACTTTGGAGATGGAAGTCCCCATTTGAATTTTCTTAATGCACAGAACCTGCCGATTGAAGACTTTCATAGAGAAGTAAATCGTTATGAATCCGAGCTCTACCCCCTTTTGAAAGCCTACTCAGGAAGTGTCTCAGCGGAGCATGGAGTGGGAATTCTTAAGAAAAATTGGGTTCTCTTCAGCAGAACACCGCAAGAGCTGCGTCTTTATAAGGCAGTCAAACAGGTATTTGACCCCAATGGCATTCTCAATCCCGGTAAGATCATCGATTAACTATCTTTTTTCTTTTTAAGATAGTCTGAAGCCAATCGAATCCGTCTTCTGGACATTTCTTTTCCAAGAACCTGAATCGTTTCGAATAGCGGGGGAGAAACCATAGACCCTGAGACAACAATTCTGAGGGTCATGTAAAGATCCTTAGTCTTGATCCCCTTTTCTGCAACGTAAGCTTCACATGCACCTTTTATTTTCTCGGTTGTCCATTGGTCTAAGCCTTCAAACTTTTCCAGAAGCTCCACTAACCAATCGGCAGCATCTTTGCTAACAACCCCCTTTGGAGGAATGGGGGAGTTTTCGTAATTAAGATCACCACTGAAAAAGAAATAAGTGTTGTCGATAAACTCTTCGAAAGCATTTACACGTTCTTTTACCAAGGGAATCATCTGAATGAGATAATCCTCATTAAAAACATCGTTTCTAAGCATTTGCGCCCATTCGCGATCGGTTTTCTTTTTTAAATATTGGCCATTCATCCAAAGTAGTTTTTGAATATCGAAAACAGGCCCGCCCAAGGAAAACCTATCCCAGCTAAACTTCTCAATCATTTCATCAGTCGAGAATATCTCTTGATCATTTCCAGGATTCCATCCCATCAGCGCTAGAAAGTTTCTTAAAACCTCTGGAAGGATCCCTTTCCGCTTATAGTAAAGAATACTGGTGGGGTGCTTTCGCTTGGAAATTTTAGATTTGTCTGGATTTCTCAATAAGTTTAAGTGTGTAAAATGGGGAGCTTCCCAACCAAAGGCTTGATATAACAAAACGTGTTTAGGAGTAGAGGAAACCCACTCTTCGCCACGGATGACGTGAGAAATTTTCATGAAATGGTCATCAACCACACTAGCCAAGTGATAAGTGGGAAACTTATCGGCCTTTAGAATCACCAAATCGTCGAGTTTCGAATTTTCAAATTCTACTTTTCCTCGAATACCATCTTCAAACGAAGTGGTTCCAGTTGTTGGGACTTTGAACCGGACTACGTGCTTCTCACCTTTTTCTGCTCTCTCTTGTGCTTCAGCCAACGAAATGTTGCGACAATGTCGGTCGTATCCCGGAGGGAGTTTACTCTCTGTTTGTTTTTTCCTAAGCTCTGCTAATCGATCTACGGTGCAGAAACAATAGTACGCATGTCCTTTTTTGACTAATTCCTCTGTCCACTGTTGATAAAGAGGTAATCGGGCACTTTGTTTATATGGCCCGTATTCTCCACCTTTGTCTGGGCCTTCATCCCATTGAATTCCAAACCAGCGAATCGCATCTAAAATCATGGCCTCGCTTTCGGCTCGGTAACGGGTTTGATCCGTGTCTTCAATACGAATGATAAACTTGCCAGCGTGTTTTTTGGCAAAAACGTAATTAAAAAGGGCAATATAGGCAGTCCCGATATGGGGATCTCCGGTGGGAGAAGGGGCAATTCGCACTCTTACGTCTTTTTGCGTCATGGGTTTTCCTCAAGCTTTTTAGCTACCTTACAAGGTTTCTTGCTTTTAGTTAAGGCCCAGGAAACAGGGGGTTGTTACGCGACGCATTACCCCGTGTTTTTGTTGGTGTAAACGCCACTGTTTCTCTGCTATCAACACGGGTTACAATTTAAGACTTTAAGGATAAAAACGTTATGCCTCTTACTCGGCTTCCTGAATCTCCGTTAAAACGTTTGTGGCATGCCATTATTGGAACCGCAAAAGATCCCCATGATCCCAATCTCACCCATCAACTTTCCTTAGTGGCATTTCTGGCCTGGGTGGGACTTGGTGTAGATGGACTTTCATCTTCTGCGTATGGTCCTGAAGAAGCTTATCGTGCTTTGGGGAGTCATACTTATTTGGCAGTGATGCTGATGATTGCCACTAGCTTCACAGTGCTCGTGATCTCAGTTGCCTATAGCAAACTCATTGAGCAGTTTCCACATGGTGGGGGGGGCTACCTGGTAGCTACTCAAATTTTAGGGAAATCTCCCGGAGTGATCTCGGGCTGTGCTCTTCTGGTTGATTATGTCCTCACAATTACGGTATCGATTGCGAGCGGTGGCGATGCAATTTTCAGTTTATTACCGTTAGATCTCCAGCCGTACAAATTGCCGTTCGAAGCTTTTGCCATTTTATTTTTGGTCTTCATGAATATGAGAGGACTAAAAGAATCGGTAAAAGTTATTGTTCCTTTCTTCCTGTTGTTCATTGTGACTCACGCCATTGTCATTTTTGGAGGAATTGGAATTCACTTGAGTGATTTTCCGGCCCTTTATGAAAGAACAAAAGCTGGCTATGAAAGTGGAATTTCCACTATGGGAAAATGGGGACTGTTTTTGTTGTTTTTAAGAGCCTATTCGTTTGGGGGTGGAACTTACACCGGTATTGAAGCGGTTTCCAATGGGGTAGGAACTCTGCGTGAACCCCGTGTTGCGACGGGAAAAAGAACGATGGCTTATTTGGCCCTTTCGCTCTCAATTACTGCAGGTGGCTTACTCCTTTGTTACATGTTGTACCAAGTGGTTCCAGTCGAGGGAAGAACCCTGAATGCTCTTCTAGTAGACCAGTTTGCGGGGCATTGGGAATTTGCAGGCATTCCTATTGGTAAGGGATTTGTTTGGGCAACCGTTTTCTCGGAATGTGTGCTTTTATTTGTGGCCGCTCAAACTGGTTTTATCGATGGTCCTCGAGTTATGGCAAACATGGCAGTGGATTCGTGGCTCCCCCGACGGTTTGCAGCTCTTTCGGATCGTCTTACTATGCACAATGGAATTTTTATTATGGGATTGGCCGCTTTGGCCACTCTTCTCTACACGCAAGGGCACATCACTTTATTGGTGGTGATGTACAGCATTAATGTGTTCATTACTTTCTCCATGACAGAAGCTGCTATGGTCAAATTCTGGATTTCTGAGCGAAAAGACCGACCTAACTGGAAAAGTAATCTAGCGTTACATAGTGTTGGATTTCTCCTTTGCTTCTCTATTCTGTGGGTGATGATTTTGGAGAAGTTTTTAGAAGGTGCTTGGGCAACAGTTGTTATTACATCTGTTTTTGTTTTTTTAGCCTTTGTAATCAAACGACACTACTTGAAAATTGGTCAGAGAATTAAGCATATCGAAGGAAAAATTCGCGAAGTAACCCGACATCCGAAAGAGGGAGCCACGCCGTACGTTCCTGAGTTTGATCCGACTGAACCGGTGGCAGCTATTTTAGTAGGGGGCTATAGCAAGTTAGGCCGTAGGAGCCTTCTTGCAGTGCTTAGAGCTTTTCCTAAAACATTTAAGAATGTTGTTTTTCTGTCTGTGGGAGTTGTAAATTCCGAATTCTTTCATAAAGGTGATGTCAGTGCTCTCGAGCACCGGACAGAAGAAACATTGAAAGGGTACGAAGGTATCGCAAATCGGTTGGGGTTGGCGGCTCGTCATGCTTTTCGAATTGGAACTGATGTCGTTCAGGAAGCATCCCAACTTTGCCTAGATGTTTCCAAAGATTATCCCCAAGCCATTTTCTTTGCGGGAGAGTTGGTTTTTGAAAACCCGCATTGGTTTGACCGATTATTACATAACGAAACTGCTTATGCGATTCAGAGACAAATTCGGCATGCAGGTCTTGCTATGGTCATCCTGCCACTCGTTTTACATGAAGAGGAACCCCAGCCTTCCGAATTACCTTGAGGAAGGGGTGGGAACGGCGGCCGTTTTACCGCCATTCCCGGGGGGAGACATCATGCAAAACAGCTTTCAAATAAAGAGACGTCTCTCACCGAGAATTTGTGACGAAGTTTAAAATAACTTAAGCTGGGTTAGTGCATCCATCGATAAGGCCTGAGCTCGTTCGGAAGTGACAGGCTCTTTACTTCCAGAACCTTTTGTCATGAGCGTCACAAAAGTCCAACTTTCCTTTTGATTCCTGAGCTGTCCAACAAACCAGGCCGTTTCTGCGTCTTCACCCTTTTGTCCCCAAACCTCAATGCCAGCTCTATACTTGCCAATATAGAAAAGCTTTTTGGTTAACGCCCAGCTTGTGGATTTTACTTGCACCGCTTCCTGGAAAAAAGTTTCTGCAAAAGCCAATTGCTTTACTGGAGACATTTTTAACTCTCTTGGATCTGTGCTTTCATTTCCATATCTAAACATAGAAAGATACTTTTTGAGTGGCTCTTTCCCAATTTGACGGGTTAGTCTTTCGGTTACCCAATCCACGCGATTCTGAATCCAATCAACGGCGAATTGATCTTTATTCCAAGTGGGATTCTCATAGTGAGTTCCATCCCATTTAAAAAGGGTCTTCTCATCTTGGAGAAGTCCTAAATCATTTGCGATCAGGGTCAGTGGCAAATAAAAAGTCTGATTGGGAGATACTTCTTTTGAGCAAACTCTCCCCCCCCATTTTAAGTCGGTGTTTTTTGAAAGTGAGTTCTTAAGAAGGAAACAGGCCCTTTCCCCCTCGAATACTTCAGCTATCTTATTTGTGGAATGAGCTGGTAGCGATAAAGCCGTTAGGCTTAACAAAGACGACAGGAAACAAAGGCTTGTAAAAAAGTTCATTAGACCACCCAAAAGAACATAATAGTCACTAATGTGGGTAAAATAGCATAAACGAAAAGTTTTGTAGGGCTAATTCCTTCAGGACCAAACGTAGAATTTAAAATCGAAAAACCAGCTGGGTTGGGTGCATTTGCAATGACAGTGAGTCCGCCCCCAGTGACGGCCCCGGCGACGAGCGCATATTTTAGTTCGTTTGTAATGTGAGGAACTTGAGACCCTAAATAGGTAAGAGCTGCATTATCAAGAAAGGCTGTCAGTCCCGTACTACCGAAATAGAGTGCCGAAGAAGAAAGAGAATTGAGCAGAGGCTCTAACCACCATCTTTGGAAACTACCTAAAACGACCAGCCCCCCCAAGAAAAAGCTGACTAAGAGGCTTTCTTTAATCTTAAGATCGATTTGGTGTTCTTTGGTAATGCTGACTAATCCCAAGAAAAACAAAAAGAGTCCTATAAAAATAACTGCATGGTGTGCAGAAAGAGTCACTAGAGAAAGAAATAGGACATGAATCGCTATCAGCCAAATGGGTGTTTTTCGGTCGTCTGAAGCCAAGCTCGCCTGTAGAGCCGACAACTCCTTGCGGAATAAAGCCCCTAAAATAAGGGAGTTCAAAAACACAGTGAGAGCAGCTCTCCAACCAAAATGAGCCAGCATAAAGCTGAGATCCCAACCCCATTGGGAACTGACCATAAGAACGGGAGGGGCGGCATAGGGCGTAAGAGTGCCTCCAATGGAAATATTTACGAAAAGTACGGCTAAAGTAAGATACTTGAAGGATTCGCTCTGAGTTCTATCAAAAAACCTATCTTTGAGAATAAAAGCAGTCACTGTCATGGCGGCAGGCTCTGTGATTAAGCTACCAAACAATGGCCCTAAAGTAAGTGTGGCGATTAAGAAAGAGCAGTCTTTACCTAAAGGTAACCAACGACTGACCCATGAGATTAATCGTTGAGTAATCGAAAGAATGGGTTTTGTTGCAGCCATTGTCATGATTACAAAAACGAATAGAGGCTCATTAAAGTTAAGAGATTCCAAGTGTTCAAGAACTGTGCTTCCTCCGGTAAGGCTTGCTAGCAACAACAAAAGCCAAAAAGACCAAAACCCAAAGACAATTTCTACTTCCCCAAGAAGATGAAAGAGATTTTCTAATAAGCTGCCGTCGGGAAATTTTTGCGCCAAATGCTGAAACCATTTTATGGCAAAAGAGTGAATAACTGCTACAGCGAGAAATACTGCCCCTAAAAGTTCGGACACACCGGGATTGTTCATATCGTCATTCTACCGAACATGGCATGACCTATGCACTCATTTTTCACAGAAGGAGTTATTTGATGAAGTTTAGATTTAAATCATGCCTAGTTGGGTTTTTTTCACTCTTTATGAGTTTATCTGTCAGCGCAAATTGCATTCGGGACCTTGGACCCTATGAGGATCAATACGGATTTGCCATTTTTCCTTTTTTAAATACTTGCGATGAAGCGGTGACAGTAAATCTTTGCGTAAAATCCTTTCCCGCAGGAAGAAATCGTGCGGTTTTCAATCTTTATTCAGGTTCGGGGAGTGGAAGGAACACGATCTACATCACTGATGGCAAATGGAAAGACTATTATTCCTATCGTTGGATGGAAAATGCCAGCGTAGAGTGTCCTTTCTACTAAAAGGAAACATTTAACAAGGAGTCTGTATGATAACCGAAGCAAGAAAGATGGAATATGCGGCACAACCCACTTCTGAGGAATCGCTCACCATTATTCAGAAATACGTTTTATTAAGAGCCCATCCCAGGAGATTGTTTCTCGATGTAGCAGCGCTCATCTGGGAAGTTTACTTTCTTTGGAATCAAAACTGGAAGGCAGCTCTCGGGGTTTTTCTGGCCATGAATACCGTAGGGCTTTTGGCAGTGAGAAAGATTAACTATCAAGAGTTTGCAAAAACCACTTTAGGCAAGATGGCTCTTCTGCATCTTCATCCCATGAATCTAACAATCCAGCTAGTGGGTGCAACTTTGAGCATTTACGGTATTTGGTGGCATGACACTTTAACGGTGTTGACTGGTATAACTCTTCTCTATGTTGGTCACTTTTATGGTTGGTCGCGCGTTCATCCCTCGCTAAAAATGAAGGAACGGTCAGCTTAACTTGCTCGGTGCCTATTCCTTATTTCACGAAGGGACTAGGCACCGTCTCTTCTTGTCTTCTTTGCCCTGTTATGGGAAGAAGACCCCGATGAAGCACAGTCTTTCCATCATCACAGCTATCCACAATGGCTTACCCATGAATCGACTATTCTGGAAGGCACTGTCGCAAAATACCCAATCTCATTTTGAACTAATTGTTGTGGACAATCACTCCACGGATGGATCTGAAAAGTTTTTTGAGTCACTTGCTAGCCAAACGCGAGCCCGTTCACAAAGGGTGGTTTACCTCCGGAATGAAACCAACCAGTCCTATCCGCAAAGCCAAATACAGGGAATGGAAAAGGCCCAGTACCCAGTCCTCTGTTTCCTTAACAATGACATTTGGATGCCAAAAGGATGGGACCAACCTTTTCTGGATGCTTTAGAAAAAAATTCCTTGTTGATTCTGAGTCCCAGTGGTCAAGAGGCTCAGCCTACGCAAAGGGAATCTGATTTATTGAAGCGTCGTTGGAAGCACGTATTGTGGTGTTCGAAGGTTTGGGCAAGCCTTTTTAGAAAAACCGAAGAGGACAGACTTTGGAAGAGCCTTCAGTGGATGTATGGGGATTTGGATAGTTTCTCTTCGCCTACTCGAGGCCCAAAAGAGTGGATGCCCGGTATCAAGGGAGACTCGGTTATTCTCCATCGAAACGTCACAGAGCGATTAGGTACTCTTTGGGATCCTCACATACAGGCTGCTGACTGGCACTTGTACTTAAAGGCCGCAAAACTTCACGAGGAAGATCCGAGTTTTCCCCTGCCTCGGATTCTGTTAAAGACGTACATCCACCATTTTGGAAAGTACTCTGCCAGGCAAAATTATGAGGCTCTCCCCCCTGGCTTGAAATTCAAAAGTATCGATGAAGTTTGGGGCCAAGAGACGGTTCAAAAACTTTGGTGGGGATACCACTTACCGTAATTTGATTGGGTTCTTGCCAGTTGGGGGTTCGTTGTCTAGGCTGCCTTTATGCTGAACGGTCAAAGAATAGTTTGTGTGTTACCTGCTTATAACGCCGAAAAAACTTTAGAAAAGACGTTGAGAGATGTCCCTGAAGGGATTGTGGATCGCTTTATTCTGGTGGACGATTGCTCTAAGGACGAAACGGCCAAAACTGCTCGTTCTCTGATGGATGCTTGGCCGATCAGAGTAATTCAGCATGAAAAAAATTTGGGCTATGGCGGCAATCAGAAAACTTGCTATCAAGCTGCCCTTAATGAGGGCGCTGATATCGTTGTCATGCTCCATCCCGATTATCAGTACGAACCCAAACTATTGGGAGCTTTGGTTTGGATGATTGCTTCCGGTGTTTATGATATCGGGTTGGGTTCTCGTATTTTGGGAAAAGGTGCTTTGAGTGGTGGAATGCCCATTTGGAAATATGTTGCTAATAGATTACTCACTTTTGTAGAGAACTTACTGATTGGTCAAAAGCTTTCCGAGTATCATACAGGATATCGGGCTTATTCTGCTCAAGTGCTGAAGACACTTCCCCTAGATTCATTCAGTGATGATTTTGTTTTTGATAATGAGTTTCTGGTCATGGCCAATTCAATGGGCTTTCGAATGGGAGAAGTTTCGGTGCCTACAAAATACTTTCCAGAAGCGAGTTCTATCAATTTCGCTCGTAGCGTGAAATATGGCTTAGGAGTGCTTCGTTGTTCTTGGTGGGGACTCAGAATGAGGATGTCCGGATCTAAAAGTCTTCAAAATCCAAATCCAGCACAGTATCAAACTGCCTAAAATCAAAATTCCTTGGAGAGAGTAGTGGCTTACTAGAAGATCCCAAGTGTCGATAGGCCACAGCCATTGTGGCAGAAGTGCATACCCGATTGCTAAGAGCCAAAATATTTTAGAAGGGTTCCTGCATAGTACAGCCGACAAAAATGGGTAGCAATAAAGGAAGCCACAGGCCCAGATCCGTGAAAACGAACAATAAAGAGTCGAGAGAATCAAAGCGAACCCAAGCGCCTTTTCACCACGTTTCTCTAAGCGTAGGGCCCAAAAAAAAGCCCATCCCCAAAAGGCTAACCCGATGACTTTTTCGATAAAGGCGAACTGACTTAATGTAACTGACGAAAAGAAATAGAAGGAGCGACCCAAAACAGCCATGGGAGTTTGGAAAGCGGGTACTAAAATCGATGCAGCTTGTTCATAAAGTGGAAGTGCCGAGAACCAATGAGTCCACCATAGCCTTGGGTTAGGAAGAACCAACAAAGTGAGAGCGATCCAAGCCGCCGTCCAACCAAAAAACCAGATGAGCATTCGTCGGCGCCCCGGGGAAAGAACAAAATAAGGAAGCAATAAAAGGGGCATGGGTCTTAGGGCGACAGCAACTGAGAAGAAGAGTCCAGAAAGGAGCTGGCCCCATGGCTCTTTCCTCAAACTCCATTCATGGCATGCCCACATAAGAACAAGGCCCAAAAAGAGAAAATTCAGAGATAAGAAAACGTCTGAAATCGCATGGGTGAAAAAAAGAAGTAACAAAAAAGCACTTGGGTTAGTCAGATTTCCTAACGTGGCTCGCCTAAAAAGGTAGAAAAGTCCTCCGAATGAATAGGCCCAAGCAATAAGCTTAGCGATCCCCATTGGCAGAAGAGCGAGCGGGATGAGAAAAACCGCAGTGATAGGAGATTGAAAAAAGTCACCGTTTTTAGCTGAATGGGTCGGATAGGGTGGATTAAGCCCCTGCAGAAGGGAAACATTCATGCTCTCAAGATACCCGCGAAAATCAATTCCCTTTAAAGCTTGGACCGAACACAGTAGGGCGATAACCACAAAAACAGATTGAATGGCATTACCTTGCTTTTTCATTAGAAGGTTTTCATCTGTGGGTTACGCTGCTGTTTCTTCAGAAAACTCACTACTTCTTGTGTACTAAAAACCGGTTTCTTATCTTCAAAGTTCCGTCGAGACTTGTTGACTTTGTCCTTCAGCCGCCAAAAGTCCACGATCGCGCGGTAATAGGTAAAGTCTCCTATCATCCATCTTGTCAAACAATCCCATGTAAGCTTCGAGAAAAACAAAAACCTCTTAGTGGAGCTCAAATGAATATCATGAAGAATGAGCCGGTTTCGTAGGGAAATGGTTCGGATTTTTTTCGGCGTGTTATGCTTCGCTATTGTAGAGGAAGCTGAGTGGTAAGCTTTTGCTTCCGGCTCGAAATAACATTTCCAGCCCATTCGCCAAGCGCGCAATCCTAAGTCCACGTCTTCATTATAGAAGGGACTAAAGATTTCATCGAAAAAACCAATCTGCTCCAACTTTTTTCGATCCATAAGGGCATTAGCACCCGAAAGGAAGAAAGTGAGCAGAGCGTTTTTATCCACAATCATTAAGTTTTTTGTAGACCGGAAAATACCCAGCCAGGATTGCTCACAGACCTTAGCAGAGTCGGCTAATCTGGACAGTTCGGGATCCCACAGAGCTCCCATGACTCCGAAAGTTTCAGGCTCAGAAAAGTACTTTAGGAGCGAATGGAAATAATTAGGAGCCAACGAAGCATCGTTATTGAGAGCGAGAACTAAATCGTTTTTGGCTTTTCGAAATCCCCGATTGATGTTGGCGCTGAACCCCTTGGTTGCCTGACCCTCAACAATCACAACACTTGGAAATCGAGCTTTTAAAAATGAAACTGATTCGTCAGATGAACTGTCATCGGCCACGATGACTTCATGTTGTAATAAAGAGAGTTGTAGGGCGTTGAATACCGATGGCAAGTGTCTTTCTAGCAGGTCCCTGCCATTAAAGTTTGGTATGACAACTGAAAGAGAGAGTTTAGACAAAGGCTTCCTCGAATTAAAGATTCTGTATCGTCCCGATTAAGCGGGTCTTCTTTCGAATTCGCCTACTCAAATAACGAAGTTTTTCAGTGAAGGTTTTCTTCCAGGGTTGAATACCAAAGGATAAAGGACCGCCGTTTTCCCCAATTAATAAAGTTATGTGTTCTAGATAAGGGGCATAAAAAAGCTTCTGCGTATTTCGAGAAATAAAATAGCCATCGAAGAGGCATGTTCTGTCCAGAAACAACCTAAGTCCGTGAAAATGATATAAAACAGGTCTGGCCGTTTTAGACGACATGCTGCTGTTCAAGTACCACTCTACATTCCAAGGCGCTAGAGTGTGTTGCGGCTTAGTATAGACATGAACAGAATTAGCAAATAGGTCGGGCCAAACATCTAGGTATTTCTGGTCCCCAAATTTTCCATCTTCAAAACGGGCAAAGCACCATTCGAGGCAGCGACTTTTCCACCAATCCAAAACCTCTCGGGCCCCTTCGCTTCTTTGAAAAGAAGTGAACTGAACGCAAAACCGGCCGCAGTTTTGGGTTTGGTCATATTTAGGATCGTAACCATGTTCTGTTATTAGGACCTGTTTTCCACTTAGCTGCAATTCATTCAATATCAGTTGTGGAGAAGACAGGAACCAGACATCCGCGTCCACATAGGTCACTGTATCGATATTGGAAAAGTTTCTTAGGACATAGTCGGGTAGAAACGGGGTGAGAGTCCAACAGTATTCCCCTCGGCTGCGAGTTGGTTTCACATTCAATAATTCAGGGGTCTCAAGGTCTGATAGAGGAATGACGTGGACAGAGCTCCCAAACACTTTTCTTAAAAGAACGGGTACCTGTTCATCCATGGCCAGCACGATTCGATCCGCTTCGGGCATGAACTTCTCAATAGACTGCAAAAGAGCGATGCCTTGAGGAGCAAACCCGATATCGAAAAGTGTACAAAAGGCCTGTTTCATTTCATCTCTGGAAGGAATTGATAGCATCAATCACTCTGGTTACTTCATCGTCGGTCAATTGCGGATGAATGGGAAGTGACAGGCATTGGTTGGCAAACAACTCAGCCCTGTTTAATCCCTTGGGGTCTCTCTTAATTTCTTTAACACTATGTTGGTGGTGTACCGGGATAGGATAGTGAATATGAGTCTGGATTCCCCGATTTTTAAGGTGAATTGATAAGTCAGAACGGTTGGAAGCTTTAACGACAAAAAGATGAAAAACATGAGACTTTGGGTGAGACGGTTTCCTTAACATTTCAACGTCAGGATTTTCTATTTCATTAAAATAACGAGCCGCTATGGTCCTACGTCGATCGGTAAACTGATCGAGCCAATTTAATCTCACACTGAGGATTGCAGCCTGCATTTCATCCAAACGACTATTTAACCCAAGCACCGGGTGGTGATATCGCTCCGTTTGACCATAGTTTCTGAGGACAGAGCAATGCTCGAGCAGCTCAGCATGATTACTTACGATACACCCACCATCTCCGATGCAGCCTAGGTTTTTAGTTGGATAGAAACTGTATGCTCCGAGCGCTCCAAAACTCCCAGCCCGTAGGCCATTGTGTTCAGCGCCATGGGCTTGCGCACAATCCTCTATAAAAAATAGGTTGTGGGCAGAACAGAATTGTTGAAAAGGAGCAGGATCAAGGATTTGTCCATAAAGGTGAACCAACAAAACCGCTTTGGTTTTTGGAGAAAGACACCGCGAAAGAGATTCGATATCGAGTTGTGCTGTCGAGGGATCAATATCAGCTAGAACCGGCTGAGCTCCTGAACGAACAATGGCCAACACAGTTGCAAATGCGGTGAGCGGAGTGGTGATGACTTCGTCGCCAGGCCCTATCCCAAGACTTCGGAGTCCAATCTCAATAGCATCCATTCCGTTTGCCACGCCCACTGCACCCCGTACCCCACAATAAGTGGCCCACTGTTTTTCAAACGATTGAACTTTGGGGCCCAAAATATAATACCCACTTTTTAGAACACTTTTAATTGCCTCAAACTGTGCCTCGACCAGTGATTCCGGCTCTTTGGTAAAATCATTCATGAGAATGGGTTTGAGATCTGTCACAAATATTTTCCTAAATGCTGTTTATAGTAACTTAAGCTTTTTCCAAGCCCATCTTTCAATGTAACACTTGGTCTCCACCCTAAGTCGTTCGTTATTCTAGAAAAATCACTGTAATAATCGCCAATATCAATAGCTTTCCTGTCAGGTGGAAACGGGATGAGTTCGCACTTGCCAGTTCCAAACACTGAAACCATGGTTTCAGCCAGTTCTTTTAGTCCGATGCGTTCAGGGCCGCCCAGGTTGTAAATTTTCCCCACGGCTAGTTCAGAATTGATGGCATTGAGCATTGCATCTACTACATCATCTACAAAATTAAAGTCTCTCAGTTGCAGTCCATCTCCGAAAATCTGTAATGGTTTTCCTTCTACGAGATTTTTGATCCAAATTCCCAGAAAAGTTTGTCGAGCGTCTTTAACTCTCATTCCGGGCCCATAAGTATTGGTAAGACGGAGCACCACCGTTTTTAGTCCGTAAACTCGGTGATACAAAAGATGATAATGCTCACCGGCTAGCTTGTTGATCCCATTCACATCTACGGGAATTAGAGGATGATTTTCGTCTACTGGTAAGTACTGTGGCTTACCATAAATTTGCCGAGTACTTGCAAATACTATCCGAACTTTTGGATTAATTTTTCTACAGCTCTCTAAAATCGAAAGTTGGGCTTTTGCATTAATATCTAAGTCGGTAAAGGGATCAGTCATGGAGTCCAAATGACTGGTTTGCCCAGCGAGGTTGAACATCCAATCTTGGCCCTCTAAAAGACGCGGAAACGAATGAGGATCTCTCACATCAGAAACATTGATTCGAACAGAATCCTTTATGTCATCAACGTTAAACAGATTGCCGCCATACAGGGGGATCAAACTGTCTACCAATGTTACTTCATGGCCTAAACCGACGAGGCGGCGAGCGAGACTAGACCCAATGAATCCAAGTCCTCCAGTAATGAGTATTTTCTTGCTATTCATGTTTCCCAAAGTCCCTTTTTAACCTCTCTGCGCAAACAGCAATTGAGGTGTCGCCCTTAGAATGCGAGTCAGTTTTTTTAGAAAAGGTAACCTATTTCTCTGGTATCGAGAAACTCGAAGTTCCGCTTCTCGGTTTGGTCCTACGTCATCCGGAAGAGAGGGCTTTTTGCAAAACCAAAAGGGGTCCCAGCTCTCTTTTGTATTTTCCTTCTCACAATGAGTGCCGGAGCCATCAAAACCAGTATTTTTGACCAAGCTGATAGCTGGGAAGAGGGTCAGCATGTTTCTTAGATAAGTGGAAGCATGCCATCGAATTGCCCATGACTGATTTTTACCAGTAGTCTGATTTTTTAACATCTTCGAATAAGGATAAGAACCTTCCAGGTCGAACTTCCATGAAAGTTTTTGGTGTTTCAGGTTCTTGAGGAGAATACTTCCATCAGCTTCAAAATGTTGCCAAGACCGTTTCCAAGTTGCCCATCCCCAACAATCAGCACCGAGCATAAAAAAAGACTCAGGCAATCCTGAGGGAGAGATGGGGTACATATAACCGCAGATACTCGCCACTCGCTCATCTTTTTCATATCGGCTCAGTCCTTCCAAGATAAACGGCAGAAAGTCCGGTGCAACTTCGATGTCGTCTTCAAGCACGATGACTTGAGAAAATCTCTCAAGGACGTAAGTCACTCCTGAGATAATTGATGCTGCAAGACCTTGGTTATGATCCTGCTCAATCACCCATTTTTTTTCAAACCGTCTTTCTGAATGTATCAGTTCTCTTACAGCCGCAACGCCGGGTTGATCTGCTGAGTTTCGAGGGCCATCACAAAAAAAATAAATAGGCAGTTCAGTTGCACCGGGACATTTGGCAAATGCATCGAGCGTATTTTTAAGGTGCAAAGGACGATTAAAAGCAAAGACGGCAACGGCCGGATAAATCATGGGAACAGTTCCTAAAAAAAGTGGAAACCCTTTCCCACTTCTATCCTTGGAAGGCCACTCTGGGAAGCCAAACTTAACTTGCTAGCAGAGAAGCCAGCCAAAATCCGTAAAAAGCCAATTATTTCAAATGTATAGCGCTGAGGCTCTGTCCTGCGTATTGGGTCCAGTTTACGGAGGACAAACGCCCAAAAAGCGAGTAAACCAAGGGAATTAAGTAAGAATAATAATCTCTTCATGTATAAGACGAGTGCTCTCCATACTTTTCAAATCGGGACCCTAAAATCTTTGGGGTACGAATCGCGTGTCACTTTGGTGAATAATTCCATGCGATGCCCCCAATGGGCGGGTCCTGTGATCGTGGATGTTACTGTGCATTCAGTTGGTAAGCCTGTTCACTACCTAAAGCACTTGGTTGAAATTCCACTGGGGGGGCGTGCGATCATTGAGTGTAGTCAATTGGAGGCTGTTGCGAAGAGTTCAGATAACCAATCTGTTGTTTTTCATTTAATACCGAAGACGTTGTACGGTCAGGAAGAATGCAACATGGATCGAGCTTCTATTTGGTCCTTGCTCACAGCTCAGGACCATTACGTCGAATACTATCTTCCGAATGGTTATGCGGCTGGAGTCCTTTACCAATCAGGCTCTTTTAATTATGAACAATTTAGTCAAGAGAGAACTACTCTAATTCAAGCCCCAAAGGTTTATACTTCTCAGAACCTGTCGACCTATCTTATGCTCATCAACAATGGTTTTGATGAAGGTTATCAGGTAACGGCGGTGATGGATTGTGTTCTTGTTGATTCTCATGGCAAAACATTTGCCAAATGGGAAGAGACCATTGCTCCATTCCAAGTGAAGTTGATTAATCTTTCGGAAAAAAAACCTCTCCAATTGCATTCACTTGAAAACGACTTGAGTTTTAGTACTTTCTACGGTTTGTGCCGGAACGCCACTTTGTTACCCCTAACGATTACGAAAAATGGTGAGTCAAACGACCTCGCTGTGGAACACTCTTTGCCGCCCAATTATTATGCAGGGGGATTTACCGGGCCAGTCAGAAAAAGAGGAATAA
This sequence comes from Pseudomonadota bacterium, assembly GCA_009927165.1. Taxonomy (GTDB): domain Bacteria; phylum Bdellovibrionota; class FAC87; order UBA2466; family UBA2466; genus RFNO01. The sequence goes on from RFNO01000107.1 coordinate 30,738, forward strand.
TAGATCTGGGACGAACCCAGGTTTTTGGAAATTAGATTTGAGTTTTTAATTATGGTAACCACGCAAACTATTTATCATGAGATGAAGAAGCGGCTACCCAATTGGTCCAAAGACATTATTCGACCGTTGGTTTGGAGTGTTACAAAGGCTCATTTCGCTCCGCCAGTTGCCCAAATGTATCTTTGCAATGCTGAAATGGAATCTTACTTGGGGATTAACAACTTTTATTCGTTGTTGTCTCCTACTCAAGACACGGAAGTCATGATCAAGATAGACTTGTATGACTCAGCAGGAGTTTTCATCGGTAGCGTAGAACGACAAGGACGGCATTTTTCTGGAGTTGGCATTCGAGTTGCTGATTTACTTAAAAAGTTCTCATCTAACTCTCCGATGGGACTCATCACATGCGAACTAATCCCTCGACACCCCCGAAGAGCTATTTATAAGCCGCTCGGTATTTGTGCTTCTCATTTTTTTGTTTTTTATCGTGCGAGTAATGGAAGCATGGGACATATCCACCCTTCATCTGTCCTGGACCCCAAAAACACTCCGAGTGCTCCTTTTGTAAGCAATCAAAGTATCTCATCTGTAGGTCTCCAAAAAATTTCCTTGCTCCAGTTGAATCCCTGCAAGGTGCCTGTTCAGGTAGAGCACCGGGTTTTATCCTTGAATTCTCAGGTTACCGCCCGAGACGGGGCTACTATTCTTTGCAAAAAACTTTCTTTGATGGGGCCTTTCGAAACTAGAGTAGTGGAGTTTGAATCGGAAAAGGATTTTCCTGCTGCTAACCATCCGTATCTCACGGTTGGAGTCGATCCTTTGCCCTCAAGTAATTCAAAGCCCTTGTTGTTTCGTTACTACAAAGGGCTGCACTTTAGTGTGAGTCATTCATGATCTGTCGTGTGAGGTTTTAGTGAATAACTTTGTAAATGTTGCTGACTCTGTTGGTTCTGGGGGGTTCCGCATTGCTCATCGATTAAAACGGCTCTTAGCAAACTTTTACGATCGTCATTTTGTGTTACCGCCCCATCGTGGGGTGAGACCGCTTTACTGGTGTGGACTAGAAATACCACTCTACGTGCTCCCGTTATTTTTTTACTATAACCGGCGCGCTTTGCTGCGTTTTTATCAATTGCGTCTTCGAGGGTTAAATCCAGCTGTCGTTCTTTATTTAAATGAAGCAGACGGACGTTTCACCCGGGCAGCTCAGTTGTCCGCAGAGAGAACCGACATGGTACTCTTCAAGCTTCACAAACATCTGTTGGGGGCTGAGCTATTTATTTTCAGTCGCGGACCGAAAAGGACCGTCGGATTCTATGATGATGCTCGAATGATCTACATGGAAACTTGGAATGAACAGAATCGGAAAGATTATTTTTCCTACTGTTTAAAGTTTGTGAAGGCATTTCGATTTGTTCTAGGCCGTTGGGATTTGTTACTTGGGGGCAGTAACAACGACCGTCTTGCTGTTGAATTAATAGGGGCATTTCAATCGCTTGGTGGATCAGCGGTTATTTGCGAGCGAGAGGGTACCGGAACTGATTACTCGTATGAGGGTGAAGCGGAGTGTTTCAAAGCATCTCAGTCTATTCAAGCCCACTATATTTTTACGGCTAACGAAAAACACCGTCAGATGTTTAATCATGCACGACTGCCTTCGGTCAGAGAAATCAAAGTGTTGGGAGAGCTAGACACTGATTTTTGGTTTCATTGGAACCGTCAATTTGTTCGACCTGAATATAAGGCATGGGACTCTTACCGAAAAAAATTTCTGTTTTTGACTTTTGGGGTTCGAAACTACATCGAACCGTATCTGTTTCCCCAGTATCCTGAGATCAGCTGGTCTCAATTGCTTTCTGACACCGAAGACGAAGTCTTTAAGCTCGCCTGCACGAATCCAGACGTTCTAGTTTTTTATAAAATGGGACACCTTGAAGATAATAACAAGGCCTTCATAAAAAAATGCAAAGATGCAGGTTTGACCAATGTGGTTGCACTGGATCGTTCCTTCCCCTGTGAGGAATTGATGCTTTATTCGGATGCCATCATTGGATTTCAAACTACCGCTCTCTTTGAAGCACTGTTTACGCAGAAACCTGTACTGTTTCTAAAGTGGGCGATTCCTGATTGTATTGATCAAAAGACACAAATGTTACCTATTGATCGTTTGGATGCGGTCGATGTAGCCCACTCAAAGTCCGAGTTGGCTGACTGGATTAGAAGATGGCTCGAAGATGATAAAAGTCTGGCAGATATGACCCCAGAAAGACTGGCAGCTAGAAAGCGAACCCGAGAAATTATGTTTTTTGATGCGGATGGACGCGGCGGAGAAAAGCTAGTGCTTGAACTCGAACGATTATTAAAGGAAAGCTCCTTTGAACGCTAAAGCACATAGGGAGTCCAACCATACCACTCAGCTTCGGCGCTGGATCGATATTTTGGGTTCTAAGACTATCTTCTTCTTGCTGGGGGGAGTTTCTCTGGGCTCCGTCGCCGGCATGCTAGAAGCGGGAGTTGCTTTAGTGATTCAGCTCTTTCTCAAATCACTTGGTATGATCCCTCCGGCAGTCGAAATCCCCTATCTTCATCAGCTCAACCTCTCTCTCATTTCTGTATTGATTCTCCTAGCCGGGATCATTTGCACTAAAGCTGGGGTCACTTTTCTGGGAACACAGATGGTTTCCTTCGCCAGTGAACGATTTAATTGCTCCTTAAAAAATCTTGCCGCGTTTGAGTTTTTAGAGGGCAAAACTAACAGTAAGACGAGCACTTCCGATTTGTTTTTTCGCTTTCAAGAAGTGATCCCGAAGACTGTTGGAACCCTTATCATGTTGTCCCAACTGGTTTCGACTTTAGTTCAACTCTTGTTCCTTTATTTGGCGATGCTGTTTTTGCTTCCGAAAGAGGCGCTTTTGGCTACTGTTGGAATTGTTGTTTTAGGGATAGCAGTGGATCTTCTGTCTCGAAAAATACGACCCATTTCTCAGTCTGTTACTTCTGAGTCGAGGTGTTACACGCGAGAAATTCAAAGTGCGATTCCGAATATTCTATTCTTTAGAGTAATGCGGATGACAATGACGGAATACAATAGATTAGCAGATCGAATGGCACGACTTTCCGGTGCGGTTGTTTATTCCAGTGCAGTTAGTGGACTTGTTTCTGCTTTGCCAGCGGCGTTCGGAACCATTTTGGTCTGTATTGTCATTTATGTGAGTCACGAAATTTGGGGGAACGTGGGGCCTGCACTTTTATCATTTCTCTACCTGCTTCTTCGATTTGTTCAGTATTTGGCCACCATGACCTCAAGTTTTGCGAGCTTTCGAGTGTACAGTGCGCAGTGTGAAACTGCTTTTGAGTTCGTACGAAAAATACCCGAAGCTAGCTTCCAGAGGTGGCGTTCCTGTCATGTTAATGACTTTAATCTCATGGGGCGGCTCACAAAAAGTTACGATATCAACTCAAAAATAAATAAGATCGACAATGGCACTCAACCATCCGGGGTTCTGTGCACTCCCTCGGTGCAAGTTGAAGGAATTTCATTCAAATATCCCGAGTCCGACAAGTTTGTTATCAAGGATTTGAGGATGAGCATCCCAAAAGGAGAGCATATTGGCATTGTGGGTCGGAGTGGCGCGGGGAAAAGCACGTTGCTACGACTTTTAATGGGCCTTGAGAAACCTACTCATGGAAGAATTTGTTTTGATGGAATGGACCCAGAAGTTTACTTTTCTCAAGGCGAAAATCGGATCGGTTATGTGGGAGTAGAGCCCTTTTTGTTTCACGGAACTTTAAGAGAGAATCTTAAGTACGGAATCCAGATTGAGGTGACCGATCGACAAATAAAAGAAGCGGTGAAATTGGCACAACTATCTGATTTTGTGGACGAAGTTGGGCTGGACTATGTGATATCAGAAGACCTTTCGGGTTTGTCGGCAGGACAGAAACAGAGGCTCTGCTTAGCTCGGGCCCTTTTAAATAACCCCACTGTTTTGGTTCTTGATGAGGCTACTGCTAACTTAGATGAAAGAACCGAAATTTCTATTGCAGAGGATCTGCGCTCTTTGAAAGGAAAATTGACTACCTTTATTGTCGCCCATCGACGGGAAATATTACGTCATGTGGATCAATTGATACCCTTGGATTAGGAAAAATATCATGGTAGCTCATTTAACGACAAATGAATCAGGTGGCCAAGTTTACACTGATATTTCCGGACGGAAATTTAACTATCGTCTGATAGAGCGTCCCGAGACCAAAAAACTGGTCGTGCACTTTTCTGCTTTTTTTGGAGACTGGGGTGACAAAAAGGAATTTAAACAAAATTATCAAGGTTATTTTCATCGATTTCGCATGCTGAAAGATGAGCCCTTTGCGAGCATGCTTTTTCTGTGCGATGAATATGGTTTGACCAAAAATGGGACTTACTACTTAGGTGAGCATGGAGATTTGTTTGTTGAGCGTGCCATGATCGAAATCATTCGGAAAGTGGCTTCCCAACTGGGTGTGCACTACTCCAATATCATTATGATCGGTTCCTCAATGGGAGCTTGTGCTGCTCTGAAGTTTGGCATCGAATTCAACTGCAAAGCGATTATTTCGATTTGTCCTCACATTGATTTAGATATTTGCGCTGAAAAGCAAGGCAGGTTCGAGCATGTCAAATTTGTTCTGAAGGACGGCAATCCTTATAGCCAGGATAACTTTCCGGTTACCCGGCGTATTCGAGATTTGGTTCACAATCGCACTATAGAAGGTCGCAAGTTACCCATGCTCTTTATGCACTCCTGCAAAGATGACCATGGGGTTCATGTTGAGCAAGTGCTTCCGTTGGTGGAGGCTTGGCACAAAGCCAAGTCCGTCGTTTTTTTTGATGAGCGACCTTACGGAGGTCACGGGAGTGACTTTTGTACCAAAGCGATGATCGTGGACTTACTTAGGTCACTTTTTGAAGCTAAACCAATCCATGTCTCCAAGTACCGTCGTGAGAGGTTTTTGCCCCCCAATGAGCGGTTTTACTATCGGGTCAGTCGGAAGTTGAAGTCCGGAGTTAAAAGACCTATCAAGCTCATTTTGAAAAATCTGGGCCTGTGGCAGGCTTAACCTACCGAAAACTTAAGATTTACTTGAAAAACTACCAAATCATCGATACGTCAGATAGGTAACTATTCAGAGTTAAAGCCATGCTAAACGGAAAAAGAGTACTCATTACCGGGGGAACTGGTTCTTTCGGTAAAAAATTCGTGGAAATTGCCCTGAAGAAATATCCGGATATTTCCAGGCTGGTGATTTATTCTCGCGACGAGCTGAAACAGTATGAAATGGCCCAATTGTATCCTGAGGCCAAATTTCCACAAATCCGTTTTTTCATTGGTGATGTTAGGGATAGAGATCGTTTGAAGCGTGCTTGTGAGGGTATTGACGTTATCGTTCACGCAGCCGCCTTAAAACATGTTCCCATCGCTGAATATAATCCCATCGAATGCATCAGCACGAATGTGCTTGGAGCAGAAAATTTAGTTCATGCCGCTTTAGATTGCGGAGTTCAGCAGGTAGTCGCTCTTTCTACTGATAAAGCTGCTGCTCCTATCAATCTGTATGGCGCCACCAAGCTTTGTTCAGACAAGCTTTTGATTGCCGCCAATAACATGAAGGGTAAGCGAGACCTACGATTTTCGGTAGTGCGGTACGGAAATGTTTTGGGAAGTAGAGGTTCTGTTGTCCCTTTTTTCTTGAAAAGAAGAGCCAGCGGTATTTTGCCCATCACTCACGAAGAAATGACAAGATTCAACATTACCCTTGAAGAGGGGGTTGAAATGGTTCTTTACGCTATAAAAAATGCCTGGGGCGGAGAGCTTTTTGTTCCCAAGATTCCTTCTTATAAAATAAATGATGTGGCTGAAGCCATTGCTCCTAATTGCAAAATGGACATTGTTGGAATTCGTCCTGGTGAAAAACTCCACGAAGAGATGATTACTGAGACGGACTCTTTGTCTACTTTTGATTGTGGTAAATACTACGTTATTGTACCTGCTGTTCCAGTTTGGGATCTGGAGCAGTGGACACAGAAATTCAACGCAAAAAAGGTACCGCAAGGCTTTAAATATCACAGTGGAACTAACAACGAGTGGCTGACTGTAGACGAGTTGCGTTCGCTGATAAAAAAACACGTTGATCCTAACTTTTCGGTATAAAAATACCACGTAGGGCCAGGCCCATGATTCCATACGGAAAACAATCGATAACTCCTGAAGATATCGAAGCAGTTGTGCGAGTTCTTCAAGGAGATTTTCTCACTCAAGGTCCCGAAGTGGATCGTTTCGAGAACCTCATACAATCCGTCACCGAAGCCCCCCATGCAGTGGCAGTTGCTAATGGGACTGCTGCTTTGCATTTAGTGGTTATGGCTCTTGGTATTAAGCCTGGTCAAAAAGTGATTTGTCCGCCTTTGTCTTTCGTGGCTTCAGCTAATTGTGTTTTGTATGCTGGAGGCTGCGTAGAGTTTGTGGATATTGACCCCAAAACTCTTTGTCTTGATCCTCAGTTGGTTGAAGAGAAGTTGAAGTCTGCCAAGCCGGGAGAATATGCTGGGGTTATTACAGTTGATTTTGCTGGGTATCCCTCTTCTTTGAGGCAGCTTAAGGAGTTAACTTCCAATCGAGGAATATGGCTTTTGGAAGATTCCTGTCATGCTTTAGGGGCAGAATATTTCTCGGGTCGTGACAGCACCTTTTTAAAAGCGGGGTCTTGTTCCCATGCAGATGCCGCTATTTTTTCATTCCATCCTGTTAAGCATATTGCAGCGGGCGAAGGCGGAATGGTGACCACCGCTCATGAGAAAGTTGCAAAAAGAGTTAAGTTATTGAGGACCCACGGAATTACTAAAGATCCCAAAGAGCTTACCAAAAATGAGGGGCCGTGGTTTTATGAAATGCAGGAACTTGGTTTCAATTACCGAATGCCGGACATTCTATGTGCTTTAGCGAGCTCCCAGCTAGGCCGGCTAGCTAAAAATCTTGAACGTCGGAGAGAGATTGCAAATCGTTATGCTTTAGAGTTCAAGAATCTCCCTTTAACCACGCCAGAAACTACGTCTGAAGTGAAGCATGCTTGGCATCTTTATGTCATACAGACAGAAAAACGGGCGCAACTTTTTAATCATTTGAGAGCTAATGGGATAGCCCCTCAAGTTCACTATATTCCAATTCATACACAACCCTATTACGTTAAGCACTTTGGAAAGGTATCCATGCCTTGCTCTGAGCAATTTTATAGCCGAGCGCTCTCTTTACCCATGTACCATGGCATGAACGACCAGGCCCAGGACCAAGTCATTAGAGCAGTGAAGAGCTTTTATGAGTAAAATTGGGATCATTACCCAAGCTCGAATGACAAGTACCCGCTTGCCAGGGAAAGTTCTTTTGAAGGCTGGAAATAAGAGTCTACTTGCTTTGCATTTGGAGCGACTAGCCACCGCTGGTGTACCCGTTTTTTTGGCAACCACCGTTAATAGAACGGATGATCCTATTGTAGAAGAGTGTCGGCGCTTGAGTATTCCATGTTTTCGTGGTGATGAACTGGATGTTTTAAACCGTTTCTCAGAGACCGCTCGCGAATTCGAGTTGGAACATGTGGTTCGAGTTACTTCCGATTGTCCTTTAATTGACGGTGCCGAGATAAAAAAGGGAATCCAGCTCTACTTGAAAGAGCAGTCTCAAAATATTTATCTTTCCAATTGTTTACGTAGGACGTTCCCTCGTGGAATGGACTTTGAAGTTTTTTCAGCCGTCAGATTGTTTGAAGCAGATCAAGAAGCAACAGCGCTATCAGACAGAGAGCATGTGACTCCTTACCTAAATAAAAACCGCTCTGGGCAGATGATTTTGATTGATTATTTAGCTCCTCAGGACAACTCGGACCTGCGTCTAACAGTGGATGAATCTGCTGATTTTCAGTTGATCGAAGAGCTCATCACAAAGTTTCACGCCAACATGTTATCGGTTGATCGGATTGTAGATCTCTTGAGAAAGCACGGCGAGTTAATCCGAGTTAATCAGCACGTGGAGCAAAAACATCTATGAACCTCTCTCTGCGACCAGCTACTTTGGAAGATGCTCAAAGACTCTTAGATTGGAGGAATGACATCCAAACGAGACTGAACTCGTTCAACAAAGAAGAAGTGTCTTGGCTGGATCATGTAGAGTGGCTGAAAAAGTCACTCCAGAGCTCCGATCGAAAAATTATAATTGTTGAATGGGGCGATCTTTCGGTAGGAACCATTCGGTTGGACTCGCACTCTGATCATATCGAGTTATCATGGACCGTTGCTCCCGAACACCGAGGAAAAGGCTATGGTTCGCAGATGCTGCAGGCAGCCTGTCAACTCATTAAGTCTGGAAAAATCATAGCCAAAATTCATTCAGGTAATATGCCATCAATACAGATGGCCAAACGGTCAGGTTTCAAGCCGTTGGATATGAATGAAGAGTGGCAAACTTGGGTCTTAGAAAAAAAGCCCTCATTGCTGTAAATTCTTAAAAAACTGAACCCGTTTATTTCCGCTGTCAGCTACTACGAGTAAATCATTAAACAATTTTGCGTCGTAAATTTTTGAGAATCCGCCCGGAATTGAGCTTTCAGTAGACGCACCTTCAAACCGCCATTTAAGACTGATGCCTGCGTTTGAATCGGCACCCATCCACCCCGAGAATTGCCCATTGGATAAAAATCTTTGAACTCTGCTATTTCCGTGTTCGCCCACTAAGAGATATCCCTTTGAGAACTGAATTGAAGTCGGACTAGAGAAAGCTCCTAAAGCTTTGTTAGCAGAGGAGCTTCCGTCATATTTCCAATGGGCCGAGACTTCGCCTTTGGCGTTTGCACCCAACCAACCCCGACATTTTCCAGAGGTTAACTCAAATCGTTGAATTCGATGATTGGCAGTGTCTGCGACGTAGAGATTATTGGCCGAATCAAAAGCGACCATATGGGGGTAATTTAATCCCCCCAGCTCACTTGAAGCTACTGTGGGAAACTGGTGCCAACCTTGACACCCAGCTTGGTTGAGAGCGGCGCCTAATCTACCTAGAAATTCCCCCCGGGGTGAAATTTTCTGTATTGAGTGAGAAGAATAGTCAGCAACGTAGATGTTGCCATCCGGACCATAAAAGGCAGTCGCAGGCCCCGATAAAACTCCAGTCACTGGCAAAGGAGCAGGGAGAGGGTTCGATAGAAAGCGTACTTCATCCTGGTTCGGACCTTTTGAGGGGACTCTTTGATAGACCCCCATAAACTGGCCGGTTTTTGTAAAAAGTTGGAGCCGTTGCCCACCGAATTCAGTGACTAAGATATTGCCCTCCGGAGAGAAAGCAATTGAATGGGGCATATTAAATTGCCCAGGCCCAGACCCTGCCGCCAGTGGTTTCTGCTCGGCAATGAAGCCATGAGCCGATAAATAATCAGCCCGTTTAGTCTCCAAATTAAGTCGGATAACTCGATGGGACTGTCTGAAATCTGCAATGAAAAAAGCTCCATTGGAATCGCGACTCACTCCAAACGGTTCAACAACATCAGAAAAAATAAAGGGTTCCATAACAGCTCCAGCACTTAGTTGTTGGGAAAGGAATCCCACTAATAAACAGGTGGCCAAACGGAAATTGAAATTCGACATAAGCAATTTTACTGAATCCTTACGGGTATACCAGACCGGTGTAAGGTCTCTTTGATCGCAAGTGGCGTAGTTTGAGTGTAGTGAAAAATACTTGAGCAAGCGATGGCATTAGCACCTGCAGATACTGCAGGTACAAAGTGTTCCAAATTTCCAGCTCCGCCACAGCAAATTATCGGTACTTTGCTTTGCGAAGCAGTGAGGTTTATAAGCTCCAAATCGTAACCTGCCATTTTTCCGTCTCGATCAATGGAATTAATGAGAATTTCACCTGCTCCTCGGGACTGAACTTCCCTAATCCAATCAATGAGGTTTTTTTGAGTAGGAACTTTTCCTCCATGACTAAATACTTTGTATTCTCCTTGTTCGTCTTTTTTTACATCAATAGAAAGTACTACACATTGACTGCCAAACGAGCGTGCAATTTCATCGATGAGGCTAGGTTTTTCCAAAGCATGAGTGTTAATGGTAATTTTATCTGCACCATTCTGAATAAGGGATGTCACATCAGCAAGATTTCTAATACCTCCCCCAACAGTCAGAGGCATGAAGCATTCCTCCGAAATATCCCTAACATACTCCAAATCGGGTCCGCGATTTTCTTGGGTGGCATCAATATCAAGAACAATAAGCTCGTCCACTCCTCGAGAGTTATAAACGCGAGCAAAATTGGTCGCCACTCCCAACGGACGATAAACAGAAAACTCCACTGTTTTAACGACGCCAAAATTGCGAAGCAGTATGATCGGGATGACTCTGACTTTCATGTGGAGCTCCCGTTCCACATAGCGAAATTTTTAAATAAGGCCAACCCAGCTTTTTGGCTTTTTTCAGGATGGAACTGAGTCGCCCAAATATTGTCCTTCACAATGGAACAACAAAACTTTTCTCCGAAAAATGAAGTTCCTGCAATGTTGTCCGGATTTGTCGGCTTGAAATAAAAGCTATGAACAAAATAGAAACAGGAGCCAGCCTGTATTTGGGAAAACATACGTTGATTGAGAAAAGATACTTCAGCCCATCCTACATTTGGCACCGGCAAATCAAATGAAAGTTCTCGTAACGGACGCACTTCGCCCGGGACGTATCCAAGCCCTTCAAAAACACCATTCTCATAACTCTTGTTAGCTAACAATTGAAGACCAAGACAAATACCTAGGAGGGGTTTTTTCTGTACTAGGACATTATCATTTAACGCTTCAACCCAGCCGCCTTTTTTAAGATTGTTGATAGCGACTTCGAAAGCACCGACTCCAGGTAGAACAACGTGACTGGCTTGATAGAGCTGTTGGGGATCTTGGCAAATCTGAGCGTCCACTCCGACTGCCTCAAAAGCTTTTTGGACCGAGCGCAGATTGGCAAGGCCATAATTTACGATAGAAATCAGACGTTGTCCGGATGATATAACTTAATCAGGCTACCATCCGCCTCCCGTTCAAAGCTTCCATCGGATCGCCTTTTGAAGATTTTTTTGTTGGTGTAGGAATCGATAACTTTATCAAACTCGCTTTTGGACATTTTATAGAACTCAAGAAATGCTTTTAAATGCTCTTTGGGGTAGCGGCCATCATGTTCACGAACTAATTTGCACGCTTCTTCTCGAGTGATTCGTCCGTTTCGAATGTCAATTCCTGCATGATCCGTAGCTCGTCCAAATCCAAACTTCACATATTTTAAATAGTCGTGAATATAGTAAGTCGACTCATCTAAGTTTTCGTGGTTTCCATAGGTTCCTTCGACAGGACCATCCGATTTGGGTGACCATCCAAATTCTTTTACAACTTCAATTTGAGACCGTGCATCCCAGGGAATATAGTGTCCAAGGAAAAGACCGGTAACTCCAACTTCTTCGAGCTCTTTATCCGATGGATAAAGGTAGGGAATGACGTCTTTTTCTGTGATGCCATCCACACCAATCATATCGTATATTCTGTTCCCAAGAAGTCCTCCGAATTCTTCTAACCAGCGGCGATTAAGAATATTAGAGTCTTGAGCGGAAGCCGGTCCGCCATACTCGGACTGAGAATTTTCTCCCCAGATCAGTAATGGGATTTTAAATTTAACTGCCGTGATAACAGGCACGGTAAAAATGCCAATATGATTGGGCCATTCATGATCTCCCACTCGTTTAAAAGCTTCCAAACCCATGGCTCGGTAAACATGTGGATTCTTGTCCCAGGAAATCAAGTCTACACCTAAGTTTCTTAATGCCTTGAGATTCTTTAATCCAAGTTCAGTTCGGCAAGTGGGCTCAAAATGCACCGCTAGGGGGTTCATACCCAATTTATATTTCATGTACCAAACCTGAAAAGTGCTGTCCTTGCCACCGCTGACCGGCACAATACAGTCATAGTAACCGTTTCGAGAACGAAACCGGTCAACAATCGCTAAAAGCTCTTTCTTTCGAGCTTCCCAATCGATAGTTGCTTTTTTTCTGGCTGCAAATTGGCAGGCACTGCAAACCCCGTGTTCATTAAATGTAAGATCAGGTTTCGTATCTGGAAAAACACAAAGCTTACAAAACTTCATAGTTCAGCCTCCTAGAGGAAACGTAAAATGTCTACGGGGGTAATCGGTGTTCCTCGAGCAATATCTCGTTCCGAAACCGTTCCCACCAATTTAGTGTAAAAACGAGGTGCTACTCCTAAGCTGGGTCGAATGACTCGAATGTTTTCAGCTGAAAAACGCTCTCCTCGTTTAATATCCTTAACTGCATAAACTGACCGTCGAAATAATCGAGACTTACTTTCGGACTCAGTTCCGTTGTAGGTAACCGATCCCAAAGCTTGCCATGCACGCAAAGCTTCTGTGACTAGCAAAGAAAACTCCTGGGGTTCCAATGAGAATGCAGAATCAACTCCTCCATCCGCACGCGCCAAAGTAAAATGCTTTTCAATCACGGTAGCTCCAAGAGCAATGCTTGCTACGGCCACTCCTACTCCCATAGTGTGATCTGAAAGTCCGACTTGAGTTTTGAAAAGGTCTCTCATGTGCGGGATTGTCAAAATGTTACTGTCCAAGGGTTCGGCGGGATAACTACTCGTACATTTTAGAAGAACAATCTCCGGGCAACCATTTTCTCGTGCACAATCGACCATTTCCTGAATTTCGATTGGAGAGGCCATTCCCGTAGAGGCAATTAATGGCTTCCGAGTTTTAGCAATTTTTGCCACGAGCGGAAGATGAGTAATTTCGAAAGATGCGAGTTTATAGCAGGGAGAGTCCAGTGCCTCCAAAAAATCTACTGCTTCCTCATCAAAGGGAGTGGAGAAACAAATTAATCCCAGTTCTTTGCAGCGATCAAAAATTGGTTTGTGCCAGTCGTAAGGAGTTGCCGCTTCTTGGTAGAGCGAGTAGAGCGTTCGCCCCTTCCAAAGGGATTTTTCGTCAGCAATCTTGAATTCAGGTCTGTCACAGTCTATGGTCAGGCTGTTGGCAGTGTAAGTCTGTAGTTTAATAGCATCAGCGCCGGTTTTCGCGGCTGCCTCAACCAATTCTAAGGCACGAGCTAAAGATTGATTGTGATTACCCGACAGCTCGGCGATGATGAAAGGTCGATGTTGAGTTCCGATTAATCGATCTGCAATTTGAATCGAATTCTGATTTTCCATGAATCGTTTTGGTCGAACAAATTTAACAATTGCTATGAGGTGCGATGCCTCATCATTCATCGGCTCTGGCCATGTCATGCGAACATTGACGCTAGCAGACGAACTATCTCGGCAAGGTAGCACCGTGGTTTTTGTTTGTAAACGCCAGGAGGGCAATCCGTATTCGGTAATCACCGAACGAGGGTATCCCGTAGAGGAAATAGAAAACGATGAAGAATGGATAGCTCGGAAATGCCCCCTTTTAGGTCTCCCGGAAGGGGTTTTGCCGGAGATACTCCTAGTCGATAATTATGGAATTGATCGGGAGCTGGAGGCAAAATTTCGCCCTTTTTTCAATAAAATAGCGGTGATCGACGACCTGAATGATCGTGTTCATGATTGTGATCTTTTGATAGACCCCAACTTCCATGGGGCTGATTTCCTAAACTCAAATAAAGTAAGGGTCCTGGGAAACCCCCGAAAATTGATAGGTCCTGAATATGCGCTTTTACGACGGCAGTTCACTGAAGGGAGGCAGAAACAGCAGCTTACTCCTACGATTGAAAAATCTGTGGTTTTATCTCCATTGATCTTTTTTGGGGGTACAGATCCTCGCGGTGACACGCTTCGATTTTTACAGGCCTACGAGCAGGCTCTAAAGAATACGAAAAACTCTCAAAATGTAACTCCACACCTTTTGTTGAGCCAGTCTTTGGCTGATAAGTCAGAAATTTTGGATTTGGCTGCCAGAACTGGGGTCGTAACCGTAATTAATCCAAAGAATGTGGCTGACGTCATGGAGAAATGCGATTTTTATTTGGGAAGTGGGGGTACCGTAACTTACGAGCGAATGTCACTCGGTTTAACGGGTTGGGTAATCAGTGTAGCTTCCAATCAAGATGAGATTTCTGCTGCTTTAGCCGAAGTAGGCGCTCAATATTTTTTGGGCTCAAGTGAAGACGTCAATTATTTAGAGCTGTGTCAAAACCTTCTTCGAGGAGTGACAGTCCCCCATCAAATGCGAGAAATCTGCTTGAAGCTAGTAGATGGAAAAGGAGCTGAAAGAGTAGCTGAACAGCTACTCTTATTGGGAAAAAACCGAATCTTATTTGTTTCTCCTTTTTCCGGGATTCTCCCCCACAGTATTTCAGACTTCCGTGTCGCTCGTGTGCTGCAACAAGACGGATTTCAGATCGACTACCTCAGTTGCGGGGCAGTGTTGAGCGAGTTTTGTGTATCAATGAGTGCAGCGGGCTTAGAGAGAACGAGCTCCGAGAATGAAAAAAAAACCGCCTGCAAAGTCTGCCAGAAATGCTCAGATGTCTTGAGTAAACCCTTTAATCGCAAATGGCTATTATCATCTGAGCACTCAAAAGTGGTCAGCGAATACCAGCGCTTTTTAAGTCGTTTTACAAAAGAAGATTTCTATCATTATAGGTACCAGGGCATCGAAGTTGGAAAATATGCATCTTATGAGTCCCTGCTGAAATACAAAAAGAAATCTCTTCAGTTTAGCGACGACGAGTATCGGGACGTTGCTCTCAATGTTCAGCAGTGTATTCAGATGATAGAAACCTTGTCTCAGTTGCAAGAGGAAATCGGAGGCTGGGAGTCTGCTGTCGTTTACAACTCTTATTACGGAGTTAATGCGGTTGCTCGAGAGTTTTTAAAAATGAGGGGCGTAAAAGTTTTTTCCATCCATGCTGGCCCTAATTTGTCCTACTTTTATGACTCACTACTGGTGGCCCGCGAGCACAACCTCAATTATTATCTGGATCTTAAAGCAAAGTGGGATGCTGCTGACGGACCTCCGGTTAGCTTGAGAGAGAAAAAAATGTTGGACCAACACTTTGACGAGTTATTTAAGGGTAAATCGGCTTTCGTTTACTCTCGTCCCGTTGGTTCTCAATCGATTGATGTTAGGACCTTTTACAAGATTCCATCAGCATCAAAGCTCGTTTTGGCAGCAATGAGTAGTTATGATGAGCGGTTCGCGGCGCAATTTGTGGGTGCGATTGATCCTCCTTCGGATGCCGTTTTTCCGGATCAAGCATCGTGGATCAAGAGCTTAATCAATTTTGCCGAGCGGAATCCTGATGTATTCGTTCTCATTCGGGTGCACCCTCGTGAATTCCCCAATAAACGCGAAGGATATACGTCAGAGCATGCCAGAGAGCTGTCTGAAATTTTCAAACAAATGCCAGCCAATGCTGCGGTAAATTGGCCAGAGGACAATATTTCGCTCTATGAATTACTGTTGCAGTCTCATGTTCTGGTATCGGCTTGGTCTAGCGTAGCCAAAGAAGCAACGCTTTTAGGGTTGCCCGCTCTTTCCTATATGAGCAAGCCCCTCTTGTTTCCTTCTTCATTGATTCACGTCGGTAAGGATGAAAATGAATATCACAAAAAGTTAAGAGAACTTTGTGACAAGGGCTGGTCGCTCGAAAAAGCCATAGGTATGATGAGATGGTTAGTTTCTGAACAAATCAGAGAAGTGGTTTTCGTGGGACGACATTTGTTCCAAAACAGAAGCTTTCTCTTGAGAGCAATTGAGAAAGTGATACGAACTATTTCTATTAAGTGGTATGTGAAGTGGCTAACAGTAAAACCCAGAGGTATTGATCGCCAAAAAATTGAGCTTCTGTTTTCTGGCGATTCTCAGAGAAAACTGAGTGCTCCTCAAGAAAAGACAGATGTTCAAGATACCTCCAAAGACTACCAAACCCTCGTACAGCTTCGAGCAAAATTAATCGAGCGTATAATCAGTAACTCTGATTCCGAAGTTTTAAACTCGTGGCGAGATCCGATCGCTTCCAAGTGATTGGGTTTTTAGATACCACTGATAAGTTGATCTCAATCCTTCTTTTAAGGATGTCTTGTGTTTCCATCCCAAAGAATGAATTTTTGTGGAATCCATGAGCTTTCGGGGAGTTCCGTCAGGCTTGGAAGAATCAAATTCAATTTTCCCGGAATAACCCACAACATCAGCCAGTAAGTGTACCAGACTTTTGATTGAAACTTCTTCTCCTGAACCCACGTTGATAAATTCAGCTCCTTCATAATTTTCCAAAAGGAAAAAACACCCATCAGCGAGATCATCAACAAGCATAAACTCACGGAGCGGTGCACCCGTTCCCCAAGCAGTGAATACCGGCTGATTAGCTATTTTGGCATCGTGCAATCGTCGCATTAATCCAGGAATCACATGCGAATTCTCAAGGTGAAAGTTATCTCCCATTCCATAAAGATTCGGAGGCATTGCGGAAATGAATCGTTTCCCGTATTGGCGATTGTAGTACTCCGCTAATTTAATGCCCGTAATTTTGGCTATCGCGTAGCCTTCATTGGTCGGTTCCAAGGAGCCGCTCAAAATACTGCTTTCCTTGATGGGCTGCTCCGCAAATTTTGGAAAGATACAGGAGCTACCTAAAAACAATAATTTTTCTACATTTGAGTTAGCTGCCGTGTGGATGACATTGGAAGCAATCATTAAATTGTCATAAAGAAATTCGGTTGGAGAATTTCTGTTGGCGATGATTCCTCCGACTCGGCCTGCAGCTACAAATACAAAATCGGGTCGTTCCTTAGCAAAAAAGTCTTCCACTCGATCTTGTCGAGTAAGGTCCAATTCCTGGTGCGACCGAGTAATAATATGGTTGAATCCTTTTTGTTCAAGAAGACGTACCATCGCAGAGCCCACCATTCCTCGGTGACCAGATACAAAAACTTTGGCGCTACGGCTAAGGGATTTCATAGGTTGATATTGAGTTACCATATTGGATGGCAAATGGTCTACTGAAGAGAGAGTAGATAACTGATGTTGCGCACCGCCTCAGAAGCTTGCATTTCATTTTATGTCCGTTTCTGATAAGCCCGCATAGCTGCAGTAAATAAAAATGGAAAAAATTCTTTTTATCAAGCTAGGGGCCATTGGAGATGTTGTGATGGCACTTACTGCCCTCCAGCGTCGGCTGGAAGACATACCCCAGGAGATTTCCTGGGTTTGCGGTAAAACCGTTGAGCCTTTGATCCATCGTTTTTTGCCTTCTGTGAATCTTTTCTCACTAGATGAGCAAAAACTGTTTCAGGCTTCCCCCATGAAGGCCATGCAAGAGATCATTCGTGTGAATTGGAACTTAAAAGGGCAAAAATTTGATCGAATAGTAGTGGGTTATCGAGATCCTCGGTATCGACTTTTTACTCTTTCTGCCCGTTCTAAAATTAGAAAGTTTTTCACGTCCATCCCGGGTAAGTACCATGCCGATATTTATTACGAACTCCTGGGAGGGGACGCTCAGAAGTTAATTACCCATCCTTTAAATCCCAAGTCACTGGTTCCTAAAGCCCATCAGAGTCAGGGGTGGGTAATTGCACCAGGAGGAGCCAAAAATATCCAACGAGATGATCACCTTCGACGGTATCCCATTGAGCATTATGTTAGGCTGACGAAGCTGATTCTCGACAAGAAAAAAGAGGTTACGGTGTTGGGTTCTCAAACCGACGAATGGGTTAGGCCTTTCTTTAAAAATTTGCCCGTAAAGTGGGCTCTAGGAACGGTAAGCTTGGTCGACTTGCCCTTGTGGCTGCAGCAATTTGAGCGATTAGTGACGCATGATAGTGGGCCCATGCATCTGGGATTTATGGCCGGGATTCCCGTTACCGCTCTTTTCGGTCCGACTCGAGCGGATGAAAAGGTCCCTAAAAATGCCAAGGAAAATGGCTCGGTAATTATTCAAGGAGGATTGGGTTTACCCTGTGCCCCTTGCTATGACGGTAGAAATTATGCTCAGTGTGAGCATCAAAAGTGTTTGGCTGAAGTACAGCCCGATTGGCGCACATTCACCGCCACTTAAAAAATCGCCAAACTTTTATCAATCCCCCCAAGCCCCACTTCGAGAAATAGTTCTTCAAGTGAATTCGGTTTCGTCTATTACTTAGAGCTTTTTGGGCTTCTAAATTCCAAAGCTGATTTTTTTTGAGCGCTCTTTCAGCTTCCTCGACCGATTTAAGTTCATTGACTGTAGATGCTCCCCCTGAATGCATAACTGCCAATGGAGCGCCCTCGATATAATATCCTTTCAGCTTGGTCTCTAGTGGATTCAAATACAACCGACAAATCAGTTCAAAATCCATGGCGTAGCTAAAACTTTCATCAAAAAGTCCTAACTTATCGTAAAAACTTTTTCGAACAAAGAAAGCCGGATGATTGAAAGGCATAGCTTTTGTAATCGGACCTTGGAGAGGACGTCGAATTTGAGAGCCATGCACGGGATCGACAAAGAGCATGTTTCCGTGCACAAATTCCAAATCTGGCTCAGCTAAAAATGCGGAAGTAACTCGCTCTAAAGTATGTTCATCAAAAAAAGCATCATCACTATTGAGAATTGAAATAATATCACCGCTAGCTATTCGAATTCCCTTGTTGAACGCATCACTAATTCCCCGATCCTTTTCTGAAACGATTTTAGGGCTACGTTTTGATTGGTTGTTGATCATGGAAACAGTTTGATCGGAACTCAGATTGTCGATGAAAATATGCTCCGTTTCAGGATGCAGTTGAACATTCACACTCTGAATATTTCGTCTAATACTAGCTTCTGAGTTGAAGGTCGGAGTGATGACAGAAATTTTCATGGGAAGTATTTACTGGGGTCTTGAATGGCGGAGAGAGAGAGATTCGAACTCTCGATAGGCTATTAACCTATACACGCGTTCCAGGCGTGCGCCTTCAACCACTCGGCCATCTCTCCGCAAAAAAATAATCACCCAGACAGTTAACACAGACCGGTGTACCTGGTCTACTCTGGAAACGAATGAAATTACAGGAATTACGCTCCGCGTTTAGAGCGCTTGGTTTTGAAGTACTGGCTGAGCGCGGAGCCACATTTTTCGCCTAAAACTCCCCCTCGAACGACTTTAAACCGATGATCGAATACTCCTTTTTCAATTAGAGGTAATAACATTTCTAAACCAGCTCCTTTGGGGTCTTTTGCGCCATAAAAAATAGACTCGACTCGGCCCCACAAGAGAGCACCTGTGCACATCATGCAAGGTTCAATCGTGACATAGAGAGCAGTTTCGAGAGGCAAACGCCATTGGCCAGTTCGTCGATTGTAATCTTCCAGGGCCTCGATTTCAGCGTGCGCCGTGGTTTTTCCACTCTTTTCCCGCAAGTTATAGCCTTGTCCAATCACTTTTCCGTCATGAACTAAGATGGCCCCTATCGGAACTTCATCTAGTCGTTCGGCAGAACTGCCGAGATCCAGGGCAAGTTGCATGAATTGTTCATGATTAAAATCCATAAAAGAATGGTGCTCGGCGGGAGACTCGAACTCCCACGGGTCGCCCCACAGGCTTCTGAGACCTGCGTGTCTACCAATTCCACCAGCCGAGCGAAATTTCGGCAAAATTTACAAACAAATACTTAACTGGAGAGGCCCAATTTGTCTATGATGCAGAGTCATGGCCAAGCGAGGTTTTTTTATCAGTTTTGAAGGCGGGGAGGGGGGAGGAAAGTCTACCCAAATTAAACGTTTGAAAACGGTCCTGCGACGTAATCGAGTGCCTTTTCTGGTAACTTTAGAGCCTGGAGGGACTCGGATTGGAAGAAAAATTCGGGAGCTTCTCTTAAACCCCAAAAATAAGAACTTATCCAATCGAGCTGAACTGTATTTGTATGAAGCAGACCGAGCTCAACATGTGGAGGAAGTGATTCGACCTGCTTTGGAGGCGGGTAAAGTTGTTATTACGGATCGTTATGCGGATTCCTCTTCCGTTTATCAAGGTATCTGCCGTGGGTTGGGAGTCGGATGGACGGAAAAACTCAATGACTTTGCTACCCAATATCTTTATCCCGATTTAGTTATTGTTTTAGATGTACCTGAATCTGTCGGTCTCTCAAGGGTCCGCAACCGGCTTCAGAGTGATCCGAAGCTGCGAGGAAAGCGCAGAGTAGTAAAATTGGACCGCTTAGAGCGTGAACGCTCTTCTTTTCACCGAAAAGTTCGGAAAGGTTTTATTGCACTTTCGAAGAAACATTCTGAACGAATTAAATTAATAGATGCCACACAAAGTCCCGATAATGTCTCTCAACAGATTTTAGCCCTCATTCAAAAACGCTGGGGAAAGAGACTCAGATGAACGCTGGAGTTTTGGGGGTTCAAGGAAATATCGCGGTCCAAGAACGGTTGTTTCGGTATTTGTCATCAGGAAGGGTTCACCCCGGTTTGATTTTTTCTGGCCCCGATAAAAGGTCGAAATGGCAAGTCGCAATTGGAATTGCTAAGTTTCTGTTTTGTAACCACCGAGGCAAAGATGCTTTTTGTAATCAGTGCTCGAGTTGCAAAAGAATCGAAAAAGAAATTCATCCAGACGTACTTCTCTTTAAGAATGATGAAGATGACTCGTTAAAAGTAGAAACCATTCGAGAAATTACGCACCAAATGGAAGTAGCTCCCTTAGAGGGCGGCGCAAAGATTTGTGTGATTGAGGAGGCTCATCGGATGAATCATGCTTCTGCTAATGCATTTTTGAAGACGTTGGAAGAACCCAAGCCTCATCGTTATTTTATTCTCCTAACAACACAGTTAGGATCGTTTTTGCCCACTTTGTTGTCCCGTTCTATTGTTTTTCATTTTAGGCCTGAACAGGAAGTACTCACTTTTACAGCCGAGGAAACAGAAAGGTATCAAAAATTGGTGGAATCCTTTCAACGCACTAGAGATCCGAGGCCCATCATTGAAAATTGTGAAGAAAAAGAGGCCTGTCTTAGATTTATTCAATTTTTGCAAACAGAGTTGAGGAAAGCAGCAACAGGAGATGAACCTCAGACCCTGTTTAGTTCATGGAGCAGTTATGATTGTGCCAAAAAATTTGATGAAATAGTTCAATTAGAGGGGCGTTTGCGTTCAAATGCCAATTACGGTTTAATGCTAGAGAGTTTTTTGCGTCAGGAATTTTAAACAAGTGTTCAATCAGACATGAAAAAAAGCTATTACATTACCACTCCCATTTATTATGTAACCGATGCACCCCATATTGGGCATCTTTATACTACGGTGGCCGCTGATATTCTTAGCCACTATCACCGCTTAATAGGTGAAGATGTGTGGTTTCTTACTGGAACCGACGAGCACGGACAAAAGTGTGAAAAAAGAGCTAAGGAAACCGGTGAAACGCCCCAAGCTCTCGCTGATCGGGTTGTTGAACGGTATAAAGTAGCGTGGCATCGATATGGAATCCGCTACAGCGACTTTATTCGAACTACAGAAGAGCGGCACAAGAAAGTAGTCACGACTTACATCCAGCAGCTCATGAAAACTGGAGATGTTTATCTAGCTGAGTATGAGGGTCTTTATTGTGTTCCTTGCGAAACGTATTGGACTGAGACCCAAGCAGTAGAGGGAAAGTGCGCTGACTGTGGGCGGCCTGTTGAGCGTCTGAAAGAGGAAAGTTATTTCTTTAAGATGTCCGCTTATGAAAAACCGCTCCTTGAGCACTTAGAGCGGCACCCCAATTTCATTTTTCCGGAAAGCCGGCGCAATGAAGTATTAGGTTTTATTCGACAAGGACTCAAAGATATCAGCATTAGTCGAACAACGATTCAATGGGGAATCCCCATGCCAAAGGATCCTAAGGCAACCAAAGACCACAAAGTTTATGTTTGGTTTGATGCGCTCACCAATTATTTAGCTGCGCTTGGTCCATTGGAGTCGGATGCGAAGTACGGAAAGTATTGGCCAAATGCCATTCATTTGGTTGGAAAAGACATTCTCAGGTTCCATGCTGTTTATTGGCCGACTTTTTTGATGGCGCTGGGTCTACCATTACCTAAACAGATAGTGGCTCATGGCTGGCTTACTGATTCGAATCGAAAAATTAGCAAATCTTTGGGAAATGCGATTGACCCTCTAGCTCTTGCTGATGAGGTCGGTGTCGATGGAATGCGTTACTTCTTGTTTCGTGAGTTTGTGTTTGGTCTCGATGGGGAATACACGAAAGAGATTATGTATCAGAGAATCAATTCTGATTTGGCAAACGATTATGGCAATTGCATTAGTCGTGTGTGTTCGATGATTTTGAAATATTGTGGTGACCAGTCTGTAAATATCCAGGAACTGATTAAGCCTGCAAGCGAGCCCAAACAAACGGTAGGAGAAGTTATTCCCGTTTTTCACAATGAAATGCAGAATTACGGATTTCAACGTGCGTTAGAAGCTGTCTGGAAAATTATTTCGTCGGTTAATCGGTACATTGATAGTTCAGCTCCGTGGACATTAGCCAAGTCGGGTACTCCGGAAGATCAGCTGAAGTTGAAGCAAGTTTTGTTTCAATGCCATGAAGCGCTCAGAGTTGCCTCTATTTTTCTATTACCGTTTATACCCACGAGCGCCCGGAAGGCTCTGACGACTTTAGGTGCTTTCGAATCTGTTACGGGTGAAGCTCCTCTTCTCCAAAACGTTGGTTGGGGCCAGGGACCTGCCGAAGTACAAATTAAAAAGCCGGAACCGCTTTTTCCTAGATTGGAACTGAAAAAGTGAAGGGTTTCATTGATACTCATGCCCATTTAGCGATGCTTCAGCACTCCAGCTTGACTGAAGTAATGGAGAGAGCTCAAGCATCACAGATAGAAAAAATGGTTACTGTATCTGTGGATGAGAAAAGTTGGGAAGCCAATCGAATTTTAGCTGAGAGTCATTCGAAAGTTTGGTACTCGTTAGGACTTCATCCCCATGAAGCTAAGGATTGGGTAAAATGCCGCCCTCGATTTTTAGAGGCATACAAAAAGTCGCACAGTAATAAAAAGTGTGTGGCTTTGGGAGAAATGGGATTAGATTTTTTCTATAACCATTCGGAACGGGACGTTCAAATTTCCTGTTTTACCGATCAATTGCAGCTCGCAAAGCAATGGAATTTGCCGGTCATTATTCACTCAAGGGATGCTTTCCAAGATACGTACGATACGATTAGAAAAGTCGGATTGGGACCCAAAGGTGGCGTTATGCATTGCTTTACTGGCAATGCCGAGCAAGCTAAAGAAGCAGTAGATCTGGGGTTGTTGATTTCCTTTTCGGGTATTTTGACGTTTAAGACAGCAACCGAACTGAAAGAAGCTGCGAAAAGTTTGGACAAATCCAAGATTGTCATTGAAACGGATTGTCCGTTTTTGGCACCCGTTCCTTTTCGCGGAAAACCAAATGAGCCATCGCTTTTACCGGAAGTAGCTAAAGTCCTGGCCCAACTCAAAAATTGTTCAGTTGAGGAAATTGCCGAGAATACCAGCGATAATGCTTGCCGCCTTTTTTGTATTTAGAAATCGAAGGGATGATAAATAGCTTTGCCTCTTCGCCCCCCACATTGAGTGAATTAGCAATTTGATTTACTCATCCCTTCGTCTTTCTTTCTCCTCAAGGTATTTTAGGTATTGAAGCTCCATGACCAAAAAGCTGCTGCTTCCCACAGATCCCAACATTTGAGATACCAAAAACATAGATAGGCTTTCCACGGTGCAAGTGAGCCCAGTCGCCTAAGGGAATCGCAAACCTGTGGGCGCCCCCGCTGATTTTGCACCAAGGAGTGAGCGCAGGTTCGCTTTTTAAGTTTGCGACGGTCTCTTTGACGAGTAATCCCTTTTCTTTTTTTTCTGACTTGCTTACAAAAATTCTAATTTTTACAGGAATCTTCTCGCCGTGCTCACAAGCCCATCCAGTTAGGTGATTGTTCTGCACGCCATCAATAAATCCAGAAATTTTCTGACCAGTTGGTGAGCATACTGGAGAATCATTACCGAAATCAGTTTTTAAGGCACTCTCGTTATTAGATTTTCCATAGGCTTCACTTGGAAACAATAGTTGTAACAAAATACAACAAGCTATTAAGTAAACCTTTAACATCGGGGCTCCTATTAAAGGTGGGGGTATGCCAATGTGTTATTGCACTCGGGGTGCCAAACCTGATTAGCCTTAATTCAATCGAAAAGGAGAACGACAGGTGTAAAAACAATGGACGCAAACATCCAGAATACGGGCTAAGACCTTATTCTCAATAAAAAAGTAACCAGCCAATGTTTGTACACTTAAACCGATCAAGGGATAATCAGCGACTTTCGAGCAGTTCTCTGACGATTTTTCTGCCTGAGCCATTGAGTGAATGGCCTAAATCGGGAAGAGTGAAGAATTTAGCCCCATATCCTAATCGGGTAATCATTTCAAAGGAGCTTTTTGCCTGTGCGTAGGGAACAATTTCATCTTGGGCACCGTGAATGCCGTAAACTTTTACCAACGAGACCCCCTCGTAAGCTTCGGCTCTATAAGCGGCACCCACGCCAATGATAGTATTGCAATTCAAGCCCGCTTTGAGGAGGAATGGAGCAAAGAATCCTCCTTGGGAAAAGCCGAGAATGGTCCAGTCAAGATGGTCCAGACCGACTTGAGCAATCAGATTCATCAGGGCTTCCGCAGCAAATTCAGGCGAAATCATTTGTTTCCCGGATTGGGGATCTCGAAAATACCAAGCGTAAGCTTCTTTAAATTCACTGTTCTTCTTTGATGGACAAGGAAAAAGCCCATTGGGAATAAGAACGTGAAAGTGGGGAACCGGTTCGTCTCCCAAAAGTCTCTTCTTCACACTTTGGGCCCGGTCGGTAAATCCATGCAGAACTAAGAGCCCTCTCTCACTCTTCTCGCTGGGCTGATACAGATAGGACGTTTCCAGCCGGATATCAAGGGGGATAGTTTGAGATGAAAATTCAGAGGCATTTATCTTTTGTGACATAAAATATGAAACCTATTCTAACGGAATCGCCCGACTAGCTCAAATAGTGTGTGCTCCCCACAGATGATCATCGGCTAGTCGCACTCAATCTGTCTACGGCTTAAGAATTCAGCCTGCTGACATGGAATAAGGGTTGCACCTTGATTGGTCGATGCCAAAAGTGAAGAAAAAGAACACTCTGCGAATACGATATTTTTTGGGGACAGCATTTCTTTGTTTCCCCCTCTCCGCTTACCCTGAACTTGGCGAGTTCTATATCAACAATCAAGTTTTAAACGAGTTACAAGTTATCAATGTCGAAAACACCCCGTTTACCAAAAAGGGGAGACGAGTTCAGCCTAATCTCACGATTCGCTTAAATCCTCAGTTAGTAGATGACGACGAAAAAGTAAGTTTAAATCTTAATATTGATCTTGAAGGTACTTCCCATAGTTCTGGAAGCACTCCCGTAGTCGGACAAAAAAAGGTGTTCTCCTCGATAGATGCGGATGTGCGTGCTCGTTACCAGCAGCAACTCAGTTATGGAGTGGATGGACTTCAAGCAGGACGGTTCACTGGAACCCCCACGATCACGCCCAAAAATATCTCTGTTAGAAATAACTTTGGTTTGCTCAATCGAATCGTTCAGAAAAAGGCACAGGCTAAAGCTCCTCAGCAGGTCTTTTCTGAACTTCCCCAGGAACGTCGTGAACTGGACCAAAAGTTAAGGTCCGAAGTTAAAAGAGGGGTAGATAAGGCGAAACAGTTTATTGAACAAGCCACAGTGGAAGCCCAGTCGGTTGTTTCCCAAGCGAACAACCTTCCGTTTAATACCAAATTTTCCTCAAAAACCGGCCCACAAGGCGGCGTGAGAGTTGTCCTGTCAGACAAAGAGGATAACAAGCCGGTCACAGCCGCACCGGAATTTAAGAAAAAGGATCAGATTGCTGCATCAGGGGTGTTTCGCCAGGAGGTTCTGGAAAAAACGATTGCCCAGGAAATTGCAGGAAAAGAAATGAAAATTATCGAATTAAAACAGCACCTATGCAGCGACAAAATAAAAAGCCTCATTAATTTTTGCGACACCCAAAAAACCAATGACAGCCTTGGTCTGTCGGTTGTCTTCGATGAGAAAAAGCCGGTGGAAGTGTTGTTTCAAAATGGAAAAGTAACACTAAAAATAAATGCAAGAAATCGTGTCGGCGCTTATCAGGGTTTACTTGATTCAGGAGCGTTGCTGCAGCAGGCCTCAGTAGACCGACTCCCCTCCATTGAATTGGAGCCTTATCAAGTAGAAATGACTTATTCTCTGAAAGATGGTCGTGCCAAGCTTGATAAGTTAGAAGTTCACGATCGTAGTTCCGCAACAGTAGCACTCAGCAAAGGACCCAAAGGTAAACATGCTTCTGCTTGGAATGGCGTTGAGCTCTGGGGGCAGGTTCGTAGAGCCGGCGGAGCGCTGATGAATTGGGGCACGAAAACCGCTCTCGAGAGTGAATATCGAGGCGTTATGAAAGATGAGTTAGATTTCCCCAATATTTCGATACCCACAAAACTCAAAGCTGTTCCCCAAGGAAGCACCAATCCCCCCGAAATCTTGGAGGCCGGAAGTTTCATTCCCATGGAAGTGCACGTTCAGGATGGCTGGTTTGCAGTCTCGTCCATATTTTGTACTGAAAAGACGAGACCCCTAGGGATTGTTTTTGATCAACAAAATCGAATTTCCGAAATTCAAAAAGGTAGCCCCGCAGAGTCTGTGGGCTTAAAAGTAGGAGATCGCATTGACTCTTTTGGAACTCCTGAGGAGCGCCACCAGCCATTTTTTTCTGATAACCAGCCCTTTCTCAATTTCATCAAGGAAAAAGCAAGCGGAAAAAATTCAGATCAGCGGACAATCGAAATATCTGGGAGAAATAAAGCTGGAGAATCCCTTCATAAAACCGTCACACTTTGCCCTAACAACCTGGATCATCGACAGAAAGCAGCCGATTTGTTCTATAAGGAGAAAAAAAATCCAGGATGAGAAACACCAGAAAACAATTTGTTGTCTTGTTAATGGTTGCAATCCTAGTCGAGATGTTCTTTTCTCGACAAGCTGTCGGCGACGATGATTATAATCTACAAGAAATTGCACGTGCTCTTTATTTAGTGCGTCCTCAATTATCCGAATCCAAGATTGTTCGGTACTCAAAAGCAATAGTAAAAGCCGCTCAAACTTTTCAGATTGAGCCTCTGACACTGGTGGCTATTGCTCAGCAGGAATCAACTTTCAGAGAAAATCTACCTGAGGGCAAAGCAGGTGAGATTGGAATGCTTCAGATACGGAAGAGTTGGTTGAAAAACTCTAAATTCCGAAGGGTTTTTAAAAATGCACAGATCCGAGACTTGCATCAGCCGGAAAAAGCGTTTCTCTACGCTGCATGGATATTAAAAGATTTAAGAAGCAAAGGATATAAGACAAATCTTCCGTACTGGACTTTCTATAACGCTAGGAAGTTTCACCACCGTTTCAAGTATTACCTTCGGGTCAAGCGGCACTTGAGCTCCATTGTGTCGAAAATGCAGAGAAATAAATTCATTGCCGTGGAATCCGCAGGTGAATGGCAGCCTGATTTATTGGTGAAGAATGAAACTTCTTATTCCGTTCATAGCTCAAGGGAAGTCTTGCACAATCTACTCAGCCAAATCAATTGGGTTCAAAAAGCAAGTGACGCCATCCGGGAAATGCCGCGTATCTATCTTGATTAGCGAAGAAAAGGATTGTTTCGTTTCTCTTGTCCGATCGAAGTAGTGGGGCCGTGCCCAGGATATACTCGTATATCGTCGTCCAAAACGAGGAGCCTGGTTTTTATAGATTGTATCAGCTGATCAAAGTTGCCTCCCCACAAATCAGTCCGGCCAATACTTCCGCTAAAAAGGGAGTCTCCCGAAAAAACCTGCTCAGCACCATCTAGGAGTTTGAAGCAAACACCGCCGGGACTGTGTCCCGGCGTGTGAATGACCTGAATCCGATGTTGGCCAAAAGATAAGATCTCTTCATCCGAAATAAACTTATCAATGGGGCTCGGTTCCTCAAACTGCATCCCGAACATCTGTCCTTGTGCCGACAGCATTTTATAAATGGACTCATCACCTTTATGCAAACAGATGGGTGCCAAGGTTTTCTCTTTGACCCCTTTGGTGCCACCAATATGATCAAAATGCGCATGGGTGTGTAACAGATATTTCACAGTAACCCCCTGTCGGTCGAGCTCTGAAATGATTCTTTGAGGCTCATCTCCTGGGTCGATCAAGACTGCTTCGAATGTCTTCTCACAGGCCAATAAAGTACAGTTGCATTGGAGGGGACCAACAACCATTGTGTCTAGAATCATGAAAATCTCCCGACGCAATCATGCGTCCCAAAAAGGAAAATACTCCCACGTCTTCCGTTTTTTCGAGGATTGAGTCTGACCAGTATCTGTTCGAGCGGGCCAGGTTTCGACTCGAGAACCATATCGAACTGTGACTTGAGCTCGGGATGGTTATCTAAGACATCTCTTCTGGCGGCAAGTATTCCGTCACATTTTCTGTTCGATTCAGAAAACATCTGAGTTTCATTGATGTGCCTAACTGAAAACTTTTTCAGGCTAAACGCATCCGGAATTAAAACCATGGAGTCATCAAGATCATATAAAGTCGTAATTTCCTGTTTTCGGTCTAGGTACTGAACAACGCCAATGACGTTGCTCTGAGGGGCTGAAAATGTGGCAAAGGGAAGCAGAAGAAAATTAACCGTACAAAAATATATTACGCGCCAGCTGGGAAGGTTTTTTTGGAAGTGAAAGAGAGCCAACGGAGTAAGGAGAACCAAAAAGAGAACCAATATGGGAACCATGAAGCGTTCCTCTTTGTGTGGAACGATTGAATGAAAAAACAAAAAAATCGCAAAATAACAAACAACTGGGGTTAGGGTTCGGTAGGATTGCTGCCACCCAAAGCCACGGGCCCCTCCGAAAAAAGTAGGTGGAATGGAAAGAGCAACGAAAAGCAGGAGGTACGTGTAAAACGGAGTAGTACCGTAACTGGAAGAAAAATGTATATTGTATTCAACGTATCTTAACAGTGAGCGGTGAAACCCCCCGGTGAGATAGAGATCCAGCAGTCCAGTAAGAAAGAATGCTAAGATCCCTGTAATAAAAAAGGCTAGGATTCCTTTAGAGTCTTTCCGTAGAAGGGGAAGTAGAAAAAGTCCGAACACGCAAACTCCCGTTTGAAAGCGAAAGAGTGAAGCTCCAGAAATGGCTATCATGGAAAGGGCAACCCATCGATTTCTCCCTTCGTTCCAATAAAGATAAGCAAAAAAGGCGCTGAGAGTT
Organism: Pseudomonadota bacterium; assembly: GCA_009927165.1. Classification (GTDB taxonomy): domain Bacteria; phylum Bdellovibrionota; class FAC87; order UBA2466; family UBA2466; genus RFNO01. Next base: position 60,101 of record RFNO01000107.1, read on the forward strand.
ACGAAAGCTCCCGCCATGTTCTCGATAAGGGGCCGAGTAAAAATAAGGGGCAGAACAAAATAAAAACTGACGAAGAATTGAGAAATGGCTTTCTTTTTTGAGTCATCGAAGAAGTGTTGGACACAGTAGCTTTGAATTAAAAAGAATACTGCCCCGATAATTATAAGGACAAATCGAAGTTGATGAGTAGGACTCGTAAGTCCGAGCCACAGAGCTAGTTTACTTAAACCCAACAGGACAATAGCTTGAAACGGCATTCGGATTCCGGTTGTGGACAGAATCGTTTCTACTGAACTGGTCTGTGCAGGGATAAAGCGTGCAATTCCTTCGGAATAATCATCCAGCGCAATAATGCCTTGGTTGAAATATCCGGTGAAAATGGTGAGAAGGAAGCCGGTCCAGAAAAACAAACGAGTCCACCGACTGATGCTCATCCATGTCCTCCCATCAAAAAAGGCTGGCCATCGTCGACAGGTTTTTGAAAGTTGCAGCTAGAGAAAAACTCGATAGCTAATTTCTTCAATTCGTCTACATCGTGAGTCTGAAAAATCTTGCCTCGAAAAGCTGAGCTGTAGGGGAATCCAGAAGCATACCAACCCATGAATTTTTTTAGTGAGAGAAAAGCTCTGTCTCTATCCTTTTTTTCTATGGCCAGATCAAAGTGCTCCGAAATGAGATCAGTGAAGTTATAGTCGACACTAGACGAACCCAGGATTTCTTGAAATATCCAAGGATTTTTCAAGGCGCCCCGGCCTATCATCACTCCATGACTGTAACCATCATCGATTCGCTTTTTGGCTTGAGTCGAAGTGATGATGTCGCCGTTGCCAATAATCGGAATAGAACTGGATATAGCCACTTCTCGAATAAGCTCCCAGTCGGCGAGCCCAGAGTAACCTTGCGCTCGAGTTCTGCCGTGAATAGCAACCCAACTAACACCACAGTCGGCAGCTACTTTAACAACTTCCTTTACGTTTCGACTGGTTTCGTCCCACCCCGTTCTTACTTTAATCGTTAAGGGTATTCTCAAGTTGCTTTTAAGGGTGGTAAGTAGTTCTCCCATCTTGTTAGGATTCTTTAGCCAAGCAGAACCGCTCCCGTCGCAAACTACTTTTTTTACAGGGCATCCAAAATTGATATCGACGAAATCGGCACCTTCTTCTTGGACAATCTTAGCTGCTTGGTTCATGGTTTCGATACTTGAACCGAAAATTTGAATGCCTACGGGTCTTTCTCTTTCATCAAAACGAAGCATTTGACGAGTTCTTTCGCCCCCGCGAACCAAACCTTCAGCGGATAAGAGTTCAGAAATAACAATCTGGCTGCCCATTTTTCTCATGAGCAGACGAAAAACGGTGTCAGTGATTCCGGCCATCGGGGCCAAAACAAAACGAGCATTTCCAAAACGCTCTTTGAACAATTCAATGGGGGGTAGCACGGGGGGAGACTACACTAAAGGGGTGGCAAAGATCCAGTATGCTCTGAATGGCAGGAGAACGCCATAAAAGTACATAAATACAATAACTTAGATGCTCTTCCGCTGGTAGTCATCAATCGAGTATTTCCAAACTGGAAGACCACAGTAACGATCGCCTTCAGGACAGTAAGGTGTGATTCCTGCTCGAAGCCGCAAGTAACAAGGTGCTCGGAGGTGTTCTCCTACTTGGGGTGCCACTGCTTTTACTTGCTGAATCTCATCAATCGTTGCACGGAAAATTTCTTCTTGAGCATTGTAACAACTTCGCATTTTCCATTTGTGTTGATAGGCCTGTAAATCTCCCGAAGAGATCATTCGAATCGCCGTGCTATTAGGCAGCAAGTAAAATGCCGAATCTGGTCTTTCCCCAATTTCTAAAAGTTGCTTCACAGCTTGGAATGACCTCTCCATGCACTGGTTGTAGATCTGTTCAGCTTCACTTGACTGGGTAATTCCATAAGGTGTGATGAAATCGACTTTGCCCGTAAATTGAGTAATAAGCACTGGCCGACTCGACATGACCATCCGGTGCCGTTGATCCTGAGAATCCGCCGTGTGGCTAATTTTCTTTTGAAAAGTAAAATGAACATGATGAAAAATTTGGCTCAGTCGATCAAATGTCGAAGCATTTAGGGGATCTGCCAACATGGGATTACTTCGAGGATCGAGTAGGAGAGATAGCGCTTCTTGATCGCTCAACTCCTTCTCAGTTTGACCTAAAGCAGTGCGAGTGGCTTCAGCCAACACTTTTTCTGTTCCCAGGCTGTAGTCGATCAGTTTGGATGTTCTTCCTTCTAACTTGCGATCAAATTCAGCAATAAACTGTTCAGAAGCTAATTGGTTTCTTTGATTGAGTGACTGAACGAAAGAATGTTCCAAAGTTTTTTCTAGAGGAATTGGATCTTGGATTTCCTTTTCAAACAGAGGGTCAGCTTTTTTTACGGCATCCAACATTTTTGCAACAACCACTTTTTGTTCCAGCGGAGTTTCAAAGTGATGACAAAGTCGCCAGTAACGAAGTAAAGTCAATGCGCTTATCGTATGATAAAGATAAGCAGTAGTTCCTACCCCGAGAGCATAACGAGCAACTTCATAAAGTCTCTTTTCGACTTGGGGATCCCATTTCTCAGCATACTTGCGCCGAGATTTAAACCTTTCATAGTAATCATTTCGAATAGGGGGCCGCAAAACCTCTATCAACTGCTCGTAGACATCCATTTGATGGCGAATGGTTTGCTCATAAATTTTTTGCCCCTTTTCAGACAAGGGAGGCACCACAAAACTAGATGGCTTCACTTTAACGTAACGTTGGCTGACTTGTTCCGAGTTATAGAAAGGATGGCTATGCAAAAAACTCCAAATGAATTGTCTTGAGACACCGGAGATCGCAAATACAAAATGGGCATGTTGACGAGTAGTTAAGTGACCAGCTTCTAAAGTAGAGGAAGCAATTTTGTCTCTTAAAGCAATCGCTTTTTCATCTTTAGAAATGTCTTCAGGGTAAATGACTCCCTTACCGGAATAGCAGGTTCGGGCTGATGCCACTGCAATCTCATAGGGCTGTTGAATCGATCCCACTAATTCCACTTTTATGTCATCAAATGTTCTTAAATTATCCATTAGGTACTCTCATCCTGTTTGAGACGTTCTTTCGGATGTGTTTTCTTATAAGCTGCTTTTAATCTTTCGACGTCAACTTGAGTGTATTTTTGAGTGGTGACTAAAGACTGATGTCCCAAAAGCTCCTGAATTTCTCTCAGACCCGCCCCTCTAGATAATAAATGGGTAGCACAGGAATGCCGTAGGGTATGGGGAGTCACTTGTGAACCCAGAGGCCCTAGAATTTCAGTAGCAAACTCTCGCAAGTTTCTTTGAACGCTTCTAACCGACAGTGCTTTGCCCTCTTTATTCACAAAAAGAGGGGTTTGGGGACCCTGCTTTTGAAAAGATGGCATCGAATAGATGTAATCTAAAAGAGCTTTCTGGCAGTGACGCCCAATAGGTACAGCCCTTTCCTTGTTACCTTTTCCCAAAACAAGGATGGTGCCAGAGCGAAAATCAATTTTCTCATAAGTAAGCGCAGCCAGCTCCGAAACGCGAATTCCCGTCGAATAGAGAAGCTCCACAATTCCTCTCATGCGTTTTTCTCTTAAAGAGTCGGTCGGTATTCCTTCTATCAGCTTAATTACGTCTTCCGGTTTTAAGACGAAGGGAAGCCGTTCACCTTGTTTAGGAAGAGAAATGAGTTTTGCAATATTACTTTCTAAGTATCCCTCTCTATGAAGGTATTTGAGAAAGCCTTTAATTACTGAGAGCCTACGCCCTACCGTAGCACGGGAATATTTTTTCATTTCCTCTGCTAAGTATTCTCTCAAAAGGGAAAAATCGGAAAGTCGAGACAGTTCAAATGACCCGACAGACTTTTCAAAGAGATAAGTGAACCAGTGACGAAGATCGATTTCGTAATTGAGCACCGTATAAGCACTGGCACTCTTTTCAGTTTTTAAGTACTCAAGAAATCCCTGAAGCAATTCCTGAACCTGGGGTCCTCGCTGCTGATCAAAAAGGTTCTTGTGCTCCATGAGCTCGATATTTATCGGGGTCTGCTTGGTTGGCAATGGGGTATTTTTATAGCGACCAATGCGACGCGGCAGTGTCCCTTTGTTTGAGTTTAGGTATACTAAGAAAACAGTGTCCACTTTCAAGCCGATCACTCGACTTCTCCTATCCTTTTCCATTGTTTTTCTTTTCGTCCAGGGAAGGGGTTGGGCTGCCAAGTTGGGGGGACAGCTAAAACCAGTAGAAGTAGAGAATATTATTCAAAAAGTTGGTTTTGGTTCAGTCAGCCGAGTTTTACGTTCTGCCGAAACCTATCCGCTATGGGCTGGGATTAAAGTCGGCTTAGAGCTTCCCATTACTCCTTCAGGTGGAATCGGAGAATACGGTGATGGAAAGGGAACCATTGGCGGAGTCTTGCTGGGGCCTCGCCTTTATCTGTGTAAAGGACTATCAGACGGTTTTGAAATCACTTTTAACTTCTTCCAAGCTCAAATGCTAAACACTCCAGGGACCTTTGGAGTGATTGTGAAATACAACTTCGCCAAAGAAGATAAAAGTTACGCAACACTTTCCACTTTTTTTGGTTACACCAACGTCAATGCGTTTACTTCTTCCGCTTCTGACGAAGTCAAACCAGTGATTGCATACAAAGGCCGAGATCTCGAACTAGGGATCTATGGGAGTAAAGAATACGTCAAATTTAAACCTTATGCGGGCTTAGCGGTCCTTTTTGCTCAGGGAGAAATTCGCCCGGAACTAACGGTAGCAGAATCAAGCGCTTCGCAGGGTACAATTCATTTGTTTTTGGGCTCTGAATTTGAGTGGCCAATGAACTTCACTGCCCAGCTAGATTTTATGAATCTGGCGATGATGGGATCGCTGGGTTTTGCATTCAAATTTTAGCTCTTCAAATTATTAATGAGCGAAGTAGTAGAAAAACCAGGGATCAACTCTACGCACTGAACTTTGCCACCAAATTTCTCGACGATTTTACGTTCTGGAAGATTTTCAGGTAAGTAATCTCCGCCCTTAACATGTACATGCGGCTTAATCAGGGAAAGTATTTGTTCAGGAGTGTCCTCGTCAAAAACAACAACGTAATCAACTGACTCTAAAGCAGCTAATTGAGAAGCGCGAACTGCTTCAGAGTTAATGGGGCGGGAAGGCCCTTTCAGTTTTCTCACTGAACGATCACTATTTACCGCACAAATAAGGACATCCCCTATTTCGCGAGCTTTTTCTAAATACTGGAGATGTCCCCAATGGAGAATATCAAAGCATCCGTTGGTGGAAACAACCTTTTTTCCTTTTTGTTTTAACTCTTCTGAAACTTTGGAGGCTTCTTGAGCTGAGACCAGTTTACTAGAAATTTTTCTCATGCCGGCAATTTAAACACTGTAGATATTGCTCCCCGAAAGAGCATCTAACAAGTTTCTTTGATTTTTGCGAAACAGAAGAAGTACTGAGGGAAGTATCGGTGCAAAAAATACGAAGCTCCAAAATATCCGCATGATTTTTCTTAAACCGTAATTTTCATCGCGTTTGTCGCCGTAGGAAATCCGAATTCCCCAAACCCACATTCCAAAAGTCATGTTGGTAATCCCCAAGCAAATTGCGAGGTATCCAAGCCAGAGCGTGGCAAATTCCAAAACAGCAAAACGGAAAAACAAAGGGTTTGAGAAGCCTTTAAATACGGCTGCCGAAAACCCCGTTTCAAAACCCGTAAGAATATTAGAAGTAATTACCAAAGCTATTGCCCATAGAGTTTGAACAAAAAGCTGATCTAAAACCACACAAGAAATACGTTTCATTAAAGAAACCGAAGGAATCGGTGGAGGTACGGCCGGAGTAGGTGAAATGATCTGAGGAACAGGGGAGGCAATGACCACCCCAGAGTAAGAAGGACGACTAGGATTTGCCGGAGCTAAGGGTTCGCGGACCGGCTTAACTTCAACTTTTTTTGCCGGCTCCGCTTCTAACTTTTTTATAGGCCGGGCTATTGGTAAATCATCTGCGACAGTAAAGTGCTTTGGGCTTTCCAATCCAAGTCCATCAGTAAGAGGTCTGAAGCTTTCTCGAGAAAGTTCATTTTCAGATTGTAAAATTTCCCCAATAAAGCTCTGCAATTCTTGCAGAGAGTTTTTGTTGGAGGAAGAAGCATTAAAGTCTGAATTCATTGGCCTCATCATAGCTTCGGAGCCCCTTTATGAGCAAGACCTCTTTAGGGTTAACGCAATGTTCTAGTTCGCCAGCAAATCGCTCAGTTTCTGAATTTCTTTCAATTGATACTCCAATTGAGAGTCTTCAGCAGTAAATACGAGTTTCTGATCGGGGGTAAGGGAGTAGTTTTTGGGATTCGATTGAATCAACTTTACCAATTTTTCCGCACTTGCCGGGGTCGACGGAGCAAACTGTAAGGAGGTTCGTTTGGGGCCACAACTCATTTTTAAGACATGAAGCCTTTTTAAATGTATTTTTAAAGTCATCAGTCCTAAGAGATTGATGACTTCTTTTGGCGGAGTTCCGAATCGATCCCTTATCTCTATTTCGATATCAGATAGTGCTTCTTCGGAGTCGACCGCTGACAGGCGCCGATAGAGGGCAACTCTTTCCCCGATATCGGGTAAGTATGATTCCGGGAAATAAGCGGCAAGCTTCAGATTTATCTCTGGTTCAATATGGAGTTTTCTTTCTTGTCCTCTCAAATCCCGAATCGCTTCTTCCAGTAGTTCCATGTAGAGATCAATCCCTATGGTTGTAAGATGGCCCGATTGCTCTTTTCCCAAAAGGTTACCCGACCCGCGGATGTCTAAGTCATGGCTTGCGATCTGAAAGCCACTTCCAAGTTCCGTGTACCTTTGAATGACTTGTAATCTCTGTTTGGCATCTTCTGTCATTTGATTTTCGTTATCGACTAACAGGTAGCAATAGGCTCTCTTTTCAGATCGGCCCACTCTGCCACGGAGTTGATAGAGTTGGGCTAAGCCCAAGTTCTGAGCTTTGTCGATGATAATGGTGTTGGCGCGTGGAATATCTAGCCCAGACTCGATGATCGCCGTAGTGAGCAGAACTTGAAAATCTCCTCGGTAAAAGCCGAGCATTTTTTGCTCTAATTCTTCCCCTTCCATTTGACCGTGGACAACTTCAATCTTGAGCTTAGGGAGGAGCCGCTTAAGTTCCTCGCCTATTTTATCAATAGTTTCCACTCGGTTATGGAGGAAAAACACCTGTCCATCTCTAGCTAATTCGTTAGAGATAGCATCCCGAATTACTTCTTCTGAGCGTCGACAAACGAAGGTTCTTACCGACAGTCGGTCAGGGGGTGGAGTTGTAATAATTGAAATGTCTTTGATTCCCGTCATGGCCATATTAAGGGTCCTGGGAATGGGGGTTGCGGTCATAGTCAATAAATGCACTGACTCTGACAGTCGCTTCAGTTTTTCTTTGTGGGCCACACCAAAACGATGTTCTTCGTCGATTACGATAAGTCCGAGATCTTTAAACCGAACATCTGGCGATAGAAGACGATGGGTTCCAATAATAACATCAACTTTCTTGTCATTAAGGTCTTTGAGAATTTCCTTAACCTGTTTGCTCGTTCGAAGTCGGGAAACCATTTCAACTCGGACGCCAGTGTTTTTAAATCGATTCTTGAAGTTCTCAAAATGTTGGAAAGCAAGAACTGTAGTAGGAACTAGCACAGCCACTTGTTTCCCCCCAAAAATGGCTCGGGCTGTAGCTCGCATGGCAACTTCGGTCTTGCCATAACCCACATCGCCACACAGAAGTCGGTCCATTGGGTGTGAAAGGGAAAGGTCGGAGTTTACTTCTCCAATGGTTTTTAACTGATCGGGTGTTTCATCGAAAGGAAACTCCATTTCAAATTGATGGTAATCATTTCCCGGATTTGTAAATGGCGTGACAGGTATTAGTTTTCTTCTTGCTTGTATATTGATGAGTTCAGCAGCGAGTTCGGCAATTGCTTTTTCCGCCTTTGCCTTCGCTTTGGTCCACTGTTCGCCTCCCAACTTATCCAGTGCGACTTGTACTCCTTCGCCGCCCTGATACTTTTGTAGAATACTTAGTCGATAAATCGGGATGTAAAGTTTGTCGCCATCTTTGTATTCCAAAAGAACATAATCATTTGGAAGTCCAAGGAAATCCATGGATTTCAAACCCAAATAGCGTCCAATACCAAAGTCCTTGTGGACTACGTAATCGCCAATGCTGATATCGCGAAATCCGGTCAATAATTTCTCAGTCGATACTTTCGAAGGAGAAACTCGCCTTCCCAATCGTTTCTTGTGACCAAAAATTTCCTCTTCACTGAGCAAAATAATTTTGTTCTCTTTGTAGATCTGACTTTGAGTAATCAGGCCCACCCAAAGGTTTAGGAATTGGAAAGAAGAGTCGGGTAGGTTTTCCAAGGGGATTTGATTTTCATTCGTAAGCCGGGCATGGATTCCATAAGGTTCAAAGAGTAAGCTAATTCGGTCGGCGTGATTTTTGGTGTGGCAAACGATATGAATCCGATAGCCTTCATCCATCCAGCTTTTAAATCGTTTGGAGATCGACTCAAGAAGTGCGATTTGAGTTTTTGATTTTATCGCTGTTCGTTCTTTGGAGAAGTCCAACGGAAGACTTTGGCTTGTGAGCTCGGGGTCTCCTTGGTGATGGGAGAAAGCTTCAAAGAAATAAGTAACGCGTTTGTTGCACAAGTTTTCCAAGGCAGTGATATCTAAAAAAAGATCAACAGGATTAGCAATGGGAAGATGATTGTTCTCAAACAAGTGAGCATTTTTTAAGAGCTTAGGCAGTTCAGTTTCTTGCGCCTGTTCTTTTAGATTTTTTTTACCGTCCCAAATTAAAAGAGTGTCTTTTGGAAAAAAGTCAGTGAGTGGCCCTGAGCCTCCGGAAAGTAACGGAAACAAAAATGAATAATCTGCTGGTAGGGTCCCGTGAGCCAGAGTAGCTAAGACATCTTCACGTTTTTGCTTCGGTACATCAAGACTATCAAGCCGTTCCTTAATGAGCGATGCAGCCCGTTCGAAATCATTTCCACGAGGGATCATGCTTAGGCCCACTGGGATGCAATGAGCTTCCGTTAGTTTTTCCAGTGAGCGCTGAGTTTCTGGATCAAAAAATCGCATCTCCTCAATAAAGTCGCCAAAAAATTCAATTCGAATGGGATGTGCATAAAGGGGACTGAAGACATCTAATGTTCCTCCCCGAACTGAAAAGACCCCGGGATCATAGACCGCTGGTTGGCTTTGATAACCTGCTTCGAGAAGGTTCTGAATAAATTGCTCTCGATGTATTTCATCTTCGGCTTTTAGCAGCAGTGTTGATTTAATAAATGCATCGGGAAGGACGTTTTTTTGTAAAACAGCCACTAGCGTTGTGATAAACAGGCGTCCTTGAGCATCATTGAGAGCGTGAAAGAGAGAAGCATTTCTTTCACACAGTGTTTCTGGATTGGGGAGAAGGCCTCTATGGTAATCAAAATCGAGAGGGGGAATATAGTGCAAGCGTTCAGAATGCTTGTTCCCAGTAAAAAATTTAAAGTTATCTATGGCATTTCTGGCTTCGCTAGCAGAATTGAAAACCACTAGGATAGGTAAGTTTGATCTTTGTTTCAGTTCTGCCAGGGTCCAAGCTTTTGTGAGGCTATCCAGTCCACAAAAATGGAGTCCAAGGGGGGGGAGTTCCAGACGCCGAGTGATCCAAGCTTCCCATGAACCTTTTAAATTTTCCAAGGGCTCACTCATTACCACTCTTCTTTGAGTTCTCGACTCATTAAATCCTTGAGAGCTGCCTGAGCACTTTTTCCGTCATAAAGCATGCGATAAACCTGCTCCAGGATAGGCATTTCAATATGATTTTTTTTAGCCAGACTGTAAGCAGAACGTGCTGTGTAGAAACCTTCTGCTACGCCCCCCAGTTCTGTCAGTGCTTCCTTTACCGTTTTTCCTTTGCCGAGAAGGATACCAAAATTTCGATTGCGACTGAGAGGTCCAGTGCAAGTAAGGATGAGATCACCGAGCCCTGCTAATCCAAAAAAAGTTAGAGGCTCGGCCCTTAATAGTTTACCGAGCCGGAGAATTTCAGCTAAGCCTCGATTAATGAGAGCAGCTTGAGTGTTATACCCCAGTCCCAGACCACTAACGACACCCGAAGCAATCGCTACGATATTCTTAAGAGCTCCGGCCAATTCCACTCCCGTCACATCCTGAGACGTGTAGATCCTAAAGTAAGGAACTGACATCAGCTCTTGAATCTTCTCGGCGGTATCGGTTCTCAGACATGCCAGGGTAACAGCTGTTGGATTTCGTTGGATCGTTTCTAAAGCAAAGCTTGGTCCTGAAAGAATGGAGTAAACAAGAGTGGGCTCAATTTGAGAAAATATTTCACTCACTCTCAGGTCAGTACCAATTTCAATCCCCTTGGCAGTATTCATGAGGATCTTATTTTTTAGAAGTGCGGACTCCGGAGCAAAAACTTTTCGTATTTCCTGAGTTGGGATGGCATTCACAATCAGGTCGGCTTTTTTCAAGCAAGTAGGTAAGTCGGTGGAAGCATTTAATTGGGGACAAAGAGCAACACCTTTTAAATACTTAGGGTTTTCATGGTTTTGACGGATAGCTTGAGATACTTGGGAATCTCTTCCCCAAAGAGTGGTCGATTGTCCCGCTTCAGCAAAAACATTGGCAACCGCAGTTCCCCATGCACCTTGTCCAACAACACAGACATTTTTCATGAAGAGAATTTACTCTGATTTAGGCAAGTCGGCTACTATTCTGCGAAGCTCGTTCTAACCGATCATTGATGGCTCGCCCCAAGCCTCTGTCAGGAAAACGATAGGCTACAATGAGTTTCAGATCCATTTCATCCAGAATTCTCATGGCTCCGTAAAGTCGGGTAGCTGCTTCCTGCAAATTTCCTGTAACCGACAATTCCTGAATAGCTTGGAACCGCTCACATCCAGCAGGACTAGAGAGAGTGAGAAGCCCCATAGGATTGAGATTGGGTAGGGAATCTGTTTCATTTAATAAAACAAGGGGGGTTCGAGGAGCGTAATGTTGCGGCAGCATCCCTGGTGCGATCGATTTAGCTGATTTTCCCACAACGGCTATTGGACCCAAGGTGGCTTCAATTTCTTCAGTAGACAATCCTCCAAGTCTCAAAATGCAGGGTTCTTTTCCTAAAAAGCTGATGATGGTTGATTCCACTCCTACTCGGCAAGGGCCCCCATCGATGATGATTAGGCCCTTCTTCCCGAAACTTTGCTCCACATGTTCGGCCGTAGTGGGGCTAATGGTTCCAAAGGGATTGGCACTAGGAGCAGCCAACGGAAACCCGGTGTCTCGAATCAGTTTAAGAGTCACCGGATGTTCCGGGACTCGAATAGCAACACTATTTAAACCTCCTGTAGTGATATCCGGTACCACCGATTTTTTGGGAAGAACTAAAGTGAGAGGTCCAGGCCAAAACTTTTGCGCCAAAGTTAAAGCTGAATCTGGAAAAGTAGTGACTAATTCTTTGGCTGTATCAAGATCTGCTGCATGAACAATCAAGGGATGGTCTAAAGGACGTTGTTTTAATTCGTAAATCTTTGCCACGGCCGCGGCATTGAGTGCATCAGCCGCTAATCCGTACACTGTTTCAGTGGGAACACCTACCAACTCGCCCTTTTTTAGGGCCTCCACCGCTGAATGGATATTTTTAATAATCATGAGAGTTATGCCTAGGAGGCTTTTACAGAAGTTTGAAAGAAAAATCATCCCGTAAAAAAGTGAGTAATTTCTGACGATTTAGTTGAGGCAAACTGGTGGCGGTTGTGGCATAGAGGTGGAACATGCGCAATTCGGGACTTTATTATGATTCCGCTTTTTTGACGAAGGAGGATTCTCTTAGGCTTCAGAGTTGGCTTTCTAGCCTTCATCCCATTTGGGAACAGCGGTATTCCAAAAACCGCCCGCCCCCCCCGGGAGAGAGTCAGCGGTCACTTCTCCGTCCTGTTTACTGGTTGGGAAATTGGCAATTTGCATGTTTGGATTACTATCGGCCCCCGAAAGGAGTATTGCACCGTTGTGTAAAAGCTGAGCCCTATCCTCCCGTTTTAGAGAGGTTGGTAAACAAAATGGAGAAAATCACTCGTCAGGTGTTCCGTTCCAAGGACATCCCTGTGGGCTGGAAGCTAAATACTTGTTTGATAAATTTTTACGGGAGTCACGAAAAAGACGGTAAGTGGGTCGATGTAGCTCGTGTAGGTGAGCACAAAGATTTTGAGCCGGGTCCGGTAGCCTCTTTGTCCTTAGGAGAACGGGCCATTTTTCAATTTGTAAAAAGCCAAGGACGGGGCCGGCCAAGTCAGGTTGTATTTCAGCAGTGGTTAGACGACGGCTCTTTGCAGATTTTTGGCGGAGAGCGTTATAAGAATCATTTGTTTCACAGGGTCCAGCGTGTTGAAAAGAAAAAGGGGTGTTATTTTCCTCTTCACATCAACACGTTTAAGACGCGACGAATAAATTTTACTTTTCGATTTGTTCCTGAAAAACACATCCTTCCCTTCCGAGACTTTCCCGCAGTTTTGAAAGAAGACCTCAGTCCCTATCTCAAAGAGTTGGCCAAAACCTCTTCATTTTTTGCCTCCGAACTCAAAAATAATTAGAGTCCTTTTCTTGACTTTAGATAGACCCAGCCAGTAACTTTTGCGAGATTTGTAATTTCAAATAGTTATATCCATTTTTGAGAGGGCATCTTGGAGACGGGTTACATCAGTGCTTTTTGGTTCATTGTGATTGCCGCAGTGACAGTTCCGTTAATGCTAGGCGTGGGAGCTCTTCTTCGCCCCAAAAGCATTCCTACAAAAAAAGGAACTCAAGCTTACGAGTGTGGTGAAGACCCTATCGGAAGTGCTTGGGTGAAATTCAATATCCGCTTTTATGTAGTGGCGATTATTTTCATTATTTTCGACGTGGAAGTAGCCGCTGTTCTCCCCGCAGCCACTTTATATAAAGACGCGGTTCTTAATGGGAATGGTGCTTGGGTTTTTGCCGAACTTTTTCTCTTCATAGCTTTATTGGTGTTAGGACTTATTTATTGTTGGGTCAGAGGAGATCTGGAGTGGGTAAAAGGCGTAACAAAGTTCGCCCCCAAAAAATAGATGGCAAACAACTCAGCGCTTTTTGCACAAACATTGACGGATTGGACCCAAGGAACGTTCCTTGCTCCCGTTCCCTTATGGGTTTGGGCAATGGTTTCGGCCTTAGTGGTTATTTACTTACTTGCGCTTCCGTTTGGGGGCATTGCCACTTACATTGAACGAAAAATTGCAGCTGATATGCAAGATCGAATTGGTCCCAATCGAGTGGGACCATTAGGCCTTTTTCAGTTTGCTGCTGATGCCGTCAAAATGCTCTCCAAAGAGGATTACGTTCCACCTGCAGGAGATAAGTTTTTATTTAATATTGCCCCGGTTTTAGTGGTGGTAGGGTCCTGTGCGGGATTCGTGGCTCTTCCGTTAGGCCAGTATCTTGTAGCTGGAGACGTTAATATTGGTGTTTTTTATATTTTGGCGGTTACTACGCTGATTGCCCCGGGAATTCTTCTGGGGTCTTGGGCATCGGAAAACAAATGGTCGTTGTTAGGGGGACTTCGATCGGCTGCCCAGATTGTAAGTTATGAAATTCCCGTGGCCCTTTCCATCCTTCCCGTTATTTTGATCAGTGGAAGTCTGCAAGTGGGGGAAATTGTCAAACAACAAGGATGGAATCCTGATTTGCCAATTGCCGCAAACGCACATTTTTGGAATGTGGTTCACAATCCATTTACCGTATTTGCATTTTTTATTTTGTTTGTGGGTGGGTTAGCGGAGACCAACCGTATTCCTTTCGATCTTCCTGAAGCAGAGTCTGAGTTGGTTTCTGGATTCAATACTGAATTTTCTGGGATGAGGTTTGGGTTGTACGCTCTGGGTGAGTTCGTAGACGTCTTTGTCATGTGTGCGATGTTGGCAGCTCTCTATTTGGGCGGTTGGCAGTTGCCGTTCTTGGAGCTGGATAAATTCTGGATCACCTTACCTTCGGGTCTTATTGCTCTTATCCACGTTGGGGTGTTTCTCGTGAAAACGCTGCTGTTGGTGTTCGTAGTGATGTGGCTAAGATGGACTTTGCCGCGATTGCGCGTCGATCAGTTAATGGGTTTGTGTTGGAAAGGGATGGTTCCTTTAGCGCTTTTTAACGTTTTAGGGACCGCCATTTGGGTATGGGCGTTTAAAGGACAGTCCATGATCCAAGTTGCAATGGGATTATTTTCGGGTGGAGGAAGTTCGCATTAAAGCGTTCGTTAAGCAATGAGCAACGGAATTAAGCTTATCTTATTATTGGCAGAAATTTTAACAGTGGGTTCTGCGTTGGTTGTCGCGGTTAATCCCAACATTTTGTACTCTGCTGTTTTTTTGTTGTTCTCCTTTTTAGGGGTTGCCGTCATGTTTTTGTTTGCGGGAGCCGATTTTTTAGCAGCGACACAAGTGGTTGTTTATGTGGGCGGTGTGACCATTCTGATTTTGTTTGCAATCATGCTCACTCAGTGGATGTACAGGCTAAAACTCAGAGATGTGGGCAGTAAGTTTATTGTCCCGGCAGTTGTTTTGGCATTGGGGTTAGTACCGATGCTGCATCGTGGTCTGACTGATTTGGCAAGAATGGTCAAAGCAGCCCCTCCGGAAAAAATGAGTGAATTTGCGGCATCTCCCAAGACCATGGAAATTGGAAAAGCCCTCTTGGGGAGTCACGTGCTTCCGTTTGAAGCCATTACCATTTTATTGCTCGGTGCCTTAGTGGGTGCCGTTTGGCTAGCGAGGCCCAAATCATGAATCTTTTAGATTTTGCAAATAGTATTGAAGGATACCTTCTTGTTAGTTCGATACTATTCGTTTTGGGGGTATTTGCTGTTTTAACCCGAAAAAATGCGATCGGTATTTTATTGGGAATTGAGCTCATCCTCAATGCAGCTGGGATTAATTTCGTTGCTTTTAGTAAATTTCATTCTGCTGCCATGGACGGACAGATGGTTGCCCTTTTTATTATTTTGATTGCTGCAGCGGAAGCAGCGGTCGCACTAGCAATTATTTTGCGGTTCTATCGATTGAAGCAAACAATCGATGCAGATGAGGCATCTTTGCTCCGCAATTAGAGGAACTTATGGCTCAATCTTGTCTTTGGATAGTTGCATTGCCGTTAACGGCGTTTGTGATTCAAGCGCTTGTAGGAAAAAAGCTTCCCCGTCACGGAGACTGGGTTTCCGTACTCGCGATTTTGGGTTCTTTTGCTTTTGCTGCCCCCATTTTTTTGGAGATGATTCGTTCGGGGCATGTTTCCGAGGTTCTCCAGTATAAGTGGATGACTATGCCGGGGGTTGAGGCGGCTGCAAACAGTCCTGTTTTGAACAAAGCCGTTACCCTAACGGTTGGTATCTTAGTAAATAATCTCACTGCAATCATGTTGTTCATGGTAACCCTCTGTGCTTCCTTGATTCACATTTTTTCCACGGGATACATGCACGGCGAAAGTCGCTACCACCTTTTCTTTGCCTATATTTCTCTTTTTTCTGCTGGAATGTTGGGGCTAGTGATTTCCGATAACTTACTGACCCTATTCATGTGCTGGGAAGTCATGGGGCTTTGCTCCTATTTATTGATTGGGTTCTATTATCAGAAAGTATCGGCCAACCATGCCAGCTTAAAAGCCTTCATGACTACTCGAGTGGGCGACTGTCTTTTCTTCCTGGGCATTTGCGGTCTCTATGTCGTTTTCGGAACAAGCAGTTTAAGCGAAATTTATAAAGCCCTTCAGGCCGGAACCGGAACGGGAGTGACCATTGTTGGGGTTCCAGCGCTTGCATTCATTGGTTTTATGTTGATGATGGGTACGGTTGGTAAGTCGGCTCAGTTCCCGCTTCAGGTTTGGTTGCCGGATGCCATGGAAGGTCCCACCCCTGTATCTGCACTGATTCATGCTGCCACCATGGTAGCTGCTGGGGTTTTCTTGCTCGTTCGAACGTATCCAATTTTGGAAAAAGCCGAAATTGTCCTTCCGGTTATCGGAACTATTGGCGCACTCACGGCTTTTCTTGCTGCTTGTATCGCCCTTGTTCAAGTAGACATTAAAAAGGTACTGGCTTACTCAACGATCTCTCAGTTGGGATTCATGGTTTTAGGCATGGGAGTCGGGTCATTTGCACCGGGTTTTATGCATGTGATTACCCATGCTTGTTTTAAAGCTTGTTTGTTCTTGGCATCTGGCTCGGTTATTCATGCGGTACACACTCAAGATATGCGCGAGATGGGGGGGCTTCGTTCAAAAATGCCCATTACGTTCCTCACGATGTTTATTGCTACTTTAGCTATTGCCGGAGTTCCTGGGTTTAGTGGTTTTGTCAGCAAAGATCGAATCCTTGGAGATGCTCTTGCTTATGGAATGACTCATCCGGGTTGGATGTGGATTCCCATATTAGGATTTATCACTGCGGGCATCACTGCTTTTTATATGTTTCGACTGATTTTCATGACGTTCTTTGGTCATGCCCGAGACGAGCACAAACACCATCATGCTCATGAATCTCCCTTTACCATGACTTTTCCGTTGATGGTGTTGGCGGGACTTTCATTAGCCGTAGTTTTTGCCGGTCCTACTGGAATCCACTCCATCGATGCCAAGTTGCTACCTGTTCACTGGTTTGACCACGCTTTAGATACCGTTAAAGCTGAAATGGGTGTCCATGGACTTCACGTTGAAGAGGCTCTTGAACACCGCGCTCACGGTCTTGCTCTGATGGTTTCACTAACAGTCGCTGGTCTTGGAATTTTCCTGTCTGCTCTAACTTATTTGAAAAAAGTAATTTCCGCCGAAGCTTTTGAGAAGTCCCTCAAGCCGGTTCATACACTTTTATGGAACAAATATTACTTCGACGAACTTTACATAAAAGTAATTATTCAGAAGTTGTTGTTACCCTTCACAGTTTTGTTAGCCAAATTTGACGATAAAGTCGTCGATAGAACTGGAGTAGATGGCTGGGCCACTCTTACTTTGTTCCTGAAAAGTATCGTCGGAAAATTTGACGATTTAGTGGTCGACCGAATGATGGTTGATGGGTCTGGGAATGTGGTTTCGGCTGGAGGCTGGGTGTTGCGGCAACTCCAAACAGGGAAAGTTCAACAGTACTTAGTTTTTACTTTTATCGTTTTAGGATTTTTTATTTTTTATTTTGTGAGGTGAGATAAACGCGTATGCAATTTCCTATATTATCATTGATGACCTTTATCCCCCTTCTGGGAATGCTTGTAATTTTGGCTTTACCCAAGGATAAGCCCAACTTGGTTCGGTGGACCTCCGTAATTTTTACTGGAGTGCCACTCTTATTGGGAGTTTGGCTCTATAGACACTTTGATGCTTCCAATGCTTCAGTCCAATTCGTAGAGCGAGCTTCTTGGATCAAAGCTTTTAATATTGAGTATTACATGGGTATCGATGGGTTAAGTATCCCCATGGTGTTGTTGACGGTACTGCTCTCGTTTCTGTGTGTGTTTGCCTCATGGGGAATTGAAAAAGGTGTAAAGGGCTACTACGCCATGTTCCTATTTTTGGAATCGGGAATGATGGGCGTATTTTGTGCTCTTGATTTCTTCCTCTTCTTTTTATTTTGGGAGGTCATGCTTCTTCCCATGTACTTCTTAATTGGTATTTGGGGTGGCAAAGATAAAGTTTATGCGGCTATCAAATTCTTCCTCTATACGCTAGCCGGCTCTGTTCTGATGCTTTTGGCGATGTTGGCCATGTACTACTACTCCGAGCCGCACACGTTTGATTTGCTAGCTTTGGCGGAAAATCACAAACAGTTTCTCGATAAAACCGTTACCTTATTTGGAGCGACTTATGCTTTGGATAAGATCCTATGGTTGGGACTGTTTATCGGGTTCGCTATTAAAGTACCCATTTGGCCTTTCCATACTTGGTTGCCCTGGGCGCACGTAGAAGCGCCTACTGCTGTTTCAGTTATTCTGGCCGGTGTTCTACTGAAAATGGGAACTTACGGGCTACTGAGAATGAATTACCCCATTTTTCCAGAAGCAACCCAGTGGGCCTCCACTGCGCTGATGATCTTAGGGGTCATCAACATCATTTATGGAGCTCTTTGTGCGATGGCTCAAAAGGATCTTAAGAAACTCGTTGCTTACTCATCCGTTTCACATATGGGTTACGTGATTATGGGGATGGCAAGTTTCACCACAGCTGGGGTAAACGGGGCCGTCATGCAAATGTTTAATCATGGTACTTCTACTGCGATGATGTTTCTTTTGGTTGGTGTAGCCTATGACAGAGTTCATCATCGATGGATTGTAAAACCCGATGGCTCCAAAGGCTTTGGAGGTATTGCTGCCGTTGCTCCAGTTTACACTGGAATGATGGCCATTGCCCTGTTTGCTTCTTTGGGATTGCCTGGTTTGTCTGGCTTTATCAGTGAAGCTCTCGTGTTTTTAGGGACGTTCTCCAATCCCAAATATCAGTCTTACGTAGTGATTGGTTCGATAGGTATTCTCTTGGGGGCTGCCTATCTTTTGTGGATGTTTATGAGGGTGTTTTTAGGGCCACTGAACGAAGAACACAAAGATATGACGGACATGAACTGGCGCGAACGTCTAACGTTGCTGCCACTTTGCGTTTTAGTAATTGTGCTTGGGGTTTATCCCATGCCCGTCTTGAATTTAATGGGACCTACTATTGCAAAACTGCTTGCAGCTTTGGGGGTAGCATAACGTGACTCCAGAAATGCTAATGAGTTTGAAGGCTTTTCTCCCAGAGCTCACTTTGGTGGGTTTTTTATCAGCTTTATTTTTATTGGATGGTTTTGTTCCTAAATTAAGAGAAAATCGCTTCCCGCTGGTTTGGGTAATGGTGAGTTGTTTGGGGGCTGCGTTGGCCACTAAAGCCGCAAGCAACCTTACTGGGCCTTTTTTTAACGGGATGGTGCTCAGTAATGGCCTTTCCACTTTTTTTCGATACTTTTTCTTCTTTTCTTGTGGTGCCACGGCTTATCTGACCTTGAGTTCAAAAGAAATCGACAGCAGAGGACGCTCCGAGTTTTCCATTCTTCTTTTGTGTCTCACGTTCGGCTTGAGTTTGATGGCTTTGTCGAATCATTTTCTCATGCTCTACATCGGGATCGAGACTGTTTCGATTATTTCCTTTGTTCTCGCGGGTTTTTCCAGAGAAAGCCTGCGCTCCAATGAAGCCTCCTTTAAATATCTAGTGTATGGAGCGGTTTCATCAGGCTTGATGATTTTCGGTATCAGTTTAATTTACGGATACACCGGGACACTAGCTTATCCGCAAATCGCCGAAGCTCTCGTGAAGAATAATGGGGCTCACCCCTATGTCTTCTACTTGGCCTTGTTTCTGGTGTACGCCGGTTTTGCTTACAAAATATCTTCCTTTCCTTTTCATTTCTGGACACCAGATGTTTACGAGGGGGCTCCTACGCCAGTGGCCACGTTCTTTTCTGTCGGCCCCAAAGCAGCTGGCTTTGGTGCCCTATTGCACTTCATTTTAACTGCTCTTTCGCAAAAAGATGGGAACGGTCAATGGACCATGATTCCCGGAATCCAGCTAGCTCCCATTCTTGCGGTGCTTTCAGCAACCACCATGGTGGTCGGCAATTTGAGCGCTATCGCTCAGACCAATGTAAAAAGGATCCTGGCTTTTTCCAGTATTGCTCATGTGGGTTATGTTCTCATGGGCTTCGTAGTCATGACGCCTGCAGCATTTAGTTCCATCATTTTTTACCTGATTGTCTATTGTGCGATGAATTTAGGGGCGTTCTGGGTGGTGGGTATTGTTACTGATCTGCAAGGCAATGATGATGTCAGCAGCTTTAGAGGCCTGGGTTGGAACATGCCTTTCTTGGGTGTGTGCATGGCTATCTTTTTGTTTTCGCTGACTGGTATTCCTCTTTTCTCCGGGTTCATCGGAAAGTTTCTTTTGTTTGGTGCGCTCATTCAGGTGCCGGGCTACTTGTGGTTAGCTTTGCTGGGAGTGCTGAATAGTGTTGTTTCCCTTTATTATTATATGAAAATTCTGAAGGCGATGTGGTTGGAGAGACCCGAAGGCGAAGTAAAAGCGTTACGATTGCCTTTGACTCAAATTGTTGGTCTGCTTGGGCTAGCAGTTCCTACAATTGTCTTGGGGTTATTTTTCTCACCTGTTTTAGAGCTAGCCCAAAAATGGGTTGCTCAATAAATGGCCGAACTTGTTCCCATTGCGATTTTGCTGGGGATTTCACTCCTGCTTTGCTCTGGCATTTTGTTAGTTACCCAAATATTGGGACCGAAAAATCCTGTTCCCGCTAAATTAGGGACTTACGAATGCGGCGTGAAACCAGAAGGTGGAGCACACATTCCCTTTAAGAGCAGTTTTTATCTGATTGCCGTCTTATTTCTTCTTTTTGATGTTGAGGCCGCCTTTTTCCTTCCTTGGGCTCTAGTTTACAAAGAGTCTTTAAGTGAAGGTCCTGCTTTACTTTGGGCCATGCTCATTTACATGGGACTCATGGCGGTTGGACTGATTTATATCTTGAGGAAGAAAATTTTACGCTTAACTTAGCAATCTGTTTATGAATGCTTTAGATGTCGCAATTTCGGCTTTAAAGGCTATCGTGATTCTAGTTGCGGTCATTCAGGTAGTTCCTGTGATGATTTATGTTGAGCGTAAAGTGGCTGCTTTGATTCAAGACAGACCGGGACCTAATCGAGTAGGGCCATTGGGTCTCCTTCAGCCCGTTGCAGACGCAGTGAAATTTTTATTTAAAGAAGATCCCATTCCTCTCAATACGAATCGTCTTCTTTATACCCTAGCTCCTTTCTTGTCTTTGTTGCCGGCATGTTTGGTGATTGCTGCTTTGCCTATTGCCGATAAAGCAGTGCTTTTTGGAAAAGAGATCACGATTCAGATCGCAGATCTCGACGTATCACTTATTTACGTTTTGGCGATTGGCTCCTTAGGTGTTTACGGAATACTTTTTGGAGGTTGGGCTTCTAACAACAAGTTTTCACTGATTGGAGCTCTTCGCTCGGCTTCCCAAATGGTGAGTTACGAACTTCCTTTAGGCTTAGCGACAGTTGGTGCCGTCATGGTTTATGGAACTTATTCCCTCCGCGAAATGGTGGTCCTCCAGGACGGGACTCTAGGAGGATTTTTACCTAATTGGGGAATATTTTATCAGCCCTTAGGTTTTTTGATTTTTCTGATTTCCTCATTTGCAGAAACCAACCGCCTTCCTTTTGATCTTCCTGAGACCGAAGCTGAATTAGTTGCGGGTTTTCATACCGAATACGGAAGTATGAAATTTGCAACTTTCTTCATGGCAGAGTACATGAATCTTTCCACCATGGCTGGAATGATGACTGTCCTCTTTTTTGGAGGCTGGCACCTTCCTTGGATTACGGACCAGCAAGTTCTAGATTGGGTGGGCTCCCAAAATCTCCTTTGTTTAATTCAAGTGGTTACCTACATTTCAAAAGTGGCAGTATTTTTGTTTTTGTATGTTCTGATCCGTTGGACTCTTCCTCGGTTTCGTTTTGATCAGCTTCTTCACTTAGCGTGGACGAATTTAATTCCCTTGGGGCTTATTAACGTCGCTGTTAGTGCGGTGCTCATGTATTTGATGCGGGGTCCGGCATGAAGGAAATGATCTTTGCTCTTTTTTCTATCATCACTTTGTTGACGGGTGCCGGCGTAGTGATTTCCAGAAATGTTATTTACAGTGCTTTCAATTTGGTTCTCTGTTTTTTTGGATTGGCTTCTTTATACCTTCTATGGGGAGCAACTTTTATTTCAATGGTTCAGATATTGATTTATGCGGGAGCTATTGTTGTCCTTTTTGTTTTTGTAGTGATGCTTCTTAATTTTGAGCACTCGAGTGAGCGCTCGCAAAACTTCTGGATAATTCTTGGTTCTGGGATCGGCTCTTGGGTTTTATCTTTGTTTCTCCTTAGAGTTTTATCAAACACGCTAGGCGCTAGCCCTTATCAAAGTGCAGCCCCCACCAATTTAAGAACGGTATCTAAATTACTTTTTACACAGTACTTGTGGCCATTCGAAGTTCTGACCATTTTTATGTTGGCCCTGATTATTGGAATCTATTTGTTAGGACGCCCAGAAAGTGAAGGGACCCAATCATGATGGAAAAGCTAACATCGATGGTTTATTGGACCCATTTTGTGTCCGTCGCTCTGTTTGGACTTGGGCTTTTAGGGTTTCTGATTCGTCGAAATGCTTTGGTTGTGTTGATGTGCTTAGAGTTAATGTTGAATGCTGTGAACCTCATTCTCGTCGAAATTGCGATGAAAACGGGAACTTCTGAGGGGATTATTCTAGTTGTTTTTGTCATTACGGTAGCAGCAGCCGAAGTAGCTGTAGGATTAGGAATTATTTTGAATCTCTATCGAATCAAAAAAACCGTAGATTTGACATCATTTAGAATTCTTTCTGGATAATGATTATGCAGATTATTTTGGCCATTCTTTTATTGTCTCCCTTAGTCGGTAGTCTTTTGAATGGGCTTATCATTCGTTCTCCGAGTGCTCGACTATCAGGGACAATCGCCACAGTTGCCGCTTTGGTTTCATTTCTTTGCGCGATTGTTTTAACCAGTAGTGTGATGTCAGGAAACATCGTCGAAATGTCTTGGCTCTGGTTCGGGGCTGGTTCTTTCAAAGCCAACTGGGGATTTAGATTCGACCAATTGACTTCAGTAATGGCTCTAGTTGTTACCGGCATTGGAACTCTGATTCATCTTTATTCGGTTGGCTACATGAGCCACGAAAAAAGTCCATTTCGTTACTTTGCTTACTTGAATCTTTTTCTGTTTCAAATGTCTGTTTTGATTACATCCAGCAATTTAGTGGGGCTTTTTGTGGGCTGGGAGGGCGTAGGGCTTTGCTCCTACCTCCTGATTGGCTACTGGTTTGAGGACCCCGAAAAAGCCAAAGCTGGATTAAAAGCTTTTTTAGTCAATAGAGTGGGAGATGCAGGATTTTTAGTAGGAATGTTTATTTGTTATCAGCTTTTTGAGACGTTGGAATTTCAAGCAATCAATTCGCTCATCGACACAAAAACCGGTTTTAACTTGCACCTTTTAAATTTGATGGCCTTCTTTCTCTTTGTGGGTGCTACTGGAAAATCGGCACAGGTTCCGCTCTACGTCTGGTTGCCAGATGCGATGGCTGGTCCAACGCCCGTTTCAGCTCTTATTCATGCCGCTACCATGGTGACTTCAGGAATCTATTTAATTGTTCGGTTGAATCCGCTGTTTGTGGTCACTTTGGACACCAACTTAATAATTGCTTCGGTGGGGCTAGGAACTGCCGTGCTCGCCGGGCTGATTGCCACCAGTCAGAATGATATCAAAAAAGTTTTGGCTTACTCCACCGTCAGTCAATTGGGGCTGATGTTTTTGGCCCTCGGCTGTAGAGCATATGTTGCTGCTATTTTTCATCTGGTTACCCACGCTTTTTTCAAAGCCCTATTGTTTTTGGGGGCAGGCAGCGTGATTCATGCTCTTGAGGGTGAACAGGATATTCTTCGCATGGGAGGACTTCGCAAAAAACTACCTATCACTTTTTGGACCTTTGCAGTCGCCACCTGTGCCATCGCCGGGATCCCTCCTTTGGCCGGTTTTTTCAGCAAGGACACCATTCTTCATTTTGCTTTGATGACTAATTTTTCACTTTGGGTTGGGGGGGCAGTCGTAGCCACTTTAACGGCTTTTTATATGTTTAGGATGTTCTCGCTGACTTTTTTGGGAACCTATCGCGGAACGGTTCATCCTCACGAAAGCCCGGCTGTTATGTGGGTACCTCTGGCTATCCTGGCAGTGGCCAGTGCTGTTGGGGGTTTCTTGGGAGTCCCTCACGAATTTCATTTTTTACCTAATTATCTTGAGGACTTTCTCAGTCCCGTTGTTCCTTCTTATTCATTTGAGGGAACTTCTTCCTTGGGCGCTTTCGAGGCGATGGGAATTACTACTGGGTTGGCCCTTGTCAGCAGTGCTCTGGCGGTCTTTCTGTTTTCAAAAGCGCAGAGAGCAGGGGGGGTGGGAAAAGGCTTTAGTCCTCTTCGCTTCGTTTTTTCAAACAAATTTTGGGTCGATGAGCTTTATGGAATAATCATTGTGAAACCATTCCGGCTTATTTCTCAGTTTTTATCCTCCATTTTTGATCCTCAAATTATTGATGGTGGGATCTTATTTTTGGCTAAAGCGGTAAGAGGAATGGGAGGCCTAGTCACTTTGTTCCAAACCGGGGTGGTTCAGTTTTATTTGTTCCTGATGTTAATTGGGACAGTATTGATATTTTGGTGGTTTCTTAAAGGATGGGTTATCTGATGTGGGCTAACATGCTTCTCCCATTATGTGTCATTCCTCTGATTGCGACTGTTGGCGTACTGCTCCTTCCCACAAGATGGAGCAAGGTGATTGCCCTGGTTTCTAGTTTAATTGGGCTGATTCTCTGTATCCCCATTTATCTAGGATTCGATTCCATTCAATCTCAAACCATGCAGTGGGCAATCTCCGTGCCCTGGATTAAATCGCTCGGGATCCGATTTGCAATAGGACTTGATGGGCTCAGTTTTCCTTTGGTGTTACTGACAAAGTTGATGATGCCGGTGGCAGTGCTGGCAAGTTGGAACGAGCAAAGACACCAAAAAGCATTCATGGCCTGCTTTCTCGCTTTGGATGCGGCAATGACTGGAACCTTCCTGTCTACAGATATTTTTTTCTTTTATGTCTTCTGGGAAGCTATGCTGATTCCCATGCTTCTCCTTATAGGAGTTTGGGGAAGTGATCAGAGGGTGTTTGCTTCTTTAAAATTTTTTATATTCACCTTTTTTGGTAGTCTCCTCATGTTGGCTGCGATTTTTACTGTTTTTGTTGCTGCAAAAGCGCAGACTGGCGTTTACAGCGCTGACATCGCTTCTTTAACCAAGACGATGCTTTCTCCGGAACCCCTTTGGTGGGGGCTGAGTGTTCAAGATTTGGTTTTTTGGGGTTTCACCATTGCCTTTTTAATCAAAGTACCGATTTTTCCAGTCCATACTTGGTTGCCCGACGCTCACGTTCAAGCCCCTACAGGCGGCAGTATCTTGTTGGCCGCAGTCTTATTAAAGATGGGAACTTATGGGCTCTTAAGATTTTCCATTCCCTTCGGAAACGATAGTTTTTTCAAATTTACGCCGCTGATTGCTATCTTGAGTTTGGTGGGAATTCTTTACGGCGCTTTCGTTGCTTTTCAGCAGACGGACATGAAAAAGTTAGTAGCCTATTCTTCCGTCAGTCATTTAGGGCTCGTTGTCTTAGGAATTTGCTCTCGAAATCCTGAAGGCCTGACCGGTGCGGTTATTCAAAACATCAATCATGGATTAAGCACTGGAGCTCTCTTTTTCTTAGTCGGTTTTCTGTATGACCAAAGGCATTCCCGAAAATTTGCTGATTATGGGGGACTTGCCTCTGTTCTTCCTTGGTTTTCTTTTTTTATCGTTTTTGTCGCTTGCTCGAGTATGGCAGTTCCCGGCTTGAATGGTTTCATTGGAGAATTCCTTATTCTGTTGGGCTCATTTAAGGCCCAAAAGACTTGGGGGATGATTGCGGTACTCGGCGTGATTTTTGGTGCATTATATACGCTCACTCTTGTTAGAAAGATCCTGTTCGGACCCATTACTTCACCAGAAAATCGAAATTTAAAGGATTTATCCTTAAAGGACTATTTGGTCCTTATTCCACTTTCATTGTTAATGCTGTGGATCGGTTTTGCTCCGCAGGGCCTGCTCGATAAAATGAAGCCTAGTTTGGAAAACTATTGGAAGAATCCCGTATCGGCTTATGCCGATCGCTCCAATGGAGAGAATCCTTCATGATCCTTCACTATTTTTTAATACCCGCTGCACCAGTTTTGAGCTTGATAGCCTGTGCTATTTTGCTCATTTGTCTTGAAATCGTAACTGGGGAAGGAAAAGCCAAAACGCTAAAACTATTGGTTGCGCTTCTGGGGCCCGCAAGCTCCATGTTGGCTGTCTCTGTAGTTTCAAAAACATTATCGGAAAGCACCATTGAGATTGTCCAGTCTGATTTTCCAGCTTGGTTGGGTGAGTTTTTAGCAACTTACCAGCTTGACTCTTTTACACTCGTGCTATTTCTGGCGATCTCATTTTTTACTCTCTTGGCATTGGTTTACAGTGAGGCTTTTTTGACAGATTTTTCCGAAAAGAGTGAAATTTTTTCACTCCTGCTCTTTGTTGCCGCGGGAATGATGGTCCTTGTTTCGGCAAATAGCTTATTAATGGTCTTTATGGGGTTGGAGCTTATGTCGTTACCCACCTATGTTCTGGTGGGCTTGCGGAAAAATGATATTCGGGCTTCCGAAGCAGCACTTAAATATTTCCTATACGGTTCTTTTGCGACCGTTCTTCTGGTTTTAGCTATCGCATTTTTGTATGGCAGTTTTGGGACGTTACATATTTCCCAAATTACGGCCCTTACTCGTTTACAGATCACAAGTGCTTCGTCAGGTTCAGCTAGCCTCTCCCTTGCAGCATCAATGGCTCTTCTGGCGGTTGCCCTAGGATTCAAAATAGGGCTAGCACCGTTTCATTTGTGGATCCCCGACACTTACCAAGGAGCTCCTACACCCATCACTGGTTTTATGGGCAGTGCCATTAAACTGGCAGGTTTTGGATTAGCCTTTAAGGTTTTTTGTTCCATGTTCAATTCGGTGCTCAGTCAGCACTCCGATATTCTGGGAGTTTTGGCATTAGTTACGATGTTTGTGGGTAATTTAGCGGCATTGAGGCAAAGCAACCTAAAAAGAATATTTGCCTATTCAAGTATTTCTCACGCAGGATACCTGTTTCTGGCGATCGCAGCTATAAACCCCCAGAACATTCAAAGAGGTCCTCTTCTTTACTATCTTCTTGTCTATGGGCTGATGTTTTTGGGAACCTTTGGAATTTTATCAGTGATCGAAAATAATCGAGGCAATCTGGATCTCAATCGGTTAAACGGTTTGGGCTTTGAGAAACCTCTTCTCAGTGCTTGTCTTCTTTTATTTATTTTGACTGCCGCTGGCATTCCCCCGACTGCCGGATTTCTAGCCAAATACTTTGTTTTTTTAGAAGCTGCTTCGCAGGGCAAAATGACTTGGGTGGTTTTGGGGGTAATGAGTAGTTTAATAGGTGTGTATTATTATCTCCAAATCATTGCCCATCTTTACATGAAAGCTCCGCTTTCGGCGATGGCACCTATTCAAGTCACTCATAAAGCAGCTTGGGTGGGTATTTTAGCGTCTGCGGCCGGAGTGATCTATTTTGCAATGAGACCTGGTCTGTTTGCTTTCTAGCTTGCAAGACTTCTAAAATCGATTTCAAATTTCAAGATTTGTCTTATCGTTTTCGCATTCTCTTCTTCGGCATAGCCCGTGCAACGCCAATTACCAATAATGAAAATTGAGCCCATTTACAGGCTCAGGAGGAGAAAAAATGCGAAACCGATTATCTCTTTGGCGCCCCGAGCGAATGTTAACGTTTCGGGACCTCAGTAACATACAAAGAAGATTTGACCAACTTTGGGAGGACGTTATTGAGCCGAGCCCAAACTTGAGCGCTCAAGAATTTGATTACAGTTCCCCGTGCGATGTCGAAGAGACTGATTCACACTATGTGATGAGTCTCGATGTCCCCGGAATTCCCAAGGAAAATCTTAAAGTAGAAGTTCAAGGAGATTGCTTAGTCATTACTGGCAGTCGAAAAGAGGAACGGGTATCCCGAAAAGGCGAGCCCGAAATATCAGAGCGTTCTCAGGGGCGGTTCTACCGTTCAATGAGTATTCCAGGGTTGACCGAGGACTCTAAAATTGAAGCCGCTTATAAAGATGGTGTTTTACGAGTGGCGGTGCCGAAGGCTCCTTCGAGCAGAGGAAGGACGGTCCCCATCGGTGAGGAAAAAGGTGGTTTCTGGACGAAGCTCTTAGGACGCAGTGAAGAAAAGAAAGTTGAAAAAGCAGCTTAAGTAGATGCTTCAATAATCCAGACAGCTCAGGGGAAAAAAGAGTTTCATGGTGTCACACTTTTTTCCCCGCGAGCGGTTAGAAAGGAATCATGTTATGAAAAGAACGAAATTGCTAGGCACTTGGGGAATTGCTCTGATTTGTAGTTCAGTATTAGCCAGCGAAGGCACTGTTGAAATTGTTGGTAAAGGAAACGTAGCCCGGGCACCTGAATATTCAGAGATTCAAGTCCATGTAACTTCGGTTTGTTATAACAAACCCATCGAAGCTCAAGAGGAAAACGCGGTTTTGTCCAATAAAATTCTCAGTGTTCTTAAGAACTATGTCCGCACCGATAGAGATAAAGTCCTGTCTTCAGGTGGCCATACTTTGAGACAAATCGAGTACACTTCAGATGTTGAAGGGAAAACAAAAGTCTTGTGTGAGAGGAAGTGGAGAACAACGAATACGCTTCTTTTAAAAACAGAAGACATGGAATCAGTTGCTCAAATTCAGGAAAAGATTCTAGAGCTTGTTCCGTCTGATGAAGGCTTGGACCCTAGTCACACACACCAGACTTATGCTGAACTAGGAGAGCCGATGTTTGCGGTTTTTCCAGAGACTTTTGCTCAGATGAAGCAGGAGGCGCAAGCCAAAGCATGGGATGATGCCAGCAATCAATTCAGAGGGTTTCTGAAAAAGTGTGAGCTGCAGAACGTGCGTCTGTCTCAGATCAGTCAGCCTGAGTATTTCGGTCTTGCTAAATCCGCGCCGTTAATGGGAGATGAAAGAACACCCATTATTCCAGATGCCATTTCACTTTATGCATCATGGAAGTTTTTGTGGACGTTTGATCCAACTCCCGGGTGTTACCGATAAGTTCGGGTTTTAGAGACGATGTCTAAGACTGAATTTTTCAGTTGAGCTCATGCGGTACAGGGCCCTTAGCTTGTCGAGCAGGTTGGTAATAGCTTGAGGAGAGCGAAAGTCAGCTCGGTGCTTCTGTATGAATTCCCGAGCGAATTGGTTAGCTTCTCCATAGCGTTTCACTTGTTCTGAGTTGAGGCCCTCTACCAAAGAAAACTGCTCGAAAAGCCAAGTAAAAAGTTGATCAAATGTCCCTGTTTGGTTCGACCCCTCTGGGATGGTAAGAAAGAAAAACAAAAGAAACTTATCGATTTCCCCCTGAAACTCTAGTTCGAGTTGGCTTACAGCCCGGTCACGTTCCGCATTGAAAATAAAATAACGAAAGTGGCTAATTTCCTCTGCTGCAACAGCAAATGCCTGTAATTGTGCAGGACTCCAATGAGAAAAATCGAGCGTCTCCGCTGATTTCAGGTCTTGTGCAATTTTAGGATGAAAAACAATGCCCACTTCCACTTCGCTTCTGCCTTGGGCATCAGCGGCAGTTTGAACTATGAGGGCTCCCGTTTCTTTGAATGCATGTGGTTTCAAAAGAAAATCCTGAGCTTGGAGTCGGGTATCAATAGCGTAGATATCACCTATGGCAGAATCGAGGGTTTTTAAAAGAGACTTCACATCTCCTCCTACTGCTTAGGCCCCTTTTGAGAGTTAATGGGCTGGATACCATATTCACCTAGAATTTTTCTCAAACGGTCACTGCCAGTGACCATCCAACGCTCGTACAAACGTAAGAGGTCTTTATTAGATTGGAGACCGTTGCGTTCGCTCATTTCGCCCAGAATATTAGAATAGGGTTGAAATTTTCCCGATAATTCGGCGTAGACTGCGCGAGAAGCATTCTGTGTTTGGAGATCAGCCAGTGTCCGATAGGCTGTTCCACCCATTCCAAAGTAATAGTCCAAATCTACTAGCTTAGACTTCAAGCTATCACTGAAGTAACCGGACACAAGCAAACACAAATCCCCAATCCGTTGTAAAATTACCGCTTTTTGTTCAAGGGGTGCTTGTGTGTATTCAATATAAAGGTCAAAAACGAGAGTCTCTTCGTAGTGTCCGGCTTCGTTGGTTTTGAAGAAGTTGTCCGAAGAAATAGTTTTTACGAGCAGGCCGACCAAATAGTCAAAGCTCGGCGGAGTTGCTGAAACTCCGTGATGACCCATGACGGTGCGAAGCTCCATAGCAAAAAAGTCCCTCGCATCGGCCACTGTAGCAGGTTTTAACCTATCCATAAGACCTCCTATTGAAACGGAAGTTTGAGTCCTTATGGCTGTCCTACAAGGTGCGTTACAATTCTGCTGATATTATTATTTTAGCATTATCTTAACGAACTCAGCAAGTTATCGGCCTTTATAACGTTTCGCGTTAGGATTTTTTGGGGGGGCTTGGTAAGAGGTTGAAATTCTTATAAAAATAGGTGACCCTACCGTCTATTTTTTATGTATTCGAATAGAGTTAGAAATGAATAAAAGCCTGTTTAGCCACGCTAGTCTTGTGTTTTCAGTGCTGGCGCTTGGTGCTTTTGCTGATGTTACGAATACCCGTTGGGTCTCGACGAGTCCCCAGATTACCGAACTTCTCTTTCAACTGGGAAAAGAGAGATTTTTAGTGGGAACGAGTGACCAAAGTTTTTATCCCGAGAAAGCTAGGGCAATTCCGAAAATAGGTCTTTTGTTTCATCCCAATTTAGAATCGATCTTTGCTCAAAAGCCGATGGGAGTTTTTTGGGATGCGTCGTCTGAAAACGCTGTTATGAAGGACCACTTAGCTTTATTGGGAATAAAATCTGTAAGTCTCGAATTGAATTCCGTGAGGGGCATTTTTCAATCGATAAAAATTATTCAGCGTGAATTAGCTGACTCAAAACTTTCTGAAGAGTTCAGGAAGAGCGAAGAAATTTGGAGCAGTTCAGTTAACAAACAAAAATCCTTTTCATTTTTAGCTTTGGCTTGGGCAGATCCCCCTATTCTTTTTGGGAAAAATACTTTCTTGTTTAATTTGATTCAAGAAATGGGTGGCAAAGGAATACTTCCAAAAAACTGGAAGACTTCCTATCCAAAAGTGTCTGAGGAGTGGATTATTACACAAAGGCCTGAGGTACTTATTTTTTTAAATCATGATGAGAATACGTACCGAATATTTAAAAATAAATGTGAAATGTGGTGGCCTAAAGATTCACCTAGATGTACTGGGATTTCTGCTGAGAAATTCGCTAGAGCTAGCCTCACCCCGATTCTTTATTTGCCGGATTTGAGACGAGCTTTGGGAGTTACTCCATGAAGTTGTATCGTCCGCTGTTGTGGTTTGGCGGAGCTGTTCTCTTTCTGGCAATAGCTCCTTTTCTCGGATCTGAAACCCTTCATCCAACGAATCTTTGGGATCCCGATACTTTGGGATATCGTATCTTTTGGAATCTTCGCTATCCTCGGTTTATTTTGGCCATGGGTGCAGGGGGGGCGTTAGCAGTATTGGGGGCGATTTACCAAAATCTGTTTCGAAATCCGCTTTGCGAACCGTATGTTTTGGGAATTTCATCTGCAGTAACACTTGGGATCCTTGTGGGTGAGATTATTTGGGGGTTTTTACCGATGAGCTGGCCCAGCATGGGCATCGGTATGGTCGCAGCTGTTCTTCTCATCATTTTTCTACTTAGTTTTGCGTCAAGTCGTTTCGGGACTTCATCTGAAAAGGTCGTTTTGTTTGGATTGGGGATAAATTTTATTCTCTCTTCATTGCTATTTTTGGGTCTTTCGTTTCAAAGTCAGAATGTAGGAGGCGGATCGTTGCGATGGTTTTTTGGGTTTATTCCCTGGATAGACCTGCGCATGGCGCTTCTCTTTCTTTTTGGCAGTATCTTGTTTACCACATTGATGATGGTGTTCTCTCGAGCATTAGACGCTCTCAGTTTGGGTGACTCTGTGGCAAGGACCCTCGGCGTTTCTCCGCAACTCACGCGAAACATCCTTTTGTTAGCAACATCTTTAGTGCTTGGACTCACAGTTTCCGTAGTTGGAACTATCGGATTTGTTGGATTGGTGATTCCTCATCTGACTCGGCTCATTTTCCGACCCGCTACAACTCGTGCCCTCTTACCACAGGTATTTTTGCTGGGTGCCGTATTTCTATCGGTGGCTGACGGAATCTCCCGAGCCATTCTTCCCCCCTTTGAGTTTCCAGTGGGAGTAATTACAACCTTAATCGGAGGACCTCTGTTTTTATTGGTGTTATGGCGAAGGAATTAACAAACATGCTAGTTCAAGTCGAGCAACTCAAGTTGGGCTGGGAACGCAATCGATTGTTTAATCAAGAGCCCTGGGATTTTTCTATTCCTAAAGGAAGCGTAACCGCTGTGATTGGGCCTAATGGATCTGGGAAGACGTTATTGCTTAAGGGTCTTTTGGGAGAAGCCCTGTTCGGAAGTGGCAGAGTCATTTTAAAGTTAGAGGAAGGAAATATCGAGGTTTCTCAGAAAACGCGATCGAAAGGGCGATTTTCCTATTTGCCTCAAGAGCAGCCGTACGCACCATCTCAACTTGTTAATGAGTTTTTGAGAATTGCTTTTCTTCCAGAATTGGGATTTTGGGGAAAACCTAGTGAAGCCCATGAAGCTAATTTGCGTTTCCAAATTGATAGATTGGGTATCAATAAAGCAATTCAAAAAAAAATGAGCGATCTAAGCACTGGGGAGAGACAGAGGGTTTTTCTTGCTAGAGCGTTATCACAAAAATCTGTTCTTACTTTGTTAGATGAGCCCACCAACCATCTGGACCCAGAGGGGACTGCCCAAGTGTGGCAAACCCTTTTCAACTTAAAGGGTAACCATACGATCGTAGTGACTACCCACGATCTTGCTCAGGTAGAAAAAAACTGCGACTGGATTATCGGAGTGTATCAAGGAAGAATTGTGTTTCAAGGACCCATCGAGGACTATTTCAGAAAATCGGTTGTGAAGAAATTGTTTCCCAACTACTGATTCGCAGTCTGGATAAGCTCTTCAGGAGTCATTTCAGGTTGCGCTGTTTTTAAGCCGGCCACATCTTCACCTTTGAGGCTCTTCTTCATTTCTTTAGTGAGACCATTTAGCTTCATGGCAGAAATAGATCCTGGTGTTATTTGATTTGATCGAGTGAGATTTCCTTCATCAGGAATATGCCCCAAAGTACGCTTTGCAAGCTCAGCCTGTTTCTTAGCCGCTTTCTCAAGAGCTGCATTGTAATGTTCGAGTTGCTCTTTTGGAGTAATTAAGACTCTTTTCTCTTTTCCGTCATCATCATAGGCAATGGTATCGCTTGAAAGTTCTTCTTGGGTTAAAACAGCATCCGAAGGTTTGGGGATTTCGTTAGCTTCGATACCTAAATTATCGAGAATAGCGATATTGACTCGAGCTCTCCACTCATCAATTTGCTCGCTATTAGGATCCCCACTGCTGATTTGTCCATTTTTTACAGTAGGATTCACATCACGAACTGATTTAGCCATCATTTGTCTGCAAAGCTGCATACGTTGCTCCAATTCAACATCTTGAGTGTCTTCAGCAAGCTCAGCTTGATTGTAGTGCTTGTCACCATCATCTTGTTCGCCT
Organism: Pseudomonadota bacterium; assembly: GCA_009927165.1. Lineage (GTDB taxonomy): Bacteria > Bdellovibrionota > FAC87 > UBA2466 > UBA2466 > RFNO01. The sequence continues at coordinate 93,730 of RFNO01000107.1, forward strand.
TGCTTTTGGCTGTTCATAATAGAATCGCAGCCCGTCATGTTTTCTCCCCCGGGCAACTCAATTCCTTCTTTCATTCTTCGAAGCTCACCAAGCTTTGCTACTAAATGATTTCGGTAGGTCCAAGTCAGATTCTGAGCAAGAGCGCGAAGAGTCTCCATGTTCGGCATAGTTTCCTTGGGTTCATTTTCATTAAAAGTTCCCGCAATGGCGTCTTTAGCTGCCTCTACTCCAACGGCATCTAAAGCTGCTTTGGCTTCATCATTTATTTCAAATTGGGTCAGAGCTTTGCGGTTGAGTCGGCCCTGTTCATCCAAGATCGGAGCTCCTCCCTTAGTTTTCACATTCCAAATAGCGTACTTTCCCCCTTCGCCTTTATAAGATTCTTTCATTTGGGAATAGATTGAGGCTACTTTTCCTTCGAGTACTGATTGCTCTCCTCCAAATCCGTGTTCAGAAATATACGGATCAAGCCATTTTTCGCACAAGTCTTGTCCGACCCAATTCTGACAGTAATCCCAAGTGTAGCTATGATAGGTGGTGGTAGAGCCGAAGGCATTTCCGTCATTTTGGTTGAAATCCTTGCTGGAGGAACTCTTTGAACGAACTTGAGCTACTTTCATGTTAGCGCTTTGGGTGGCCGCATTGATTTTTTCAGCAAGTGTTTTCTTGGAGTTTTGAGAGCTACCGGTAAAGACCGTGATAGCTAATGCTCCGGAAATAGCAGTTCCGGCAACCAAGTTGCGAATCGAAGTTGTCTTAACACCGAAGTCCATAGATTCCCCTTACAGAGTAGTAAAGCAAGAGACAGACCAGGGTAAGTTCCTGATTTACTGTTAAGGAAATTGTGTGTTTTGAGGGAAAGGAAGCCGTATTCTCGAAGACTGTAAAAAAATCTAATTATTTCAGCAGGCTTGGAGTGTATACCAGGAATACAGGGGAGTGAGGCGTGACTGTTCAAAAGTTGGGCAGTCCTATTTGAATAAGTAATGAAAGTCGCTTACCCTTATGTCTTTAAGAGGAGCTAATTCATGTCAGAACACAAATCAAAAATACTGAATCAATTGGATAAAATTTTGGAAGCGGAACTTTCTGGAGTCGTTCGTTATTTGCATTATAGTTTTATGATTTTTGGGCCCAATCGAATTCCGATTACGGGTTGGTTTAGAAATCATGCGAACGAGGGCATTGCCCACGCTGTTTTGATTGGTGAAAAAATTACGGCTTTTGGGGGACATCCTTCCCTTAAAGTAAAACCAGTTCCGGAAACCAATAAGCACAACGTCATGGATATTTTGGAAGAGTCTCTTGAGTTTGAGCGAGAAGGGCTGAAACTCTACCACGAGCTTCTGGGAATGGTCGGTAATGACGTTGCTTTAGAAGAAATGGTTCGAAGATTGATTTTAGACGAAACGACTCACATCGAAGAAGTTGAAAAAATGATTCGAAACGCGAAGTAAAAGCCAGCATTAACGCGGAGCGGCTAGCCAAAGCGCTCCGCGCTCTGTAACTCCTTTCCATGTCTGAAAAAAGTGCTTCCGCCCCGTTGACTCCGCTGATGCAGCAGTACTTGGGGATTAAAAAAGAAAATCCTGATTCCATCCTTTTTTTCCGGTTAGGCGATTTTTATGAAATGTTTTTTGAGGATGCCGTTGCAGCCGCCCCAATTTTAGAAGTTCAACTCACTTCGCGGGATAAGTCTTCTGAAAATCCCATTCCTATGTGTGGGATACCCCATCACGCTGCGGGTAACTATATCCAAAAGCTGATTCAAAAAGGCCACAAAGTAGCTATTTGTGAACAGACAGAAATCCCTGTTTCCGGAAAACAGGGTAAAACCATTATTAAGAGAGAAGTGGCTAGAGTAGTAACTCCTGCATTAGTTGGAGATCCGGATCTGGTCTCGGATTCTATTCGTCATCTTCTTTTTGCAATTTGTGAAACTTCTGACGAGGAATTTGAAATTGCCATTTTGGACTTGCTGGGAGGAGACCTACAAGTCGGTCATGTCACTACTCAATTAGCTCTTTGGGATTGGATCTTGCGATTGGGTCCGAAAGAAATACTCTTAGACAAAAAAAATGAGGAATCGGATTGGGTTCAAGAATTAAAAGCTCGTTTTTCTTTGATCGCTACTACTTTTAGGACGGACTTTTTTGGTTCGGGTGCTCTTCAAGCGGCTCGTTTATATCTGAGAGAAACGCAGAAATCAGAACCGGGACTGCATTTTTCTGCGCCTAGAGCTCTGACCAACGAAACAGGGATGAGACTGGATGCTACAGCTCTTCAGTCTTTGGAGATACTAAAATCACAATCGTATTCGGGGGAAGGAACGAGTCTGTTCTCGGTTTTGGATCATTGCTCAACCCCCATGGGTAGGCGAACTCTTAAGGATTGGTTGAGTCGCCCACTGATTGATACTCGGGGAATTACTGAACGACACGATGCTGTTGAAGAACTTATGCATCAAGTAGTTCTGTTTCAGGACTTGAAGTCGGAGCTTTCTCACATACGTGATTTGGAACGCTTAACCTCCAAAACAGCGTTGGGTTTATCCATGCCACGAGACTTAGTGGCGATTCGGGAAATTTTACAGCGGCTTCCCTCGATAAAGCTTCGTTTAGAAAGAGCCAACTCATCGCTATTACGAGCGCTGGGAGCTGATTTAGATACACTGAGCTTTTTGAGAGAAAAGCTCCAAATTAATTTAGAGGACGAAGCGCCGGCTACTTTGCGAGATGGCGGAATTTTCAAAGAGCAATCCCACCCTGAAATCGCGGAATTAAGGACTTTATCCCGAAATGCTAAAGGAACCATAGCGGCAATTGAGATTCGGGAGAGGGAGGCAACCGGAATTTCAAGCCTCAAGATAAAATTTAGTAAAGTGTTTGGATATACTTTTGAAGTTACTTCAACGCATCTAAAGAAAGTTCCGTCACATTTTAATCGAAAGCAAACGATTGCTAATGGCGAAAGATTTGTAACGGAGGAATTAAAAGAGTTCGAAGAAAAAGTAATGATGGCTGAATCTCGTCTTAAGTCTTTAGAAGAAGAGATGTTCATCCAGTTGAGAGGGGAAGTTGTCCAAGTGAGTTCCGTCCTCATGAAGAACTCGAGGGTGCTGGGAAGTTTGGACTGCTTACTTTCTTTTGCCAAGGTTTCCAGAGAGCGAGGATATGTAAAACCGGAAATGCATTCTGGTTGGAATCTGGATATCACAGAGGGGCGACACCCCGTTGTAGAAACCAAAGTGCCGTCAGGAAAATTTGTCCCAAATAGTATTTATTTTGATGAGAACTCTTGTCGAACGATGGTTATCACTGGTCCCAACATGGCTGGTAAAAGTACCATCATGCGCCAAGTAGCGCTGATTGCTATTTTAGCTCAAGCAGGCTGTTTTGTTCCCGCTAATGAAGCTCGGCTTCCGGTGGTGGATGCGATTTTTACTCGAGTAGGGAGTTCAGACGATCTGGCACGAGGACAATCGACTTTCATGGTTGAAATGACGGAAGTGGCAAGAATTTTAGAAGAGTCGACTTCTCAGAGTCTTTTAGTGATTGATGAAATTGGTCGAGGGACAAGCACTTTTGATGGGTTATCGTTAGCTTGGGCATTGGTTGAGTTCATTCATACCGAATTAAAGGCAAAAACTTTGTTTGCCACTCACTTTCACGAAATTACGGCATTAGAAAATTCTTTTTCCGGACTTCGAAACACCAATGTGTTGGTTGAAAAATTGGAGAATGAAATTATTTTTCTGCACAAATTAGAAATGGGCAGTTGCAACCGAAGTTATGGAATTGATGTCGCGCGTTTGGCGGGCCTGCCTTGGAAAGTCTTGTCCCGCGCTGGCCATATTTTGTCGGTTTTAGAAAACCAAACTGGACAAGGGCATCAAGGTATTTGCGGCGCGTTAGAAAAAGTTACCGCAATATTGGGCCCAAAATATGATTCAGATCCGCTGAAAACCAGCGCCAGTATTGAATCCTAACAAAATCTTAAAAACCGCATTGACAAGGAAATCTTCCGTAAATAAAACCTTCGGATTGTTGAAATTAACAGGAACTTAAAAAGAGTTTCTGCCTAGCATAAGAAGTGGTCTGATTCTGTTAGAAAAGTAATCCACAGCCTGTGGATTAATTCGAGCATCCCAGCACTCCTAACCGGAAAAAGTGTATCAAGGCTTGGTTTCCAGCCCTAAATAAGGTATTAAACTTCCTAGGTATTTTTTTGGGCTCAATGCATTATTTTGGTGAGGAGTTGTCTTGAAAAACCCCTATAAATCTTTCCACAGCTCCTGTGAAGATTTACGAAAACACATCCACATTGTTTTGGTGCATCCGGAGTATGGCGGCAATGTGGGTGCTGCAGCGCGCGCAATTGAAAACATGGGGCTCTTGGGCAGTTTTCGGATTGTCGGAAATAAAGAAAAATTAGAATGGAGCGAAGTTCGCAAAATGGCGAAACACGCATTCCACCGTGTTGCCGAAGCTGAGTTTTTTTCTTCCCTAGAAGACGCCCTGAAACTCAACGAGGGTGAAATTGGTTTGTTTTTAGGCTCTTCGGCCAGGGTAGGCTCATCGAGCCGACCCCACCCCCTCAAAGTTCGGGGAGCCATGGAAAAAGTCATTCGCAAAATGAAATTAGCGAAATTTACTGATCTTTTTTTAATATTTGGTAGGGAGAGCGATGGGCTCACCAACGAGGAGTTGGATCTTTGTCATTGGTTAGTCACTATTCCGAGTTCGGAAAAGTATCGGTCAGTCAATTTGGCTCAATCAGTCATGATTTTTGCTCATGAAGTAAATGAAAACTTGCAGGAGGAATGGGAACAATTCCAAGCAGGACATCCGTCTCAAAAGGAAAAAATAGTGAGTCATTTGATTCAATTATCCGAGGAGAGCGGGTTTATTCTGCCCGGGGATCCGTTTAAGATGAAACCGCGGTTAGAGCAGATTTTTTCTCAGCTACCTCCGCATGTCCCTGAAGCTCGAACTCTTCATGGGTTGATTGATCAGGTCAGGAGAAGTATCAAAAAAGGGGAGCCCGATATCAAAGGACGGTTTAAAGAGTATGGAATCAAAAACTGATAAAAATAAGAAGGCTAACCAGGATGAATCTATGGAAAATGGCGCGAACGATTTGACTCCGGGCAAGGAAGTTCCTAGTGCTAATCATGAAAAAGCAGCATTAGATGCTCTAGAACTGGCCAAAAAAGAGGCAGAAATTGCTCAAAAGGAAATGCTGTACGTAAGAGCCGAATTTGATAATTACCGAAAACGTATTTTAAAAGAGCAAGAGCAAGCTATTAAGTTCGCTAATAAGAACCTCATCACCGAGCTCCTCGTTGTTTTCGATTATTTCGATAGAGCCATTCAACATTCAAAGATACTGAAAGCCAAGGCAGACCCCGAAGTGTCCAACTTTGTAAGTGGGGTTGAAATGAGTCAGCACGAGTTCATTCAACTTTTAGGCCGGTTCGGAGTAGAATTGATAGGCACAATAGGTGAAAAGTTTGACCCAGAGAGACATGAAGCTATCTCTCAGAGAGAAGTGGACACAGATGCTGCCGACACTGTGTTGGAAGTTTTTCAAAAGGGTAGTTTGCTCAATGGGCGTCTTTTGAAACCTGCGAAGGTAGTGGTAGGAAAACTAAAAAATTAATTAAGAGAATTTTGGGCTCATGGCCAAGCGAGACTACTACGAAATTTTAGGGGTTCAGAGAAATGCCACTGAAGATGAGCTAAAAAAAGCTTATCGAAAAGTAGCTATCCAATATCATCCCGATAAGAACCCCGGAAATAAAGAAGCAGAAGAAAAATTTAAAGAGGCAAACGAAGCTTATCAAGTTCTCAGTGATCCCAAAAAGAAAGCAGCTTACGATCAATTTGGGCATGCGGGTCTCGGAGGACAAGGATTTGGATTTGATCCGGGATTTGGCGCTGGTTCCTTCTCAGATATTTTTGACAATATTTTCGGGGATATTTTTGGTGGCGGCCCTCGTGGAGGACAGTCAGGTATTGATCTCCGTTACACTTTAGAAGTGGATTTTGAAGAAGCAGCTCTGGGAGTAGAAAAGAAAATCACATTTGAAAAAGAATTTGTGTGCGACACTTGCGAAGGTTCGGGGGCAAAACCAGGAACTAAGCCAAAAGTTTGCGGAACCTGTCGAGGCAGTGGGCAAGTTCGTTTTAATCAAGGGTTCTTTACTCTAGCAAGAACTTGCAGCCAGTGTTCCGGAAAAGGGTCCATTGTCGAGGATCGATGTAAATCCTGTAAAGGTAGTGGAAAAGTTAAAAAACCACATAGTGTTGTGGTGAATATCCCAGCTGGAATCGACTCTGATCAAAGACTGAGATTACGAGGAGAGGGTGAACGTTCTGAAGTGGGTGGAAAAGTTGGCGACCTCTACGTGCTTATTCGTGTTAAAGAGCACGCACTTTTTAAGCGAGAAGATGAACATGTTGTTTTAGATTTACCAATTACTTTTACTCAAGCGGCTTTGGGAACTGTTATGGAAGTTCCTACTTTGCAAGGATCCGTAGGAATTACCATCCATTCGGGTGTGCAGCAGGGGGAAACGCTTCGGCTCAAAGGTAAAGGAATTAAAAGATTGAATGGTTCTGGTTACGGTGACCAGTATGTTCGCTTACACCTGGAGGTTCCTAAAAATCTCACTCATCGTCAGAAGGAACTTCTCAGGGAGTTTGAAAAGGAAGGAAAGGGAGATACTTATCCAGGTGTCACTGGATTCCTGCAACGGCTTAAGGAGGTTTTCAAATGAGAACTTTTATCTTTTCTCTATTGCTCCTCCAAGTAGTGGCCGGCTGTGCCGTTAAGCGGCCCAAACAGGGCCTCAGCGGTATTCGAATGGAACCCGGCATATCTGTTTATATTGAGCCGGAAGCCAAAAGTACTTACCAGCTAGCAGAGAGAGAATTTCAATCAAAGAATTACGATCAGGCCCTTACACACTATCAGCAAATAAGAAGTCGTTGGCCAAGGGGAAAAGCAGCGGAGATTGCAACTTATCGTGCCGCCTCAATTGCCTACTACAAAGAGGACTATGCAAAAGCTGCTCGTGAATTTGAAGCTTATGTCAGAAAATATCCCTCCTCTGTTTTCTCCTTCGATGCGACCTATAATCTTGCTGCTTCGGAATACCAGTTAGGACGTTTTGATCGTTCTCAGCAAATTCTGGAACGTTTTAAAAAAGATGAAGTACGCAAGCAGGGAGTTCGTCGAGCTGTTACCTTTTATCAGTTGCTCGCATTAAATGCTTCGAGCCAGCTCAATCATCGAGAAGCTGTTTTGGCTTATTCAAATCAGATTTCATTGATTGGGGATGAGGCTTCCAAGCGCTTGCTTGAGGAAAAAATAGACGATCAGTTGGACAAAATTGCAAATGCTCGCGATCTCCAAGATATCAGTGCTAATGCCGCCGATCCGATCAGTCGGGCTAAGGCTGGCAAACGCCTTTCCGCTCTGCTTGCGACCAAGTCTGAATTCATTAAGTCGGAAACTCCTAATGTAAAAAGTGAGAAGGTCACTGTGGCTCCCATTGAGCTTGGCGCTGGGAGTAGTGGGTCTCGACAAAACATCGGAGTAGTTCTTCCACTGTCTGGGAAATTCGCGCCATACGGGAAGCGCGCTCTTGAAGGAATTTTGCTCGCATCCAAGACTTTCGATTCAGGGACACAATTTGGATTTAGCGTATTTGTGGAAGATTCTAGCTCCAGCCCCGCGATGGCTCAAGCTGCGGTTGAGTCCCTTTATAGTAACCAGAATGCTATTGCTGTTATCGGACCTCTCAATTTTAAAGAGGCGTTGGCGGTTGGAGAAAAGTCTCAAGAACTGGGATTAGTAAATTTGTCTCTAGCTTCTAAGTTTGGCGTGTCGGTTCAGGGACCCTATGTGTTTCAAAATGCTCTGACTCCACAAATTCAGCTCGAGAATTTAGTTAAGTTTTCAGTTGCTGATAAAGGGTTAAGGCGCTTTGCAATTTTGGCTCCCTCCAACGCTTATGGAAAAGACATGGCGAATGAATTTTGGAATCAAGTGGAAGCTAGAGGCGGCAAAGTCGTAGCAGCTGAGTTTTACCCACCTTCTGAGACCGACTTTCAAGATCAAGTTAAATCGATGATCGGAATTAATGATCCTAGATACAGAAAAGCTGAGTGGACTGCTTTGCAGGATTACTCAAAAGAGCAGAAGGCCACGACCGGAAAAGATCCCAAAGTAAAATTAAAACCAATTATTGATTTTGAAGCTGTTTTTCTTCCAGACTCACCTAAAACAGTGGCAGCAATTGCTGCAAATTTAGCTTATTTTGATGTGAGCGAAGTTGCACTTCTCGGTACTACTGAATGGAACTCAGATCAGCTCTACAAACGAGGGGGACGGTTTGTAGAAAAAGCGATCTTCCCTGGAGTAATGAACCCCATTACTCGGAGTGCTTCTCAGCGTGAGTTTATCCGCAGCTATCAAGAGGCCTATGGAAATCAACCCGATTTATTGGCAGCTCAGGGCTACGAAGCTATGATTCTGATTGGCGAAGCTCTGCAGAAAAGCCAGTCTGATAATCGAGCTGAACTTGCAAAGCAGTTGGCTTCTCTTAAGGATTTTGAAACTCCTATCGGAGTTACTACTTTTGACGAAAATCGTATTTCTCGGCGAAGTATCCCTCTTTATAGCTTGGATAAGTACGGAAATATCGTAGAGCAATAAACTGCTGTAAGTTTAGTTTTGCTTTCTGCGTCACCCTGACGCAAGGGGTACATTGCACCAGATTTTTGTCAGTGTTAGAATCGTGTTTATAGCAACTTTCCCTAGTTAAAGATTTACCAAACACAATTGAATGAGACGCAGAAGGAAACTTCTGTTTGTTTAGCACTTAGCTGGCCAAAGGAGCCTTTTATGACTCTTAAGAAAAAAGACCTGCACCGTTTTACTGTGCTTCTTAAAGAAGAGAAAGCACGTATCCTCAACCAGCTGGAAAAAACCAAGAAGGCTGATCTGACTCTCAAAACAGAGGACCTTCCTGATGAAGTAGATTTGGCTTCTTCCGAGTTAAATCAGAGTATGAGCCTCAGAATTAGAGATCGCGAACGTGAACTGGTATTGCGTATTGAAGAGGCGCTAGTCAAAATCGAAAACGGTACCTATGGGCTTTGTGAGATGTGTGAAGAACCGATTGAAGTGAAACGTTTAGAAGCTCAGCCTATCGCTGAAATGTGCATTCGTTGTAAAGAACAAGAAGAAATTCAGCGCAAAATCTACGCATAGCGCTTTGAAAAACCTTCCCAACCCTTCTTTGGTGCAAAGCATCAAGTAGTCTTACTTTCAATTGATTTTTCTTCATTGCGAAAATCTTCTTTGACGTGAAAATGTAGCTCAAGACTTCCCGTAACTCCTCCGATCAGACCCTTGATAAGAACGCAGTATTTTTTGGTTCAACAGGGGTCAATTCAATGCCTAACGACTTCTCAGAAAACGAAGAAATAGCAATACCTGATCAATTACCTCTTCTGCCGGTGAGAGATGTAGTTGTATATCCCTACATGATCCTACCATTGTTTGTGGGAAGAGAAGCTTCAATCAAAGCAGTGAACGAAGCTCTAGCAAAAGATCGGCTCATTTTCTTAGCTGCGCAGAAAGAAATCGCAGACGAGAATCCTTCGCCTGATAGTATCTATCCAATAGGTACCGTTGCCATGATCATGAGGATGCGAAAGCTTCCTGATGGTCGTGTGAAAATTTTGGTGCAAGGTTTAATGAAAGGTACTGCAGTCGACTTTGTCCAAGAAAAACCTTTCTTTATTTCGAAAGTTAAACAGATAAAAGAAAAGATTGCATCCCGAGGTCAGTTGGAAGTTGAAGCAGTGATGCGAACAGTAAAAGAGCAGCTGGAAAAAGTCATTTCCATGGGACGTGTTCTTTCTCCTGATATTCTCATGGTCGTGGATGATATTACGGATGCAGGAAGGCTTGCAGATCTTGTTGCTTCTAATCTTGGGCTTAAAGTTTCAGAAGCTCAAGAGCTACTTGAGATGTTTGATCCGGTCGATCGTCTCAAAAAAGTAAATGAAATTCTGATCAAAGAGCTAGAGATTCTAGCTATGCAAGCTCGTATACGTTCGCAGGCTCGAGATGAAATGACTAAGAGCCAACGTGAATACTTCCTTAGAGAGCAAATTCGTGCGATCAAGACCGAGCTTGGAGATAACGAATCTAAGTCTGAAGATATCGCTGAACTTCGAGCAAAAATTGAAGCAGCTCACATGCCAGAAGAAGTGTATCAAGAAGCCATAAAGCAAGCGGGCAGATTAGAGCGAATGCACCAGGATGCAAGCGAAGCAACTATTGTTCGAACTTATTTAGATTGGTTGGTAGACATTCCTTGGAGCAAAACAACTCAAGACAACCTCGATTTGAATATTGCTCAAAAGGTTTTAGATGAAGATCATTTCGGACTGAAAAAGATTAAAGAGCGTATTCTTGAATTTCTAGCCGTCAGAAAACTGAAGCCTGGAAGTAAAGGACCCATTCTTTGCTTCTTAGGACCCCCTGGGGTCGGAAAGACTAGCCTTGGAAAATCCATCGCTCGTGCGTTGGGTAGAAAATTTGTCCGAATATCGCTCGGCGGAGTGAGAGATGAAGCTGATATTCGAGGCCATCGTAGAACCTATGTGGGTGCGATGCCAGGACGAATTGTTCAGGGGCTAAAACAAGCGGGTTCGAACAATCCCATATTTATGCTAGACGAGATTGACAAGTTGGGAGCAGACTTTAGAGGCGATCCAGCTGCAGCTCTTTTAGAAGTATTAGATCCGGAGCAAAATTTCAGCTTCCGAGATCATTACTTGAATCTGCCGTTCGATTTAACGAACGTGATGTTCATTGCAACAGCCAATATGATCGATACGATACCAGCGGCGCTGCGAGACCGTATGGAAGTGATTACTCTGGCGGGTTACAGTGAAGAAGAAAAGCTAAACATTGCTAAAAGGTTCTTAATCACGAAGCAAATTGAAGAGAATGGACTGAAACCCAGTCAGATCGATATTACTGATGATGCTGTTGAACGAGTTGTTGAACAGTATACTCAGGAATCCGGTCTGAGAAACCTTGAGCGAAACATCGCTGGTATTTGTCGCAAAGTTGCCAAGAAATTTGCAACAGGAGAGGTAAAGGGTGACAAGATAGTTGTTAATGGCAATTCCATTCCGAAATATTTGGGACCACCCAAAAATCTCAAAGAGGAAGAACGAGAACGAGATGAAGTAGGAGTAGTAACGGGATTGGCCTGGACCCAGTTCGGTGGCGATGTATTAAACATCGAAGTGACCATGATGAAAAAGATGGGTGGAGGAGTTATTTTAACTGGCTCCTTGGGCGATGTGATGAAAGAGTCAGCTCACACTGCACTCAGTTACATCCGAAGCAAAGCATCCATGTATGGAATTGATGAAAAAGTGTTCAGCCGTTATGAAATTCACGTCCACGTTCCTCAAGGAGCGATACCGAAGGACGGTCCATCAGCTGGTGTAACATTAGCGACTGCAATACTCTCTTTGCTCACGGGTAATCCCGTCAGAAAAGATGTTGCTATGACCGGCGAAGTAACTTTGCGTGGCAAGGTTCTTCCGATCGGCGGGGTTAAAGAGAAAACGTTAGCAGCCCTTCGACATGGGATAAAAGAGATTATTATTCCCTATCGGAATCATAAGGATCTGGATGACGTGCCAAAAGAGCTTCGAAAAAGATGCAAGTTCCAACTTGCTAAAGAAGTCGATGAAGTTTTCTGTGAGGCTCTCGTGCACAATCCGCATGAGTGGGCAAAGCAGTTGAAAGATGCCCATGAGAAAGCGGAAAAATCATCAGCATCTACGGGTCGTTCCGGTAAGAGCGTAGAACGAGCAGCTTAGGTTCGATTCCCCCGCGGTTTTCGCGGGGGAAAATCATCATACATATCAGCAGGTTGCATTCCAGCCCCTGAACGCGCTTTCCTTTTACCGAAGTCCCTTGCCCCTCGCCAAAATCGTATTAGATTAAAAGTAATGCTGATCACAAGATACATGACGGGAGTGGTATTCTTTCTCAGTGCATCTTTATCCTTGGCTCAAATTCACATTGAAAACGATCTAGGGAAGGCTTTAGGGGGAACTGAGCCAGTAAGTGTATTGATCAAAATGGAAAAATCCTTTGATCTGAAATCCTTTGGTCAATTGCCAGCTTCTCCTGAAAAACGCAGTGAAACCATAGCCCAAGTTTTAGAATCCCACCTCAAGTCCCAGCTCCACCAACAAGCTCCTTGGTTAAAAGCCGGTTCGGAAAGCGGAGTTAATGAGATTACCCCTCTTTGGTTGGTAGGAGCGATCAGAGTACGTGCTGTTCCGGCTGTCATTGAAAAGCTGCTTTTAGTGAATGGAACGAATCGAATTAATCTTGAAAAGGCTAAGCCAGTACACGGATTTTTTGATGAGACTAAATCAGCAACTGATATTCCAGGAAGAGACACTAAGACTTCGGAGCTCGGTTGGGGGGTTCAAAAAATAATGGCCCCTGAAGTTTGGAGTTCTGGCGTACAGGGACAGGGGGTGATTGTTGCTGTCCTAGATAGCGGAGTGAATATCCGTCATCCGGATTTGGAGGGAAATATTTGGACGAATCCAGGAGAAACAGGAAAAGACGATTCTGGTAACGATAAGTCTAATAATGGCTTAGATGATGATCAAAATGGTTATGCTGATGATGTGTATGGTTGGAATTTTGAAGAAAACACGAACGATGTTTCTGATTATTTAGGTCATGGTACCCAAGCAGCAGGAGTTATTTCGGGTCAAGGGAAGAAAGGAACTCGTACTGGAGTTGCTCCTCGTGCACAAGTGATGGCTCTTCGTTCCTGTTGCCTTTTGGGTGGGGAAGTTGCCGAGTCGGTAATTTGGGAGGCTATGCAGTACGCAATGAAAAAAGGAGCGCGAGTAATCAGCATGTCAGTGAGCATGAAACATTGGGGTAACCCAAGTTATCCTCAGTGGCGTCGTGCTTCCGAAGTATTAAATTTGTCTAACATTGTTCATGTAAACTCAGCTGGAAATCGCGGAAAAGGCAATGAGCCCTTCAATATTGGTGCACCAGGCTCCAATCCGCCTGCTTGGCTTCATCCTCAGCAAGCAAAAAATTCTACTGAACTTTCTTCGATGATTACGGTTGGAGCTGTCGATTTTGAAGACCACTTAAGAAATTATTCGAGTGTGGGGCCCGTTACGTGGGAATCCGTTCAAGGTTACCAAGATTTCCCTTACGAAAATGGAAAGAAACCCGGACTAGTAAAGCCAGACATCTGTGCTCCCAGTGAAACTCCAAGTCTTTCTTTGGACGGCGAGAGCTACACTCTCTCTTTTGGCGGAACTTCATCAGCCACTCCACACGTTGCCGGTGTCGTTGCTCTTTTGTTGTCAGAGAAACCCTCTTTGACTGTAGCTCAAGTCACGGAAAGTATCCAAATGTCAGCAGTGAAAGTAGAGGGAGAATTTACCAATCAATGCGGAGCTGGACGATTAGATGCTTCGGCAGCTTTCAAGTATGTGAAAACTCATTTCGAGTAAGCCTCTAGAGCTTTCGAAAAAGTGTCCAACCAAAAACCTCTTTTGTTCCGGCCTGTATTAAAGCTTTGGCACAGCTTCTGAGCGTCTCCCCTGTTGTGTAGACATCATCAATTAAGCAAACAGTTTGAGGAGGAGCCCCCTGATTCACCCACTGGAAAGCGTTGTCCAAATTGTTTAACCGTGCTGACCTTGTGAGAGTGCTTTGAGCTGCAGTATCTCTTATTTTCTTGAGTGACTTCACATCAGTTTTTAATTTCAGATTTTTCGCTAAAGTTAGTGCCAGCCATTCAGATTGGTTAAAAGTTCTCTCAAGAAATCGGTTGATTGACAGAGGAACTGGAATCAAAACAGGCATCTGGCTTCCAAGGTGAGGCAAACTACTCGGAATAAAAGGTTTTAATAAGGACAGTCGCTCGTATTTTTTCTCGTATTTAATGGTGTGCAGAAGCTTTCGGGCAACGGGATTCAGTGCCCATGAGCTAAAGACAGAAGCGAGGGGAGTCGTTGGGCAACAGCGCCAAGATTCGTCTGGAAATCTTGGAGACTGGCATTGGAGGCAGACCGTAGTTTCGATTTTGGGAAAGGATCTGCATTTCATACAAAGAGCAAGCGAAGTTACCGCTGTCCCACAGGTAGGGCATTGAGCATCTAAGATCCAGAGCAAATAGGTTTGAAGGACACGAGCTATCAAGAGAGGATCTCGGGAGGCCTTAAGGACCAAGCTTCTTCGAGGTCTAGCTCAGTGATGTGCTCCCTGTCTTCCAAAAGAGCCAGAGTGAAACCCACCTCAAGAAGCATTTTGAGTCTTCTGAAGCTAACAGGATAATGGCTTTCAATTTGTCTAAGCCAGTTGAGACCTCCGAGGTCTAGGCGTCCCTTGAGTTTGAGCCATTCCATTGGTTTCATATGGGGTGAGTCAAAAGCACTCCTGACTTTTGAGATGAGTTGCCTCGCAACCGTCTGGGAGTAACCGTCACAGGGCGTATGGGCTTTCGCTGGCTCCAGCCAAAAATAAATCGGAAATCTATCGAGTAGAGGTCCAGAGAGGCGTTTGCGATAGGACCGAAGCGTTTCTGGGGAACATGAGCATTGCCCCAATTTAGAGCCTGCATAACCACAGCGGCATGGGTTCATAGCTGCGATCAGATGAAATTTGGCTGGTAACTGTATGCACTGAGAAATGCGATGGATTCGTATTTCACCTTCTTGGAGCGGCTCGCGAAGGCCTTCGATAGCATCTCTTCTAAACTCAGGTAGTTCATCCATAAAAAGAATTCCATTATGAGCGAGCGAGATTTCCCCTGGAGTAACCTGGCTGCTTCCCCCCCCTAAAAAAGCTGAACTTGAAATAGAGTGATGAGGGGCCCGAAAGGGCGGGATAAGATGAGCGGGTCTCTCCAACCCGGATAAGCTATGAATGCGGCTGACTTCAAGGAGTTCCCTCTGAGAAAGCGGAGGCAGAAGAGAGGGACAAGAATGAGCTAAAAGGGTTTTTCCGGCTCCGGGCGGACCTTCGAGCAAAAAAGGGTGTCGGCCAGCCAATGAAATCACTAAAGATCGTTTGGCTTGTTTCAGTCCAACGATGGAGTCCAATGTCAGCGAATTGGAGTAAACTGTTTCAATCTGGGGAGGAGACGAAAAAGGTCGCGGAATTGTTTTTTCGAAACAAAAAGCAATTGCTTCTCTGATATCGTCGCAAAGAACTATCTTGTCAGATTCAAAAAGCGCTGCCTCTAATGCATTCTCCCGCGGAACGAGAACAAAACTGATCGAGGGTGCATTGAGGAGTGCCTCCAAAAGCGGGATAAGCTGCCGAATGGCTCGTACTTTACCCGAGAGTGAAAGTTCACCCAAAAACCCGATTTGCTGTATGGGATCGGTTGGGAAGAATCCTTCTAAAGTAAGAATACTCATTGCGATGGGGAGATCAAAATGACTGCCACCTTTCTTAGTGCCCGCAGGGGAAAGGTGAACTAAAAGTTTCTGTGTGGGTACGGAGAAACCTAACTGAAGCAAGCTTGCTTTTACTCTTTCACGACTTTCTTGAACTACTTCATTAGGTAATCCGGTTATTTGAATTTGGGGTAGTGCATTCTGTTTGGATGCTTCTAATTGAACCAGCTTGCCCTTCACACCATCGATGCAGGAACTGAATGTTCGAGAAATCATAGGTAAATGATTTGCAGAACCTGTGCCTGGTAAACCTCGATGGGAAAGACTAGGAAAGCATTAATCTGAGTAGTAAAACTGTCCTTGAAATATCAAAAATGGCTGTTAAGAAAAAATCTTAAAAACCTCAAGAGCTCCAAAAATCAAAAAGCATCCCTGAACTGTTTTCAAAACTCCAGAAGCGCTTCCCTCAGCAATGCCGCTGAACGCTGGGGCTGCCAAAAGAGTGTAAGTGGCAATATCACGATAGGGGGTTGAGAGAAGAAGTGCTATCAGCAAGAAAAGAGGTAATACACGGTGAAGAAAAGTGGAAAAGATAAAAAAGCTAGCGACGGTTCCAATGAGCAGAATGAGAATTGCAATGCTTTGTCCCAGATAGGTTTGGGAAACAGCCCAAGTGAAATTTTGCTGTTGTTGAGCTGCGGCCAAGAGATTAAAAAATGCCGAGTCATAGATAATGGCAGGTGAGTTTTCATATAAAGACCAATTGAAAAAAACAGCCAATCCTACTGGAATAATTAGGTAAAGAGCTCTTCGGGAAATTTCAGCCATTGCAAAATGTCGCTGTTGGTTCCAAAAAATTAAAAGGAGCAAGGGAATGAGAAAAATGGCAAAGGGTTTATTAACAGCCAAAACCCCAAGGGCCAATCCAGCGAGCAGCCACCGATTATCCATTCCATGCCGAAGGACATAAACAGAAAGAAAACAACTGAGCGATAAAGTGGAGCCGAAACTGAGCTCGTAACTGGTCAACCAAAGTATCGCCAAAATACAGGTGTCGACAGCTACATCAGGGAGAGCCATCAGATTTACCATTGCGTAAAGCTCAGCCAAAAAGAGGAAGAGAAAAATGTTGGAAAGTATAAGGACTGTGATTCCAGAGGGAAGTCCCAAAAGTTCACCGAAAATTTTTCCTAACCATATAAAAGGGTCTTTTTTTTGGGAAACTATTTGGAGAAAGCTCTGACCAGAAAATTGTTTTAATTCAGTGGCCTCAGGTGTGTTCGACGCTTTTTGAATAAACTGTTCCCACAGAGTTGGTAGAGGCTGAATCGATAATTGAACTTGTTTTTTCTCGGTATCGAAAACATGAAAATTAATTGCGCAGAGAGCCACTACTGTTAGAAAAAATCGATGAGTGAGTAAACTAAGGGAAACTCGCCACATAAGTTCTAATCATAACATTGGAGATGCACAGCTCCTAGATACGTTTCCGACTATTTCAACTCGCCCAAAAAAAATTTTAAGAGCGTAACAGCGGCGACGCACGCCGTTTCTGATCGCAAGCGATTAGGGCCCAGTCCTAAATGTACAGGGGTGTGAGATGCGATCTGTTTCCTTTCTGAATCGCTCCAACCTCCTTCGGGGCCAATCAATAAGGACGCCGATTCTGAACCAATGGTGACTTCTGAGTGCTTTCTTGAGAGTTCATCACAAAAGAAAAGAAGGGAGGGGGTTTTTGTTTGAGTGAGCCAGTCTTTAAGTGCTAACGGTTCCTGGAGTTCTGGAACCCAAGGATCCTGACACTGTTTACAAGCTTCCAACAGAATTTTGCTCCATCTTTCGGTATTCCAAGAATTGGGGTGCAAGGAATGATCCGTCACCAGTGGCTGAAACGCCTGAATTCCCAGTTCAGTGCACTTTCTAAAAATATGCTCGAGGGCTTGAGGCTTAGTTAATCCGAAGGCAAGGGTGATTCGAGATTTTTTATGATAGAAGTCTTTTTTGATGATTCTTACTTCTGTACCTTTAGAAAGTACGGTTGTAATAACCGCCTCTGCAACGGTTCCTGACCCATCAATTAGACAAATAGTTTCCCCTGGCTTCATTCTGAGAACTTTTGCACAGTGGGCCGATTCCTCGGCTCCCAGCTTCAGAGATTCGCCAATAATGGGAATATCAGGTGATAAAAAACGAGGATTGTTTGACATGGCGAGTGGTCATTACGCGGTTTCTTCCCGCTTGTTTGGCTTCGTAAAGGGCTTT
>RFNO01000059.1 GCA_009927165.1 Pseudomonadota bacterium
ATATCTTTCAAAAATTCGTTCTAGCCACTGAGGATGAGGCAACGTGTCATCATCAAGAAAGGCGATCAATCTGCCCGTAGCCGCTTTAAAACCTCTGTTCCTCGCAAAATTTGAGCCCACTCTCAATTCGTTAAGCATTCTCAGGTTCGGCAATCGGCCTTTCCATTTTTCTAAGACAACTTGAGTGTTATCAGAGGAGGCATTGTTCACTACGATCACTTCCCAAAACTGCGAGGGTAAACTTTGAGTTACTAGCTCTGTTAACAGCTTCTCCAATCGGTTTTCTCGATTTCTCGTGGGAATGACTAGTGAAATGAAGCGATCGGAAATCACAAAATAGGCCCCTCGCCCCGGAGTGAAGCACTTAAAAGCTCGAACAGCTGATTTCCTAATTGCTTCCATTCGTAGCTAGCAAGTTCGTTGGGATCGGGTCGGGTCCACTTCTCTTGGTCTATTAATCGATTTTGAAAAAGATCCAGCGGGGAAATATGGAGTCCCTTCAGATGCTGTTTAAAACCCCGGGCACCAAAGGGAGTGGTCAGAACGGAGAGACCATTTCCTAAACATTCTATGAGTTTTACATTGCTTCCAGATCCCGAACAAACCGGATTTAGTGCCACATCACTTCCCTCAAAAAAGGGGAATAACTGAGTCTGAACACCGCAGGAAATGATGTTTTCCGGGAGAGGTTCTGATAACTGAATATTTCCCACAACGAGTAATGACCATCGAATTTTTATTTCTGGATGAGAAAAAAGATGGGTGAGGGCTTCCATTCCCCTTTGATTGTGACTTGAGTTGCTAGCAAGATATAAGGCGATTCGGTGGTTATCGGCAATGCCCCATTTTTTTTTCAGATTGGGGGTGCTCGCTCCCAAATTGAGATGTCCCGTTGAGGCGTTGTAAAATCCATTGGGGAGGCTCTGAATCAATCTTCCGGGCCTTACTTTCTCAAAAGTAAGTTTATCCTCTTCTGAAACACACACAACTAAGTCTGCTTCATGAATTGCTCGTTCTTCATTTCTTTTTAAGAGTGCAACTGCCCGGGGTGGAAACCCACCGTGATACGTTGCTTCGTGATTATGTGCTGAAAGCACTTTCACTTTACTTCTCACGCGTTTTGCAACTTGCCAGAGAAAGGGAGACTCCGAAATAACGATATCAAAAGATTCTTTCAATGGGCTCGGAAGGGGCAGAAAAGCATTGAGACTGCTGGTAAGCGAATAGGCAGGAAAACCCAAATGGGAACTCAGGCCATCTAACCACTGTATTTGATTTCGTGACTCATAATGGCTACAGCGAGGAACAAGCTCTTGGGATTCAAGCGGTGAGATTCTGGGAGAAATTAAAGACCAAACGGTGACCTGAGCGCCTTGATGGGCTAATTGCTCAGCTAAGCTACGAATCCGAGTCACCGCTCCATTGAAATTATTGATAAGACGATGGTGAGTGAGAACCAAAACCTTCATAAACGCCTATTTCAATTCCGAATCGATAAAAAGTAAAGTTTACAGGTGGAGCGGGCGATCGTAACCTTTTTTTATGTCGATACTCGTTACTGGAGCTGCTGGATTCATAGGGTTTCATCTCAGCAAAAGACTCGTTGAAGAGGGCTTCCCTGTGACTGGGCTTGATATCGCGGATGCCCAGGAACCGCTGCTTCATCTCCTTCAAAAAGAAAGACTCGATTATTTAAGAAGCTTTCAGGGGTTTCGTTTCGTTAAGTGTGATGTTCGAGATGTGAACCTACTTGAGAACGTGTTTGGTTCATTTGAGTTTTCACAGGTGGCTCACTTAGCGGCTCGCACCGGTGTCAGAGACTCGTTTGAAAAACCGCAGGAATATTGGTCTGTAAACGTCGAAGGAACAAGGCAGCTCGTTCGCTTGTCTAAAGAAAAACAAGTGGGCCATTTTCTTTTTGCCTCCAGTAGCTCTGTTTATGGGGAGGGCCAGGGTATCAGCAATGAACAGTCTCCTCTCGGTCCCATTTCTCCCTATGGCGAGACGAAAATGGAAATGGAGAAGATCGTTGCAAGCTTCGCAGATCAACAGTTTCGCACCACCGGGGTGAGGCCTTTTTCGGTGTATGGCCCTTGGGGACGGCCTGATATGGCCTACTTTAAGTATGCCAAAAAAATCTCAGAGGGATCGCCGATTGAGTTGTTTAATTTTGGAGAACACCTCAGAGATTTTACCTTTGTAGATGATGTTGTGGAGGGGATCTTCCGATTGATCCTCGCTCACCGCGATGGACATACTTCTTATCAATCTGCGATTTATAACTTAGGAAGAGGAAAGCCTGAGCGATTAACTGATTTAGTGAAATATTTAGAAACGGCCCTTGGAGTAAAGGCCCAAATTCAAAAAATCGAGAAACAAGCGGGCGATGTAGGCTTAACCTGGTCTGACACGTCGGGGTTTGAAAAAGACTTTCATTTTAAACCTCACACTTCGCTTAAAGAAGGAATCGATCGTTTCGCCGAGTGGTGGTTAGAGACATTTAAAAAGCCGGTGATTTCTATTCAGATGGTAGTAAAGAATGGGGAGAAATTTATCGCGTCGGCGATCATGAGTGCGCTCAACCAAACATTTCAAGACTTTGAACTCATCATTGTCGATGATGGAAGCACCGATAATACCCAAGGGGAAATTGGCAGGTTTAAAGATTCTCGCATTAAGCTCTTGGTGAATCCTCGGCCAGGACTTTCCCGAGCAAGGCAATTGGCTCTTTGTGAATCTCGAGGTCAGTGGAGCGCTATTTTTGACGCCGATGATATTTCTCATCTAGAACGACTCTCTCAATGTTTGAAAGCGGTTAAGCCCGGGATAGTGCTTGTGGGAGGGCAAATGGAAGAAATGAACGAAGAAGGGGAAGTTATTTCACGCTGTAGTTTGTATCCGAAAGAAATGGATGAAATTCGAAAGAGATTAGGGCGTAGCTATAGTGTTTGCCATGGGGCCAGTCTTTTTAACACGGATCTTGCTCGTTCGGTCGGCGGATACGATGAAGAAAAGGGTTTAGGGGAAGATGAGGATTTATTTGTCAGGTTAGCTCAACGGGGGACTTTTTGTAATTTAGACGATTTTTTAATTCAAAGAAGAATTCATCGAAAGTCTGTTTGCACTGATGATCAAATTAAACGGGCACTTTTGTGGAAAAAAATGTTCTCTGCTCAATCACTCGAGCTATCTACCTACTGGTCTCGTTTGGGAAAGTCGGCCTTGAGGGGAGATAACCCCAGAATGGCCCTTAGCTATTTTTACAGAAGTCTGCAGTCTTGCCCGTTGAAGCTAAATTCCTGGTGGGGAGGGCTTACGGCTATCATCCATTATCTCAGGGTTCTTTCGCAATAACGCTGGCGATCTTGAAGAAAAGCGTCAATTCATCCGTAATTTCTGGAAGGAATTTGGCTCAATTCCAAGAGTTTGCAAAGCAGTAGGGCTGTCAGAAAGACGCAGCTGTGAGGGACATCATCGAAAAAGTGCAAGCGGAGGTTCCATTTTACAGATATCGCCGTGTGCACTGGCACTTGAAAAAAAGTAATCTCAAAACTCATCCAAGATCAACTTTTTTTTATGTCTGCCACTTTTTTGATAGCACTCAACCGGGAGCACCTTCAATTGGAGGGTTCTCCCGGCAAGTTGAACACAGGTTGAATGCCGTGTTTTTGTAATAACCCATTCTCTGCCAGACTTTCAAACTCATTTGGAGAAAAATAACCGGGCGACGAGTGAAGCCGCTTCGAGTTGTAGACCGCTTCAATGAATTTGGGGACGCTGGCAATTACGTCCGCGAATGTTAAGTACTCTGTGAGATCTCCTTTAGCTTTTGTGTAGTAACAAAAATTCTAAAGTGCCTTTTTTATGAGTCACTCAGTGACTGACTCAAATTGTTGATACCGACTCTGGGTACCTTATTTATGAGTCAATGCGCTGATGGAACTCATATTGAATTAACAAGGGCTGCTGGACTGTTCAGGGTCTGGAAGGAAAAAAACGGACTACGCATTTTGAATTCAAGTGGTCTTGCCGCCTCCGGATGGCAAAAAAAGTTGGAAAAGACCGGAACATCTTTCTCCGATAACTTTTTAACTGAATCTCAGATTATAGGCCGACTCGCGGGGCGCGTTTGTCCCCCCAATGTATTTTTAAGTTACGATAATATGGCAACATCTGGCAGATGTTTATATTATGATTCGGGTAATACCCCTCAGACATTAACATTCAACTGGGGCATTGACGGAATAGATATGCTTTATGATTGGAGTCGCCCAACCACCGGAAGAGGGGAACTATCATCTTACTACGAAGGAAATATTAAGGTTTGTGCTGACAAAGGGATGCGATTACCGGTAGTCTATGAGACCTCCGTAGCGGCCAACTATTATACTGATACCGGTCAACTCATGAATGCTAATGCTTGGAAAGCCCCCGCGGGAGACCCTAGTTTTGCTGTAACTTGGGCGGGCCCAAGGGGAGTTCCACCTGGACCTGAAGGGTGGACTTGGACCGCGAGTGCCCAAACGGATGGCACGTCGTACCAACAGTATTTTCGTCGCTGGTTTCGGGATAAGGCTGGAATAGAAAATAGTTCCGTCGGCTCCTCTTCAATTCGTTGCGTACTACCATAGCAAAGTAATAAAAGGGAGATTTACTTGGCGGTATATTTATTTAGGAAAGGTACTAATCAGGTATTAGGTGAGTATTAGGGGCGGCTTTACTTTCGGCGGTCCCCCGGCGCTGTCCTTAGCCGTCTCTTGCCGAAAAAGGGCAGTGAGCACTTTTAAACAAAGTTTTGATCTAGAGGCCCAGTCAATACCCTCTTCTACTTTCGAACGAGCCATGACTTTAGAATTTCCTTCAGTCCCTATTTTAGGCCAAGCAGATCAGTGCTTGGAGAGTCGGAGAGATCTTCGAATCATAAACTCTACAGGTGGAATGGCATTTTCATAACCTACTTGAATCCGAGAATGGGCCCCCGGAAATACTCGAAAAAGCTCGTCCGCGAAGCCTTGTCCGATTTCCTTCACGCCTTTAAAATCAAACGTGATCCGCTTGAACTTATCTAAACCCAGTAAAAGTCGCTTTGCTTCTGAGCGAGAAAGATTGCCGAGTTGGGAGGAAACCTTCACTCGAATCTCATTGCGATCAAATTCAAAGTTGGCATTCGTGAATTTCTGAAAAACTTCCGAGAGTGATTTCCTACTTCTTCTTAGAACTCTAAAAGTAACTTCCGTTCCTTTCTGAAAGCGCCGTTCCTTGATGAAAATATCCTTTTTTCTGTTGTCGAAAGAAAGGGTGAGAGAGTGACTCTTGATTTCAAATAAATCAGCAATTTTAGAAGTAAAGAAAATACCCTCTCCACTGTGTCTTTTAGGAAGCGTAGTTTGCTTTCCCTTTAAAAGGTGTTCTACGGCTTCCCATTCGTTCTTTAATCGAAAAGATTTTTGGATATTCTTAAAAATGCCTATCCCCTTATCGGTTATCCGGAATTCAATTTCCTTGGGAAAGATCTCTACTGAAATTATGACTTGAGAAGACAGAGAATGATCAATGGCATTGTTTAATATTTCAGTAAAAGCGTAGCCAAATAGGGTTTGCACATGGGGCGAAATAAATCGTAACAAATCAAGGATACGGCACACCTCGGTGTAAACCCGGTCCTCCTCTAGGCCTTTTGTCTTCTTTATGAGATGAATTTTTTTCTGATGTGGGTGCCGAACTGGTTTGAGGGGATGGGGGTTGATTTCATAATGGGCATTTCGAGTGGATCCTGTTTTGATAACCGTTCCCGTTTCTACCAAGGCAGACAAGTGGGAAGCAAGAGCTTGCCTTGAAATTTTGATGGATTCTACCAGTTCGCTTGAGGCAGATTTCCCCTTTTTTTTAAGGAGAGCGAGGATTTTAGTTCGAGTATCGATTTTTTAATTGTAAGTTAATTGTAAGGATAATCAATAAATAATTGTAAGGCTGAGCCGAGCGTGATCATACTCTAACAAGCATGAAGCCTTTAAGAGTGAAAGCCAACGTCAATCTCCCATCTAGCTTGAAAAAAACTGACCCCTTTTTCTTAAACTCAAAATCCCAGATCAGGTTTTCCTAGAGCTCTTGCAAAATCGGCCCAGGCAAGTAATTCGCCTTTCGATCGCTTCTGGGGAGTGTCGCCTCCGAAAATAGCAACGGGTGAGAAGGTTTGGTGATTTGAAATACGCTTGAGTTCATTCGGAGCATTAAGAGCATCCGAAGCTGGAGTTACTCCCGATTTGCATTCTACAGCTATCTGCTTGTTCGTTACTTTGAAGGGGCAGAGCTAAAAAAACACATCGAAAAAGGTCTGATAAAGAATCCCCACAAGGGAGGAATGAGACCTCAAGTTCGATGGGGTTTTAAAAACGCAGCTTCGAATCAAGGGATCTTGGTTTCATTATCTATAGACTTACCACTTACAATACAATACCCCACACCAAATTGCAGGTGTTGAACTGCTCGGATTGACCAACCCCTTCCTAGTATCTGTTTTGATAGCTCCACACCTTTTATTAGTTGATCCAGGTCGAGATATAAAAATCACGGGTGAAACTTCGCCTTGTTGCTGACCACAAACTGTGAGTGTGACCATTGGAGAGGTGTTGCTATTGGTGCTTGCAAAGTGAAATCGATAGCTTCCTAGATTTGGGTCTTGCGAGTTGGCTACCATCAGAGTCTTTCTGTTGAAATACTGTGACCGATTAATCAGACTTGACCAATTATCGGGAAGATCAAGAGAATGAGATTTACCATCGGTTCTCACCAGGTTAAAGATTTCCCAAAAAGTGGCGTGCGGTTGGATTTCAGCGGTAAATAGCCGACTATTTGATGGACAAGCCATCATTCCGTAAAATCTATCTGTCCTACAACCTGCATGA
>RFNO01000001.1 GCA_009927165.1 Pseudomonadota bacterium
CACGCTGCTTCGCTTGTTGGTCGAGTTTAGTTAGGTCGTGTTGACTCATTTCAAAATGTAACCCAGAAAGGGAATCAGGCAGCTTTAGGTAGTGATGAGATTTCTTTCACCCTTCGCTTAAATTCTTTCTAGTTTCACCTCTAACATAGCTCGCAAGTGGAAGGGATTGAGCTTCTTTTTCTGTTCCACTAGTTCTTGTTTTTTCTCTTCGGAAAGTAAACCTGAGTTCATGAGTCTGTTGAAGGGAGTTTGAGCTTCATCATGAATCTTTTTCACTTTCGCTCCTTCTCTTTTCTTTAAAGCCAGCTTCATGGTCGGAAGGAAAAAGTTTTGGAGCGGATTCCAATACTCCGTGTAGATCTCATTCATTAAATCAACCAGTTCTTGCGATTCGAGTCGTTGGTACCCGAAAAGAGTTCGAACATGAGTGAAGTTCTTTTGCTCTACATGGCAATTATCATTCTTCTGGTATGGCCGAGATCGGAAGAACATGACGGGTTTCTCCCTCTTCGTAAAGAAATCGAAAAGGACTCGGTTCATGAATTCTGAGCCACAATCAGATTTGAAACTTCGAATCGGAAAGGGCAAAGCGGTTTCAATTTGGGATATCGCCGTTTTTACTTCCTCTTGAGTTTTGGCTCGTACGGCTCGGTTTAAGGTCCAAGTTGAAGCAATATCGGTCATTGTGACAGAACTAACGTAGGAGCCAGCTGCCGACTCCCCACAATGAGCCACAGTGTCTGCAGTGATAAATCCTGGTGCTGTTACGAAAGTATCTTCGGCTTGGATTGGAATACGAGATTTATACCAGTAACTAGATGGCCGAGAAGTGGAAATTCCACGTTGCTTCTTCCGCTCGGAAAGGAGCATTCGGTCAATAGTTGCGTGACTTAAAGAAAGAAGTTCGGTCTGAATCCCTAAAGTACACCGTTTAGAATAATATTCTAGCCACTCTGGCAAGGCTTTCTTAACCCGCTTAGAGCAAATCCTGCCCATGGCCAACCAAAGTACCACGAGGTGCTCTCGGACCTCGCTCCCATAGCGTGCTTTTCTGCCTCTTCGACGAGTCGGTAGCGTCAAAGGACTGTTCAGTACACGGATAGCGTATTTTCGACTGTATCCGCACACCGCACAAAACTCATCCAAGATCAACCTTTTTTCATGTCTACCACTTTTTTGATAGCGCTCAATAATGGCAAAAAGATATTGTCTTTTAGCTGTGTGACTCATTCTTAGGCCTCCTTTAGCTTTTGTGTCGTAACAAAAA
>RFNO01000092.1 GCA_009927165.1 Pseudomonadota bacterium
GCCGCTTCTAGCAAGTCTTTTGGGCACTCAGAAGAGTTAATTTTTTCAGGAAAAATCGTTAGTCCTTCAAAAGAGTCATCTAGATTATCGTAAGTAGCCCGTCGGTGATTCCTTATCACTCGAAGCATGTTTTCTCGGTTTTCCTCGAACCGGGAAAAACTTCCTAGCTCACGGGCCATTTCGGCAGAAGTTCCGTAGCTCTCGCCGGTGAGAATAGCAGTGATCGCGGCACAAACTGCCTTAGCTTTGGGGCTTCCATAAGCGGTCCCCATGGACATCAGTAAAGCACCCAAGTTGGCATATCCAAGCCCCAAAGTTCGATATTCAAAACTTTTTTGTGCAATTTCTCGACTGGGAAACTGGGCCATCAGCACGCTGATTTCCAAAACAATGGTCCACAAACGGACCGCATGAATAAAATCGTCGATAAGGAATTGACCGGTTTTCGGATCAAAAAACTTCATCAAGTTGAGACTGGCTAAATTACAAGCCGTATCGTCCAGAAACATATATTCCGAGCATGGATTGGAGGCATTAATCCTGCCCCCTTTCGGACACGTATGCCACTCGTTGATAGTGGAATCGAATTGCAAACCCGGATCAGCACAAGACCAAGCAGCCGTTGCAATTTTGTTCCACAGTTCCTGACTGGAAACTTGCTTAACCACTTCTCCGGTAGTTCTCGTCTTAAGTTTCCATGGCTTGGCTTCTAATAGACAGTCAAAAAAGGTATTGGGAATTCGTAATGAATTATTGGAATTTTGCCCACTTACAGTAGCATATCCTTCGCTTTCCCAAGCAGTATCTATTTCCGGAAAGTCGTACTCCCGAATACCCTGTGCAGCGAGCTGTATTACTTTCTGAATAGAATTTTCAGGAATGAATGCTTCTCGACAATCCTTGACCGCTTTTTTTAGTTTTTTATTTTCACGGACGTCGAGATGAGGCTCCCCAGTCTCATCGAAGGAGGCCAAAAGCAATTGATTTAGTAATTTCCGATGAATGCGGCTGCCCGCAGCTAGAGCTGATACTTTCTGCTCCTCAATTGCTTTCCAATCGATAAAATCCTCAACTTCTGGGTGATCCAGATCCAAGCAAACCATTTTTGCAGCTCTTCTTGTGGTACCACCGCTTTTGATAGCTCCGGCAGCTCGATCTCCTATTTTCAAAAAAGACATGAGTCCAGAAGACTTCCCTCCCCCTGCTAGTTTCTCGCCGGAAGATCGAAGACTGCTGAAATTAGTTCCAGTTCCAGAACCATATTTAAAGAGGCGAGCTTCTCGAGTCCAGAGGTTCATAATTCCGTTTTCATTGACAAGATCATCAGTCACGCTCTGAATAAAACACGCATGAGGTTGTGGGTGTTCGTAAGCGTTTTGAGATTCTTTGAGTGTGTTTGTTTCCGGGTCTACATAAAAGTGTCCCTGTGAAGGTCCCGTAATCCCGTAAGCGTAATGAAGACCGGTATTAAACCACTGAGGACTATTGGGCGCTGCCATTTGATTGGCCAACATGAAGCAAATTTCATCATAAAAATTCTGAGCATCGCCCTCAGAAGAAAAATACTGAAACTTCTTCCCCCATTCCATCCAACATCCTGCCATTCGATGAAATACTTGGCGCGCATCGCTTTCCCCTCCTGTTTTTTCATTCTCCCCTTGAGGGACACCGACACGGCGAAAGTATTTTTGAGCCAAAATATCAGTTGCAACTTGCGACCAGGCCTCCGGAACCACTACATCGTTTTGTGAAAATACAATTTTTCCATTGGGCTCTCGGATCTCAGATTTTCGATTTTCAAACTTTATTCCATCGTAGGGATTCTGGTGATTTTGAGTGAAATAGCGCGGTATTTTCATGGCCTCTCCGAATAGACGTCGGCCTGTCGAAGGCAAACCTTCTAGGGTGACACGCCGTGACGCTTTGTTTTTTTGGGAATTAAAACTTTCTTTTTACGTTGCCCAGCGGACTCCGTTAATTTGCAACGTCTATAACGTAAAATATAGCATGTGCCATACATTAACTGTCAACGAAGCGAGGCCGGATTTCGCCCCCAAATTTTAGATTTGATCGCAGAGCCGCGTTAGGTGTTCGACTCAATTTGGTTTTTTGATGAAAAAAAAAAGAAAAATCTTTTTGCTTGATCTTTGAATCAGTTTTCTGGCTAATCGCACTCTCGCCAGCTTTTACCCCATCCCCAATCTACTTTGAGAGGAACTTTTATTTTCATAGCATTCTCCATTTCTTGAAGAACAAGGCTTTCCAAAACTTTTTTCTCAGCCGTAGGTACTTCGAACACAAGCTCATCATGAACTTGTAAAATCATTTTACTCGCCAATTTCTGTTCACGCAGTCGATTCTGAATTGCCACCATCGCCATTTTTATCATGTCAGCGGCAGTCCCCTGAATAGGCGTATTGATGGCTGCCCTCTCAGCCATCTCACGTCGCATTCGATTCGCAGAATTTATTTCAGGCAGATACCTTCTTCTTCCCATCACTGTCGCCACATAACCGTCATTTCTTGCACGGACTACGATGCTGTTTAAAAATTTTTTAACTCCCGAATACCGGTCAAAGTATTTATCAATAAAATCTTTTGCCTCACCCGGACTGATCTTTAAAGTTTGTGACAGTCCATACGGGGTTTGACCATACACAACGCCGAAATTGATGGTTTTAGCAATTTTTCTTTGTTCGGGCGTTACTTCATTCACTCCAAAAATAAGCTTTCCCGTGTAAGAATGGACGTCCTCATCATGACTAAAAGCTCGTAAGAGTTCCTGGTCTTCGCTCATGTCAGCCAGTAAACGAAGCTCAACTTGGCTGTAATCACCCGAAAATAATTCATGTCCCTTTTCAGCAATAAATACCGAACGAATATCATAGCGAGGATCGTTCGTAGTCGGGATGTTTTGTAAATTAGGATTAGAACTAGAAAGTCGGCCCGTAGCTGTAATAGTCTGATTAAAGCTCGTATGAACCCTTCCCGTTTTGGGGTGAATTTGATTAATCAAACCTTCCACGTAAGTAGATTTAAGTTTGGATAATTCTCGATACTTCAGGATCCAATCGCAAATCGCGTGTTTTTTTGAAAGCTCCTGCAACACACTTTCATCAGTAGAAATTCCCGTCTTGGTTTTTCGTATTACAGGCAGTTTTAATTTATCGAAAAGAACCTGGGAAAGCTGTTTCGGCGAACCTATATTGAAGGCTCCCCCCGCCAATTCAAATACTTTATCCTGAACTGCCGCCTGATCCTCGGACAGGTGATTATCCATGGCTTCCAAAACTTCTCTGTCTACTTTAACACCGTGATATTCCATCTCTCCCAAAACGGATATAAGAGGCACTTCGACTTGCTCGAAAAGCTCCTGACACTTCAACTTTTTAAGTTGTGGGACCATGTAGTGATGCAACCGGAGAGCAATATCTGAGTCCTCACCAGAATACTCAGTAGCTCGCTCAATACTGACTTCAGCAAAACTTATCTGGCTCTTTCCCTTTCCGGTTACTTCTTCATAAGAAATGTTTTGGTGACCTAAGTGTTTCAGCGCCAAAGCATCTAAGCCATGAGGTTCATCAGAGTTAATTAAATAACTTTCAATGAGAGTATCCGCTGAAATTCCTTGTAATCTTAATCCCCAATTCAACAGAATTTGAAAATCATATTTTAGGTTCTGCCCCATTTTCAAAATGCTAGGATCTTCTAAGATCGGCTTAAGATGTTTCTTTACTAGGTCAGGATCTAACTGGCCCGGAGCTAGGCTCTGTCGGTCTTCAGATACATGACCGACAGGGATATAAAAAGCCTCCCCTTCGGCAACAGACAGTGAAATGCCCACAAGCTGGGCGCTGTGTATCGTCAGAGAAGTTGTCTCGGTATCTACGGAGATCAGTTCGGCCTCTTTAAGCTTTTGGCACAACTTTTTAAGTTCCGTTTCGCTCTTGATGGCTTGATAAACTCCCTTTTTAAATGCTTTTTCCTCGCGCTTTAAATCGAACCGCTTCATGAGATTTGAAAATTCAAACTGCTCAAAGACGAGCCGTAACTTTTCGAGGTCCGGACCCGTATAGCGAAAATCCTCCCACTTCCAATCTAAATCGAGATCTTTTTTAACTGTTGCGAGCTTCTTGCTCAGAAAGGCTATTTCTTTTTCTTTCTTAAGAGTTTCGCGACGCTTCTCCTGTTTAATCTTATCTAAATTGTTATAAAGATTTTCAAGACTGCCAAAAGTAGAAATGAGTTCCGCAGCCGTCTTTTCGCCAATTCCATTTACCCCAGGAATGTTATCGGAGGCATCTCCCATCAGAGCAAGAAAATCTACCACTTGTTCGGCCCTAACTCCGAGCTTTTCAACCACTCCATCTGGCCCCACTCTTTTGTCTTTCATCGTATCGTATAGAGTTACTTGAGGACCAACTAACTGTAAGAGGTCTTTATCGCCAGTGATGATATCTACTGCATATCCAGCTTTTACTGCTCTCTCAGCAACAGTACCAATAACATCGTCAGCTTCAGCGCCTTCTAATTGAATTCTCTTGATATTAAACGCATCAACCATTTTGAGGATTTCCGGTATCTGCTTTACTAGATCCTCCGGGGGTTTTTCCCTGTTTGCTTTGTATTCTGGATAAATCTCCTTTCGGAATGATGGCTTAGGAGTATCGAAAGCTATAATAATATTTTCAGGCTTCTCAACTTCGAGGACCTTGATCAGCATATTCGTAAAGCCATAAATGGCATTCGTTGGAAAACCTTTTGAATTAGTCAGTCGTTGAATCGCGAAAAAAGCTCTAAAGAAGTAAGAGCTGCCATCGATAATAATTAGTTTAGATTGTGCCATTCTAGACCAGATGCTGGGTGTTTTTGCCGCGGTTTCTTAGAACTTCAATCAATGCCGGCAGAACAGAGATGATAATGATTGCCAAAATCACCAAAGTGAAATTTCTTTTAACTAAAGGGAGATTCCCAAAGAAATAGCCCAAAACGCAGAAACCACAAACCCAAACTAGCCCACCCAAACAGTTGAACAAGGCAAATCGAGAGTATTGCATTTGCCCTACTCCGGCCAAAAACGGAGCAAAAGTGCGAACAATGGGAACAAAACGCGCAATGATAATGGTTTTTCCGCCGTAGCGTTCATAAAATCTGTGGGTTTTTTCTAAGTATTCTCGTTTAAGAAACCAAACGTTGTCAGTTAGCAACTTGGGTCCAAAAAAACGTCCAACAGAATAATTCACGGCATCTCCCAGAATACCAGCTAACGACAAGATAGGAATGAGTATTGTTAATTCGAGATCGCCTTTTCCAGCAAAGGCACCGGCAGCAAACAACAATGAATCGCCAGGCAAAAAGGGCGTTACCACTAGGCCTGTTTCACAAAATATAATGAGAAAAAGAATCAAGTAAGTCCAAATTCCGAATTGCCCAATTACCGAACTAAGATGAACATCTAAATGAACAAATAAATCCACAAAACTTGCAAACCAATCGACCATGAATGCCCTCAGAAATAGCCGATACTTTTGACTCTAACCCCTCAAAAGTAAAGCAAGTTTTTGGGGTTAGTGCGTTATTGAAAAATAAAGAAGACCGCAATGGCTATGAAAAAGAATCCTACCCACTCATTCCACTTGAGACTCTCTCCCAAATACCAATAGGAAAATCCCGTAAACACTAAAAGAGTAATGACTTCCTGTAGGGTTTTAAGTTGGGCGACAGAGAACTGTCCGTGCCCTAAACGATTAGCTGGGACCTGAAAGCAGTACTCAAAAAAAGCTATCAGCCAGCTGAGAATAATTACCTTCCAAAGTGGCGCTTCTTTAAATTTCAGATGCCCGTACCAGGCAAAAGTCATAAAAAGGTTCGAAATGGTTAGAAGAAGGGCTGTTTTCATGGAAGGCTCCTCAGTGTTATATTAAAACACGTGATTTCTATTTTTAATCCCAATTCTGCAGCTTCAAAAGATTCTGGTATTTTTGGACTGCCCTTCCGGATTTCGGAAAGTTCCCTAGTCTATATTCCCGTTCCTTGGGAAGTTACTACGTCCTATGGCGGCGGAACCTCAAAAGGACCGAAAGCTATTTTCAAAGCAAGTCACCAAGTTGATCTATTTGACTGGGATGTTTTAAGGCCCTACGAATGCGGACTCTATTTAAAAAAAGAATCCCCAGAAGTCCTGCGTTGGAATCAACTAGGGAAAGAAAAAGCACATCTCATTATTGAAAAGGGCGGTGACATTTCTGATGAACCCGGTCTTCAAGCACATCTCCAAGAAGTAAATGCACTGGGAGCCCTACTCAATGACTGGGTCCGAAAGGAAACGTTGGCCCTTTTAAAAAACAATCAGATTCCGGCCATTCTGGGAGGAGACCACTCCGTTCCTTTTGGTGCTCTACAAGCAGTGGCTGAATTTCACCCTCAGTTTGGCATTCTCCATTTTGATGCTCACAGCGATACCCGAAAAGCCTATGAGGGCTTCACTTGGTCTCATGCATCCATCATGCACAATGTTTTGGAGGGAATTCCCCAGGTTTCTAAACTTGTTCAAGTTGGTATTCGGGATTTTTGTGAAGAAGAACTCAACTACTGCCAGTCCAAGGGAAATAGAGTAAAAACTTTTTTTGACTCTCAAATACAATCTCAAAAAGCAGAAGGTCAGCACTGGAAAACAATTTGTGACGAGATAGTGCGCGAGTTACCTCAAAAAGTGTGGATCTCATTTGATATTGATGGTCTTGATCCAAAACTTTGCCCCCATACTGGCACTCCCGTGCCCAGCGGACTTGAGTTTTCGGAAGCGACTTATTTATTAAAGGCTTTAGCACTGTCCAAACGACAAATCATTGGTTTTGACCTTAATGAGGTTGCCCCTGATCCTCAAGAGCAGTCAGAATGGGACGCAAACGTAGCAGCGCGACTTCTCTACAAATTAACTGCGTGGACTCTCTACTCTCAAGGCAAGGCCAGATTGAGATAATATTTTAAATCTCCACTGATGTAGGGCGGCCGCTGTGGCTAGTGCTACAATCATTCCTATCCAAAACCCGACCGGTCCTTTCTGTAGCCTAAAAGTGAACCATAGCGATGAACTCATTCCTATCAGACCATAAGAAACAAGCGTCACTAAAAAAGGAATCCGTGTGTCCTTAATCCCTCTCAGAGCATAAATCCCCACCACCTGAAGTCCATCAAAAATTTGAAAAACCCCTGCAATACGTACTAACTGAACAGCCATTGCGACAACTTTTGCATCCGAAGTATAGAGTTGAACGATCTGCTCTGATGCAACCAATAAAAACAATGCATTCATCGCCCCTAGGAGCGTACACAAAATAACTCCGCTCTTTCCTGCTCGGCGAACGCCAGACCAATCTCTACGCCCTGCAAATCCACCCACTCGAACTGAAACTGCACATGATACGCCCAGTGGGATCATAAAAGTAGCAGAAGCCACATTGAGAGCAATTTGATGGGAAGCGACTTCGGTGGCGCCAAGAAGGCCCATAATGAACGTACTCCCACTGAAATAGAGCATTTCCGCTAGCATCGCCCCGCTCGAAGGAATGCCTAGTTTAAACATTTCCCAAAGGCGATCCCGACTTATTTCATTTTTTACCCAGAGTGAATACTTTCGATGTTTTTTTCCAAAGCTAACGTACGAACCTAAGCCCACAAACATTAAGAACTGACAAGCAGCTGTAGCTAACCCACATCCCCTGAGCCCCAACGCCGGGAGCCCACATTTTCCGTAAATCAGTCCATATCCCAAAGTAGCATTCAACAAACCCGCAATTGCCACCAGAACAATTGTCGGTTTGGGATCCTCAACGGAATCACAAAATTGTCGAAAAACAATAAATCCAAGCTGAAAAGGGACTCCCCAAACAACACCCTTAAAATACTCCTTCGATTGGAGGAGCAGTTGGGGATCTTGTCCTAGTTTTTCCAACAGATAACTTCCCCAGATTAAACAACCCATCATGAACACCGAAAGTAGTGCAGCCAAAAAGAGAGCCGATTGAATGAGGGAGCGATAAGATTCAGTCTTACCTTGCCCAAACTCGTGCGATACCAACGGATTAAGAGCTGTCAAGATCCCTAAACAGACCAGCTGAAGCAGCCAATAGAAAGTCGCCGCCAGAGCCATAGATGCTAGGGCGCGCTCACCTAAATGCCCCACAAGCATATTATCCACAATAGGCATCGTCATCCAGAGCAACTGGGTTGCCATCATAGGTAGCGCTAATTGAAACGTTCGTTTTATTTCAGCGATCACGACTTTTTTTCCACATTAAATCGAAATTCGTTTGAAACTCACGAACCACTTCTGGATCTGTTAAATAAACCTGATTTTCCCTGTTCTTGAAAGTAGCACCCATTGAGTAATTAAAAGAGCCCGTTTCAACAGCAGCAGCATCTACAATCGCAAATTTATGGTGCATGATTCCTCTCTGTCTCCCAAAGCGAAGATCAACTCCTGCACGTTCCAGAGAAGAAACCAAAGAATGAACTCCTTTGGCTTGAACCTGATCGACAATCATTCTTACTTTTGCTTTTCTTGAAGCGACTACAATTTCATGAACTATTTGTGGGTGCGTGATATCGAATACCGCGATATCCAAAGACTTCTCTGCAGAGCGGATAAATTGAATGAGTTTCTTGTCGCACGATCCTTCAGGAGAAAAACATGTGCTGTGAGAAGTGCGATGTCCCGAGGGTCTCTCAATTTCCGGAACATTCCGTACTTCGCGAACACAACTTACACAGACCAACAAAAACAACCACTTTATTGACCTCATAGGATCGCCCCTCCCAAGTCTGAGAGCGTCGTCAGTATGATGTCAGGGGCATAGCGTATCAGTTGCTCAGCCAGCGTGTACCCATAAAGTACAGCAGCAGTTCTGACTCCGGCACTCTGTCCTGCTTTCAGATCAATAGGAGTATCCCCAATCATAACGGCTTGCTCAGGCCGAACCCCATACTTTTTACAAATTTCTATACAAGGAACAGGGCTGGGTTTTCCTTGCACAAAACTCTCTCGACTAAACCAAGAATCAAAGTATGGCTCCAGATGAAATCTTTTTAACGTTGGCTCAGTAAACAGATCACTCTTATTGGTTAAGATTACTTTTGTTTTATTAATGGAAGCTAGCGTTTCCACCACCCCACTGAACACTTCTGTGCTTTCATCCTTTTGTTCTAGAAATATCTTCTTGTATTCTTCTACAAGCATTTGCTGCAGTGATTCGCTCGCTGTTTTTGCAACAGAATTGATGAGCCCACGAACTCCGGTGCCAATTCCTCGAGTGACATCCTGCAATGACACTTCGGGCAATGAATGAATTTTCAGAGCTTTATTGACTGCTTTCGCAATATCCTTTCGAGTATCCAACAAAGTACCGTCGAGATCAAAAATAAGTAGTTCAACTTTAAGCATGAAGTTATCTTAGGAGACCGTCAGGTCTCTGGCAAACCAGGTTTCAGCCAGATCTGACCCCATCAGCGCTTCATTAAATTTTCGGTATCTCGCTAACAGATTTTGGTCTCGAGTATCCAACGAGATCGTGCTTTCTGGCGCACGGACCTGCTGCGAACGATAGATAATTACTTCCTGAAACAATTGCTGCTCAAGAAAACACCTGAACAGAGTTGGTCCCACCTCCACCCATCCTTCATGAAAACCCATCTCCCCCATCAGCTTTGGCAAATCCTTTAAATTAAGTCTTCCTGCTTCAGAATCCAGAGCTAGTAATTGAAATGGATATTGATTGAATGCTTCCCTTTTTAAGGGATCGAGATCAGAACGATGAAGAAGAGTAATAGACTTCGCGCTTTGCACGAGTCTTGCCCCCTTCGACAATTTTAATTGGGCGTCAATCACCCAGACCGGCTTTGCAGACACTTCAGTTCCTATTCTCACATTCAATAGTGGATTATCGTTTAATACAGTTCTTTCACTGGTAACTAGAACATCGGCCCCTTTTCTTCTGACGTGAGTGGCTTGATCTGCTTCAGTACCCGTGATTTTGAGTGGGCGACTATGCTTATCTGCGACTTTGCCATCGGAAGTCAGCGCTATTTTTCCTGTAAGCCACGCTTTTCCAGTTTGAGTCCACCACAGATACTTCCGGTAAAAGGCCGCAACTTCGGGCAGAGGTAGATAAACGACTTCAATTCCAGCGGCTTTAAGCACTTCCGCTCCTTTACCCGCTACCCGAGGATTAGGATCTTGAGAGCCATACACCACACGCTTTACTTGCTTACGGATGATGAGTTCGGTACACGGAGGGGTTCTGCCAAAATGAGCACAAGGTTCAAGGCTCACGTAGAGAGTGCAGTAATCCAAGGAGTCCATGGGCCTAAGTGCTTCCACTTCAGCATGGGGACACCCAGCAACCCAGTGTTTGCCGGTCGAAAGAATCTCGTTATCGCGCACAACCACTGCCCCTACCGAAGGATTAGGAGCCGTAAAGCCCAGCCTCTCCTGGGCTAGTCCCAGAGCCATTAAAAGGAATCGACGATCCCGCTCACTCATTTCAAGCTGTATTTGAGCCATCTCAGGGATTTCTACCCTATTCCGACTAGACCTTCTAGGATCTTTGAACAAGAACAAGTACAATCATGCCAGGTCTTTGCATGCTGCGAACTGAATCCATTCGACGTTTAAAAACTGACTCTTTCGATGTTCTTGTCATCGGCGGGGGCGCAACTGGGGCTGGAATAGCTTTGGATGCGGCAGCTCGCGGCCTGAAAGTTGCCTTAGTTGAACAGAACGATTTTGGCAGTGGGACTTCCAGCCGAAGCACTAAATTAGTCCACGGAGGAGTCCGATACCTGGAGCAAGCTGTTCTCCACTTGGACCGAAGTCAGTTTCGCCTTGTCAGAGAAGCTCTTCGAGAAAGAAAAATTTTGTCGGAAATAGCTCCGCATCTTGTGCATTGGCTTCCGCTACTCATCCCGATGTACAGGAGATTTGAGGCTACTTATTACAATGCTGGCCTTAGAATGTATGACTGGCTCGCGGGAAAGAATCTTGTTCATAGAAGCAGATTTGCTTCTCCGCGAGAGGCTCTTGAGCTATGTCCCTTTCTGAAGAAATCGGGTTTAAAAGGGGGGGTCATTTATTACGATGGTCAATTCGATGATGCCCGAATGAATTTGAGCATTCTTCTCACTGCTCAGGAAAAAGGCGCTGTCATATCAAACTATGTGAGTGTAACGGACCTTATAAACCCAAAGGGACAAATCACCGGAGCTAAACTGCGGGATAAACTTTCGGGAGAGCAGTGGGAAATAAGCGCTTCGATAGTTATTAATGCCACAGGCCCTTTAACGGATCAGCTTCGTAAATTAGACAGTCCCCAGTCATCTCCTCTTTTAAAAGTGAGCTCTGGAGCCCATTTGGTTCTCCCCTTGCCGACGCCCCAATTCGCCATTGGGATTCTTATTCCTAAAACTCACGATAAGAGAGTTCTTTTTGTGCTCCCCTGGCAAGGCAAAATGCTAGTGGGAACGACAGATAATCCAGCTGAAGCATCGCCCGACCCTAAAGCTACTGAATCAGATGTCTCTTTTATCTTAGATGAATATTCCCGCTATTTTGACGTGACTCCTAACAGAAATGACATTTTATCAACATGGTCCGGATTACGCCCCCTGGCCCATGAAAATGCTTCGGACTCGACCGCATCGCTATCACGGGATCACGTGATTCACGAAAGCCCGAGTGGTCTTATGAGTGTTTTTGGAGGAAAGTGGACCACCTATCGACTTATGGCAGAAGAAGCCGTTGATCTTATCAGTTCTCGGCTTTCAAAATCTCTCGCTCCTTGCAGCACTCAGAAAATAAAACTTCACGGGGCTCAAAATTTTAAAGAAAACCTCCAATCGCAATGGGAGGAACAAGGTGTGCGCTCATCTACCGCCACTCACTTAAAGGGAACTTATGGAGACAAATCCAAAGCAATTCTTGAAATAGCTAAAGGAGCTCACGGCAATTTACTCCATCCGGATTACCCCTTCATCGAAGCGGAAGTAGTGTACAGTGCTCGGCAAGAATTCGTTGTACATTCTGCAGATATTTTATTTCGGAGAACCCGATTAGCTTTTCTGGATAAAAAAGCAGCAGAAATCTGCTATCCCAGAGTTCAAAGCTTATTGGCTCAGGAATTGGGCTGGACAGATAAAGAAAAAGAAGCTGACTTTCTTCACTTCAAAAGCCAGCTTTGATTCCGCAATTAGCCTTGAATATTGTAGTGAGGAGAAATCTTTTTAATTTTCTCCACTACTTTCGCAATTTCTTTACCATCTTTTGCTTTCGCAATTTTGGTCTTTAATTGCTTAATTTTTGCTCGTCGTCTTCGGCGACGGTCAATATCTTGTCTTCGTGTAAAAGCTCCCATGCTTAACTCCTCTAGTGTTTAGCCCCATATTACAGACTCCTTTTAAAAAGAAAAGAGCCCTTCCGTCACCTTTTTATAAATTTTGCCCGGCGAGATCCCCGGAAGTCCTTCCAGCTTTTCGAAACTGGGAGGCCATAAATCAGGGTCAAAGTGCATCGGTTCAGGGGAAATGCCCAAGATTTTAGCCACCAACTCTGAACAATAAAACCGCTCATTATCCCAGGAAAATCCCGAATCGTATCCCCTGCCCAACCATTCCTCCGGAATACGGATTATTTTATCACCTAGGAAAACCCGCACACGAGGTTCTCCCCAGGTTATGATCTCTTCTTCGGTCGCCCATGCCACCCCCGTCTTGGGATGAGCATGTAAATAACGCCCGTCTCTAAAAAGTGCCACGTGAGCGTAGGGGAAATCAGCCTCTAACACCACTGGTTTTCCTTGCTGATCTTTCACTTCCATGAAAACTACTTCCATCTGCGCCAAAAGACAGTTTCCTAGAAGTCCCAGACCAAAAAGCGCTATTTTTTTCAACATGGCTTTTGTTTTCGTCTTTTTAAGCACTGATAGGCAAGACCAGATGCATTAAGGTTCAAATCCAGTTTCAGTAATTCTCGATTCTCATCGTTCCATGGAATCTGATGTTCTTCGAGGCATTTTTTAAAATACTCAGTTAATTTCGAGAGAATAAATCCTTCCACCTCGTCGTCCTCGATTTGACTTTCATCGGCCATTTGAATGAATTCCTGATGCGCTTGAATGTGATTTTTCATCTGCTTAGCTCTGTCTTTCAATTCTCTCACCGGTCCAAAATGCGTCAAATAGGCTGTCTCCACTTGGGTCTCGGTCAAACGCTCCAAAGTCCTCATCGCTTCTACCGCATCGAAATCAATCGGACTGGAAGAGGGAAAATGAAAAGGGCTTCTTCCGCGCAAATCAGGATAACAGACACCAAAAGCATCTCCAGTGAACATGGAGCTAGCTGCTCTATCAATCATACAAAAGTGGTGAGACGCATGCCCCAGAGTATGAAGAAACTCAAACGTTCGTCCTTGCCAAACTAAGGTTTCTTCATCCTTAACTTCCCTAATGCGGTTGGCTGGTATTGCTTCAATCGTTCCGTACAATCTTAAAAATTCCGCTTCCCCATAAACTTTTTTGGCACTTTCAATCAATCGGGTTGGTTCTCTTAAGCTTTTTGCGGCTTTAGGATGAGCTAAAACAGTTGCGTTCGGACAGAGTTTTGCTAGAGCTGATGTTCCCCCAGCGTGATCCAAGTGGGCGTGAGTGACTACCAACCATTCTACTGATTCCGGACTATTTCCAGAAGCTCGTAATGCCTGGATTAGTAAGGGAACGGCATGCGTCGTATTATTTTCAACAAAAACTGATTTCCCTCCTACGGAGAGCAAAAAGGAAGCGGCAAAACGAGGCAACAGGTACTGACAATCAATAGTTTTCCAATCCACCTGTCTCCCCCCGTTAAGACTACTCTAGAAGGGATTCGAGGAAGACACAAATTGATATTCATCTAATTTGAAATCTCGCAATATCGATGAAATGAGATGTCCCGTCTTTTTCAATTTCAAATTTCCATCGATTGAACGCTCTCCCACCAAAGCAGATGAGTCCGACAAATCAAATCCGATTTTGCCCGTGTAGAAATCATAACTGCCTTCCAGAAGTGTGACTCGGAATCCCACATTCCGTATTACCGTCCACCCCACAAAAGTAAGTGGGAAGAAAGGGTTTTCACTCTTCACGGGGGCTTTTCCCAAAGCAACATTGAGGTTCAAGTCCCAGAGGTCCCCCTGATAGAGCCCCGAAAGAGGTTTCAAGACTTTGGCATCGGCAGGCAACTCAACTTTTCCATCTTTTCTCATCTCAAATCTTCCGACCCGGCCAAAGATCAACGAAAACCAAGTCCCTCGTACAACCCCGTCGCCAATTTCTTCAATTTGCAACATGGCATCTAAGTCCTCTTCAGGTCTTTCAAAATTGAAAACAAAGGGGGAATTATGAACTGGGTAATTTCGAGTTCTAAACCGATAAATAACAGCTTCTTTGCCGGGCACATCGCCAAAGAGAAGCTTTGCTACGGCGGACAGCCGAAGTTCTCCCTCGGAAACTTCCTCTCCAGCTTCCTGAAAGGTCTCTAGGCTCAGCTCTGCTCTTTGATAGGCACCCAGAAATTCATGATATAAGTAACCACGGTAAACGCCCGCCAAATCACTGTTTTTTCCAGGAACCGCAGTCGACTTGACAGGAAAAACCTGAGAAAGCGGAGCGGGCCGCATTTGTCTCGGGCCTCGAGTTTCATCCGAAATTCTCTTTAGATCACAGTCCATGCACTTCAAGCCTTGAACTGTGGTTTTACATTTCATCATTTTCTTAGGCCCAGAAAAAAACACCTCGTTGTCAAAAAAATTGTAACTTCCGTGATCAAAGATACCTAAGAGACAAAATTCTTTAGATTCGTGACACAAGCTATCTTCTTTGCCCCCCCAATTTCCAAGATTTCGATAAGAAGCAAA
Source organism: Pseudomonadota bacterium (assembly GCA_009927165.1). Taxonomy (GTDB): domain Bacteria; phylum Bdellovibrionota; class FAC87; order UBA2466; family UBA2466; genus RFNO01. Next base: position 14,942 of record RFNO01000092.1, read on the forward strand.
GGGATCTCCTTCTTTAGAAGTGTCATAGTTGCTTCGGAAAGTGAAACTTTGTAACCGATAAGTCTTACCGTCCCCACAAACTCCCTCATACTCACCTGAGATAGGCTCAATAAGCGGGTACTTGAGCTTAATTTCTTCATTCTTGCTGATCACAATCTCACCCTCACCCACGCTGAAATTGGACCGTACTTTTCCCGTGAATTTTCCAGGAGCTTCGTACTTGAGAACAACACTCACTTTTTGATCGGGGTGATCCAGAGGCAGCGTCTTCTGTTCTGGATGAAACTCAATGTCGTAAAAATGATAAGTGATATATTCCGAGCTTTTAAAATCCCCAAATTGAAGTTTCAGTAGGGCACTGTAACTGAAGAGATCCTTATTCGGTTCATCGTCATCACCTTGATTGCTGACCAAAATATCCAGTTGGACTAATTGATCACGCTCAATGCTGTTGTGATGAATCACTCCCACATACCGCCCAACGAGCTCAAGCGGATTGGCCAATGCCAAAGAACCCCAAACTATCCATAGAGCTAAAAGCCGTAGTTTCATAAAAACCTCTAAAAACTCAGTTCTTTATACTTGATTTAGAGTGACATTTGTTGGCAGAAATCTATGTCCCACCGAAAGTCCCTAATTTACTGATTTTTTTTCATTTCAAGCCTTTTAAAACGCATAAAAGGAGGCTAAAAGAGGCCGTAATTTGGAGGCTCTATGAAACATGCATTCGTTTTTTTAACTCTATTTGCTTCTCAACTGTCTTGGGGAGACGAACCCAAATTGGGCTGGGGTCACGAATCAGAAGCTAGTGCTGTAATTTCCTCGGGCAATGCGGACAACCAAACTTACAGCCTCTCCCAAAAAACCCAATACTTATGGCCGAATGATGCCATTAAGACGAATGCTCGGTACCTCCTCGGGAAGTCCGCCGGAGAAGAGACCGCTCGAAATTGGGCCGTCGGGGGAAGATATGAACGGGCTCTTACGCAGTCCATTTCTTCTTATTTGGGATATCAACTCGATAGCAACACTTTTGCAAATCTGGATTACCGACACACCGTCGATATCGGCGGAAAGTATTCCTTTCTCAAAGAAGCACCACACGTTCTATTTTCAGAACTTGGTTACCGTCTTACTCGAGAAAACCAGCTCAATCCTAACCAGCTACTCACCAGCCATTTTATTCGTCTCTATACAGAATGGGCTGCCCAATGGACTTCCACCTTTTCAACTAAACTCTATGCTGAGTATCTCCCTAATGTGACTCGGGGAGAAGACTGGCAGCTCAATAGCGAAGTAAGTGCGAATGTGATGCTAAATGAGGTGTTTTCCTTGAAAACTGGTTACTTATTTCTCTACAGAAACACACCAGCCGGCATTGGGAAGAAACAACTCGATACTTTGTTCAACACGGCACTTGTCGCAAAATTCTAACTCTTTTCATGCGTTTCACTTTGCCAGTGTGGCTTTTGGTAGTCACTGGGGTTCTACTGGGTGCCCAATGGGTGCAACCTTCCCCTCAAGACATCCACACTTTTTATCATTGGATGCAGATGGCCCAAGAAAGAGGCCTTTTGCATGTGTACGATTGGTCCGCTGAAGAAGCTCTTCAACGCTATCAAGATTTCGCTCCTAATTATCCTCCCTTCATTTTCATTCTTTACCCATTCGCTTACTTGCTCATGAAACTCCAGTGTTGGCCATCGTGGCCTTCGTTTGGGGCCAACCTGTTTTTCAGAGTCCCTATTCTGGTGGGTCATCTTTTGGTTTGTTTCGCCCTCAAACAATTTATTCCCCAGGTCAACAATCAAAAGACCTACAATTTGTGGCTATTCTTACTGGTGCTAAATCCTGCTTTACTCATCGGGGGGCCCATTTGGGGACAGCTTAACTTTTTACTGTGGGGAGTGATTGCTCTAGCTTGTTTTTACTGGCAAAAAGACCACCCCAACCGCGCTGGTTTCTTTACAGCAATCGGGGCTCTCATCAAGCCACAGTTTATTATGTTTCTTCCGCTCTTGGGAACATTGCTTCTCAGCGAACGAAAGCCTGGCAAAGCAGCTCGTTGCGTCTTTTCCTTCTTTGCAACTCTGTGTTGTTTTTGTTTACCCTTCTTGCTGAGCTCCGGCTTGGATTGTCTTACTCACGGCTATATTCGCGTTTCGGGGGGCCAATATGCTCTCGCGGATATCGGCTACAATTTCTGGTGGGTCCTCATCAAGGGTCTAGGAATCTCTACTGGGGATACTTTGTTCCTGGGGTTGCCCACACGAACTATCGCACTCCTGTTCCCCAATGTTTTACTGGCTATGCTTTCAGTGGTCTTCATTTTTTTCCCGGGCAGAGGACATTGGATCAGCTTTGGGACTTTCAGCCTCCTTCTTTTGTTTTGTTTTCTTCCTGGCATGAACGCTCATTGTTTAATCCTAGGCGTTTCTTTTCTTTGTCTACAGACGGTGTTCTCTCCATCACTTTTACCGAGTGCCCTGATCCTGAGTTTTGTTCAGATTCTCAATCTCGCATACAACGCGCTTTTTACTCCTCACACCCGCTTTTACTTTTCTTTGCCTCCATGGGTAGGGAAAGCTATCGGTATCTTGTCATTTTTTCTCATTTTAAGTGCCGCCCTGATCATCTTATTACATGCTTTTCGAAAACCCATGAATAAGAGCTAGCCTCTTTTCCCCAGATGGGTGTAGTTTAACTTTGTTTCAGGAGGTCTCATGGCTACACGATTTGCTCTGTTGTTTTTCTTATTAGTGACATCATTAGCGTTTCCATTAGACACCGTTCCCCATGTTGATCTTAAGCGCTATCTCGGGGAATGGTATGAGATTGCTAGTTACCCCATGTTTTTTCAGAAGGGTTGTGTCGCTACTAAAGCCACTTACACCGAACGGACCGACGGGAGCATCGATGTACTCAATGAATGCCGCAAAGCAACTTTTGAAGGCCCCCTAAAAACAGCTTCGGGCGTTGCCAAAGTAATGGACACGCAGACCAACGCAAAACTCAAAGTAAGATTTTTTATTGGTTGGGGCGATTACTGGATTATTGATTTAGATGACAATTATCAATGGGCAGTGGTGTCTGAACCCCGCATGAAGTACCTCTGGATTTTAAGTCGAAACCGATGGCTTGATGAAGATATTTACCGTAACATACTAGCGCGTCTCAAAGAGAAAGGATTCGATTTAAGCCGACTTAAAACGACTCCTCAACCCCTCAGCAGAAGCGAATTCTAGGTCACATAAATAACGGACAAAATCAGACTCAGTTAAAATCCCTATGAGAACTTGACCGTCGACGACGGGTAAACAACCAAATTTATTCTCAAGCATAGTTAACCCGGCTTCGCGTGCCGTTACCTCCGGTTCCGTTGTCTCTGCTCCTCGGATCATCACTTCTCCCACTGTTACATTGCGCAGAAAATCTCTCACTTGAGAAAGCGTTAACGTCTTATCGGAAAACAACGCTGTGCCCACTAAATCTCTTTGCGACACTATTCCGATTACTTCTTGATCTCTATTGACCACCGGCAGATGCCTGAATTGATTCTTTGCCATGACATCAAAAACCACATCAAGCGTATCGGACACTCGAGCAAACACGACTTTCTCGGTCATCAAGTCAGCTACCAATAATTCGAGCACGGAACACTCCTTGTTAAGAAACCACTTTTCTACTGGCAATTGCCACAGGCGCCACTGCTCTTTCGTACTCCGCATTTAATCGCTCAACGAACTTTTTTATTTTCTGGATGTGGACACCCTTTCTAATTTCATCTTCCGTAATGACCGCTTCTGAGAGGGGACTTTTGCGACTCAATTCTCTCATTTGAAGCAAAACCCGGTTTCCCCCCGATCCTCCCTCGGTCACTAGGAAAGCTAGGCGAGGAAGCTTATCTTGCATTTTTAATAAATAGGTTCTCATCGGACTGGCGAGACGACTTATCCAAACCGGAGAGGCCACAATGACAACGTCATACCGAGAGGGATCGTTTTGCGGCGGTTCGATAATTGGAGCCGAAGAGGTTAAGGATTCCCATAACGATCGAGCATATCCTAACACTCCTGAACGGTTGGTGAGTTCACCCACAGTTTCCACTGCATCACAACAGATCATGTCACTCAGTTGATCTACGACTTTCTTGGTGTTCCCAGATCGGGAAAAGTAAACAATTAGAGTTTTGTATTTCGTTATCAAATTGCCCTCCTTGATTCCAACTATTTTTCTTTAGGAAGGCAAATCCCAGGCCAGGCATTTCAAGCCTACTGGTTTCATCAGGCCGCGCACACCTTGCAAAAAGCAGCCGTTTGTCTTGCAAAGTTGGAGCTTTAAAAACTTACTTCAAGCCCCGCAACGAGATAGTGAAGACAAGTAAAGGTAAAAACTTTTTTATTATCAGCCCCTCCTTCGAGAATTCGATAACCCGCGTTTACTTTAATATCAGGCGAATACTGGTAAACCCCTCTTAAAACGACATCTTCGGCTCTTCCTTGCGGCGCTGCGAGGGCATCTCCGTCTAAATCAATCCACCAACCGGACGATACCTGGTAGGTTATTTTAAAGTTCAATAGAGGCACAAACCCAATATCTGATTTTTCCGCTTCCACTGTTCCTTGTTGAAGCGCAATCCGTGCGTCTCGGACTTTGGCGGTAAATCCAATCCACCCTTTCCATTTTTCGTCATCCCAAAACCGATAGCGATAAGTAAGGCGATAGGAATTAAAACGATAATACGAGAACGTGGGAAGAGACGCATTAAACGTCTGATCCTGAAAAGTGATGGCGGAACTAGGACTGACGAGTCCTTTGATCACAAGTGGAGCAAATAAAACGCGAAACTCGCTTCTCTCGCTCCATCGGTACCCGAAGTAAACTCTGCCCGCCAAGACCGGTCCGGTACCAAAATCGTTCAAGGAGAAAGCCGTCCCGGTATCGGATGGAATCCGAACATCGTTACGAGATTGCCAAACAGAACCCGCTTCCATTTCTGCAAACCACTTTTTATTAATGACTTGCTCATCTCCCCAAACAAAAGGAGCTACTAACAAAAACAAAAAACAAACTAACCGCATGAGTCACTCCTTTTCCTGTGCCCCTTACCTTTATTGATTGTTGTCGGGCACTGCAAAACCAGTTACTTTCCTGCTTGGCATGAATATATCAGTACAACGTTGCCTCGAAAACGGCCTTTATGTGGGAACAATAGCGTTGTTTTTGGGAGTTTATCTGTCGGTCAGCTTGATTGGTTTCGGAGCGATTTTGACCCTCCTGTGTGGGGTTTGTTATTTGGTTACCCGTCGCAACTATCAACTTCTGTTTCACCATCCACTAGGCTTGCCTATTTTTCTTGTATCAGTTGCTATTCTTGTTTCGATTGTTTTTGCAGAACCCTATCCTTTTTCGAAGTCCTTAGAAAAAGTGGGATACCTACTGTTTATTTTTCCCCTAACCGCATTTTTTGCTAAGCGGCAATCTTTCCGAGCGTTTTTCTTGAAGGCAAGCTTAGTACTATCAGTTCTCCTTTTCGTCGTTGCTCTTTTACAGCTCTCAGGGTGTTTAAAAGATATTGGCTTCACGTTTCTTGTTAAACACTCCAAGCCCATTCCTTTTTCAGACGATCAGCTTTTTTTAGCGACAGGCTTCACTTTTCATCACACCCCATTTGGCGCTTCGGCTACTTGGCTATTTCACATTTTGTGGGCCCAAGCCCTTTTTTGCCATAGTCGGAGACAAAAGCTGATTTATTTTGGAGGAGCTTTTCTTTGCGCAGGAGCTGCACTCTGTAGTTTTTCTCGCGGGGTTTGGCTGTCTCTCTTTCTATCCGCTATTTTTGTCACCAGTCTTTTTGATTGGCGGAGGGCTTTGGGCATTTTATCGCTTTTTTCCGGAGTCACATCACTGCTGTTTTTTAACAGCCAGGCTTTCCGAAGAAGGCTCAGCGCAATTCAGTTATCATCAAACACAGAGAGAGTGGAGTTGTGGAAACTCGCACTGAAGATGTTTCGAGATTCTCCTTGGGTAGGCCAGGGATTTCACAGTTTTGGGCACAGACTCCAAACCTATGCACCTGAGCGATTCAAGGATGCTGCCTTCCCCAAAGAAACTCATAATATGTACTTGGACTTTCTCTCTGGTACTGGAGTGTTGGGTTTTTCCGCTTTTTTATTTTTCTCAATTCGCAGTTTATGGCTTCTGGTAAAAACCTATTTGGGCTGTTCCGAATCGGATCCAAATAAGCCTTGGGTACTCACAACCTTAGGAGGGTTCACTGCCTTTTTAATCGCAGGCATGTTTGATCGGCATTTTTTCATGGTGCAAACTTTAGTCCCAACGCTCTTGTTCTTGTCGCTAGCCAGCGCAATAATGCTGTCGATGCTACCTCAAACTCTGTCAAAGAGGGTCCTGTGATGCCTCCCATGGGCTTTTCCAGTTGGTTGGACAGTCTTTTCGCTATAGGAATGGCGTCATCGTTTTTGGGGGCTTATCTTTCTGTGAGTTTAATTGGGCTTGGAACCACTCTGGTTCTTATCCTCGGCTCGCTGAGCATTTTCCGTAAAGAGGGCTTTTCGATTGTAAAAAATAATCCCCTTTTTATACCCATCATGCTTCTTTCCGGAGCCATTATTATCTCGATTATTTTCGCTTCACCCTACGACTTTGAAAAGCCCTTGGGAAAACTGAGATACTTAGTTTGCTTCTTTATTTTTACTGCTTTCTTTGTCCGAGCCCCTCAGAAATTGAATTGGATTGAACACTGGGGAGTTTTTTTGTCGGTATTTCTAGCTGTCATTTCAGTTCTCCAACATTTTGGTGTTTTTTCTCCCTTGAAATGGTTGTTCGGTACTCCGCAAGCTCTCATACCCGGCTCTCACGATCACTACTTAGCCACTGGTTTTTCCTTCCATCACAATCCGTTCGCGGCAACCCTCAATTTCCTTTCGGCACCCTTACTCGCTCTGGGACTTTTTTCGGTATCAATTAGGAAAAGGCGAGTCTTTTTCAGCAGCTTTGTTTTTTGCTTGGTAGGTATCGCCATGAGTTTTTCAAGAAGCTCCTGGATAGCCTGGTTTGTTTCAACGTTCGTTATTTTTTTGCTTTTTAATTGGCGACTAGCTCTTACCTTTTTGGGAATCATTGCAACGGGAGCCGTTGGTTTATTCTTTTACTATCTCCCGATTCAAGAGCGCCTTTCAAATGCGGAAACATCGGCGAGCGAAAGATTTGAGCTTTGGCGCGTTTGCTTAGAGATGTTCAAAGCTTCTCCTTTAATAGGACACGGATTCTATAGTTTTGGAAGCCGCTACCAAAATTATACAAACTGGCACCTGAAAACCAAAAACTTTCCAGTCGAAGCTCACAACATGTACTTGGATCTGTTAAGTGGAACCGGTCTCCTGGGCAGCCTCACTTTTTTGTTCTTTATAGCAACGACACTCAAGGTTCTTGTTACGGGTTACCGAAACACTGGCTTTTCATCTCATCAGCGAGCTTGGCTTCTGGGAACTTTGGGAATGTTTATTTCTTTTATGGTCGGCGGCTGTTTCGATAAGCTTTTTTACATGACTCAGACCTTGGTCCCCATGCTCTTCTTTCTCAGCATAGGGATCGCACTCACCATGCAGCCCATTCCAAGTTCTAAGTAAACTTTCAGTAACCCATGATAAGTTATTGTTTTTTTACGGTTTCGAGCCCAGAAAGAAGAACGTTGTCTTTTGCTCAAAGGGAAGTATGATGCGCTGCTGTAGGGGTCCTTAAACGCCCAGGAGGATTTATGCAAAAACATCTACTGACTTTTGGATTGACGATGCTTTGTGGTTTTTCTGCTCTCGCAGATCAGCAGCCATGCCGTACGATTGATTTCGCTCGCATCGACACTCAAGAACAAGTCGAGCGGTTGGCTGATGTTTGTGAAATCCGACAAAGCCTGGCTATTTTTGCAGATGGAGTTGAGGAAATTGTTGTTCCCAGACTAAAAAGTGTGGGGCTCATTAATGTTGAATCCCGAGGTCTAAAAGCTATTTCTTTTCCTTACCTCGAATCGGCCCGAGATATTTATTTCACAGGCTCGGATGTAGAAGTGATTGCTTTTCCCTCTCTGCAGACGGTAAGCGGCCGATTGGTCGTTCAGGAGAGAAACCTGAAGTTTTTGAATTTCCCTGAAGTAAAGCGCATCGGACGGCTTATCCTTCACAGCTGCCTAAATCTGGAATTTGTTTTTGCTGATAAGCTTTATGACATTGCTTCGATTCGACTCGAAAACAATCCAGCGCTCAATGCCTCGAACGCCGACATGCTAAAAAATATTACTCGAGTCCCTACGCCGGAAGAACTCGAGTTTGTAAAAAATGCTCAAGAGGAAATTCGTGACCTTAAACGAAAGCTCATTGATAAATCCCTCAATCAACGTCCTTTACCTCCTACAGGACATCCTACTTATTTTGACTCATTCGGTTTAACGGGCTACTACCGCTGGTATCCCTACGAGTATTCCCGGTTCTACGACTACATTGGTCCGTACCACTACCTGTTCTTCGTGTACCCGCCCTTCATGTTTGCTTACTAATCAATCCACGGAGCGAGGAGTGGGTCCGAATACAGCACGTACATTTTGGTGTTGCTAGACGCCTTTCCCCCGTTGGTCTGGCTGAGCTTGTTATTGGCAAGGGTAAAAATATTTCCGATTGAGATATCCTCTGACTCCTGAAGAAACTGAAATAGGTGGAGGTTGAATCGATGATTCACTTCAGTCAAAGAAGGCTTGGTCGCCCCAAAAGTACCTACAGCGCCTTGCAGACTATCGTTACTTTCACTGGGAAACAGTTGCCGCTCGACTAGAGCCGTATTCGACTGTTGAATAGCCCCATTGTTACAAGCCACATTAAAAATAAAGGACAGGCTCTTATCATCCGTAGGCAGTTGTTTTACTTGGCTACTGGAGAAGGAGGCCCCATCACTTCCCCATCCCGACCAGGACCCCGTGCTTCCATGTCCGCGGTAATTGATAATGGAATAACCCTTTTGAGACTCTTTCAGCAGCGACTCGTTAGTAGCCTCCTCACCACCGTACTGAGTATTAAACTCAAGTCCCCGAGGATTGGGACTTTTTCGCACTGCCTCCATATTGCCAGTGTATTTTTGAGGATAGCCTTGATAGTGGGCCACTAACATCACTCTTTTGTTGATCACTCCAGAAGCTTTTAGCTCCTCATACCTTTTTATTTTGTTGAGAATCATGGTCGCTTGAGTTTGATTACTCACGGGCAACCTACCGACTGAAACATCCGAAATCTGATCTGATCCCGAAAGAAGGCTATAAGCAAAGTCGCTCAAATACCCCCCATAGTCTTGGAATGGGAGAACCTTATCATCTCCAAAAAACAACACGGAGTCTAAATTGAGGTTTTGAAAGTGTGTATTCAAAACATTCTTGAGAGCTGTTGGACTCGGTGATGTCTCTGACTCAACCAACATCACTCTTACGCCCTGGGTTTGATAAATCTGAGCTAAATCTTGCACTTGAGCTTTGAAATTTTTTGCATAGATAATCACGTAGTTTTTCTCGGCGCTTCGTTGGGCAAAACGAGAGAGAAAGAACGAACCATTCAAAGTGAGACGAGATATCTGCTCAGCCGAAAATTGAGACAACACAACAGGCTCGTCCTCGAATTCAGGATTTTCCCGGACCAAGCGAACTTTGAAATTCTCAAAAACTCTCAACTCACGCTTAAGGGGATGGTAAGCTGCTGGAAAAAAAGATACCGGTTGGATTGTTGCTCTTCCCAATTTAGCCCGAGGTCCTAGGACGACTGTTTGTTGTCCAATCCATTTACTCTTTAAATAAGCGGCTTTGTTTATGGTGAATGCGGGTTCTTCCCCTTCCAATACATCCGCTTGTGCGGGATACAAAAGAATATTTTTATAAACACGCAATTTCCCTGGAATTATTTGAATTTGATATTTGGATTTGGGAGATACAGCTAGCCAACGATGAATTCGAGGGATTTCTGGAGTTCCTTCATGCCCTGTCTGAAAACCCTCTTGCCCCACTTCCAAACGGGAAAATGTCTGAACTCCCTGCTTAACAATTTTTGGAGTTGCCTCTTCGTGAGTGAGCGTCACTTCTATTTCGAGTTCGGGCTGGTCTTTTTCCAAAAAAGTAACATCAACGCCCCGAACCACTGTCGAAAATCCCCAAATGAGAGCAAAAACAGCGATAATATTCACGGCACCTCTCCTTGTGAGTATGATTTTATTGTAAGCAGGATTATTCCAGCCGAGTGAATCAGTGGTAATTTCCTTTAACGTTTGATCAGAGGCTGGATTTTTAAGGGAGATCTTCTTGAATAACGCGGGTTCCGCTCAGTCTATCGTGAAAAGTCAGTTTCTGAGAGGAAAAGACTGCAACGAAGTATCCCAGAAAGAAAAGAAATACGGATATAGGAAAACCGATGTGCATTCGAACTAATGTTTTAAAGAGATTGGGGCTACCGCCTGTTTGCATGTCTACCACTTTGAGTCCCAAAGTTTTTTTTCCGAAAGTACTCCCCCAGAAATATATCGGAAGAGTAAAACAAGCAGTACCAATAGCCAGCCACCCCAATCCTACTATAACAGTATCACTTTCCGAGTTCGGCATTGTGGCGGAAACCATAACCGAGAATCCCTGAAAAAGAGAATTAAACAGAAGTGAATCTATGGTGAAAGCACAGAAGCGTGAAAAAAGAGTTGCTGGAGAGCAAGTTAGCCTTTCAGCATCCAAGTGATGGTGTTTGTAAATTCGTATGCTCTGATTCATACGGCCCTAACCTCGGCTTTCGGTTGCCTTAGTAAGATTACTTCAATTTCCTGTTTTGTTTTTCTCAGTAACGGTGTGTTTGGGCTATTAGGATAAAGCTCAATGAAAGTGTCATAAAGAAGACACCCGATTGAGAGCTCTCCTTGATCCACGAGGAAATCAGCCACTTCTAGAATGACCAACCGACTCGTATTCACTAAAACTAAGGGCAGATTAAGCCCTTGAGGAAGGTTATTTAATAGACCTATCAATTTTTCCATGCTCTGAGTTCTCACACACAGGCTCATCAGTGCAGGCAGATGCTCTCGCCACAGATTGTGAACAAACAAAGAATCTACCTCTTCCTGCATTGCCAACGAGGAAAACAAAACTATTCGATGGGCATGAAAATTGTCGGGATTATTACTTAAAATTTCTTTGGCCAATTCAGCCTTGGTTCTCAAGCTAAGCAATTTGTCCAGAGCTCGTACGGTATCCAGCTCCTGATGATTTCTAAAAGGCCACTTTAAAGGTGATGTTTGAACCTCCAGAAAACCAACTATGATACCAATTAATACTCCCCACAAATGAGCACTGTGAGCTACGCCTCCCAATCCATCAAACTCATGGCTCAAACCAATCGCATCAGAGATGATAAATAACAATGGAACTCCAATTGAAACGGGGAGAAAAAAACGTTTCAAATACCCGAAAGCAAAACCGACCAACATCCTGAATCGATAAAACACAACAAAGAAGGCGCCAATAATCGCTGAAATATTGGCTGAAGCCCCTACAACATGGCTCATTCCCTCGGGATTCAACATGACAAATCCCGGAATACCAACCATTCCCCCGAGAAGATAGCACATCAAAAATACGGTCGGCTCTAACCTCATTTCCAAATAACACCCAAAAAATACTAAAACGATCAGATTACCGATTAAATGCGCTACTCCAGAATGTTTTAACTGCGCTAAAAGAAGGGCTTTCAAGGAACGATTCTTTGATGAATAGAAATTGTACTTTTTGTGTATCCCCTTTAACTGGAGCTCTAGTTTGTTTTTGGCTTGTTGATAACTTCCAAAATGGGACAGCTGAGTGATAACTGGACTGTTTCTCCCCCATGCTTTCAAAAAAATCGCTTTTGTCGATGCCAGTTGGCTGGCTTCCTTAAAGGTAAGTTTTACTTTCTGTTTTGGCTGAGGAAATTCTTGAAAGTAAAAACTTCGACCGATTTGAACGGCTCCCTCGTGACAGACATCTTTACTTACTTTTTTTAAGACACAATACTCGTAAAACAGCTCATACAGGTTGCTTGCTACATTGCTCTGAGTGATGGTGGTTTTTATCTCTCTTTCGGACTTCTGGAGATCGTTAAAGTCGAAAACAAAATAACCTGCCAAAACAAACGAAAGAACCGTCGTGATCCAAGGAAAGCGAGGAAGCTTTCCTCCAAGTCCCAGAGGCAACATCATATTCTTTTCTTTTCGGCGGGAGACTAAGGAACCTTTATTCGGCGCTTCATCGAGCCGAATCTAACGAAA
>RFNO01000130.1 GCA_009927165.1 Pseudomonadota bacterium
GTTCATGGGTTTTGCCTCATATTATTGTAGCTACATAATTATGCATATCATGCTTATTTATGTTGCTTTTGTAACTACTTTTTGATAGGGTACTTGAGTGGTACAACCAGCTAAATTTCGTTCCATTGAGTTTGAATGGGACGAATACAACTTAGATGAAATTGCAGCCCACCAGGTGGGGTATGAAGAAGCGGAACAGTGTTTTTTCAATCGGCACCAGGTGTACCGCAACAAGAAAAAGCCTGGCAGAAAGTACGATACCTTTAAACTAGAAGGTAGGACAGATGCGGGCAGAACCCTTCTCGTTATTTTCTTCGTTAAGGAGAAAACACCATTGAGAAGTTTTGGTGGTCCTACTGCTTTGATTCGGATCATTACGGCCTGGGAGATTTAAGGTTATGAAACAGCCATCTAAAAGAGAAATTGAGAAGTTAAAGAAGGAAGCACTCGACACCTCCAAATGGGAGAAGGTCTCTGGCTTTGAAGTAGGAAAGCCAACATCCATTCGTTTACCGCCCGAACTAATTTCAAGCCTTCAAAAGATTGCGAAACTTCGAGGAGAGCGAAGTTACCAGACCCTGTTGAAAAAATGGTTACTTGAGCGAGCGACTTACGAAATTGAGCTCGTCCAGTTGGCGCGGGGTCGGAAGTAATCTATTTTGGCCCTTCGGCCTTTCCCTTTTCGAACTTCATTACGTCCGCCAGAGACAGATTTTTTCCTTGGGCCTTTGCGGCTTTAAGTTGCTTGACCGCCCACTACGCGAACTGAACCTCGTCGAAGTGCTGGGTTTTCAGGTTTTCAATTTCTCGTTCTGAGAGTTGAACGGGATGGGACATCGAATTTTCTGGATACTGGCTTAGAGTTTTGGCAATTCGGTCACAATCACCGACCAAACAAGCTTCTGATCAATCTGAAAATAGTCGTGCACGATAATGTTTCTCATCCCCACAATTTTCTTCCAAGGGATTTCGGAATGTTTTTTTCGAAAGGACGGCGTTAGAGCTCT
>RFNO01000028.1 GCA_009927165.1 Pseudomonadota bacterium
TTTATCCTAGACGAGACCTGCTAAATATCACCTGTCTATCCGAATTCTACAGCTACATCTTCCAAGTTGCAGCAGTAAATGCTGCGGGCACAGGAACCTATAGCAGCAGTTCATCGGCTGTCACCCCCGCTACAACTCCTGGGCAACCTACAAATTTAATTGCCACCGGAGCAAATGGCCGGGTTTCTCTCTCGTGGACATCGCCTTCGAGCAATGGAGGAAGTGCCATCACCAATTACTCCTATAAATATTCTTCTAATAACGGCACCACTTGGAGCTCGCCCGCTTTGACCAACTCCTCCGCCCCAACCTATTTGATCTCGGGGCTTATTCCTGGAACCACTTACATTTTTCAAATCGCAGCGGTTAACGCTGCAGGAACGGGAAGCTACAGCAGTAGCTCTAGCGCGCTAAAATTTGTAACTACCCCAGGCCTTGCTACCAATGTCATTGGCTCAGGCGGAAACGCACAGGTTTCGCTCTCTTGGACAGCACCCTCCACGAATGGAGGCGCATGGATTACAGGTTGTGTTGTTCAATATAAAATCGTGGGGAGCCCAACTTGGTCTACTTATTCGACGGGAAATGTATGGGATATGGAATACACCGGGGCTAGAATATCTAATTTAATCAACGGGCAATCCTACGTTTTTCAAGTGGCACTGACGAACTCCCAAGGAACTGGCTCTTTTAGCAGTGTCTCTTCGCCAATTATTCCCGGATTGCCTGCCATGCCAACTGCGGTAAAAGGAACCCCGGGAGGAGATGGGTCTATCTATTTGAGTTGGCTTGGCCCCACAAACCCATTTACTGGTCAGCTGGATGGCAATGGGAGCTCGATCGTAAACTACTCTTATCGTTATTCCAGTAACAATGGCTTATCTTGGAGTGTCCCGGCTCTCACTGGACCGCTTGGATTTAACAGAAGTCCGAACGTAACGTATAAAATAACTGGCTTAGTCCGTGGTGCGACCTATATTTTTCAAGTCGCAGCAGTGAATGCTTCTGGAACAGGCGCTTACAGTGTTAGTTCTTCGCCAGTACCTAATGTCACAATTTCCGATGCACCGACCAATCGTCGCAACGGCCGGTAACGGTGTTGTGTCGATTGTTTTTTCTCCGCCCAACTACACCGGTGGCTGTAGCATAACAGACTACTATTTTATATTTTCAACAGACAATGGACAAACTTGGAGTGCTTTATCGCCCTCGCTGGGAACTCTTTTTATTCCTAGTTTTACAGTCACAGTGACCAACGGTAAAACATATCAGTTTAAACTCGCGGCAAGAAACCTAGTGGGCTTAGGGACTTTTAGTGCTAGCTCCAATAGCGTGACTCCTAAGGCTCCCTAAGTTTGATTAGGTCTAGTTCGCCTGATAAAGCTGGGCTACTATATAACCGTTACTAAAAACAAGTG
>RFNO01000026.1 GCA_009927165.1 Pseudomonadota bacterium
TTAACTTTGATATTTCCAGCCTGCTAAATAATTGGGGGACTACAAATAAAATGGTCAAGCTGAACAACGCCACAGTGGTTGGATTATTTACTTACTTTTCAGCCAATACTTGGAAATCAGGAAGTATGACCTTAACGGGAGGGAACAACGTGAATCTTCGAGCCGGCGGAGTTGCCAATTCGGTTTGGATTGTTCGTTCACTGCCCTATGGTTCGGTGGGACCAGCGAACCACTCCAATTGGTGCGACAGTTCGTCACTGCATGATATCTTCATGAATAACTATTCCTCTCAAAGTGGTTGGGGAGTTTGGCCCGGCACTCAGGCCAACCAGGGGGGCTGCAACGACAATTACACTTGGAAAGACAACTTCACTTGGCAAGTGTACTCGAAGTAATAGACATCGAACATTTCTTACCTCCAGCTGAGTGGAAGACTCTAGGTCTTTAGAATAAGGGATTTTTTTTGAACTGGCTTGATCTCCTGATTTAATAGCGATCCCATCTCAATGCCTGTGTTCCCAGACTTCCTCCATATTCCGTAAATACCTCCTAGGTCTTTACGCCAACGCTTCGTAAGGGAAAACTTCTACTTTGGGGTTTTTCATTCGTAGATGTGTTGAGCCCAGCGCAGTGAGAACGATTTTCTTTTTTTCTAAAGTTGCTTTGTGTTCAAACGCCTTTAAAATTTCGTAGTCCCGTTTATCCCACTTTTCCGTGGGTAAAATTTTAATGGGGACCAACAGAGCATCATTTTCTAAAACAAGATGAATCATGCTGCCTTTGGTATTTCTGTAGAAATTAATTTTTGTGTCGTGATCTCCTAAGTAACTTCTTTGGGACAACTGTTCATGCAAGGCCCAAGTCCACAAGACTCGCTCAAAAGGGGCTCCGAAAAAAGAAGCTAAACTCACATCCGAGAAGAAGTAGAGGGGCTTTCCCGTCCCCAGACGATGGGGATTGAGCTTGTGGACTGCAAAAAGTATCACGAGGAGATCTAATATTTTTTGCGAGGTTCGGGCGCTGCAGCGAGTGGCCTTTGCAATACTGGCGTTATTGGGCTCTGGAACGGAGGCGAGTTGTTCAAATATTTTCATGACCAAATCAGGATTCACTTTTATTTTAGGAAACTGCAGCATGTCCCTTTCGACAGTGAGTCGAATCCAATCTCCTAAAGCCTCGTGAAAAATTTTGGAATCATGAATCGAAAAGATTCCAGGAAAACCGCCTTTTTTTAGATGCCTTAAGAGCTCTTTTCTAGTGGCTCTTGGTTTTTGATTCAAAAGCGAGAAAGGCTTTTTCAATTGGGGCATTTGCTGTGATTCAGCAAGATTCATGGAGAAAAGTCGAACTCGGGAAAGGCGCCCAGTTAAAGACTCCTTGATATTTAATTCTTTTGAAAATTCAGTCGAGCCCAAAAGAACAAACTGCCCCGGCTTTGGGTTTTCATCCACTTTCCATTTTACTGTATCAAAAAGTACGGGTGCTTTTTGCGCTTCATCCAAGAGGAGCGGAGTCCCCTCAAAGGAATCTAAGAAGCTATCCGGATTAGACTCAGCAAATTCTCTAGCTTGACGTTTGTCGAGTGTTACGTATTCGCTTTGGGGGAGATGGGGTTTTATCATTTCTCTGACAAAGAAGCTCTTTCCCACTTGTCTTGCGCCCTGAATAGATATCACTCTTGAAAATTTAAGTCTTTTTAAAAAGACGTTAAAAACATGTCGAGGTCTTGAGTGAGGCATAGTTTTAACCCTTCCAATTATTACACTGAAAAGCATAAAATAGAAGGGTTGTGTTTTGGAAAAAAATCTT
>RFNO01000032.1 GCA_009927165.1 Pseudomonadota bacterium
GAAGCATCAGGTTCTTTCAATTCGGCTTTGTTGTCATGACAAGAGGTCCGCTTCATCCGCAATTAAAGCCGAATGACCCCATTGAGGAATTTTTCAGCAAAGCCCATAAGTCAGGATATGTTGGGGGCTTATGCCTTAAGCCACTGTGGGGTAGAATGACTGCGATATGGCAGAGAAGCCAAAAGTCTATTTAGAAGCAAGCGTTATCAGCTAGCCGAACTTCGAAGAGGGTAATAAAAAGGACCGGATTTCGAGAGCCTTCAAAACTGAGAAGTCTAACTTCAAGGCAAAACACATCGGACGGATAACAAACTGCTGGTGTGGCCCTCATAAACTGCCGGCCCACTCCCCCCCCAACCCATCATTCCGTAATAGCTTGCCGAAGAATTTTCCCAAACCCAAAAATGGTTTGAGTCACTGGTATGTGCTGAAGCCGTCCAATTTACTCCGCTTCCAAAACTGGGAACACCTCTCGTTGTACCGGCCCAAGTTGGACTGATACCATCTGAACCAGGCAACCCCGAACCTGGGTCAGAAGCAGTCGTTTCATAAATCGTAGGCAATCTCATTCCACTATTTGAACACGCAGACACATTTCCCTCAAAAAACGACGATCCCCCTCCCCTTCCTGTTCCTCCCCAGGACCAGCGTCCAATATCGGTAATTCCACTCGCTAGGTTACCAGTATCAAAATATAAGCAACGGTTATTAGCTGTCATATTATTAAAATCAATAAATACATGGGGCGGGCAGATCCTGCCCCCTAAACGGGTAGAAGTTATAAAGTCTTGGTTACTGTAGCTTGTCCCAGCGCTCGTCAACTGCTTCTGCCAACCGAATGACCACAGCCCTGTGGCGTTGAGGATTCGATTCCCGCCCCGTTCCTTCCAAACTTTAAAGCCCGAGGAGCCATTCGCAAAGGTGTAATCGATGATTGAGCCATCGGGAAGCTTTGCTGCCCCATCTGAAATGGAGGCCGTGCTGTCGTAACAACCGTTACCGGGACCGCCACAGACAGTAAAAGTAACGGGGATGGTAGAAACACCACTGCTATAACTCCCAGTCCCCACTCCATTCACTCCTGCTACTTTGAAAACATAAGCTGTCCCATTCGTAAGCCCAGTCACTGTCGCACTTGCGGAAGTGGAGTTGGTTAGAACTGCCTCCCCCAAGAGCTTCCGCCATTGGAAGAAACTTGGTAAGAGTAATTGGTGAGAGGTACCTGACTAAAAGGAACCGTCGGCGCAGTCCAAGAGAGTGAGACTTGCGTATTACCAGGACTGGCAGATAGCCCAGTCGGAGCCGGGGGTAAGAAGAGGTTTCTCAGCGTCGTATCGGCTCCACCGCCAGAGCTTGCATCCTGCCAAGTGGCATTCCCATTCGCATCGCTGGTGAGCACTTTGCCTGCGCCTGGTGTACCTCCGGTGATTTGGAGAGTGCCCAGCACACCACTCGCCGCGCTCACCGATGT
>RFNO01000049.1 GCA_009927165.1 Pseudomonadota bacterium
AAATGGCACAGCTTATGTTTTCAAAGTAGCAGGAGTGAATGGATTGGGGACTGGGAGTTATAGCAGTGCGAGTAGCAGTGTAACTCCAGCAGCTTTTGTGAATCCAACGTCAATCGCCGGTCTGCAACTCTGGCTTGATGCCTCGGATGCATCCACTCTCTACAGTGCCACCAGCGGAGGCTCACTCGTTGCAGCCGATGGCGCAGTGGCAAGGTGGGAGGACAAGTCGGGGAATGGAAGACATGCGACGCAGGAGACGAGTGGCAATCGCCCGCAGCGCAAAAGCAGCATTCAAAACAGCAAGGATATTTTGCGCTTTGATGGCAGTAATGACCTACTGCGCACGTCAGCCAATTTTCCGGTTACTGGCAACATCGAAACAACAGTATTTGTGGTTTACAAAAAGACCAACAATGCCAAAGGACATATTTTTGGATGGGGCGACTCAGGAGTTTCGCTCGGCGCGTTTGGCTTTTACGACGATGGCTTCTGGACCGCCGTGGCTTACGCAGGCGGGAAGGCATTCTTCACATCAGGTCCAACGAACAATACATGGTTTGTTTCTATGTTTCGGAAGTCGGCTGGTGCTATCAACAGTACCACCGAAGCACGTCGCAATAGCGTCAGCGTTGCCACTAGTAACCACTCCACCGACACTCCAAATGTGCAGGTGGGTCTTTTCAGCGTTGGCCGATGGGCTAACTACGATCTGTCGGGTACTGACGGCGCAGTTTTTCAAGGCGACCTCGCCGAAATCATCATCTACAACTCAGCGCTCTCCGATTCGGATCGTTCTGCTGTGGAGGGCTATTTGATGTCAAAGTGGGGAATTCAATAGGAAGTAAGCATTACCCCTACGGGCCTTTTTAAATTTGGGTCTTCAAAAGTGTGAAGAAGGCATTTCCGGGGTGATAGAATCACGCAAGCAGTACAATCAACTCTGATGCCTCCTCAGCTTTTGAAAATAGAAAATAGAGTCATTAATAAAGCTGTGTCTGTTATATCCTAATTTGACAATGGTCAGATATTGATATATTCTTGAAGTGTGAAATGGACGGTGGACATCACGAAAAAGGCAGCAAAGAGCATAGAAAATCTACCGCAGTCCGTACGTGAGAACCTTCGTGTTCTCACACTAGAAATTCAAACCGTAGGACCAGTTCGAGGGAACTGGCCGAATTACTCAAAGCTCGGTGAAAACGAGCATCACTGCCACATTAAAAAAGGGCGGCCAACCTATGTAGCATGTTGGCGGGTAGTGAATAAAACAACTCAGGTTGTGGAGGTCTACTATGCCGGTACCCATGAAAATGCTCCGTACTAAGGGAACGGTTATTCTTTCTGTTTACGATAAAAAACAGGAGAGGCGTTTTAAAGTGCCCTCAGGTCGAGTGAACAAGTTGCTTCGATTTCTGGAAAGCGAAGGCATTTTGGTTGAGGAGGAAAAGTCCATTCCAGCGGACGAGGTTTTTAAGGATTTAGATGAAAAGTATACACGGCCAGGTGTTGCTCTTCGTGGAGCCCGCGGCAAAGAGGGACTTAGTCAGGGAGAGCTTGCAAAGAAGCTAGATATTCCACAAGGAAATCTGTCCAAGATGGAAAACGGAAAGAGGCCGATCGGAAAATCTATGGCCAAGCGTCTTTCTAAGATTTTGAATATTGATTACCGAGTATTTTTATAGAACATCGTTCGATCGCGAAAATTCAAGACTGAACGAATTTTATGCTCTAAACCGCATTATAGGAATTACCCAAAAGGAATCACGCTCAAACTGTCCACGAAGTT
>RFNO01000121.1 GCA_009927165.1 Pseudomonadota bacterium
GAATGGGCGTACGGCACGCTCGCCGGCGTATTCACAGCTGCTCTGGACAGCGGACCCACGGCCACGTACGACGTCGTTGCGTTCCGTTGCGTCCTTTTGCCGTGAGCCCTGGGGTTTGGGGGGTTCTTCACAAACTCAAAGCCCATTCAGGTGAAATGCTTTTCGTGCCAGGGACGGTTTGGTTGACTAACGAAATCAAGCAGGGCTGATACTCGGAGTGCGTCTGACAAAATGTTTTTAGGCCGTTAAGATCTTTACTGCTGCAAAGAGTGCTTTTGACTTCGATAGCATATTTCTCACCCTGCGGTCCATGAACAACATAATCCACTTCTTTGTCACCCGATTTCCAATAAAAAGTATCCCACCCAGCTTCCACAAATCTCGCTCCGATAGCATTTTCAAAATAGTAACCCATTACTTCTCCGGAGAGAGTGCTTTCAATAGGCCTAACGAACGCGCGCAAAAGGGCATTGTCGTGAACAATCAGCTTGGGAGAACTTTTTTTTTCTCGAAATAAGTTAGCAGAGTACTTGGAAATGCCGGAAACTAAAAAAGCTTGTCCTAGCAGAGACAAGTAACTCTGGAGGGTAGGGAGACTGATTTTACTTTGAAGCTGTCCTACCATTTTTTGTAAACTAAGGACGTGAGCCGGCATACCTAGAGCCAAACTAAAAACCTGTCTTAAGAGGGCCGGATTGCTTACTGGATGGAGCATGAGCAGATCTCTTCCCAAAACTGACTCTACGATGGAATCCCTGATATAGTCGCCCCACCTGTCGATTTCCGGTAGAAGGGAGAGTGAACCAGGATAGCAGCCAAACTCTATAAATTGCTGCAAAGTCATTCCAAAAGCTTCATGGGCTTCTGAAAAATTCCAATGAGTGGCTCGGATCAGTTCAAATCTTCCCGCTAAAGATTCGCCGAGGGCTTTCTCAAGTAGGAGAGCACTTGAGCCCGTCAAAACCACTTTCAAAGAGTAAGGGGCTTCATCCCATCGGCGTTTAATGACTTCGCTCCAACCTGCTATTTTTTGAATCTCATCTACTGCCAAAATTTTCTCTGGATTTTGTAAAGCCCTGTCCCACCATTGATTCAAAATTTCAGCTGTGAGCGGAGTGGGGGAATCGGCGGTTTCGTAGACCCCTTTTCCTTGAAGTGCAGCTTTTAGGGCCGTTGTTTTCCCCACTTGCCTTGGGCCCACCAAAACTTGAATATAGCAGCGGCTATCTTGAAGTCTTTTTTTGAGTTTTTGGGCTAGTGGTCTATTGTAGGTACTCATTATTTAACATCTTTAAGCAAAAAAGGCTTTTTGTAAAATACATTTAACAAATTAGTCAAAGCCCAAACTCAAAAAAGAATTCATGATTTCCTAAGAGTCCTCGCAGCCTAAGAGTCCTCGCAGGCCAAATCTCGCAAAGAATCAAAGGGGCTGTCAGAGGAAGGAAGAACCTATTTAGCTTTTGGCTTAGATCTGCTTGGAAAAGAATTGTTCACTGGGGAAGGGATTTTTAAATGTGCACCGATATCTCTATCAAAACCAGATGGAGATCTTGGGGATTATTCCAAGCTCCAATGCGACACGGCTCACCTGTTTGATGCAAGAGCCCCGAAAACCCGACTTCCACTCGTTATCATTACGAATCGAGAAATCTCCAAAAATTTTAGGCTTAAACTGTAAACGAAGAA
>RFNO01000116.1 GCA_009927165.1 Pseudomonadota bacterium
AATTCGTACTACGGCGCCGCGGACTCCGGCGTGTTCGCAGCTAATCTGTACGACGGACCCACGCGTACGAACGTCAACTTTGGATTTCGTTGCGTCCTTTTGCTGTGAGCTCACTTCCTAAGAAAACCAAAAGGGGTTAGGAATCAAAGTTTACCAAACCGAATTGAGGTTCAGAAAAGTATTGACCAAACTGAAAAGTGCTTCAGAATAGTAATCTAATGAAAAGAGCACTTTTGCCATATATTCAAGAGGATCTAAAAAAGAAAATAGTTCTTCTGGCTGGCCCACGACAAGTAGGAAAGACGACTTTGTCTAAGGCGCTTGTGAAGGAATATGAATATCTCAATTATGATTCCTCAAAAGATAGAAAGATCGTCCGCCAAACAGCATGGCGCAAAGATGTTGAACTTGTGATCTTGGATGAAATCCATAAAAAGCTGCATTGGAAATCTTGGATTAAGGGTATTTACGATACCGAAGGCATTCCACCCTATTTTCTTCTTACGGGTTCTGCGCGATTAGATACGTTTCGAAAAGGAGGTGATTCCTTAGCAGGCCGCCATTTTTATTTTCGGCTACATCCCTTTACATTGAAAGAACTCAAAAGCCAGATGGATTCTGAAGAAGCTCTAAAGCGTATTCTAAAATATGGAGGGTTTCCGGAGCCTTTTCTTTCAAACTCAACTCAAACAGCAGAGCGTTGGAGAAGAACCCATTTGGATGTTATTTTGCGACAAGACTTACTGGACTTAGAACGGGTTAGAGAAATCCGAAACATTGAATTCTTATAGAGCTACTATCCGAGCGAGTAGGGTCTTTAATTTCTCTTCAATCCTTGGCAGAAGATATTGGAACTTCTAGCCACACAATAAAGCACTGGCTTGAAATCTTGGAGCGCTTGTTTGTTATTTTTAAAGTGAGCCCTTATTCAAAGAATATTTCCGCGGCTATCAAGAAAGAATCTAAGTATTACTTTTACGATGTGGGCCAAGTAGCCAATGGCGAAGCAGCCCGCTTAGAGAATGCTGTCGCTTGCGCCCTTTTAGCAGACATTTCTTTTCAGGAAGATACTGCAGGAAAAAAGGGGGCCTTGCATTTTATTCGTAATAAACAAAAGCAAGAGGTCGATTTCTTGGTGGTCATCAATAGACTTCCAAAGCTCTTAGTCGAGGTGAAGCAGAGCGATAATAGCTTCTGTCCCAACGTTTTACGATTTTCTCAACTGCTCAAAAGCAAAGGGCTGCTCGCCTATCAAGTAGTAAGACACCTGGAAAGGCGAAAGGAGAAATCAGGAGTTAAACTTCTTTCAGTCACGCAATTTTTAAGGGAACTGGGCGATTAGAAAGCCTCAACACTTGAAATTTACTGGACCGGTAGCGCGAACGAAGGCCTTCCATTTCCAAATCAGACTGAGAAAAATCGTTGTTCTGCTTCGGGAATCGCATCCCACTTAAGCTGTGCTTTTGCTATGAGGAGAAACCCTAAGATAAGGT
>RFNO01000051.1 GCA_009927165.1 Pseudomonadota bacterium
GCGCTCCATCATTGTTTCCAATTACAACCGAGGCGTTGAGATTCTCCAAAGTAAAATCGAGATTCTGCATGTTATGGCAGCTGCTCTTTTAGAGCGCGAGACTTTGGAACGAGAAGAAATTGAACTTTTAATGGCCGGAAAACCTCTTACTGCGATGTTGCCTCCTAAACAAGGGGAAAGCCGTTCCCAATCCTCTGAAAAGCAAGGGAACGAAGCAGCGAGCGTCGTGCTTCCGCTTCCGGGAAGCCAAACGGAAGTCGCTTAAAGGTACTTCCTCTCTCAACAAATCCTTCATTTTTTCCGAAAAGACAGTGCTGGGACTGATCTTTTTGTCTAGGATTAACACTGTGCATTGTGGGTTATGGAAACTTTCCTTGGAAATATAAGGGAAATTGTTCGCTGGAACGACATGGTGGATATCTTCCTGGTTACCATTGTCGTGTACCGCATTTTATTGCTCATCCGAGGCACCCGAGCTGTACAAATGCTGACGGGATTTGGAATTATCTTGATGGGATATTTTCTGTCCCAAAAACTGCAGCTCCACACCCTCCACACGCTTTTGGATCAGTTTTTCTCTAATTTAATTTTTATTCTTATCATTGTTTTCCAAGAAGAAATTCGAAAAGCACTCACCCAAGTGGGCAGAAATCCGTTTTTTACAAGCACGAATTCCATTGAGGAAATCGCTATTGTTGAGGAAATTTGTCAAGCAGCTCAAACCCTGGCTACGCAGCGGTTAGGAGCTCTGATTGTCATTGAAAGAGAAACTGGATTGAAAAACTACATTGAAGCTGGCATTCCGTTGGACTCGAAAGTTACTGCTGATTTGATTGTCAGTATCTTTCAAAGCTCTTCTCCCATTCATGATGGGGCCGTTATTCTTCGGAATGCTCGAGTCTCATCAGCGGGGTGTTTGCTTCCTTTATCTCGAGATCCAGCTGTTAAAAAAGAGTTCGGCACTCGCCACCGTGCCGCTTTGGGCCTCACTCACGAAACGGACGCAGTAGTAGTGGTCGTGAGCGAAGAACGGGCAGAAATATCGCTTGCCCACCATGGCACAATGGCGAGAGATCTCAATACGGAATCCCTTAAAAAACTATTGCTCGACTTATTGGATTTGGGGAAATACGAATCGAGTACCAAAAGCGTATGAAAAAACGTTTAATCATTAAGGATCTGCAGCGTTTATGGAGAAGCCGTCGAGGGGCGCTTCATTTCACTGAGAGTCTGGCCCTCAAAGCAGTCAGTGTCTTGTTAGCTTTAATTCTCTGGATAACCATTTTGAGTTTGAAAGCTGAAGAAAAGAAACTTCGAGTGCCCCTGCAGCCGCTACTGCCGGCAAGAATGAAAATAATCAATAATATTCCAGGGTTTATCGAGTTTACTTTAAGTGGTCCTCGAGTGTGGTTGAAGCAAGTGGAAAAGCGCATTCAGCCGATTCAACCCGACTTACGGAAAACACGAGACACCACTATTGGTTTTTCTATTTCTGAAGATTTATTGGGGGAACTGCCTGTAGGCGTGAGAGTAGTGAGTTTTTACCCTTCTCAGATTCTGATTCATTTAGATGAAATTGGAGAACGGTATATCTTAGTGAAACCCAAACTGAGAGGTACCCCAAGCAGCGGTTATGAAGTGCGAGAAATCAAGACTTTCCCGTCAAAAGTAGCAGTTTCAGGACCTCTGAGCGTTCTGGATGCTTTGGAAGCAGTAGGGACGGAAGAATTGAACGTGGATGACTTAAAAGGAAAGAAGGAAGCTACACTGACAGTTGAAGTTGATGAACAAAAAGGATTAAAACTGACTCGCGAGTCCACAGTGAGAGTTAAAGTGAACATACGGAAAGTGGATGTGAGTGAAAGGGCAGAGGAACGGAAATGAGCTCAAAGCTCTTTGGAACAGATGGTGTGAGAGGAATTGCCAATCAGTATCCAATGACTGGGGAAATGGCGATGACCATTGGAAGGGCAGCTGCTTATCTTTTTGGTGAAAAAGACCATCGCGGATTACCCAAGCACACTAAAGTAGTGATTGGTAAAGACACACGACTGTCAGGGTACATGTTTGAGAATGCTCTCTCAGCGGGTTTTTGCTCGATGGGTGCAAAAGTGTTTTTAGTGGGACCTTTGCCAACCCCCGGGATTGCTTTCATCACTCGTAGCATGAGAGCCGACATTGGTGTGGTGATTTCTGCAAGCCATAACCTATACCAATACAACGGCATAAAAATTTTTGATAAAAATGGTTGCAAGCTCTCCGATGCATTGGAAAAACACATTGAACAAATCATTCATTCTGGGGAATTGGATAATTGCCGGCCCACTATGGACTCGATTGGAAGAGCGATGCGAATTGAAGATGCGAGCGGGCGCTATATTGTTTACCTAAAAAATACTTTCCCGGAAGATCTCAGCCTCGATGGAATTCGAGTCGTGCTTGATTGTGCTAATGGGGCTTCTTACAAAGTTGCTCCCGTGATTTTAGAAGAGTTAGGGGCTGAAGTGTTTCCCATTGGAGTTTCTCCTAACGGCACGAATATCAACGACCAAGTTGGCGCCGTTTACCCGGGACAAATGTCGCGCGCAGTGCATGAGCATCGAGCTGAAATTGGAATAGCACTCGATGGGGATGCGGATCGAGTGATTCTGTCTGATGAAAATGGCGAAGTCGTAGATGGAGATCAGATTTTAGCCATTTGTGCTACCTATATGATGAAAGAGGGGACTCTTGCCAAGAAGACTGTTGTGGGAACCCCCATGAGCAATATGGGATTAAAAGTCGCTTTGAAAAAAGCTGGAGGGCAGTTAGTAGAAGCCCAAGTGGGAGATCGTTATATCGTAGAAGCCATGCAAAAGCAGAAGCTTAATTTGGGTGGAGAGCAATCGGGTCACATTGTGTTTTTAGATCACAACACAACGGGCGATGGAATGATTGCTGCACTCAAGATTCTGGCTATTATGAGACGCACTGGAAAAAAACTCTCGGAATTAAAAAAAGTTATGAACCACTACCCACAGGTTTTGGAAAATGTGCACGTTCGTACCAAAGAAGATTTTTCTCAGTTTCCTAAGATCCTCAATGCAATCAAAAAAGTAGAACAAGCTTTGGGAGAAAATGGCCGAGTGCTAGTCCGATATTCCGGAACTGAACCACTGGCAAGAGTGATGGTGGAAGGCGAAGATTACGCAGTTATTCTTGGTTTTGCCGAGGAAATTGCCGATTCTATTCGAATGCACTTGGGCTGAAGCGTCCAATGGAACCCCTTCTTACAAGAGATCAGATGCGGGAAGTAGACCGCAATGCCATACAACAACTGGGCATTCCAGAGATTGTCCTCATGGAACATGCTGCCATTGCCACCGTTGAAGCGTTGGTTTCAAGATTTGCAAGTGCATTTGCTGAAACCAGAGGAGTAGTCCTCGCAGGTCCCGGAAACAACGGAGCTGATGCTCTGGCTTGCGTTCGATTAATTCAAGAAAAAGGTTGCCATCAAGTGTTTGTCGTTTTGGTGCAAGAGGGGCAATCTTCTTCACTATCGGCTTTGGGAAATCTTCAGTTGGGTATTTTAGGTAAACTGGGAATTCCGTGGGGAACCAACCTCACTTCCGATTTATTAGAAGCGAGCGATTGGGTGATTGATGGTATTTTCGGTACGGGGCTCCATCGAACGCTGAATGACAAAACCAAAGAAACGATTGAACTTCTTAATAGGTTTTCACAAAAGAAATGGATTGTATCGATTGATATTCCCAGTGGATTAGACAGCAATACGGGGATGCCTCATGCGACGGCTGTTAGAGCGTCACAAACGGTAACGTTAGGGTTTATCAAACGAGGATTAGTTACGGCTCAAGGGGCGGATTACGTAGGAAAGTTAAAATTAGCGCCTATCCAGATTCCTCGGCTTTTGCCTTTTCCTGTGGATACTTTTTGGTATCAAAAGAATGATGTCAGCCGATTGCCTTTGAGACGAAAGGCAAGTCACAAAGGTGACTTCGGTCACGTGTGGGTAGTCGTAGGAACTGAGGAAAAAGAAGGAGCTTCTCTGTTGGCTGCGCTCGGGGCTTTGAAAGCTGGAGCAGGGTTAGTCACTGTGGTGGGATCCGAGAACGCTCTAGATTCTGTTCGCCCTCGACTCCCAGCGGAAATCATGACAGAAACTCTTTCTCCATCATCCTTTCAAAAAAAAGGGCGGCACTCGGTTGTAGTGGGACCGGGGCTGGGCCTGGGAGGTTGGAGTATCGTGAAACAAGTACTGGAATCGGACTGGCCAGTCGTTATGGATGCAGACGCCATCACCCTGCTCTCCGAAAAAGGGGGGGAGGGGAGAAAGCTGGTCGCGAAGCGGGCCAAAATACCCACGCTCATTACACCGCATCCCAAAGAAGCCAGTCGACTGTTAGGAACCACGGTGGAGAGTATTGAAGCCGATCGGTTTGAAGCTGTTAAAGCGCTTGCCGATACTTATCAGACTTTTGTGTTATTAAAGGGAAAAGGAACCTGTATCCGAGGTCCCGGAGGTCCCACGTTTGTCTTAGTCGAAGGGGACAGTGGACTTTCTAAAGGGGGCAGTGGCGATTTGCTCTGTGGAATTCTTGCCGCACAATTTCTCCAGGGACTATCCACGCAACAAGGAATTTTATTGTCAGTTTATCTTCATGGCAGGGCATCAGAACTGCTGACACAAAAAACCGGAAGTGATCGCTCTTCCTTGCCCAGCGAAATTGCAGAACACTTGACGGCTGCTCTCCGAGAACTTGAAGCATGAAACGAGACCTAAAAGACTTGGCCGACTTACAGCAGTTTGCTTGCGAGTTTCTCAATCACTATCCCAAAGGTGGGGTTTTCGGCTTAAAAGGCGGATTAGGTGCTGGAAAAACCACTTTCGTAAAGGCTTGTGTTGCTGAATTGTGTCGACGCCATCAACAAGCCGTTCCTCGAGTGGTGAGTCCCAGTTTTGTGGTTCATCAGCAGTATGAAATGAAACCGCCCGTGGATCATTTTGATTTTTATCGCCTTGAGCTTTCAACAGCGGAAAGCTTAATTGAAATTGGTTATTGGGAAGCTTTTGATCGGTTTAGTCATCACGGAGCCTTCGTATTTGTGGAGTGGCCCGAGAAAGCCGGACAGCAAGGGCTCCGGCTTACTGCGGAAGTTTCCTTTGATTTTTCATCGAAGGGCCGAGTTGTACATTGGGGCTAAGCGCTCTTTTAATGTGTCGTATAAGTAAAATTATGTCACTTTTAAGAAGGGTGGAGAGAACTCGAAGGGCCCTGGTGATATGATTTTTTTTCCTTTGATTCAAGCGTTTATCGGGCTTCCTTCGAGTTTATTCTCCGTGGGGGTGAATTAGTAAGTGTTAAACCAGACATCCGATACGACGAGCGTATGACGTTTACCTAATACTTTACGAACAAAAGTACTCCTTTCTCGAGTTTGGTTACCGTGGCTATCGACTTCCAACAGCTTGACATAATTCAGACTAATGGACTCGGTACCCAATCGGCTCAGATTAAAAAGCTCCCGACGCTGGCTAACTCCGTCTTGGTTGCTGTCTACCCAGAATCTCAGTTCTGACCAAGCGCTGTCTTTGGAAGTGATTTGTCCGTCTCCATCAGAATCAAGCTGTTTTAGAGCTTCGAAGCCGTTTTCAGCGCGATCTCCGTTGAGTAATTTGGTGGCGTTTCCAAACAACTCGGCCCCGGATTCAATATCACCATTTTTATTCAGATCGCGAACAAGGAGCGCATCGTCGCCACGACCAATCCAGCCAGTAGGAATGGCTGTCCCGGTGTCGTTGAGATCAAATTGAATCCCGGAATCGGGGCCCACTAAGCGTAAGCCATTGCCTCGAAGATCGAAAACTAGCGGGCTGTATTGAATTTCACACTGGAGTGGATTTTTAGCGACGGTTAAATAACGGCCACTCCACACTCCAACATTGAAACTTTTAGGGACTGCTGAAGCTTTGAACACGGGCACTTCATAAGCTAATTGACGAGACTGTGCTTCGTCGAAACAGAACCCATCGTTGTTAGTGTCGTCGCAGACCCTGACATTGAGATAAGCCATTCCCCATGACATTCCCAACTGCTTTTGAAGAAATCCAATACCGACGTTCAGTTTCGAACTGAATTTTTCTTTGATGAGGTCAACTCCTTTAAGCTTCAAGGAAGCCACCGATAGCGCAATCGTTCCTTTCGAGGACTTTATAGTGGCCGTATTAGTACCGTAAGGAATTTTGGCAAATCCCATGCTTGCCAAGAAGCTTGTCTGAGATTGGGAGTCAGCATTGCTGTTACTCAAAGCTTCGATACTTAAGATAGGATTCTTTGCTTCCTCAAAAAACAGAGCTTTGCTGTTGCTTCTTCTGATTGAGCAAACCCGATTTAACGATACTTTGAATTCTGGTGGTTTGGGCGTGCCGCCACAAGGAGGTTTCGGACCGGTTCCGCCATCTCCTCCTGGAGTCGAAGTTCCTCCCGAACTCCCACTGTCTCCTGTCCCGCTCGTGCTTCCGCCAACGCTTCCCGAGTCTCCTCCTGTGCTCGTTCCAGGGGTTACTCCCCCGTTATCAGCTACGTTCGTGCCGCCGCCACTCCCAACAGTTCCGGAATCTCCGTTGGAAGGACTGGTGGTCGAAGAGCTTCCACTTTCACTTCCACTACTGGAGCTTCCTCCTGATGTGCCCCCGTTATCAGCTACGTTCGTGCTTCCACTGTTCAAGCCCCCTTGATCCCCAGAGGATGACCCTGGCAGCGGACTGATGCCGCCAGTGTCTCCTTCTGAGGACGAAGTGGGAGGAAATAACGTTCCCGAATCTGAATTAGAAGTCGAACCTCCATTAGAAGCAACTCCTTGATTACTTTGACCCGACGACGAAGTCGATGATTCTCCCGCACTTCCTGATCCTGTGTCGGTAGTCCCGGAGCTGGGTGCAACTGGCTGAGTGACGGTATTACTCGTACTACTGCCCGAATCTCCAGTTCCACCGCTATTGGAGGGAGCTCCAATCGAACCTCCTTCACCGGAGCTTCCTGTTTGTGACGGGCCAGCAATGGTGCCTCCATCGGAAATAAATCCTTGTGAGGAATTCAATATCATCAACCCTTGTGAGTCCGACACATTAGTTCCTGATTCAAAGAGACTCTGTGATAAGGCGCTCACTTCGACAGCGCTATGGGGTTCTTGTAAGTTTGAAGAACACGAAGTCGTTACGAGAATAACTCCCCATAACACAGCGGCTTGTTTAAGATATTTCATAAATCCTCCTGAAAAACGAATTTTAATAACTTAGTTTGTTTGGCTTTGCTCAAAAGTAACTTCAATGATACTCCCGGGCTTAGGAAGTGCTCCCGTAATAACAATAGAGTTTTGTTCAGCATCGAAAATGTAGTTGGCAGGATCACCTGACAACAGAGCGCCATCCACGAAAACGCGAATATTTTGGCCAGAAGCTGGAGTGTCCAATCGAAACACATTGCCTCGATCTGCAATGATCTGGGCAATGTTATTATAGCTAGCCGGCAAGTCGAGATCACAAACACTACCGGTTTTTCCTTGGTTGCCAATCGCTTCGGAAAGAGCCATGTAACGTTGACCCACACTGGAGACTTGGCAATTGGTTTGATTTACACCGACGATAGGAAAAACAATGACATCACTTTTTTCGCTCGCTTTAACCGTCTTGAAAAAATCAATATATCGAGAAGCATCAAAAGAAATCCAGTCGGGATTGTTTTCTGGCTCTACGCCCCAGCAGTGCCCCTGGCAGGAATAATCATCTTCATCGGTTAAATACACAACGATGAGAGGAACTCCCGATCGCATAAACTTACTCTTGTTTTTAAAAACAGCTTGATAAGAGTTCTCTAGGCCCTGCTCCCAAAAACTCGTATTTGAATCTTGAATGGAATTGATAATTTCAGCCATGTCTGCCACAGGATTTGCCGAACTGCTTTTTACAAGTTGTAGCCCACTTGGTGCTTTAACAAGCGCCCCTGAGTCGGTGAAGAAGTCAGTCGTTACCACTGCCATCTGATAATCGATAGCTTTCTTGCTATTCAAGATATTTAAGAACGAATTCAGATTATCACTTACAAAGTCTCTTCTTGGCTTCATGCTTCCAGAGTTGTCGAGGACCCAAAGAAAATCATAACGAGAATCGCTATTGGGCTGCACGAACGATTGACTGCGGAGCGTATTAGTATAAAAAGTGGAACTGTTCCGACAGCTCGTGAGAACAATCGAAGCGATTCCTACTGAGAGAAAGAACAATTTTGTTTTCATCTGATAGCTCCTTGTAAAGACTCATCTTGAGTCTATGCTTCGAGAGTACTGACAAAGGCTGTCACTAGGGTGAACACCCCCCTGCTCTGCGATTTCCTGAACAAGCCAAGCTCTTGATTATTTATCCGATTTCCCAACCCAAGGAGTTTTCAGCAACATTTTTTTCATCATCGGGCTCTTGAAATGATTCGTTTTTTAGGATCGACTCTTTTCTGACAGGTCATTATGTACCCCACGTAGAGTGAGTGTGTGCTCAGTGTGAAAAAAAAAGCATACTTTGAAAAAAGACTGAACTGCTTTTGGGGATTGCCACTCGGTGACGCAACTCAAGGAAACCAAAATCTTTTTTGTTTTCATGCTTTTTCCAACACAACATTTCTCACAAAATAAGCTCTGGTTTTTATGAAAGAAATAAGCGCTTTTGTTTGTTCCCCCACTTTTGCTCCAACCCAGAAGTTTTTCTAAAATGAAAGAAAAGAAGCAACCGATAAGGAGTACTTATGAACGTAACCACTCTTGATTATTCCATGCGGCGCAGACATCCCCGTGTCGAAATGGTGGGACGAGTTTTCGTTCATAATGAGGAACATCTGTATATCGCCCCTCTTCATAACATCAGTTTGGGCGGGATTTTTATTGAGCGTGTGGTCACTATTGATATCGGACAAGAAGTAAAAGTGGTCGTTAAAGCCCCCGGTCTTACTGAACCCATTCAGGCGATCGGACGGGTTGTTCGTATTGAACGGGGTGAGCGAATTGGGTCGGCTATCCAATTTCATTGGATAGGTCCCCGATTCGAAGAAATTTTATGCTCGCAGGGGTAAGAACATGAATTGGAAAATTGTTCTTTTGTCGGTTTGCCTGATGAACTCAGCTATCGCTGAGAACTCACTAAAAAACCGAGTCCGCATTGAAAAGACTTCTACGCTCAAAGCAAACACTTGGCGTGGTTCGGCTGACTACAATACGGAGAAAGCTCAAATCATTGCCAGACGTCGAGCGACGCTGGTGAACGACTTGAAGAAAGTGCTGCGTGAATCCAAAGATTCAGATCAGCGTCGTGAACTCCAGTTTCGCTTAGCGAACCTATACTTAGAGGAATATAAATTCCAAAATGCGCAGAACCATGGCGGGCGCTCGTTTTTAGAAAAGTCCTACTCCCTTTACAAGGAGCTTGCCCAACAAAACCCCAGAGCAACAAGGCAAGACGAAGTTTTCTTTCAGCTTGCGCAAACCGCGAGCGAAATGGGTAACAATGCTGAAGCTCTGACTGCTTTTGAAACTATTGCCCAACAATATCCCCAATCTCCTTTCTTCGAGGAAGCTCATCTTCAATTAGGCGAAAATGCCTTTGAGACTAGCAATTTTAAGAAGGCTGAACACCATTTCGATGTTATTTTGAAGAACCGCGAGTCCTCCCTTGTTCTCTACGCGCATTACAAAAAAGCCTGGTGTGCTTTCAATGATGGCCGAATCGAAGAGTCGCTCCGACACTTTAAAACGATCATAACTGAAGAAGAAGTGGGATCGGACAGAGCTAGAGCCTTAGCACTCAAAAAAGAAGCTCTCCGAGACATTTGCCTCTCCTTTGTGGAGCTGAACCGTATTGATGAAGCCAAAGCTTTCTTTCGCGATCAGGATGAAGCGACTTACCGACGATCGTTAGAGTCTCTTGCTGTTCTAGCTCTCGAAAAAGGGAAGTTTGACCAGACTGTCTCCCTGAACAAATCGTTGCTTGAGCTGGACAGTCACTTCGTAAAGAACCCCCAGTACAGTCTCAGTATAGTGGAAGCATACCGCTCCAAAGGCGAGCGAAAACAAGCTTTGAGAGAGCTAGAGAATGCCCTTGATTCCTATTTAGGGAATTCGACTTGGCGGGAAATTTTCTCGGCGGACATAAAGGCTTTGAATGATATCAAAGAAGCCCTGGAAGATCTCACCAAGAAGATGGCTTTCGAAATTCATTCAGATGCCCAGAAAACTAAAAATCCCGAGCTTTACAAAGTGAGTCGGTCTTTTTACGAAAATTATCTGCGCTTCTTTTCGGAAGCTACCGATGCTACTAAAATTAGATTTTACCTAGCTGAGATCCTCTTTCATCAGCAAGAGTACGAACTTGCCAGCAAGACTTATTTTGACGTATTTGACAGTCCAACAGCTAGCAAAGAGCTCAGAAGCAACTCGCTCAAATACGCTCTTATGGCTAGTTCGGCACAAATTGGGCAAGCTCGAAAGCAGTCGGGATTATCGGATTTTTCTCCCGCCTCCCATTCAAAGCTTACTGTCGGAGGAGCCGAATCGGTCGAAGCACTCCCTTTCTCTGAAACTGAACGTTTTTTCCTTAAATCGGGGAATCTTTACTTAAAGGATTTCCCGAAAACTCCTGAGGCCTCGGGCATTCTTTTTCAGTGTGCTTATCTGAATTATCTTCATTATGAGTACGCTGATGCCTACAAGCTTTTTTGGCAAGTTGTTCAAGATTATCCGGATCAGGCCCAGTCCAAACAGAGTGCAGTGCTGATCTTAGATATTCTCAACAGAAAAAATGACTACAAAAACATGGTCACTGCTGTAAAACGATTTTTAAAGACCCCCTTTTTCAACGATGCACGGTTCCAATCTGAAATAAGTGACATTCTGAGGAAGTCGGAGCTGAAAGAAATTGCTCAGCTGGAATCCGATTCAAGAATGGAGGAAGCCGGCAAAGCCTATCTCAAATATGTAAAAACTCATGGCGCTGAAGATGCAGTTCTTGCGGAAAAAGCACTCTACAATGCTGGCGTTTGCTTTTCAAAAGCCGGCCTATCTAAGGAAGCCCTCGAGTCCCAAGAGCAATTCTTAACCAAATTTCCGAAGAGCCCGTTTCGCGAAAACCTGATGCTGGGAATTGCAAAGCATTACGAAGCTCTTACGGAATTTGAAAAAGCTGGCCAATTCTTTGAGATGTTCTCACGGGAATTTTCGACCCATGCAAAAGCCAAGGAATCTCTTCGTCTGGCAGGCATCTATTATTGGGGAGCAGGACAAACCGAAAAAGCTGAAAAAGCATTTCTCAGCTACCTCAATAGTTACGCCAAGGACAAATCGGGAGTCTCCGAGGATCTCCTCGACTTCTATCTGACCCAGGACCAAACCGAAAAACAGATTAGCTTTTTATTAAAAGCTCGATCTGAAAAGGGAATTAGTATTTCGGACTACTTGGATTACACGCTTCGGTTGGAGGAGGCTCAAAAAAGACTCTATGGAAAGAGCCAAGCAGTCCTGGGCGAAGAAGCCCAGACAACCGTTGACCGCTTTTCTAAAGCGCTTTCAGAAACTCCCAGAGGCATTCAACTTATGGCCAAAGTTCTTTTGAGAAGAGCCGAGAGCAGAGAAAGAGCTTTTGAAGCCATTAGACTTAATAATTCCCAGCAACAAGTAGAAACCCTCCTGGCTAAAAAGCTGAGAATGTTGAAAGAGCTGGAAGTTGAATTCGGTAAGATCGCAGCTTTGGGTGGAGAAGAGGGCCTTGCTGCTATCTATAAAACGGCAAACGCTTATGCAGGGCTCAGTGCAGAGATTTCAGAAGCTCCCGTTCCTAGCGAGCTAACAGCAGCACAACTTGATCTTTACCGACAGGAGCTCAACTCCAAGATGGTTTCTCCTTTCAAGGAAAAAGCCAAATCCATTACTCAACAATGCCTGGAAAAAGCAAGTCAACATCGAGTGCTTTCCACTTGGAAACTCCAATGTCAGAGCCTAGCGCGACAACTAGATCCTCAGCGTTACCCGCTCACTGTGACGTACTCTCTCCCCTCTTTTCAGACTTCTTTTATTTCAAGCGGCGAGGACTCGACTGTTCCTAACAGTTTTTATCAGTCCGCTTCGTTCTTTAAAGAGGCACTCAAAGATAGAGGTGTCGCTTCGATCGACTACGGACCGAAATTGCTCTCATTTCAGTTACTCTCGAACGAGAGAGAAGAAGCACTCAAACTAAATGAAAGCGAGTATTCTGCGGAGGAGGAGAAAGTCCGAATTGCGGAGCTCAACCAACTACGAATTAAAAATCCTCAACAAGCTTATAGAACCATCCGTGGTTTATTAAAAAAGGAGAGCAAAAACCCAGCGCTTCATAACCTTTTGGCTTTAGCTGCCATGGAGCAAGGTCAATACGATATGGCCAAGACCATTTGGCTTTCTCTGATTGCTCGCGGAGTATCGTCGCCTGCCATTCAGAACAATCTAGGAGTATTGGAATCCATTAGGGGGCATGTTCCTGCAGCCCTTTCTTATTTTACTGAAGCGCGAAAAAGTGAACTGGCCGAAGCCTCGATAAATCTGGGTCTGATTGCGCTAAGATTTCATCAGGGAGAACTAGCACGCCTCTATTTTGAGGAATCTCAGGATTCCGGTAATCTCTTAGCTAAAATAGGGATGGGAGTTGCTTTGATTCAAGTAGGAGATCTAGAACAGGCAAAAAGCAGTTTAGAAAGTCTCCAAAAGAAGCACCCTGACAACCCATGGCTACACTACTCGCTTAAGGAAATAAAAGAAGCAGGTCCGCTAGAGATGACTCAGTCAGAGGAAAGCGAACCCGAGCGAAGGATTTCGAGCAAAGCCCCTTCGACTTACACAGAGGGAGTTTCACTACCTGAACTCGAGTAGGTTTATCAATCTTCAAGCAACTGTTTTGCGGAGAAGAAATCGCGTAGGTAATAGTACCCGGAATAAAGCGATAAGAAGAGCGCGACGTAGAGAATAACCGTGCCGATTTGAACTCCGGGGAATCCAAACGTATTTCCGTACCACATTAAAAAACCCAATCCAACCATTTGAAAAATAGTTTTAAACTTCCCTGAGCTCCCGGCAGCAATCACTATCCCTTCACCCATTGCCACCGCCCTCAGCGCAGTAATCAGAAATTCTCGAGAGAGCAATAAAATCACTAAGTAGGGATTAACTCGCTTAAGCTTCATCAAAAGAATCAGGCCAACCAATAGAAATACTTTATCCACCACCGGATCCAAGAATTTTCCAAACAAACTTTCAATCTTCCATTTGCGAGCAATGTATCCATCTAACAGGTCGGTAATACCGGCCACCGCTACGACGAGTGCAGCCATCCTGCCCGCTGAATACCGAAACATCCAATCTTTCTCAAACGGAGGTTGTTCGCTATCGTATTCGAGAAAAAGGGCCATGACGGGAATCAAGGCCAACCGAAGCAAGGTCAACAGATTCGGGAGATTAAAAATTGTTGTCTTAGACGTGAGTCTTTGAGACCAGTTCATTCGGGCAAACTGTACTCCAATTAGGGGCAAACAGAAAGCCCTGCGTCGAGAATTATCAAGAACTGCCGCATCGCATTTTGACTTGGTGCACAACTGCTTTAGAGTATTGCTATGTTTCGAATTATCGCTCTTGGAATGAGTCTTTTACTCTTCTCTTGCACTGGACTGGATAAGCGGTCCTCACTCCCCCCTTGGAGGGCAGCTGGAAGGCCAAAACGGCTTTTAGTTCTGGTCTTTGATCACTTTAGGCCTGATTTTATGGAACGCTACTCTTTGCCTCACTTTGAGAGACTGAAACGTCAGTCTCTTGCCTTTCAAAATGCGCTAGTGGGACACCTAACTTCCAATACCATTGTGTCGCATCCTGTGATTGCAACGGGACTATTTCCTAAAAAACTTCCTTGGTCCGATGAAGTTTATGTCGACGAGAAAGGGCTGTTGGGCGGCAAAGGAGAGTTCTATGCAAATCTTGAAATTCCTTGGGAACAACAAGTTAAACTATGGAGCCCCTTTAAAAATACACTGCTCGGTAAAGTTTCAGGTTCCCCCGAAAAGAAATTCGTAGTCGCACAAAAACATTACGCAGCTTTTAGTTTAGGCGCGCCAGGAACCGATAGCCAAGTCCTAACACTGGGGCCACGACGTTCCCAAATGCCCTTAAAAGGCTGGCGCGAGCCGGTTGGCGTGTTACTGTCAAAAGCATTTACGGAACCTTTCGGGGGGCGTTTCTTTTTAGACTCCAATCCCTCCTATGGGTCTGACAAATCAGTTTATCCCTTCGATGGCAATCGATACGCCAAAGGAAGTGATCCCAAGCACTTGGGCGGAGATATTTGGGTAGCTGATGCGCTTTTGACTTTTTTTAAATCGGAGCCGGATTGGTCAGCTGCGTTTGCAAGCTTTGGAGCACTCGATAAAACTCTTCATGCCTTTGGAGAGCACGAAGCAGCGACTTCAATATCTTGGGCAACTGAGAACGGGCTCGACCTCAAAACAGTCATCCTGAGAGCTGATGACCAATTGGGACGGATCCTTGATTATTTGGAGCAAGAGGACTTACTCAAGGAAACTCTTATCGTAGTAACTTCTGACCACGGGGGGCAACGTGATCGCAATTATCATGGCCTTCACTCTCCTGAAGGAAATCACTTAGAGTATATTGACGGAAAAACTCCCCTCTCGGAACTGCCACAAGAATTAAGAGGGACAGTAGCACAAGGAAACGTTCAAGCGTTAGTGCGGGATTCCTCTCTACGGTTTTATCTTAAGAAAAAAGACAGATTGAGCCTCATGAATTTTACGAACTCGGTAAGAAAACTCCCAGGTGTTGCAGAAATTTTTTATCGTCAGGAAGTATCCGGAAGATATCATTATATTCGGTCCTTTCGTTCGGAACGTCTTCGAGGAGCTTCACTCGAATGGGCCAAACAACATCATTCGGCACTGATGCAAACCATGGCAAATCAGGTGTCTGCAGATGTCGTGGTGCTTCTTTTGGATGGAACTGGCTACGGATTTCCGGGCGATCACGGAGGGGCTCAGGAGTGGGTGCAAAGGATTCCGCTCTTCATATGGTCGCCCAATTTACGTCTGAATCAAACTGTGCTGAAGCAGAGAATGGAGCAAACAGAAGCAAGGCTAGTAGATATCTATCCCATGGCTTTGATGTTGTTGGGCCTGCCTCCAGACCCCAGCTTAGACGGCTCCTCATTAGGAATTGAAGCTTTAATTGAAAAAGAAACGTTTCGGTGAGAACCGCTTCAAATTTAAGCTTTATGGCTTGCCCTAATCACAGTCTTGATATTGCCTCTCACATTGAAGTCTCCCGTGACTTCCATGCTCCAGGGCTGACAAACTTCAACCAAGTCAGTTAGGATCTTATTTACAGCGGCTTCATGAAATAAGCGCTGGTTTCGATAAGAATTGATATAGAGCTTGAGAGATTTGAGCTCCACGCAACATTCACGGGGCTCATACTTGATGTGAATGACTCCAAAATCAGGAAATCCGCTCCGGGGACACAGAGCAGTCCACTCCGGACAAGTAAACTCGATAGTATATTTTCGAGACTTGTCAGGGTTCTCAAAAGCTTCTAAGCGAACCGGATCATCAGGAGAAAATTCAAATTCATTCATGGATAGGCATATATTATAAAGGGGTATTTAAGGCAATACCGAGCTTTCCGCCACCCATTTCAAATCGATTGGCTCCTACAAGATTCAAAAATCCATGTAAACTAGCCGATAAATTCCAGCCATTTCTTACGTTCCACACTATAGAGGGACCCACTACTAGAAACACAAATTTAGAAGGATCAAAAGCATACAAGGAATTAAACGAACTTTTTTGTTCGGCTCGTAACCCATGAAAGTACTCTGCTCCTGCATCTATCCAAATTTCATGAATCTCTGAAGAGTCATCACTGGTTTTAAACACTTGAAAACTTCCAAGGGCAGACAAAAACAATCCAGACTGTGTTTGGGTGAATTCTGGAGAGTTTTCCACAACGGCTCCCGAAGCATCAATAAAGCGCGCTACTGAAAGTTGTTGGTAGCCGCTTCTTACTATCAAACGATATTGAGGAGACAGTGGTCTTTCGAACAGGAGCGAAATCCCATACCCATACCCATGTGAGAGCCCGTCTGCGTAGTCGACTTTGCTTAGAGCACCCATTCCTTGAAGCTCAAAGCCATACCGCCAACTTACAGAAGCGAGTGCCACTTCCAAAATGGATTCCTGGGCTTTTTCATTGGTTTCCACTGGGGGTTCGGCGATTACTTCTTCGGCAATGCCTAATGCAGTGAAGAAGACAGCTAGAAAAAGAATTTTCAGCATGACCGCCCTCGCCTTCCTAACCACACCGTGCTGACTAGCCAGACAAGAAGAAGGGCTAGACTGGCAGCGCCTGAGGAGTGAGTGGGATGAGTGACGGTAGCGCACCCTTGGAAACCTAATTTTACAATTTTTTTATCTTCATCCTGAAAAACTCCAGTCAGACTGCCAAGGAATTTTCTTTCATCATAAAACAACTGCCTGATTCGGTTTTCATGAACTCCTCCGAACAAACTTTTGTCTGCTTGAATCAATGCTTCGATGGATTCTAAAAAACCGGGTTCAACAGAGAGGTAGAACAAGCTTTTCACTGCTAGAGGGTCCACAACACTGCTGCCCCACTCCCCTCTCAGCTCCCACAGAGCAGATGCCCAAACCCATCCCGGCCTGTGGGGACTCGAATAAGAAATGGAATCGTCATAAACTTTTTTAATCGCCAAATTCCGTTGGTAATTAGTTGGGCACTCTGAAAAGGCGTAAGCTCCCACTACAGCAGTGTCCGTGGTTGAGCTTTCACTCACGTATGAAGCCCCTAGATAATCGGAATAGCCTTCATGGATGACGTCTCCCACTTTAATTTGATTCGATCCCCCAAAATTAATTCCTGTGATCATATCAGTCACATAATGTTGATACTCATGAGCAACAACTAGCGCTTCTCTGCCTAAAGGGTAAAACTCTTCGCTCCCTCCCCCCTTTTCACAATCGTAAGGACGAGGTCTCAGAAACACCAAGCAACGTTCCATAGTACCGTCTTCTGCGCAGGGTGAGCCCACATAAGCGGCATTATTCGATTGTGTCGTTGCCGGCACTGCCGTCCCATCCGAATAAGACTGGATAGAAAATCCCATGAAATTCACGATGACCGCTAAAGGATCAAAGGGAAACGTCATGCTTGCTCCGAAAGCTTCCCATTTGTTTTGGAGCCAAGCGCGGTACTGACTCAAGTGAAAGTACACATTTACTGCATCGAACTGTTGGTTAGGACAGTTATTTCCTGCGCAATTATAGGCATAAGCGGGTTCAGTGTCGCCTGTGGGCGTGTAATTAGCAGGAGGAACTTCCGTATAATTTCCTCCGGAAGGCCGTTGAATGATATCTCGTCTCACATGAAAAGTGGGAGAAGCAATTGAGGGCCCGTATAATCGGCTTGCGTCCACTGTCGTAATCGTAGCAGCACTCATTCCAGCCGTGACACTTCCCCCGGGAGCCGTCGGATAGCGAGGAAAAACATTGACCGTTGTCTCAACCCGAGAATCGGTTGGTTCCGAGTAGTTGATGAGGATTCGTTTCTCCTGAAGCACTTCAAGAGTTTCCGCATCAACGATGGCTCTTCGAACCAAATGAGGTCGATCTTGGACAGCATTAACATCAAATGCCCATTGAGCAGTTTTTTGATCCTCTGAAAGCCAGAGGCCTAACTTTCCTCTCAGAGACCCGTGAAAATCCCCCTTAGGAAATAACTTTTGTTTTACGTTGTCTTGCTGAGTCTCCCACTGGATGTCGATATTCAGTCGCTCGACAGGAATATCGTGTTTGAGGGTGCTGGTGAGGTAATCGATATAGCCTTTTTTGTTAAAATGAAGCTTAAGCTGTTGAAAAAAAACAGGCTGACCATGACTCAGCAAATCGTAAGTTAAATGAACATGGCTGGAGTCCTCTACTTTCTGCTTGAGACTCCACTGAGTTTCTCTCAGTCCACCAAACTCATCCCTGAATAGTCGAAGAACAGCAGTTTCTTCATTTGTTTTTTCCTCTGGTTCAGAGAAGGTAACGGCCCGGGGTAAGCCCGAATCAAAACGCATTTCTATGGCGCCGAGTTGAAAACCGAAGAGCAGCCAAAGACCAAAAAGTATGCGAAGCGTAATAACCAAATTGAATTCCTGTTGGGTTGCTCGCTCATTATATATTACAATGATGTGGAAATCACACTCTGGATAAATTTAAAAGACACCTATGCCACTCATGATGTTGGTACATTTTTTTAAGTATTTGGGACGAGACAATAGCGATACTCAAATTGCTCTTGGTATCGCCACGGGAATGCTTTTGGGCTTTATTCCGGCGATTACTTTACATTGGTTTATTATTTTTGCAGTGGTTCTGCTGGTGAGGATGAATTTGCTGGCCGTTCTTATTTCTTTTCAAATATTCACTCTGGTTTCTTGGATTTTATTTTCGCCTCTGGAAAAGTTAGGTTTCTGGGTATTAACTTCACAAGAAGCCTTATTGCCCCTCTTTGCTCGGGCTTACCATGCGCCTATTCTTCCTTTTACTTCATTCAATCACGGAACAGTGATGGGGACGACTATCGTATCTTTGTTGCTTTTTGCTCCCCTAGTTTTGGTAGGACGAATTATGGTGCACCGACTCCGAACACCAGTGCATACTTTTTGGCTTTCTACTCGTCTTCAACGCGCTTATGCGCACTACCGGAGAATGACCGATTAAAGTTCAAGGTGTGATTCGATCCAAAGGCATCCTCATCCTTGCTGTTGGGATAACGGTATTTGTGGGAAGTGCCTTTTTCCTGTTTGATTCCCAACTCAAACGGGTTTTAGAAAAAGAGCTCACAGAGCTCAATGGAGCTCAAGTCAATATTGGGTCGCTACGAACTCAAATCTTCAAAGGTGTTTTAACTCTGTCGGATATTCAGTTTGCAGACCCCTTCAACTCGATGAAAAACACTTTTGATGTAAAGTCGGTTTCAACAGAAATCGATATTTCCCCGCTCTTCAGAAAAAAACTCGTTTTTAGAGACATGAAAATCAGGGGGATTCAATGGTGGACCAATCGTCAAAGTCCTGGCCTTTATGAATTTGATGTGATGACGGGAGTAATGCCTGCTTCTGTCTTGGACCGAGCAGCCACGGGAATTTACTCAGGGATCCGAAATGAACTAACAGACAATCCCCTTCGGCATTTAGGTCAGCTCGGCAGTGGATTTACGGTCCAATCTAAACTGGGGACTATTTCTGATAAATTGGCATCAATCCAACATTTGAAATCGATTTCAAAATCTCTCCAAGAAAAAGAGCTGCTTTGGGAGCGACAAAAATCGGAACTCCCCTCAGCCGCATCACTAGACGCTCTTAAACTTCGATTAATGGGCAGTCGGAGCGTCAGAGGCTTAGCTTCAGAAGACACGGGGTCAGCTGCCAAACAGGAATTGGAAGACAAAATCAAGCAAGTGAGCACTCGACTCGGCGAGCTTTCCCACGAACTAAACGGACTTTCGGATCGCCTGTCAAAAACGAACCAGTTTTTGGAAAAGGATCTTACTTTGGTCAGACGAGAATTAGGACTGCCTAATTCGGTTTTTAATGATTTGACGAATTTTACTTTCGGACCTTACTGGCTGGGATTACTCGAAAAACTTTCCTACTGGCTCGAATTTAGTCGAAAGCAAAGTCCAGTGGGAACTCAGACTAATTCCTACACTCTGACTGTGATGAATAGACAAGGTTACCGTTCGGTCCATTTTGGAAAACTGGGAGCTCTGCCTGCTTTTTTGCTCGAAAAAGCCAGTATTCACTCAGGAGGAGACGAAGGGCCTCAAGAGATAACTATGGATGGTACGTTAACAGGCCTAACTTCCGATCCCGCACTCTACCGAAAACCCACCTATTTAAAATTAACTGCCAATTATCCAGAAAAGGGCTTTCGGAATCTTAATTTCACTTGCATGATCGATCACACTCACGAGGCGCCGTTGGAGAAACTGGACCTGACTATCGATTCCTTCCGCCTCTTGGAATGGCCAATTACTCGAACTCCCGACATCAAGCTCCAACTCAATAAAGCGGTAGCGAGCTTATCATTAACCGGTAGTTTTTATTCCGATCAGATCGATCTCACTTGGAAT
The DNA here is from genome assembly GCA_009927165.1 of Pseudomonadota bacterium. GTDB lineage: Bacteria > Bdellovibrionota > FAC87 > UBA2466 > UBA2466 > RFNO01. The sequence continues at coordinate 20,260 of RFNO01000051.1, forward strand.
ATCGGGGTGTCCGAAGCGGAATATGGAATCCAATCTCGATTTCGCCCGGTTGAGCAAACTTTGCAGAGCATGTTGGCAGGCCTCTATTCGTTCAATCTCGATGGGAAAATAACGGGATCTCCCGTTGGGCTTCAGTTTGAAGCTTCAAGTGGCCTGGGACAAAAACTTGCCGACGGATTAAAAACCGAGTTTCGCCATGAGTTTGGAGCACTCGATCATCACATTATTACTGAGACCCAGAGCCTGTTTCCACCGCTCACTGAAGCGATTCAAGTCCGATTAAGAAAACATCGAGATGAAACAGAGCCGGCTTTTCGACGAGCTCTGGACCAACTGAAACAACTCAGCCAAGCCCCCTTACACTCTCCCGCTATTCATCAGGCCCCTAAGGGCTAGTGGTCAATGTAAGAAAGAAGGTAGTCTTTTTTCTCTGAGAATGACTTTCGCAGCAATGTAACCAGGAGCACCCATCACGCCGCCTCCCGGATGGCAGCCAGAACCACAAAGATACAGATTTCTCACTGGGGTGCGGAAATTTGCATATTTGGGAACGGGTCTCATGAAGAAAAGCTGATTAAGAGTCATTTCTCCGTGGAAGAGATTTCCTCCCGTCAACCCATATTCATTTTGAAGATCCAAGGGACTGATGACTTGGTAGTGCTCTACTGCGGACTCAAAATTGGGCGCATATTCCCCCACGATTTTGAAGACTCGCTTTGCGAACTCGTCTTTCTCAGCTTGTCCCCAACCTTTTCCATCAGTTCTCTCAAGAGGAGCATACTGAACAAACATCGACATGATGTGTTTTCCAGGAGGAGTGAGCGTGTTGTCCACCGTGGAAGGAATGGTCATTTCAATCACTGGATTTTGAGATGGACGTCCTTCTTTAGCATCATCAAATGCTTTTTCCATGTAATCGATGGTAGGAGCAATATGAATCGTTCCGTGATGCTGGGGACCGACCTCTTTTCCAGGAAGAGCCGTAAAGTTAGGCAGTTCTCTCAAAGCGACATTGATTTTTATCACACCGCTTCGGTAGCGAATGCTCTTGATGCCGTCTGCAAATTCAGTGGGAAGGTGCTCTTCACCCAACATGTGCAAGAAAGTACGATTGGGATCGGCATTCGAAATAACTCTTTTCGCAAAGAACTCGCGACCGTCTTTGAGCGCAACTCCCTGCACTTCTCCCTCTTTCACTAGAATCCGCTCCACATCGGCATTGGTAATAATTTTACCGCCTACGGATTCAAACGAACGGGCAAGCGCTTGAGTCAGACCTCCCATTCCGCCGCGGACATAGCCCCAAACACCTGGCTTTCCTTCGGTCTCTCCCATGACGTGATGAAAGAGAACGTAAGCCGTTCCAGGAGTTCTTGGACCTGCCCATGCACCGATTACACCATCGGTTGCCATACGAACTTTGAGCTCTTCAGATTCGAACCACATATCCAAATAGTCCGCAACGCTCATCGCAAACACTTTCAGGTGTTCGTAAATATCGCTGCCTAAACCTTTAGCTCTCACCAACAGTTTAAGTGTGGCCAGTAAATCCCTGGGATTTTTGCTCGTGGGATCGGGTGGAACCATATCGAGGAGTGGTTGAACAAATCGAGACAACTCCTCTAATTTTTTCTCAAACTCAGGATAGCGCACCGCATCCTTTTTGGAGAATTTAGCGATTTCTTCGCAAGTTTTCTTTTGGTCTCTCCAAAACATCAAATACTTGCCGTTTGGATAAGGAGAGAAAGAGGAAGGATTACGTTCCAAAATCTCGTACCCAAATTTTTTCAGTTCTAAATCTCGAATGATTTCAGGGCGAAAAAGGCTGCACACATAACTGGTAGTTGAAACCTTATAGCCGGGGAAGACTTCTTCGGTAACGCAAGCTCCTCCTACAATATAACGTCTTTCCAAAACCAACGTATTGAGTCCTGCCCGTTGAAGGTAATTCGCAGTGACGAGCCCATTATGGCCGCCCCCTACGATAATGGCATCAAAACGGTCTGAGGAATGAAAGTTCACAAAAGCCCCCTTAGTTAAGCTTCAAGAAAGAGCTTAGATATCTTTCTTTTAGGAGGCAGGCAAGTGTTCAAACGATTTTACCGTCGAGCTCGGAGGCGGCGCAGCAAATTGAGATCACTCGTGTCTTTCGCAAAATCCATCGCTGCTTCTAACTCTTCCGGGTCGTCGAAATACTCTGGGGGAATTTGGAGCAGAGTCTGATGGGCTTCCCCCCATTGACCTGAGTCTCGTTCCAAAGTGAATCGGTAATAATTCAGCCATTGTGGCCCACCGCTGCCAATTTTTCTCAGTATTTCGAGCGCAGCTTTTTTATCTCCCACTGCGTTTAGGCATTGGCTGAAATGAAAGCTCACACTAGCGTCGTCGGGATTCGATTCGTAGGCCTTTTGTCCATAGTGAAGCGCTTTTTCCAAAAGCCCATTTTCAAAACAAAACGTGGATTTGTAATAATCTGTTTTTCTCCCCCATCCTTCCACTTTTCTAAGCTGCCGGTAGAACACTTCTGCTTCTTCATCTTCGCCGAGCAACAAAAAGGAATTTCCAATCACTGATAATGAAATGGGATGCAAAGACTTCATCGTGAGAAGCTCTTCTACCGCAGCTTCGTGATGTCTCTTGTCGGCTAATTTTGCATAGGCAAACACTCGGTTGAGAAGTGCGGGACGCAAACTAGGACTGGCCTCAATAGCTTTCTCATAAAATTCACGAGCCCCTTCAAAATCTTTTTGAAAGTAACAAAGATTTCCTTCAAGCAGAAACAAGTACTCTTTTTCAAATGCTTCTTTTTCTCTGTCCCAGAAACGGATCCATGAGGCTCGATCTTGATAGATCTTATTTTTTTGACGGGTCAGACTCTGTAAGACTTCCTTAAAGATGCTGTCAAAAAGTCTGTTTTGCTCTCCCCACAGTGCAAGAATTTTATCGATGAGCGTCTCTTTAAAAAGGAATCCTTCCCTGGCCAATTCATTAATCGTGTCGAACTGGGAAAAAAATTGGCTATCTATTTCCAAAAAACCGGCCCGTTCGGGATTCAAAAAGCAAAGATGATACAAATACCGAATAGTGGTCTCATAATCAGGAACTGAAATGGCTTCATGAGTAAACCACTGAATTTCAGTCATCCAATAGAGACATGCTCTTACTTCCTCTTCGATAGCGATATCGCTAGTGAGGAGTCGCTGACCCAGGGGTTTTGCCCACCCCCAATGCTGACGGCGAATGAGATTCAACATCAAAAACGGAATCCCCCCTTGCCGTTGCATACAGTCAGTCAAAATTTCAATCTCTCGCTCTAATTCAGCTTGCACAAATGCTTTGCCGAACAGGCCTTCCAACAGTTGCCGAGCAGGTTTACTGATCCGGCTCCCTTGCTCGGTAGCTGATTGAAATACTTTCCAGTACAGAGAAGCAACGAGAGTTGCGGCATCAGCAATTTCAGCGACTGAAAAGTCGGGCGAGTAAGATTCGGATTGTTGAGCATAATGCAATCCCGTTTGTTCCCTTTCGCCATGAAACACAAACGCTTCCAAAAGCGCTTGAGAACTGGAACTTGGCTTGCCAAATGCTAATTTTCGCAACTCAACTAAAGCACGCAAGCCATCGATGACCCTTTTTTCCGCAAGCGAAAGGTTTTCTTCTTGAGCTTGATTGATTTGAAAGAGAAGAAGTTTTTCAGAGCTGTCATCTGCTTTTTCATAAAGAAGGAGCCACGTTTTAATTCGTGAGCGTTTCTGTTCATGTAGAAAAACAGAAGGGACCAGGCGATGCAGGAATTTCCAACGCCAGAAAAGAGATTCGGCCAAAAAAACTAGAGCCAAACCCGCCACTAAGCCATACTGTTGGTAGAATACTCCTAAAACGAGAGCTCCTACTCCGATCAGCGACACCAACCCACTTATCGTCCAACGTACGTTCAATTGAGCACCTGCCTGTGGGGCCAATAGAGACCCAGCCTCCCCTGGGTAAGCAGCAAGCGCAATGCCAGTTGTTCCAGCGGGGATCAAGCATTGTATTCAGGCTGTCTTCACTTACAGATGGACTGTGTGCCCTTCTTGCGCCCTCATTTGGCTAGGTGGGTTACAGGCAGATTTTTTAAGAGCAACTGATTCCGGAGTTAAGCTGCTTGCGGTGTTTGTTCTAATTCCGAAAGAATTCCGAGAAGCGCTTGCTCACTGGTAATAAGAAAAGTGTTTTCATCACGCTTTTTTAAAACCCCTTGAGCTTCCAATAAAATGAGTCGTTCCTCTCGATCAAGCTCGGATAATCCCAAGTAGTAATCTAAAGCTTCACGGAGGCCCGGAATCAAGATCCCTTGCGCTTCGGCGCATCCATTGGTTTGAGCGAGATACAACAGACAATTGAGGAAACGTTTTTCGTTATCTGAGCCTCTCAGAACCCGCGCTAAATAGTTGGCTTTATCTAATCTCTGAGCTGCTACTTCAAATGACTTTTTAAGGATTTCAATCACAAGCTCAGGATTGTCTTTTTGCAGAAGCGCCAATTCTTTTATTCCTAACTCTACGGCAATGCAGTCATCCATAGCTTCTGCAGTAAAAATTCTTAATCGTCCTGCTTCGCTGACGATTGATTTTTCTCCGAGGAACTCTCCGGGCTTTACAACAGCTACTAAGTGCTCGCCAGCGTCTGTTTGAGATAAGAGCTTGAGGTGCCCTACAAGAATAATAAAGAAGGTTTTTCCGATTTGTCCCTGTTGAAACAAAAACTCGCCCTGGGCAAGGCGTCGCACAAACGGGATAAAAAAAGGGTCCTTTAAAAAAGTTTCCATCTGAAACACAGTTCATTCTCCTTCTTACTTTTCGGCTGTTTTTTCAGAAAGCCCAAGCAGAAGGAAGCGCAGTGCGTTATTCTGGCACCACTGGAATCTTTTTACCCACCGATCCGTGACTTGAATAGTGTTCAAATACCAAAAAAATAGAGCAAACAAAGGAATAATCCCTAGAAGAACTTGATAGGAAAGCGCAGCAGACCGCACGAGAATTTCCGAACGTTGAAACCTATCCCAGTGAGTGTAAATTATTTTTTCAAAGCTTTAAGTGGGGATTTCGGGTACGCCGAGGAGTTTTCTTACCGCCGTTGAACCGGCGATATGAGCTACCGTAGAGCGCTTGTCCGGCATTGGCGGTACTTCTAAAATCACTTGGACGCCGCCCCCAAAGCGATCAATAGCAGGGGCATTTCCCAGGTTTGATCGGCTGTTCATCAAAATCACTCCCGCAATGTTAAGGCCCCAATCCTTCGCGCACCGAATGGTCATTAATACTTGATTAACGATCCCTGTTCGGTCCTCTCCCACGATTACCAGTGGGAGCCCCAAAGCTTTCATGAAATCCGCTTGAAAAGCTTTTTCACTTAAGGGAGCTAGGAGTCCACCAGCCCCTTCTACAATGAGAGATTGGCCTCTTCCAATATGGCCGTGAAATTGAGAGATCATTTCTTCGAGACCTAAACTTTTTCCCCACTTTTCTGCAGCGAGCACCGGCGCCATCGGTTCAGTAAATCGATAAGCAGGAGCTAAAAAATGGTTTTCATCACTCAGTCCGGTTAAACTTTTCACTTCTTCCGTATCATCCCCTACCATGGTGCCAGTTTGAATGGGCTTCCAGTAACAGATGTTGCCATGCCCTGCGCCCGCTTTGAGAAAGCCGGCACTCACTACCGTTTTCCCCACCCCTGTATCGGCTCCCATAATGAAAAAACTTTGCATGCAACACCCTTTCTTAATGTTGATACTTTCGCATATTTTTAAACAAAGTTCAAAGACCCTCGATACTGGAACTTGTCATTTGAAACGGGCTCTCCTAGGGTAAGTAAGTGCAAATAACGCAAAAACACATTCTTGTAGTAGGCGGGTCCAAACGGATTGGGCTAGAGCTCACTCGCCGATTTCTCAAAGAAGGCAGTTTTGTTTCTTGTCTCTATCGTACTTTGTCTCCGGAGCTGGAGTCGCTTAAGCAACAATACTCGGAAAACCTGATTTGTATTCCCTTTGATCTGAGTAGTCTTATTAGTCTGTCCCAAGCTGCAAATCAGGTGAGTGCTTGGAAGCCCTCGATAGATGCGCTCATCATGGTCGCCAGTTCTTTTTATCGTACGCCACTATCAGAAGTGACGGAATCGCAATGGGATGAACTGTTTGATACCAATGTGAAAGGACACTTTTTTTTAATTCAACAACTTCTTCCCACTCTGGCCCCTCAAAGCGGCGTCATCACCTTGGTAGATATGTTCGCCGTTAAACCACTTAGAGGTTACTCAGCCTATACTTCGGCAAAAGGCGCATTTTTAACGCTGACCCGCAACTTGGCTAAAGAGCTAGCCCCCAAAACTAGAGTCAACTCGATTAGTCCTGGAGCTGTTCTTCTTCCCGAAGATTTTTCTCCTGAAGAATCGGCGCACCATGCAACCCGGAATCTTTTAGGGAGACTGGGTAGCCCCGAAGATATCGTCAATGCTACGCTTTTTCTTTTAGAAAATGATTATGTAACGGGGTTGAATTTACACGTAGACGGAGGAGCTTCTTTACTTTGATAAAGAAGGACCTGGAGATTCTTCCTCAGTTTTTTTAATCCAAACATTTAATGCGGGGAGTTCAACGCTACTCAAAGCTCGAGTGACAGCCAAGTTTTCAGCGAGAGATTCCAGATAGCCTTGAAAGGAACCGCCGGTTTGAGAAGCTTTCATTGCCCGTTCTCGTCTTTTCACCTTAACCAAAACCAGTTTGGGTAGTCGCGTTTCTATTTGCTGAGGCTTTACGAGACCTTTTTCCCAAGCAAACTTCAACCACTCTGTTTCAATGAATTCTGGCTCCAACTCCAAAATGCCTTCAGCGAAAGGCCCGAAAAAACGATCCTTTCGGTCGTTAAATACTTTCGCGGGCAATGAACCCTCTTGAACGGCAATAAGATTTTCGTTCCATGCAGAAAGGAAGGAGCGCTGCAAACCAATAGCTAATGCAGAAAAATTATTCGAAGCCATCAGCATCAGTCGTTTGTCTGAATCGCCCAAGTATACAATGTCGCCAGTAAGAGACAAAGCAACAGCTTTCGCTAGTGCAGTTTGGTTGCGATTTGCAGAGAGAATTCTTAAGCTTTCTCGCCACGCATCTCGAAGGACTGTTTTATTGAGGCTTTTATCATTCAACAAGACCTTCATTGCGCGATTATAATCATCAGAAACCGGATCAAAAGCAGAATCAGCTAAAAACTGAGGTTTTATTTTATCGAAAATTAATTTCAGAAGAGCGTGTGAATCTTCTGTTGAAAAAAATACCGTTCCCTTTTCAATCCCTCGTCGGGTGGCACCAGCAGTCAGCTGAAGAGTCGGAATCAAATTGCTTTCCACTCTTGCAGCTTCAGCCAATGAGCTCAGAACTTTTCCTAAAGAATTCACCTGGGCTGACAAAGCCATTTCCTCTGTAGCCTCAGCGAGCTCGCCAGCAATGGCGGGATTATTTGCTCCATAGTTAAGTAAAGTTCTAGCCAGATCTCCTGCGAAACCACTTTTGGACCGTGCAGAGTTTTTCATGAGTCCATCGGCAGCTACTAATTCATTTTGAATCATGGCCCCTAAAATTTTTTTACCTGCAGTAGCAGAAAGCACTGATACTTGCCCGAGAATAGGAAGAAGGTCTTGATTAGATAAAGGATGTTCCTTAAGAACCAGTGGAACGCTTCGAGAGAGGGCTTGGTTGGTTTCCTCTACGCTTTTCAAAGAGGACGGATTGAAGTTTAGCGCTGCTTGTTTCAAACGATAAGGAACCTCATTAAAGGCAATCCGCTGAGAAATCGCTGAACGTGCGATTTCGGGTCTCCTCTCTTCGCAGGCGGGGTCTGCTAAGTAAGAGATTATTCCGGCGATATCATATTCTTCCCCGTTAGCAAATGCGGCGAGTCCTCGACCACCCAGGCAGGATTCCGTGGGATCCCCCTGTACTTCCGCTTTTCCCATGCCTCGCTTTTCGGGCGGAATCGAGTGGTCATCGTTTTTGGCAAGAGTCAGGGAAGAAATCAAAAACAATAAAAAAAAGAGAATACTCTTAAGCGACTTGTCTGAGCTATTAGTCATTTTTAGATTCGGAGAGATTGCGCCCTTCTCTCGAAACCGGTACTCCATCGTTGCCAAGCGTAAACTCCTCTATTTGGGAGCTCACAGTATCGTTAATGTTTTTTGCACTTACCCGCCAGTAGTATTTGCCAGTGCCGAACAATTGAATTTCAACGGTAGTTCTTGATGTTTTATGAGAAATAAACTGATGAAAGTCTGGAGATCGGGCTATTTGTAGCTCATAAGAAATGGCTGAGCCGGGTAATTTGCTCCAACTCATACTAATCCACTGATCTTTTACTTGGCTTCCTGGAATCAAAAAGGGCGCATTGAGAAGGAGAGTGAAGTTCTGGAATTTAAGCGAAGCAAGATTTGCCGGAGCTATTGCCGTTTCTGCTCCAAGAACGAGGTTCTTTTTTTTGTTGCTTTGAACCATTTGAGTGAGCTGAAATTGCTTTTTCTCCCACGCATCTAAATCTACAAGAGCGAGATTTCCCGCTAATAAGGAGGAAAGATCAATCTTTTGCTCGGGAACCAGTCGTATTGCTTTGGTATTCAACTGGGACAAAAGAGTTGTGAGGTCTCTTTGCTTTTCTTGCCATCCCTCCAAGTCCGCGATGCCAGAATAACTGACTAACAAGGGAGAAAAGTCTACTTTTATTTCGGCAATCAGCGGAATTCTTTTTTCGATTCTGTTTTGAACTAATTGATTGAGATTGTTTTGTTGTTCCTGCCATCCACTAACATCTACTAAATCGGAAGCAGAAGTGATCAGTAAGGCAAGGCTAACTGGTATCTCATCAATTAGATTGAGATTTTTAGATGTTTCGGCTCGCATGACCTGTGTTAACTGACCTTGTTCTTTCGCCCAAAGTTCCGGATCGACAAAAAAAGTACTGACGGCATCCACTTTGGGATACGGAAGAACAGGGATAACCACATTTTTTTCAATTTGAATGGACTGTTCATTTCCATTCGGATCTTTTGAGACAACCTTTGCCTCCCCTTCAAGAAGCAAAACATTCATGCGATCAGAGGATACATTGTCAAACTCAACCATTGAGTCAGATTCTAGAAACAATTTTTCGTCTTTTGAAAGGGTAATGACGGCTGAAGACCCCTTGGGAGCGTACACCATATCTTTTTGATAAACGTTTCCTCGCCTTCGTATTCTGTCCCAAGACAGAGCCTTAGCGTGTCTTACTTGGACTGCGTTAGAAGTTTCCAGCACTCCAATCTTGATGGCATCTTTTAATAGCAAAGCATCTGAACCTGACCAAGTGAGCGCAAAACTGGCCACTAGCGAAAGAGCAATCCCAATCCCAATCAGGATTCGGTCTTGTTTCGAATACATGTGTAAAACAGAATCGAATCGCACAGACAGTTTCCTCCAAAGCTATTATCGGCAAAAAGAAGCCAAAACTGGGTAGCTTTTAAAAATAAATCTCCCTTTTTTGTCACTGAATCTGCCCTGAAGACTCAAAACACCATCTAAATAATTGTATTTATTGTGTAACTTTTGTGCCTGAATACTCCTTCTCATGGCACAGTGGTTGCTTTTTCCTCATTCGCCAAGAGCGAAGGCGCTTTTGGGTGTTTTAAGGGCCAAGTGGTTGGCGGTATTTAAGCGGAGGTTATATGGCTCATCGAGACCGTAGTGCTGGACATGCTTTTATGTACCTGGATATCCAAAGTCTTCTTCAACAAACGCAAGAGGTTCAAAAAGCATCACAAGCGGGGCAACCCGTTACTACCCAGTCCCAAGAGACCCACCAGTTTGCTTCAACGAACTCAGCTCTCACGACATCGGATGCTTCGGTTCAGCAGATTCAAGGAAATTTAGAAAGGCTCCAAAGCCTTCATCATAAACTTCATGCCATGCTTGAAGAGCTCAATAAAATTACTGGAAAAAAGTAAGTACGTTACGGAATGACTGGCTGTTGATTCAGAGGCAAGTCCCTTTTAGGAGCAAATATTCCTGCGGGACCTCGTTGCAATCTCATTTCTTTGGGTTTGTCACAATACTTTTTGCCGCTGGTGTCTCCCGGACAGTACCATGTATCAATCAATTGAACGAGAGTTCTCCCATAGCCGGCGTAATAGTTTTCATACTGATGATGATCGAGAGTGGAAAGAACCACTTCTTGCTTTTGACGGCGATTTCTTTCGTCAAAAGATGTGACTTTGAGCTTAAAGAGGCGATAGGCTCCCCGAGCCGGAGAGCCCATCCCCAAACTTACGAAAAGAACTAGAGCGAGACACCGATTAATTCTTTTGTGGCGTGCTAGAGCTGGCATTGGGGTTTTGCTCGTCTAAACGTTTCACCATAACTGCCCCTTTGTTTTGTTCCAGCCATGCTCCAAAGGGTTCTCGGTAGATAGCGACAGCAGCGATGTCCATAGCACCTTTTGTCTTACCGGCTCCCATATTCTTCACGGCAACCCAAAAATTGCCCTGTTCAATAAGAGAACTAGCCACTTTTCCACTCGCCGTAGAATCAAGCACTGCTTTTTTCCATTGCTCAGCGACAAAAGGCCCACCTGGCAAGCTACCGCTGGCCACGTTTCTATCAGCATCCCAAACCAGACCTTTGTTACCGTCTAACGTTCCTTTTTTGAAAACAAAGTTGTTCTTTTTTGCAAGTTCTTCAAAAGCTGCGGGATTTTTCTGTGCATCCGCTAAAAAGGAATTGGCTTTTTCTTTCTGTTTTTTGTGAAAGCCTTCGTCTTTCAAGTACCCGTCCAGATAAGCCAAACGGTCTGCCATCATTGGGAGTACAAACAATTTCATAAAGGCTTCTTCATCGCGACCAAATGTTTTCTTTACTTCTGCAATCTTGGGATTTGACTTAGAAGTTTCAGCAATTCTCTTTGCTTCTTCTTCAACAGATGCGTCGAAGGATTTTACTCCGCGATTTTTCATCACTTCTGCCAACGTATAGCTGCGAATGAGCTGCTCAAGAGACATTTTCTCATTTTGCTGAGGAGAAAATACGCTCATGGCTTTCATGCGCAAAGAGACTTCTTTCTTTGTGATTTTATAGGAGCCCACCTCCGCTACAACTGAATTTCGAGTGCAGCCAATAAAGCTGAGCACTGAAACCAGTCCCATTCCGATAAAGTGAAGTTGAGAGACTTTCATGATTGTTCCTTTTGTAAGTCTTTACCTGAAATTAAAAGAAAAATTTAGCATTCCCACAAAGGCTCGAGTATACAAAACGGTTTCTGGAGCGCTATCGGCTTGAATATCTGCGAAGCCCAAATCGTAACGAAGATCAATACCTACTACTAAACTCTTTTTAGTTGGAAACCCAATCCAAGTACCCAATGTAACCCCGAAATCATTTTTAAATTCAGTTTTGTTCGGATTGGCAACCCCACCTGATTCTCTGACTGAGTCAATTAACAACCCTGTCAAATAAGGGCCACCTTTCAAATGGAAGTATTTTGATGGCATGTATTTCACTAACACTGGCATTTCCAAGTAAGTCAGCAAGTAGGACTCGCGGGATGACGCAGTGGGAACCAACTCAAAGTTTTTTTGTATATTTAACAAGTCAACTTCAATAGCCACTTCGGGGAGGACTCTAAAATTAAACCCTAAACCAAAAACTAGCCCGGTCTTGCTTTCAATTTTCCCGATGGCTACTTCTCTATGGTTGCTTGACGTAAACCCCCCCAAAAAGCTTACGCCAAAGTTTCCCCCAGGCCCTTGTTCCGAAAGGGCAACGTGAGACAGCAATAAGAAAACAATGACAATAAGGCTGCGCACCTAGCTATCCTCCTAGTTGAAATTATCGGTAAAAATCAGAATCAAGGCTAACCAGGTGCGCCATAACAGGTTGGGTCTTGTAAACCGAAAAGGGGTTCAAGTACACTGTGAGTAACTTTGGGAGAGACCCTAATTTCTACCCAGAGTTAACCCAAACAAGTCTTTCGGAGTTTGAAAATTCCAAAGGCCTGAAAGGAAAAATATGACTACGTTCCATCGCCCTTTTTCTGCCCACCATCCTCGTGCCCTATCGAACAGCCCCGATAACTCGGCCCCATCTCTGAACCATGTCCCCATTTCCGAGTATTTCGGGGAGCTCACTTTCGGAATGAGCCAAATGCGCGAAAAACTCCCAAAGGAAGCGTATCAGAATTTGATCAAGGCTTTAGAGCAGGGAAAAAAACTGAATCGAGAAACGGCGGACTCCATTGCTGCCGTTATCAAGGAGTGGGCCGTTCAAAAAGGCGCCACTCACTTCTGTCACTGGTTTCAGCCGATGACTGGTCTCACAGCCGAAAAACACGATGCTTTCATTTCTATCCAACATACGTATCACTCAGAGATTACGGTTTTGGAGCGTTTCAGTGGGTCTCAGTTGATTCAAGGAGAGCCGGACGCATCGAGCTTCCCGAGTGGAGGAATGCGCTCCACATTTGAAGCGCGAGGTTACACCGCTTGGGATCCTTCGTCCCCTATTTTTATTGTTGAGGGACTTCGCGGTCATACACTTTGTATTCCCTCGGTATTTTTTGGTTATCACGGCGAAGCATTGGACAATAAAACCCCCCTGCTTCGGTCGGCCCAGGTCTTGTCCAAAGAGGCGTCTGAGTTTCTCAAAGCACTGGGAGATGTAGATGTGAAATCGGTCCATTCCACACTGGGTGCAGAACAGGAATATTTTCTCATTGATCGCGAGCTGGCCCGATTGCGTCCTGACCTTATCCTTACCGGCAGAACCCTTCTCGGCGCGCCGTCAACTCGGGGGCAGCAACTGGAGGACCATTACTTTGGCTCCATTCCCAGTCGAGTTAAGCTTTTTATGGAAGACTTAGAACACGAAGCCTATCGATTAGGTATTCCAGTAAAAACTCGACACAATGAAGTAGCCCCTAGCCAATTTGAATTAGCTCCTATCTTTGAAGCTGCAAATATCGCAGCCGACCACAATGCTCTACTCATGGAGACATTAAAGCGGGTGGCTTTTCGGCATGGAATGGTTTGCCTCACTCATGAAAAGCCATTCGCGGGTATTAACGGAAGTGGAAAGCACTGCAACTGGAGTATTTCAAATGACAAAGGCGAAAACCTGTTAGAGCCTGGAACTACTCCCCATCAAAATCTTCGTTTTCTGGCCATGATCGCAGTTGTGATGCGTGCCGTGCATCGCCACTCAGACGTTTTGAGAGCAAGTATCGCTTCTGCTGGAAATGATCATCGTTTAGGAGCTAATGAAGCGCCTCCGGCCATCATTTCCATTTTCTTGGGAGAACTTCTGAGTAACATTTTTACTGACATTCAAAAAGGAGTGGCGGGACAAGCAACCGAGTCCCAGATTATTAATCTGGGAGTCAGTCATATCCCAGACATTTCGAAAGATTACACGGATCGTAATCGCACTAGCCCTTTTGCGTTCACGGGAAACAAATTTGAATTTCGTGCAGTGGGGGCCTCAGCCAATGTTTCGGTCCCTTTAGCCATTTTGAATGCTGCCGTTTCCGAAAGCTTCAGAGATGCTACTCAGGATCTTAAAAATCTTTTAACCAAAAAATCTGGCAGTCGCGACGAAGCAGTCATGGAACTAATTAGAAACTATGCACAAGAGACAGAAACCATCCGCTTCGAAGGGAATAACTATTCTGTTGAATGGCAAAAAGAGGCCAAAAAGAGAGGCCTCCCAGTCTTAGCAACTACACCAGAAGCGGTGATGGTTCTGAACCGTCCGGAAGCGACTGAATTTCTCGTCAAAACTCAGGTGCTCTCACGTTCCGAAATTCAGTCTCGGTTTCATATCGCAGTAGAGCGTTACAATAAAACCATTCACATTGAATTGATGACCCTGTTGGACATGGTTCAAGGCTTCGTTATTCCTGCCATGGAAAGCCAACTGAGAGATTCTTTGGACTTAGTCAACCGGCTCGCTACGACCGAAGGCCAAAAAGCCCAAAGCAAGCGGGTTTCCGAAATCGAAAAAACATATACCCACATTCTGGAGACCCTTCAAAAACTGGGAGGACTCTTAGAGGAAGGGAAAGGATTGTCTTCTGAAGAACGCTTGATGGATTTGCTCGCAACCAAGGCTCTTCCGTTGTCTGCACATTTGAGAACAGCCTGTGATTCAGCTGAAAGTTTATTGGGAGATAAGTATTGGCCTATTCCCAAATATCGAGAAATGCTATTTTCTAACGCTTTAAGCTGATTGCACGTAAGCTTCTAAAGCCGATAACTCCCAGGCAAGTAAATAGCGTTGTCGTCAGCGCTAGGTCCACTGCTCCGCGTATTACTAAACTGGGATCAGTGGAATCGATCCATCGCAAGAAAACATCGCGAGCAAGTTGCCAAGCACCAGTGGTAGTGGTCATCAGTACAAATCCCATAGGAACCCAAGCTACCCAACTCAAGCTGCCCCTGCCCCATTTCCGTATCATTAAGGCTCCAGTTCCCAGGGCGATCACTGCTAAGAGCTGATTCGCAATTCCAAACATGGGCCAAATCGTTGCTATGCTGCCAGTAAAAATGAAGTACCCCCAACTACACACCGTGATAAGCGAAGTGATCACTGTCCCAAGCATCCAATCGGATTTCTCAAAACGACGATCCATTCGTCCCAGAAACTCCTGCAGGACAAATCGCGCAATACGGGTTCCCGTGTCGATCGTAGTCAGAATGAAGAGGGCTTCAAACATGATACAAAAGTGGTACCAATAAGAAAGAAATCCATTTAGTCCTGGGATGCTACTCAGGATTTTAGCCATTCCCACGGCCAAGGAAACTGCGCCCCCCGTTCGCCCTTGGACTTTTTCTTTCACTTCAGCTTCCAATACCGGCAGTTCCTCAATGTGATAGCCCATCACACTTAATTCGACCTGCTTGTCTTGGGAGACATTAATCGCGAAGTAGTCTCCTGGCGAAAGACTAGAAACAGCGATCAAAGCAACGATTCCGACTAATCCTTCAATTAACATGGCTCCATAGCCAATCGATCTGCAATGAGACTCGCGCATCACCATTTTGGGAGTTGTTCCTGAGGACACTAACGCGTGAAATCCAGACACTGCACCACACATGATTGTGATGAAAACAAAAGGAAATACTTTACCAGGAACAATCGGTCCTCCCCCGTGAATAAACGGGGTCAGCGGGGGTATTTTCAACAGGGGATTTACAGCAATCACAGCGATCACCAATAAGCCGATGGTTCCAATTTTTAAAAATGAGGACAAATAATCTCTCGGACACAAAAGAAGCCAGACGGGAAGAACGGATGCTAAAAATCCATAAGTCATCATGGCCAACGTAAGTTGATCTTTTGTGAGTGAAAAGACGCTTTGCCAAGGAGAGCCCGGAATTTTACCTCCGATGACTACCGCTAATAAAAGAGCAATCACTCCAAACACGGTGGCTTCGCCTATTCGTCCGGGGCGAATTTTGTAAGCATACAAACCCATCAAAAAAGCAATGGGAACAGTCATTGCAATCGTGAAAGTCCCCCATGAGCTTTCGCTTAAAGCGTTCACTACAACAAGCCCTAATCTTGCTAAAGCAATGATCAAAACAAAGAGCACCGCAAGCCCAGCCGCTATTCCCGCCTGAGGCCCTAATTCTGCTTTTACAATTTGAGCGAGGGATTTCCCTTGATGTCTTACTGAGGCAACCAGAACAATAAAGTCTTGAGTGGCACCCGCGATAACGACGCCGATGAGGAGCCACAGCAACCCGGGAAGATAACCAAACTGAGCGGCTAGAACGGGTCCAATAAGAGGCCCCGCTCCCGAAATGGCTGCAAAATGATGCCCAAAGAGTACCCATTTGGGCGTCGGGTGGTAATTATGCCCATCTTGTTGGGAAAAAGCGGGAGTTTGGTTCGCATCATTGAGCATGCACACTCGAGCCGCTAAAAACGCGCTGTAGTAGCGATAAGCCAAAGCAAGCACACAAAGCACTGCAATCATGAGGGGAAGAGCCGACATGGCAAAAGGGTGCCGTAAAAACCCCCGAAAGTAAAAGGCCCTAGGCACAAAAATGGTTTGGCACGGGCATAATACCCCCGGAATACAAGGTTTCCGCACACCGAGATAAAAGCCTTTGGGTAGCCTTTCAGTCATCAGGTAAAATAAGAGTCAAAGGACCCATTCGTGAATTTAGACACGCTTTTCCATTTTGGGATCGTCTTTACCGTGATTCTGGGGGGGGCTTTTGCAAAAGCCGACTCCAAGCCCCCTTTCGACAAAAACAGCTATTACGCATCAGCGAGGAGCAGTCTTTTGCCCCTAAGTTCACAAGACCAAGAAGATGACGATGGTCCTTTCCCCAGTGCAGCTTCTGGCGGCGGCTCCCAGCAGGGAAACAATGATCCAGGCGAAATGCTTCCTCTGTGGAAGCCTTACTGCTTTTTACTCCCGAAGAGCAGCCCAGCTCTGAAGTGTGCTATGGAGTCTGTTAAAAACATTGTCGATCAATACGCCAAAGCAGGGGTCGTCGTAAAACCCATTTTTCGGTACTGGGGAGATGATTATTCGGACGATCCCAATACGTTGGAGCAACAAGCGATTCAAGCATGTAACTTACAAAATGCATTTCCGACTTTAGAAGGCAACAATAAGGGTTCGATTCAAGCTTTTGTGAGAGAGCCTATCCCCAGTGTTCAATGTGGGATTGATGTCAGCAAGGAAAGCCCAGCTGCAGGGTGTTCGAACCTTTGCCCAGGAGGAACTCCAAGTTTTTCTACCGTTTCGGAAAGTAGTTGCTCGGCTGATGTCGCTATTCATGAGTCTGGACACAGTAATTGCTGTGCAAGGCAATGCAAAAACACCGAAGACTGCCCCCCTCCGGACAAAGGTGATGACGGGGGCTGTGGTCTCTGTTTGCCTAAAGGTGCCGCTTTTATTCCTAAAAAATTCCGAATCTTTCTTGCAGGCGAAAATGGCATTACTACAGGAGGGAGCTGCCAACTCACTCCTGCTGCGCTTGAATCTATTAGGGCGGGAGCTTCACGAAATCCGGGCTACACTTATAAAAAGAATAAGAAAGAATACAAACCCAGAGGAAAATTCATTCAATCTATTTATGGCAAGAGTGGAATTCGAAAACTCTTGAAAGGCAAAGGGGATCCCCCAGAAGATGCTGGCAACAAGAATGTATCTGGCTCCCAGGCACCTCGAAACACCTCGAGTGTTCAGAGCACGCCCAGAAAACAGCCGTCCTCTTCTCCAGCGGGCGCAAGCCCGAGCAGCTCTGGCGCAACCGCCGGAGATCCAGAAGAGAACATCTCGCAAGGCAAGCCCCAACAGACTTACAATCCTGTTTCAGAGCCCTAGAGGTTAGCGTTTTTTGGGTTGAACTTTTGATTTAAGCGTATTTTGCCAAAGAGATTCGACAAATAGCTTTTCGGAAGCATTGAGAGGCGCTGCAATTCTGTCGACATCTGCCTGACTCATCTCAATCAGAGTGCTGCGTAACTCATCCTGAAAAAACTTTCTCATATCTTCTTCTTTTGAAAGGGTAGACTTTAAAAATTCCCGAATGGAAATTCTAAACCCAACATCTCGACTCTCTCCCTTTAAGGAAGCCCAAAACACCCACCTCTGCATTGGAGGAAACTTCTCATACGCAATCAACGTTTCAATCTCATCGAGCAAATGTTTTTCATTTTCCGTGAGACTCGTTCTCAGCTGTTCCAGAGCTTCAGGAGCCAACAAATTCAAGGAAGTAAACGCGGCTTTAAGGGGGCCCTCTCCTGCTGTTCCGTTCAGGCTCGTTTTTTCGCGAGCATATCGAGCAAGCATGTCCCTAATCTGACCGATAGACTGGGAAAATAATGTTTTAGATTCAGTTAGCTTTGAAACCCAGTGTCCCACTAAAAAACCGTCTTGTACTGCGATTTCGGAGGTTGAGCTCAATAAATGCACTTTCATGGCAGCGCCAGTATAGACACAGGTCCATCCTGACAATGTCAGCGAAGGGAACAAAAGAGTAAGTCGAACACTTTGTGCTTCCTGTCCTCTTACGATTTGCTCTCTGATTTCGCCGGGCTGTCCGTCTTTGGGGGACAAAAAGATTCGCAGAGGTTCGCCGCTTTTATCTGAAAGGGTCAGCGTGTCAGGCAGATTGAGGGTACGCTGTAATTTATGATCTGAACTGATTTCAGAGATCCGAGCTCCCCCTTTCTCAAAGGCTACATACAACGACTGGCGGAGTGAGTTAGCGCATCGGTAGCTGTAGTGTTTAGGAATTTCTGCAAAACTCGCCGTGACCATCAGAGGGGAGACTAGCGAAACAAAAAAGAGGCTTTGCAGATTCATGTCTTAGTAATTGAGTCCTCGACGCTGTTTGGTTTCGTGAGACTTTGCTTTCTGGATCAGGTTTTTTGCATTTGCCAAACTGCTTTTTGATACTTCTGAACCGCTCAGGAGTCGTGCGATTTCGGAAGCGCTTTCCTCTGACGTAAGAGGAATAATTCTTGATTCCGTCCGTACTCCTTTTGCTTCTTTTTTGACTAGGAAATGCGTGTCGGCATAAACTGCCACTTGAGGAAGATGGGATATGCAAAGAACTTGAAAGTCTCGCGACAGTTCGTACATTTTCTTACCCACCACATCGGCAATTCTTCCTGAGATCCCCGTATCAATTTCATCAAAGACCAACACACAAGTATCCGCGTCAGCGACGAGAGCCTTTTTGAGGGCCAACATAATTCTTGATAATTCTCCCCCGGACGCAACTTTTAGCAGCGGCAAAACGGGTTCTCCGGGATTGGACGCCAACATAAACTCCGCGCGCTCAAAACCTTCTGTACCCATCCCAGTCCATGTTTCATCAATGGAACGGGAAAGAGAATCTAATTGACTACTCTTGAACGAGGCAAAATCAAGTCCTGCCTTTAAGCCGTCACAATCTTCCCAGCAAATATCAAATTTTGCTCCAGCCATAGCTAATTCAGAAAGCTCTTTTTCGACTGTTTTTTTGATTCGCTCGCCAGCTTTCATCCGATGTTTGGATAGTGTTTCTGCAGCACTTCTGACTTGTTTACTGAGTTGGAAAGCCTTGTCCAAGTCAGCTTTAAACTTAATAGTTGCTTCTTCTTGGGAAAGGCACTCGGTTTTCAACCGTTCATACTCAGAAAGGAGTGCCCCAATATCTTTTACTCCATGCTTACGAAAAAGCTCTTGGTAATCGAATACCCTTTTTTGGGCTTCTTCAATACTTTCTTCATCGACATCAACCGAAGAGAGCAGTCGACTGATCTCATAGTTGAGCTCATCGATTCCTCGCGCCAAAGTCTCAGCCCGCCCATGCAATTCCGTTAATGCAGGACCACTCGCTTTTTCTTCAAGTCTGGACAGTCCTTTTGCGACTCCCCAAAGAACGGAATTAACCGAACTTTCTTCATTTTCAAGGGCACTCAGTAATTGAGATAGTCCTTCTTTAAGCTCGAGGGCGGATGCAGACGATTCTGCTTGCTGGGTGACTTTGTCAAAGTCCGCCACACTAGGATTAAACTTATCTAGCTCATCTAATCTGAAGAGCCGATAGTCCGAATCCTTGCTCCGAGAATTGAAGCCTTCTAGGTTTCGACTAATTTCTTTGATGAGATCGTAGCAAGTTTTGTAGATTGCTTTGAATTCCTGGACAAGCTTAGGTTCAGCTAAGAACTTATCGACATAGGAAAGATGAAACTCAGGTCTCATCAATTTTTGATTGTCATGTTGACCGAAAATATCGACTAAATGTAACCCGAGTTCTTTTAGGGTTTGCCCGGTTACCGCAAAATCATTAATCCAAGCACTCGAACGTCCTTTAGCATTTACTTGACGACGCACCAGTATCTCTGCGCCGGAGTCTACCCATTCGAACGGAACTCCGTGCGATCTCAGGAACTCAAGCCCTTCGTGATTGGCGGGAAGAATAAATTCTCCAGCCACTACCGCTTGGTCGTAACCTTTGCGGACAACGTCACTACTGGCCTTTTGACCTAAAAGGAATGAAAGAGCGCGGATAAGAATCGATTTGCCTGCGCCTGTCTCCCCCGTAATCACATTAAAACCAGAAGAGAAATCGATACTGAGTGAATCAATAATCGCCAATCCCTGAATCTGTAGATGCTGAATCATATGTCTGTCGTAACGAAGCAACAACTTTCGGTCAATCGCCAAGTCGGCGCACTAGCCGAATTGCCGCGGAGCATCTTGTCCTAGTCTTTTTTGGCTTCAAATTTAAAGCTTAGTTTCCCCTGTTTTGCTTGAATCGCCACTCTCCCGCCGCCCGAAAGATGACCGAATAAAATCTCATCCACTAATTTCTGTTTTATATGCTCATCAATTGCTCGACCTATGGGACGGGCTCCAAAAGCTGAATCATATCCCTTTTCAAAGATAAACTCTTTGGCAAGCTCATCAACTTCTAAAGCGATATGTTTTTCTGCCAACATTTTACTGATGGCTTCCAGTTCTTTTTCAATCACTTTCATCACGACAGGTTTCGACAAACTCTCAAAGGTCACCACAGCATCTAGTCGATTGAGAAACTCAGGGGAAAAAGCTTTCTTCACTGCTTTGTCTGACCGATTTTTTACTTCGCTGGGCACAATTCCTAACCCCCTTTGGGCAACTTCGCGGGAACCGACATTAGAAGTCATCATGAGGATAACGTTTCTAAAATCGACTACTTTGCCATTGGAGTCTGTCAATTTTCCATTATCCATTACTTGCAACAAAATATTTGCAACATCCGGATGGGCTTTTTCCATTTCATCAAAAAGCAAAACCGCGTAGGGGTTTTTGGCTACCCGCTCAGTAAGAAGTCCTCCCTCATCAAATCCCACATATCCGGGAGGTGCTCCCACCAGACGAGATACGGAATGTTTTTCCATGTACTCGCTCATATCAAATCGAATCAGTTCAGTTCCGAGCAACCGAGCAAGTTGCTTGCTCACTTCTGTCTTTCCAACGCCTGTAGGACCCGTGAACAAATAACATCCGATAGGCTTTGCAGGATTTCCCAAGCCGGAACGACTTAATTTGATGCTCGCTATTAATTTGTCGACTGCAGCATCTTGTCCAAAGATCACGGCTTTCAAGTCGGACTCTAAACTCTGCAATTGTTTCTTGTCGCTTTGGGATACGGATTTAGCAGGAACCTGGGCGATAGAAGAAACCACTTCTTCAACATTCCTCAGCGACACAAGAATGGGTGCCGAGTCTATTGCTTTTAAACGTAATCGCGAACCGACTTCATCCATGACATCAATAGCTTTATCCGGAAGAAGCCTGGAATGAATATAGCGTGCAGACAGTTCCACAATGCCTCGAATTACTTCTTCAGGGTATTGAACTTGATGGAAATCTTCGTAGCGAGATTGCAGCCCTTGTAAAATGTGGATGCTATCTTCAATTGAAGGCTCTCGGATATCGACTTTTTGAAACCTCCGCAATAGTGCTTGATCCTTTTCGAGGTGAGCTCGATACTCCTTGTAAGTCGTCGAACCAATACAAGTCAGTGTCCGATGCGCTAAAGCCGGCTTAAGTAAGTTGGAAGCATCTACCGAACCGCCTCCTGTTGCTCCAGCGCCAATCAACGTGTGAATTTCATCGATGAAAAGAATGCTGTTCGGCTTTTCTTCGAGTGCATGAACGACCGCTTTTAGTCTTGCTTCGAAATCTCCCCGATATTTGGTCCCTGAAATGAGCGCTCCGAGATCCAGTGAAAAAATAACCGCGTCTTTTAATTTTTCTGGCACCGCTCCCTGTGTAATTCTGAGCGCAAGACCATCTGCAATAGCCGTTTTGCCCACGCCAGGATCTCCAACCAGCAAGACATTGTTTTTAGTTCGTCTCGAAAGTACTTGGGCGACTCTTTCCAAAACATCATCACGCCCTATCAGAGGATCAATGAGACCTCGAGAAGCTCGCTCATTTAAATTGACCGCAAAGCTCTTAAGAGGATCACCCTTTCCCGATTTTTCCTGGGAATCACTTTTTTCGTTAGTTTCTGGTTCACTTATGCTCTCCGGTTCAGCGCTAGGGTTTATAGACTCCCTCGCTATCCCGTGGGAGAAGTAATTGATAACTTCAAATTGATTAACTCCCTGTTGCTCTAGAAAATAAACCGCATGAGAATCTTCTTCTCGCATTAATGAAATAAGCAGGTTACCGGAACTGACCGTGGCTTTTCCGGCGCTTTCAACTTGAAGAACTGCTCTCTGGATAACTCGGTGAAAAGCTACGGTGAGCACTGGCTTATAATCGGGTTCCTTTGGGGAGACGGGCAGGTTTTTTCCTTGAGGAAGTGAAACAGTAACTACAGGCATGTTTTCCCCAACAAATTTTTCCAGCGTGGTTCTCAATTGGTCGATATCGCAAAAACACCCCAATAAAATATCGTTAATTTCGGGGTCCTCTAAGCTTGCAAGCAATACGTGTTCAAGAGTCACGTACTCATGCCGTGCTTCTGTGGCTTTTTTTATCGCTAAACTCACCGTTTTTTCCAACTCAGGAGTAAACCGCATGCCTGTTCTCCTTATGCTTTTTCTATCACACACTTTAATGGATATTGATGACTTTTTGAGTAATCATTGACTTGGGCTGTTTTTGTCTCAGCAAGTTCCAACGTGTAAATTCCAGCAATCCCCATTCCTTTTCGATGCACTTGGAGCATGAGGTCTTGTGCTTCTTGAGACGTTTTGTGAAAAAACTTTTCTAAAATATGCACTACATAATCTTGGGGGGTAAAGTCATCGTTTAGAATCACTACTTTATATAACGAGGGTGTTTTGGTCTGATTCTCCGGCCGAAGAAGCGTTTGAGTGGTTCCTGATTCTTCGAAATGCTTTGCCATGATTCTACTTTTTCTTCCGTTTGATTTTGGCCAATTTGATTTCCGGTTCAAAATACTGTTCAACCGCGCTTCTCGCTAAATAAGACGATTTGACTCGCCAATTTTCCTCATTAATCGTCAAAGCGGCCATAGCAATCGCTCGGTCCCCTTGCTTTGCGTATCCGACGAACCAGTCATATTTACCTTTAGGGTGATTGCCTGTCAGGGAACCCGTTTTCCCCCCCATTTCGATCTCTGCCGAGACGGATTTCTTTACCAGTCCCCGAAAGCTTTTTCGTGACGTTCCCACTCTCACTGTATCTTGCATCATCGTTCTTAATTCTCTAGCGGTTTCTGGACTAACAACATTGGCAATTATCCGGGGCTCAGCTTGGTAAACAAATCCTGGATTTTCAGGCTTAAAACTCTGCACTAGAAAAGGCTCCATCATGGCGCCGTTATTAGCTATTGCTCCTCCAATCATAGCTCCTTGCAGTGGGCTCATGAGAACATTTCGATTAAAGCCGCTGGCGATTTCAGCGACTGAGAGCGGATCCTCTCCGGCGAACTCAAAAGTTCCACTCTCGACTGGAAGATCAGCAGGTATCACCTGATTGAACTGAAACTTCTCAGCGTAATGATTCAGGTCTTCTTTCGGAACAGTGTAAATGCCCAACTTGCCAAAGACCGTATTCACCGATCGAGCAAAAGCTTCTCTGAGCCGCATTCTTCGTACCCACCGGGTGCTCCGGGGCGGTTTTAAATTTTGACGGTACAGAGTGTGATTCGCGCCAGTGAAGGACACAACGGTTTCTGGGTTAGCTTTGTTTTTATCAAAAGCAGCAGCAGCAGTGACAATCTTAAATATGGATGCAGCTGGAAAACTGGCTTTTAACGCTAAATTACCCGTGTCTTTTTTTTCTCGAGTGTAGCTGAGCAAGGAGAGAATCGCTCCAGTTTTGGGATCTACCGCAACAAATGCGCCGTAGTCTGGTTTGTATTGGCCCAATAATTTTTCCATGTACGATTGAAGCTCGGCATTCAGTGTATAGTTGAATTGTCCGGTCATGGCCGTCTGATTAAAGACCACTTGTCCTTCAGAGGGAAAACGGTTTTGTGTGATCGCTCCAGTTAACGATTGAGCAATTTCGCGCTTGGATAATTTGGGTTTAGTGGGCCTGGGATTTACCCAAAAGAAGAAAGCCAACAACCCCAAAGCGCTCAACATCAAAACCAGTAATTTGGGTGGGTATATTTTTCTCACGCTTGCTGCTAGTTGTCGTAAAGTGTTTTCCCCAATGATACAGCAAGCTAGGTAAAGTTTTTAGAGGTTTGGAAAAAGCTAGTATAATCGTATAATTACATGGTTGCTTCACACTGAAATGCGCCAGAACTATGAGTAAAACTCTGCCCCCATCACTAGAACTTGTTCAAGCTTATGCCCAGGGATATTTCCCCATGCCTGACCCCGCCACTGAGGAAATTCTTTGGTACCGTCCGGATCCGCGCGCCATTTTGCCTTTAGATCGATTTCACTGTTCCCGTTCATTAGGAAAGATCATTCGACACCAATTATTTTCAGTCACTTTTAACTCCGCTTTTCCCGAAGTCATCAGTCACTGTGCTAACCGACCAGAAACATGGATCAACGACGAATTTATCAAGAGCTACCACAAGCTTTTTAAAATGGGCTACGCTCATTCACTCGAGATCTGGCACAGTCAGAAATTAGCCGGGGGGATCTATGGGGTTCACGTGGGGGGCGCTTTTTTTGCAGAAAGTATGTTTTCACTTGAGACAAATGCTTCGAAGGTGGGTCTCTTCTATTTGACCGAACACTTGAAACAACAAAGCTTCTCGCTTTTGGAAGTCCAGTTTTTGACTCCTCATCTTCGAAGTTTGGGAGCCATCGAAATTCCTGGAGATCTCTACGAAGCTTGGCTCCAAAAAGCCATCCGTCTTCCGTGTCAGTTTTAAGAGTTAACGAAGCCCCAGTTCTTTCATTTTTAATTGTAGGCCTTTTCGGCTCAAATTGAGTACCCGAGCAGCTTGAGTTACGTTTTGGTGAGTTTCAGCTAGAGCTTCTTCAATAGCCTTTTTTTCAATTCGACGGGTGGCATCCTTAACCCGTTCACGCAATCCACCTCCCAAAGAGGCTTGTCTTTCTATGAATTGCTCCTCTTCATAATCTAGGATTTCTTCGGGAAGTTGTTCTGGATGAATCATGGGCCCTTCAGCCATAATAAGACATCGTTCCACCACATTCTCTAATTGGCGAATATTTCCCGGCCAAGGAAACTGCATGAGGAGTTCCAGCGTTTCCGCTGAAAATTGTGGATTGTCTCTTTTCAGTCGGGTTGAAAGCTTTCTGGAAAAATGGGCTACTAATAAGGGGATATCCTCTCGACGCTCTCGCAAAGGAGCCAAATGAATGGGAACAACATTTAATCGGTAAAACAAGTCACTTCTAAATCTACCGTTTTTCACTTCAGCTTCGAGATCCTTGTT
This sequence comes from Pseudomonadota bacterium, assembly GCA_009927165.1. Lineage (GTDB taxonomy): Bacteria > Bdellovibrionota > FAC87 > UBA2466 > UBA2466 > RFNO01. Next base: position 45,652 of record RFNO01000051.1, read on the forward strand.
GGTAGCAGCTACCAATCGGACGTCTACTTGAATTGTTTTGATTCCGCCTACCCGTTCAAACGAACGTTCTTGTAACACTCTTAGGAGTTTCACTTGCATTTCGGGAGACATCTCTCCGATTTCATCCAAGAACAAAGTGCCTTTATGAGCTAGTTCAAAGCGCCCAGGCTTGGTGCTTTGGGCCCCCGTGAAAGCTCCTTTTTCATACCCGAACAATTCACTTTCCAAAAGGCTTTCCGGGATAGCAGCACAATTTATTTTGATAAACGGTCCTGTGTTTCTATTACTTCTCTCGTGAATGGACTGGGCGATGAGCTCTTTTCCCGTCCCGCTTTCTCCGGAAATAAGGACGGTGGTGTCTGCTGCTGCAACCCGCTCAACCAAATGAAGTGCTTTTTGCGTCAAAGGAGAGTTTCCTACTAAGAGATTTCCTTCGGATGTTTTAAGATTGTTTTGCCGATTAAACTTATGCGTCAACAAAGCCTTCTCAATAACTCTCAAAAGCTCTTGCCGGTCAAAGGGTTTGCTGAGGTAATCAAAAGCCCCCTGCTTCATGGCATCCACTGCCGAGTCAATGCTCCCATGAGCCGTTAATATAATAACGGGGATATTAAACCCCTCTTCTCTCAACCACTTCAACAGACTCAGACCATCTTCTCGCTCAAGGCGTAGATCGGTCAGGATGACTTGGATATCTTTTGTTCTGATGTGCTCTTTTGCTTCTGCTAGGAAACTTGCCGTTGAAGGATGGTGTCCTTCAGCGACTAACATTGCTTTTAATATTTTCCGGATATTACCTTCATCATCTAAGACCAGAATTTGAGCGTCGTTCATGCGGGTACCTCCGACCAGATGCTAGCACTTGCCAGTTTTTTGGAACGTACATGTCCAGGTACATGAAGAATAAATCGAGTGCCTCGCGGTAGATTCGGTTTCACTTGAATGGATCCCCCTACCGATTCCATGAGTCTTTGGCAAATAGGCAAACCCAGGCCCGTGCCAGCGGATTTGGTGGTGTAGAACGGCATAAATATTTTTGTTAAATCAGTCACAGGAATACCAGGGCCATTGTCTTGCACCTGAATTTCGACAAAAGGCTTCCACACTTGCTCTTGAGGGCTTCTCCAACCTTCAAAGGCTTTATACAAGGGAATTCCCAACCCCCAACGAAACTTGGGCTTAATTTCTTTTACCACTACTTTAAGAGTGCCATCGGGGGTCTCATCTAGGGCTTGTATGGCGTTTAAAAACAGGTTCAGCAGCACTTGTTTTAAAATCTCAGGATCCACGTCGGCTTGGATGTCATTGGCGTCACTTTGAACTGCAAACTTCACTTTGGAATCGCGCAATACTAGCGCTGCCGTATGTTCAATTACTTTCAAAGGCCAACAGGAGGACTCCGGATCGTGTCGCCTCGGTCGCGCATAATCCAAGAACTGAGTTAATACGCCCGATAAACGATCGGCCTCAGCTTTAATAATTGCTAAGTATTCAGAAGCTTCCTTTTCGTTTTTATCGTCCGAAAGAAGCTCAGCAGCTCCTTTGATAGCTCCCAGTGGATTTTTAATCTCGTGAGCTAGACCCGCAGCCATTTCCCCGATCGCTGCAAGCTTGTCTCGATCGCGAAGAACAGTAAGAGTTTGAGCACTTTTCAAGAGCAGCGCAATCTGTCGAGCCACTGGAACAAACAATCGCAACAAGTCATTGCTCACGATTATCTTTTCACTTAAGGGCGCCGCTACAAAGCCAATGACTTTTGCATCGTAAAAAAACGGAATAATCAAATCCACGGCTAGCTGCTTGAGAGACTCCAAACAATCCTCAACAAACTTTTTTCCTTGTGTTGAATGAAACGATTCGAGATCGCTTCTCAATGACTCGACAACGAAAGGTCTTCCCCGTCGAAGTGTCATGTATTCGGCCAGGGAACTAGAAGCAGACAACTCGGACGCGGGTTCCCCGCTGGCGAGTTCCGCTCTGACATAACTGACGCCGTCCCTTTCAAGCAAATAAAGCGATGCTTTTTCAATCCCCAAGACTAATTTGAGACTTTCTCTGATGCGCCTGGAGAGTTCTACGGGGTCTGCAATTCCTCTTAAGTCATCAGCTAAGGCATTCAGCTCGCGTTCGAGCTCGATGTCTCGCTTCAAGAAAAGTTTTTTCATCAGTCGGCTCACTGCCGAACGGAGAGGATCAAAAAGAACCATAATGGCAAAAGATGCAATAAACGTGTTGAACAGGAATAAGCCTGGCCGCGTATCCACCCAACTGACCAAAAGCCAGTAAATCAGAGACAAAACTACCGAAATAACTCCAAAAAGAAAAATTCGTGAAAGAAGCTCAGGGGTGGTTAACAACTCTCGCTGGATGAATAACTGAAATAAAAAGATAAGGTAAACTGAACGAGCCAAAGTTCCTAACGGCACGATGGCGCTCTGTTCGGTAAAATAAAGTGTATCGGTGAGATGCAGCCCGACCACCAAAACAAGTCCCCAAACAGCGTAACGGTAGCGCACTTTTTCACGAGGGAGTTCCTCTTCCTGCGTGGCCCGAACCATTGTTACAGTCCATACATAAGCAGGAAATAAAAAGGTCGCTTCTGCGATGGCAAGGATTAAGCTTCCGTACCGGTCTGCATTCAGCCAGAAAGTGGTTAATCCGAGGCCCAGTAAAAGGGTCGCATACGGGATTGCCAAATGCTTCAGCCGTTTTTTTTGCGTTGGTCTTAATTCAGACAGCCACCACAAACTACTGAGTCCCACGAAAAGAGTGACCCAAAGAAACAGAGTTTGATTAAAAAGAACTGGGTGCTCAAAGCCCCTCATCAAACAAAGAACATCACGAGTCAGTAAAACTCCGCAGAAAAGGGAAAAAGAAATATAAAGGGGGTTTCGAAAGTTTTTAATGAGCACTGCAATCGCAAGGAACGCGCTCACAAATGCCGAAACGATAAGTGTAATCGTATCAATTCGCATACTTAACCGACAAACCTCAACCAGCTTCAGTCAGTGGTATCATGCTCCCGCGGCGAAGTCCAACGCCTTGCGTTGCTCTTGGGTTTTTTTGAAGGTCTGGTTGGTGGATTGCCTTCGGTTGTGCTAAAAACTCGCCTAAGCCCATGACTAAAGCAATGGATACGTACTACGATATTTTGCGAGTTTCCCGAAACGCCTCCCCCACTGAGGTGCTAGCCGCTTATCATGCCGCAAAAGGAGCTATCACTCAGAAGTCTCTCGAGGAACGAGGAACGCTTAGCCCATCGGACATCGAAGGGTTTTTAAAGCAAATCGAGGAGGCTTATCATACGCTTTCAGATCCCTCGCGCCGGGAAGCTTATAATAAATTGATTGAACTAGCGGCCTCTGAACCAACGACACCGGTGCCCCCCTCCATTTCCCCCACTGGCCTTCCCATTCCCTTTTCAGGTGAGGTCCTGAGAGCTTTTCGTGAGAAGCATCAATTAAGCATAGAAGAAGTCTTTCGCATCACTCGAATTCCGGTGCGCTATTTGAAAGCCATCGAAGAGGGCGTTCAAAAAGACATGCCAGCTCGAGTCTACTTACAGGGATTTGTTAAAAACTTAGCCCATGTGTACAAACTGCCTCCCGTGGAAGCAGCGAAGCTCTTTTTAGAGTATTTTGACCAAAGATTTTCAAACAAGTGAAACGGTTAGATTTTGTTGTTTTGCAAGAGGATGCTGGAGAAAGACTCGATCTCTTTCTTGTGAAGTCCACCCAAGAAAGCCGCGTGGTTATTCAGGAACACTTGAAGGCTCTTCGAGTTACTCTCAACCAAAAAACAATTACGAAAGCTTCTACTCGTGTTCGAGCTGGCGACCAATTGGTCCTTCAGCTCGAGCAAGCAAAAACCTATTCGCTAGTTCCACGCTCTGGAGTTCTGGATATTTTATTTGAAGACTCAGACTTGATAGTGCTCAACAAAGCACAAGGAGTAGTTGTGCACCCAGCAGTGGGGCACCGAGAGGATACTTTAGTGCATCATTTGCTTTTTTATCTACAGGCCTCCAATGAGTTTACTCAGATGTCAGATCTGCGACCTGGTATCGTACACAGACTCGACAAAGGGACAAGCGGTGTACTCATGGTTGCTAAGAACAGAACCATTCAAGAAGCTCTTTCGTTGCAATTCAAAAACAGAGAAGTCTCAAAAACCTATGAAGCTGTAGTATGGGGGCAGATCCGAGCGCAAGGGACTCTCAAAAATGCGATAGGAAGAGATAGGATTCATCGTCAAAAAATGAGTTCTAAAGGAAATGTGAGAAGGAGTGCCGAAACGTCTTTTTCACCTTTGGAAGTATTCGATCATTTTACTCATTTACAAGTACGTCCTCTGACAGGTCGGACACATCAAATTCGAGTTCATTTATCGGAATATGGACATGCCATAGTAGGAGATCCTCTCTATGGAAAAGGCGCTACTCCAAAGCGCATTCAGACTCTTTCTCCGGAAATTAGTGAATATCTTAGGGGGACTGACATGACCCTACTGCATGCCGCTTGCCTTGAGTTTACCCATCCAAAAACGCAGGAAAGGCATAAATTTTCTGCCCCTCGCCCTGCCTCTTTTGAGCACTTGCTCAAATTGTTGCGGAAAGCAGATCCCCTATGAACGGTTCTTATTTGCATGTGCAGTGGGGCTTTCAGTGTGAAAAAAAAGGGGAATCGTTGCCCCTATTGAATCAGGTACACGGAAACACTCTCATTGGTGTGAATGCAGAGCAGGACATCAATACTCTTCGCAATGCCCCTCCTGATGGGGATGGAGTCTATGCTGCCTTTAACGGTGCCGAGCTCTCTGTCTTTTCAGCAGATTGTTACCCAGTTTTATTTTTTACAGAGGATCCCAAAGGGCCCATTGCAGCTGTTCATGCAGGCTGGCGCGGGATTAAAGCTGGAATTGTTGGCAAAACTTACCATCTCCTTCGACCCTGGGGAAGGTTGCATGCAGTGATTGGCCCTGCGATTCAATCTTGTTGCTTCACTGTTCGAGAAGACTTCATAGCTGAATGGGCTCAAGCAGGCTTGGAACCCAATCAATTCTGTGAGCTTCGCTCCGGAAAAACACATTTTGATTTGTTAAGCTTTGTTCTCGAACGTGAACTTCGGGGACTCTCTCCACAATCCATTCATTTGGACAATCATCGATGCACTTGCTGTTCCTTGCCCCCTCTTCCTTCATTTCGACGTAATAAGAGTGCCAACCCTCGAATTCGTTCTTGGATAAGAAAAATAGCTTAACGACTCCATCGCATCAGCCAAGCGTCTTTTCGACCTTCGTAGTACTTTTTTCGTAGTCCCGCCACTTCAAAACCAGCTCCCATATAAAGTCTCACTGCAGCCTCGTTCTGTGGATCTACTTCCAGTGTGGCTGTTAGAACACCAGCTGGCTTCAGAGCTTCTGAAAGCAAGCGTTTTGCTAGTCCCTTTCTCCGTTGTTCGAGATCAGTAGCGATTGCAACGATGTCGAGATTTCCTGCCGAAAATAATCCCAAAAAAAAACTCACGAGTTTGCCCTCGATAAAACCACCGAAGCAAACGGAACTGCTTTGATTCAGAAAAGAAAGATAAGACTCGTCAGTCCATCCTGGAAAGAGTCCGTGTTGTGCTAAGGCCACAACAGAAGACAAATCGTGCTCTTTTAATTTTCTAAAAAGGAGATCCATTAGGGCAAAAGAAGGGTAGCTGAGTATTTTTCAGTTAAAAATTGTATCCAGCCCTGAAGACCTTTTTCAGCCCGTTCCTTTTTTAACAGAGCAGCCACTGTGTTCTTGGCTTCCGCCCCCAGTATTTTTACTTTATCGGGATTGTTGCTGATGTATAGATTGATATCACTTTCAGTGATGATAGGGGTCAGCGCATCGATTTTCTTTTTCAGAAATTTTTCAGCGAGGAGTGTTTTCTGCAAGCGACGAAGCGCTTCAGCTTCAGATATTTCAAAGCGATTAAGGATACCTTGAAATTGCGGTCGATTTCCCTTGCTCGTCTGTAGCCGAAGTAGTTTCCTCGATTCTTCTGGATCGGGGTCTTTAAAATCAAGACTCTTGGCCTCTGCCACAATCATATCTTCAAGAGCCAGCTTTTCGACTGTGGCTTTCAAGACTTGGTCGGCTTCGATGAGAACTGCCGGTTTTTGCCCCACCCGGAACCTCTGCAAGCTCCGGAACACATAGGCGTCCTGGATTGAAATGATATTTTTGCCCACCAAGGCAGCCGCTCCGTTGACTAATTCAGGCGATCCCCAAAGACGAAGAGAACTCGTTAATAGGGCCCCTAAAATAATTAGTCGCGACATGCCACCCCTTCAATTTCAACCAAAGCACCTTTCGGTAAAGCAGCCACTTCAATAGTGGCTCGCGCCGGAAAAGGAGCGGTGAGGTGTTTCTCATAAACAGCATTGAACTTGGGAAAATCTGCCATGTTTTTTAAATAAACTGTGGTTTTGACTAAATGTCTTAGGCCCATCCCCTCAGCTTCAAGCACCGCTGCTAGATTCTTCAATACTTGTTCCGTTTGCTCTTCAACGGTGGCTCCTACCATTTCCATGGTTTTTGGATCGAGCGGGATTTGACCCGAAAGAAACACAAATGAGTTCATCTGAATAGCTTGAGAGTACGGTCCGATAGCCGCCGGAGCCCCAGTTGTTTTAATCACTTTTTTCATGTTTAGCCTCTCTTTTTTTAAAGGATACCTTTGCGTGAACATCTATTTCATGGTTTTCCAGAAATTTTTGCATTTCTTTAGTTAAATCTACTTTGGCTAATACTTTTCCAAATTCACGGGTTAACATTTCGTAGAACCCATCTTTCCTGCGGTGGAAACTATCCAAAAGCAACTGAGTCAGTTCCTTCGGGAGTTTCTTTTCGCGCAAGTAACTTCTAACCCCCTCTTCCGTCATAAATAGCGTGGCGAGACCGGTTGCAGTTACATCTTTGATGACTTCGCTCCACCAAGGTTTCTCGCCAGACACTTCTTCAGCATTTTCTTCATGCGTTTCTTTTTGGTCGGACATAATTATTCGTCTCCCTGAGCTCTGGATTCAAATTTTTCAAACATTTGTGGCAAACTGCTTTCCGTAAGCTTTTTAGCAATCCATCCGGGAACCAAGAAGGCCACACCCACTTCGAGCTCATAGCGGACTTGAGTGTGATTCCCCTGAGGGGTTAGGACCCATTTTCCTTGGTTTGTTTTAAAAAAGTCGCTACTCACAAGGCGCCAACTAATTTCTTTCTCTGGCACAAGTGTAAATTCAAGATCGTAAGCAAAACGTTTTACCACTTCAATCTCGAAGTGAACGGTGACTTTTGGCGTTCCCCTTCCCGCCACAATACTGGAGGTTTTCACTTCTGGAAGAAAGTCCTTATAGGACTCGAAATCCGCAATAGTGTTGTAAAGTGACGTCGCTGAAACTTTAAATTCCCGATCTCTTTGCACTTGATTGGCCATATTCTACTTTCTTAGTGACTCCATCCGTAGTTGGGTTTTTTTGCAAAATGGTGTTGAGCTCTGATCTCGCGTATGGTTCCTGTTTCAGAGCGCATCACTATTGAATGGGTGTGCGCTCCCTTAGCGCCATAACGAACCCCACTCAGGAAACTTCCATGAGTTATCCCGGTAGCAATAAACATCACATTACCTTTAGCGAGGTCTTCTAAACCGTAAACTTTGTGTTCATCTTTAATTCCCATTTGCTGGGCACGTTTACGTTCTTCGTCGCTTCTGAACTTGAGCACTCCCTGCATATCGCCCCCTAAGCAACGAAGGGCAGCAGCTGCAATCACTCCTTCTGGAGCTCCCCCAATCCCCATGAGGACATCGATACCCGTTTCTTCCCTCACAGTGGCGATGGCTGCGGAAACATCGCCATCTCCAATTAATCGAATACGGGCCCCACAACTTCTTACTTCATCGATCAACTCTTTGTGTCGTGGACGATCTAAAATGATGACCATCAAGTCTTCCATCGATTTACCAGTAGCTTTGGAAATTTCTGCCAGATTCCAAGACGGTGATTTTTTAATGTCAATACACCCTTTGGCCGCCGGCCCAACCGCAATTTTTTCCATGTAAGTATCAGGTGCGTGGAGCAGACAACCAGGCTCTCCTGCAGCAATAACCGACAACGCTTCACTCCTCCCTAGCGCCGTGATTGTTGTACCTTCCAAAGGATCGCAAGCGATTTCAATTTTGGGACCCTCACCAGCTCCTACTTTTTCACCAATATAAAGCATGGGGGCTTCATCTCTCTCCCCTTCTCCGATCACAATCGTTCCGTCAAAGCGGATGGAATCAAAGGCTTTTCTCATGGATTCCACGGCGGCAGCATCGGCAGCTTTCTCCTGCCCCCGACCAATCCACCGACCTACTGACAAAGCCGCGGCTTCAGTTACCCTGACAAACTCTAATGCTAAATTTCTATCCATTTACGGAACCCTCATATTTAAGAAGCTATTCATATCACTCTCTTGTTTGGCTGAATAGATCCCCTTGAGTCCTCAACAACTAACTCGGCGCTTCACACTTTTTTTTTAAAGTTCTATGTGACAGAAAACCAACCAATCTCTAGGGTAGAGCAATGCCCAAAGATTCGAAATCCGAACAAGAGCTACTGGAGCTTTATAAAAGACGAGTTTCGGATCGTAAGAAAGGGTTAGCGGCTCGAAGAAAAAGACATATTGCCCGCCCCCAAAAAGCCAATGAGATTTTAGCTGCTTTTTTTAAGGACCAGCCGGAAACACTCAAAAAAATGGATGAGGCCAGGGCCCTCTTAGCGTGGAATCGCTATGTAGGTCCCGAAGCGGCCCCGTTTTCAGAAGCTATCAAAGTGAACGGTCATGAAATTGTGGTTTTAGTGAGCGACCCTCTGTGGATGCACCAACTCGTTCTATTGAAAAACCAAATTTTGAAACTTTACAAAAGAGATTTCCCTCGATTGAGGATCGATAATCTGTTTTTTAAAAGAAAAACCAGCTCCTAATTCCGCAGGCCGGTACTTCCAAACCCACCTACTCCGCGCTGGGTTTCACTCAGACTTGAAACTTCTTTCCACTTAATCTGGTCAACTTTTTGTAAGACTAACTGGGCAATCCGGTCTCCATGCTGAATCGTCACGGCCTCATGGCCCAAGTTGACTATAAGAATCATTACTTCTCCCCGAAAGTCGGAATCAATAGTGCCGGGAGCGTTGATCACGGTCAGCCCTTGTTTTATTGATAATCCGCTCCGTGGGCGAACTTGTATTTCAAATCCCGTCGGGATTCCAAACGATAAACCTGTAGGTATTGCTCTTCTTTCCTGAGGCTTCAAAATAACTGGCTCTCCCAAACAGGCTTTTATGTCACATCCCGCACTTCCTACGGTCATATACTGTGGAACTTCAGCTTGTGGGTTGGTTTTTTTAACTTCAACAGAGATCATTCAAATACCGTTAACCTTTTTAATTTGGGTTTATGTTTCGAAAGCACAATGAGCGACTCTTTTTCAGGTACAAACAATTCTTTAGCCGCATTTCTCAAATCTTCAGCTGTTACGGAATCGATAGACTGCAACACTTCTTCCACGGGGACTGCTCTCCCAAAAAGAATTTCATTTCGGGCTAAAGCTTCTTGCCGAGCTTCCATTTGGTCAGCTGACAAAAGGATCATCCCTTTTAACTGTCCTTTGACTCGGTCAAGTTCTTCCAAAGAAATGTCTGTTTCCCTGAGCTTATCAAATTCAGCATTCAGGATTTGCAAGCATTTCCCCAGTGAACGACTGCTCATTCCAGCATAAACAGTGAAAATGCCCGTGTCGGCAAACGGAAGAAAATCGCAATCCACGGTATAGGCAAGAGCTGCTTTTTCACGAATCTCTTGAAACAAGCGACTGCCCATTCCTCCCCCAAGAACAAAACTGAGCAGTAAATAAGCATACCGCTTAGGATCTCTAACACCCACGCCTTCGAAACCAACTAAACAATGAAGCTGATCGCTCCCATTTTTCTGGAACCAATGACGTTGATGGTATTTGACCACTGGGTGGTTGAACGGAAGTCGCTGTTGAGGTTGGTCAAACCGAAAATAATGCTCGCAACGTTCACGCAAAGGCTCAAATTCGATACCTCCCGCTACAGCCACCACGATGTTGGAGGGCTGATAGTGATCCTCAAAAAACTTCTCTACCATTCCTCTAGTAAATCTCTGAATAGTTTTTCTTGAGCCAATAATAGGCTGACCTAAACTTTCCCCCTTCCACACTTGGCGAAAAAGAGAGTCATAAATAGAGTCTTCAGGCGAATCCTCGACCATCGACAATTCTTGAAGAAGCACTTTTCGCTCTCGCTCTAATTCCTGCTTGGGAAATGTGGGATTCACCACAAGGTCACTGAGCACGTCTAATGCGATGTCGATGTGCTCATTAAGGACCGTAGCATGGAAACAAGTTACTTCTCTTTCAGTGAAAGCATTGAGCTCCCCCCCGAGGCCTTCCAATACTGTCGCAATTTGCTGAGGAGAGCGGGTTTTGGTACCTTTGAAAGCTAGGTGCTCGATGAAGTGACTCACTCCGTTTAATGAGGGGATCTCAGAGCTGGACCCCACACGAACCCAAACCCCAACTGAAACAGAACGAACATGGGGATGGCATTCGGCTACCAAAGTCACGCCCTGACTTAGGACAGCTTTACGAAACTGTGGGCCTATCATGGGAATTATTCGTCGTCGCGGCGATTAAACCGATCGTCATCTTCGGAATCTAAATTCGGCGTATCGCGGTCTTCACGGCCTCGACCAAAATCCCGATCTCTGTCTCGGTCACGATCTCTGTCTCGATCTCGGAATCGATCGTCTCTCCGGGGCATTCTGTTTCCAGAACGTTCCCCTCTGTCCCGTCCTTGACCAGAGCGACCGCCACGATCAAATCTGGGGCCTCGACCTTCTGGGCGGGGGCCTCGAGGTCTTTCTTCTCTAAAAGACTCTCCGCTTTCAGCGGGGGCTCCTGCGGGTTTTTCAATAAGGGCTTTGCGAGAGAGGCGAATTTTGCCGTTGGATTCCACCTCTAAGCACTTAACCTGAATAACGTCACCCTCTTTGACCACGTCTTCTACGTATCTTACTCTGTGATGCTCGAGTTCTGAAATATGGCAGAGACCTTCGGTACCAGGGATAATCTCAACAAAGGCTCCAAAATCAGCAATTTTGGTTACTTTGCCTTCATAAGTTTTTCCTGGTTCAGGCTCTTCCACGATTTGACTGATAATAGCCATCGCTTTCTGAGCAGAAGCCCCATCAGCCGATGCAATATTGATTAACCCATCGTCCTCAATATCAATCTTAACCCCGGTACGCTCGATAATACTTCGAATAACTTTTCCACCGGAACCGATAACTTCTCGGACTTTATCCGGCTTGACCCGCATTGTGAAAATACGAGGCGCATAAGGAGAAAACTCAGATCGTGGTTTATCCAAAACCGCATTCATTTTGGAAAGAACGTGGAGACGACCTTCTCTGGCCTGCTCCAACGCTTGCTCCATAATTTGACGAGACACACCACCGATTTTGAGGTCCATTTGAAAGGCAGTAATGCCTTCCTGGGTTCCACAAACTTTAAAATCCATGTCTCCTAAGTGATCTTCATCACCCAAAATATCGGAGAGGACAGCGATTTTTTCCCCTTCTTTGATAAGTCCCATGGCCACTCCGGCTACTGGTTTTGCGAGGGGCACGCCAGCATCCATCATGGCGAGTGACCCACTGCAAACGGTGGCCATAGAAGATGAACCGTTTGATTCAAGAACTTCCGACACAATTCTGATGGTGTACGGGAACTGTTCTTTGCCCGGAATTAACGGTACAAGCGCGCGTTCCGCCAAAAAACCATGCCCAATTTCACGGCGCCCCGGTGGACGCAGAGGTCTAGCCTCTCCGACAGAGAACGGCGGGAAGTTATAGTGCAATAAAAATGTTTTTTGAAACACGCCGCTAATCGAGTCAATTTTTTGTTCGTCATCAGCTGTTCCCAAAGTTACCGTGGCCAACACTTGAGTCTCACCACGAGTGAATAATGCAGACCCATGAACTCGAGGCAACAATCCAGTTTCACAAGAAATCGATCGAATTTCATTGAATGCACGACCATCAATACGCTTCTTTGTGTTCACCGTTAATTCACGTGCGTACGCTGCTTTAATATCTTCGAAATAAGTCCCCACTAATTTGTTTTTGGCTTTTTCTTCATCAGTGGTTGCTTCTTTTTTGACGAATTTTTCGTTTGCGGCAGCTTTCACTTTGTCTAGCGCTTCGTAACGGGCCAATTTTTCTCGAATAGCAAATGCTTTTTCAAGTTGCGGCCACGAAAACTCTCGGACCCCTTCCTTAAGAGCTTCGTCTTTCAGAGGCCGGTCATAGTTTCGCTTTTCTTTTCCGGCTTTTTGCCGAAGTTCTTCTTGCATCTCAAACACGATTTTCATTTCGTTTTGAGCGTACTCAAGAGCATCAACCATTTCTTTTTCAGAAACTTCTTTGCTCATCCCCTCAACCATGACCACACCAGTGGGAACTCCAGCTACCAAAATGTCGAGTTTAGTGTTTGGAGCTTCAGACGGAGGAAAATTCAAAACGAATTTACCCCCCAAAAGTCCTACACGGCAGCTTGCTACGGGACCACTAAAAGGAATGTCGGACATATGAAGAGCAGCGCTGGCTGCAATTGAAGCAACAAAATCCGGTTCATTGACTCCATCTACCGATAATACCGTTGCCACGACATTCGTTTCATAAAGATAATCTTCGGGGAATAAGGGGCGAATGGGCCGGTCAATTAATCGGGCTGAAAGAGTAGCTTTTTCAGAAGGTTTTGCTTCTCTCTTGAAAAATCCTCCAGGGATTCTACCTGCAGAGTAATATTTCTCTTGAAAATCTACTGTTAACGGAAAGAAGTCTGCATACGCTCCCAGCTTTCTGGCAGACACCACCGTAACTAGAACCATGGTGTCGCCATATTTGGCGAGAACTGAGGCATCCGTTTGTTTTGCTAGTTTTCCCGTTTGAAGAGTTAATAGACGACCGCCGTACTCGCGGCTTACCTCGACGACGTTCATAGTGATGTTCCTTTACTTTCTGATATTCAGACGCTCGATCAAAGTCTGATAGCGTGTGGTGTCAGTTTTCTTGATGTAGTCCAGAAGCCGTCTTCTCGAACTTACGAGTTTTAGAAGGCCTCTTCGCGAATGATGATCTTTCTTATGCTCTTTGAAATGTGGAGCAAGACTGTTGATGCGTTCCGTGAGAAGCGCTATCTGAACATCAGACGAACCAGTATCTCCTTCATGGGTTTTGTAGCTTTTAATCAGAACCGACTTTTTTTCCTTTGTGAGACTCAACTTTCGACCTCTTTTTAAATTACATAGCTAAATTATGGGACCCAGGGTTACCACTATTAAATGGTCTTGGCAATTGAGGATTTTCTTGCCCTGAAAACCCTTCATGCTTCGGGCCCAGAGCCTGGTGCCCCCGGACCAGTCCTTCCGCCCTCAAAAGCTCAGTAAAGTGCTGAAAGCCCCTGAGACGCTCCCCTTGCGGGTTAGTTGTGAGCTGGGCTACCGTTCGGCTGGCTTCGATTAAAAAAGGCCCACAGGCTAGTCTTCGAAGCTCTGTGAGGTACCCTAAAGTTCCCAAACGGAGGGCAATTTCTTGACCTAAGCTTCGAATATAAGTGCCTTTGGAGCAATGGACATCAAATACCAGTCTATTGCCCGAAAACTCGACAAGATCGAGCCGATAAAGCTGAACAGGGACCCGCTCTCGTGGAATATTTACATTCTGACGAGCAAGTTCGTACAGCCTAACTCCCTTAACTTTTTTGGCACTAAACATGGGTGGAAGCTGCTGCCATTCCCCTAAAAAGCTGGCCAAACAGGATTCTATCATTTCCCGGTTCAAGTCGGGAACAGGTGCCTCTTGGATTACTTGTCCCGTCAAATCCAAAGAGTCAGTTTCCTTCCCTAATTCAAGAGTAGCTCGGTAAACTTTATCTGCATTTAACAAAGCGTTGGACAACTTAGTTGCTCGACCTAACAAAACGACCAAAACACCAGTTGCAAAAGGATCAAGACTTCCGGCATGACCTATTTTTTCCTTGGGGTAAATTTTTTTGAGTTCACGAATAACGTCAAAACTTGTCGGCCCCACTGGCTTATCAATAATGAACAGAGCCTCTGAGTGCATCATTATTCTTCTCCTGCCGGCGACTGTTGCGACTGCTCAATCAACTGCATGAGATGAGTCACTTGTCCAGAGTGTGTGTCCTGCTTGAATCGGAGTTCCGGAGTGAATTTGGAAGCCATGATTTGGCCGACTTTCCGACGGAAAAATGGAGTAGCGCTTTTGAGACCCTTTTCAATTTCGGCGCGCTTCTTGTCCGATAATTGAGCCCCGTCTCGTGAATCGTAGTAGACCCACGCCAAATGGAGATCCTTGGAAACTTCCACTTCAGTGAAAATAATGTCAACTAAACGAGGGTCGGAAATATCTTTCAAGAGAACATTCATGAGTTCATCTCGAATCATGGTTCCAACTCGCTCGGTGCGACGATTCGAGCTCATAAAGCCGTTTCCGCGATTTCCTCTTTAATATAGGCTTCAAACTGGTCGCCCAATTTGAGATCGTTAAAGTTCTCAAGACCAATACCGCATTCAAAGCCCTGAGCCACTTCTTTCACATCATCTTTGAAACGCTTAAGGGAGGAAATCTTTCCTTCATAAATAATGCGATTTTCACGCAGCAACCGCAAAAAACAACCCCTTTGGACTTTTCCATCGATCACTGCACTTCCCGCGATAGTTCCCACTTTGGGGACCGAGAAAACATCTCGAACTTCTGCGCGCCCAATCACTTTCTCGCGAACTTTCTTTTCCACGAGCCCCAAAAGCATTTTCTTTAAATCGTCTAGCATTTCGTAAATGATGCTATAGGTGCGCACTTCGATCCCTTGTCGCTCAGCAAGCTTGAGTGCTTTTACATCGGGCCGAACATTAAAACCTATCACTACTGCCTGGCTAGCTGATGCCAGCATGATATCGCTTTCAGTAACTCCTCCGGTTGAAGCATGCAACAGTTTGAGTTTCACTTTCTCAGAAGGAATTTTGATGAGCGTTTCCCTCAAAGCTTCAACAGACCCCTGAACATCGGCTTTTAATACCACTCGAAGTTCTTTATCTGTTGCCGCTTGAGCCAGCATTTCTTCCAGTGTTAATTTGGGTTTATTATCCAAAGAAGCTCGTCGTTGTTGTTCAGCTCGCGCTTCAGTGAGAGACTTCGCTGTTTTCTCGTCAGCAACTACGTAGAGCAATTCCCCAACATCAGGTACAGCAGGAAGCCCCAATACTTCCACTGGCACTCCCGGTAATGCTTCGTCTAATCTTTGGGTTCGATCATTGCTAAGCGCTCTTATTTTTCCATAAAATAGACCACACACAGCAATTTCACCCGGGTGAAGTTTTCCGTGTTGAACTAACACTGAAGCTAGCGGGCCACGATTCTTATCTAATCGGGATTCAACTACTGTTCCTCGTGCAGGCGCATTGTAATTTGCTTTTAACTCGAGCACCTCAGCTTGCAGCAGAATAGCATCGAGAAGTTCATCGATACCTTTTCCCGTCTTTGCGGAAACAGGCACATACAAAGTGTCTCCGCCCCATTCTTCTGGCGCTAACCCATGCCCCGCTAAAGTCTGTTTTATGCGATCAGGATTTGCATCGGGGAGATCAACTTTATTTACGGCGACGACAATTGGAACACCTGCCGCTTTAGCATGATCCACGGACTCCAAGGTCTGAGGCATGACTCCATCGGTAGCCGAAACAACCAAAACCACGATATCCGTTACTTTGGCTCCTCGAGCTCGCATCGCAGTAAAAGCCTCGTGACCTGGGGTATCAATAAAAGTAACTCTGCCCTTGCCTGCAACATCGACGTAATAAGCTCCCACATGCTGGGTAATTCCACCCGCTTCACCGGCAGCCACGTTTGTTTTTCTGATAGCGTCCAATAAGGAAGTTTTTCCATGATCCACGTGCCCCATAATCGTTACGACAGGACCTCTGGACTCCATGTTTTCTGGGGTCAAATCAATAGCCGGAATATAGTCTTCTTCTCTGAACACCTTTTGTTTTATTTCGTAGCCAAATTCTTGAGCAATAAGAGAAGCAGTATCGTGATCCACCACTTGATTAATAGAAGCAGGAACTCCCATCGTCATGAGCTTTTGAATAATCGCAGCAGATTTCTGACTTAACTCTTTGGCTAAGTCGGCTACGGTGATTCCCTTTCCCATTTCCACGATGCGCTTATGTTCCGCAGGTTTCGTTATTTGAGTTTTTAGAGCCGGTCTTGCAATTACGTTCTTCTTCTTCTTGGTAGAATGGACCAGCTCGCGCTTTAAGAAGTCAGCGCTTTTGAAAACGGTGTTTTGTCTGTCAAGAAGTCTTCTTCGGCCAGCTTCTTTAGCTTGATCGACACTTGCCACACCTTCTACTTCTTGAACTCGTTTTAATCCGAGTGCGCCCCCACCCGGAACTGTTTCCGTGCCTTGTGCTTCCCCCGGGGCTCGTCCTTTGGCAGCCAATGGTCTGCTGACTTCCCGCTTAGGTTTATCGACTTTTGGACCGACTTTTTCCCCCAAGTAAGATTCAGTTGAAACTCGCTTCACAATAGACGGGAAAAATCGTCGTTTGGGAGGCTCTCGGTCAGTGGGAGCTTTAGGAGCTGTTGCTTCTGTTTCCGCTCGGACTGTGTCCTCAGGAGCTGGAGCAGACTCTTTGGCTTCTTGCGAAGGGATAACCTCAGTAGAAACTTCTTCAGGAGCTCCCATAGCAGCAACTTCTAATTGGTTATTTTCATTAGCAGGGGCTTCTTCAGTCACACCAGGGGCCGAGACTTCTTCTTTGACAGGCTCAGGCTCTTGGGTTTTTGCAGCCGCTCGCCGTCTGATAACGGTGGCGCCCACTCGCTTCTCAGTAACCGAAGGGTTATCACTTTTCGCAGCAGTTTCCTTTTTAGAAGCAGTTGGCTTGTTTTTTTTGAAATAGTCACGGACCGTTTTGATTTCTTCCGTTCCAAGCACGCTCGTAATCCCTTTTACTTGGACTCCAAGTCTTTGTACGACTTCGACCAAGTGCTGACTCTCAACTCCCAGCTCTTTCGCTAATTCGTAAACTTTTAGTTTTCCGGTCATGCGGTTCGTTATCCTTAAAAGGGGTTACTTTGGTTTACTTGCTTGCCTCGTCAGAAGAAACTTGAGTTTCTTCTGTTTTTTCTCGTTGCTCATGCGCTTTTACTTCAGCTTTTAATCTCTCGAAGACCGCATCAGCCGACATTTTATTCGGATCTTGAGAGGCTTTCTTTTCTGTTTCACTATAATGCTTTCTCATTTCTTCCAGTTTACCGGAATCAATCAGCTTCTGAGCATTAACTTTGACTTCGTTGGCTTTGTCTTCCGTAAACCCAGGCACATCTTTTAATTGGGTCACATCTGCTCCAACTAATTGCTCTACTCGAGTGTATCCATAATGGTACAGACTCTGCGCGAGAGTGTCCGTCATTCCTTCGACAGCCATGAACATTGCTTTCATTGCGTCCTGTCGAATAGCCATTTTTGTTTCTGAGAGAATGTCGAGCTTCCAGCCCGTTAAGATTGAGGCTAATTTTACGTTTTGGCCACGTTTCCCAATCGCAAGCGACAATTGATTGTCGGCTACGACAATTTCCATCGCGTGATTATATTCATCAATCACTACTTTAGAAACTTCGGCGGGAGCAAGGGCATTACAGACAAATCTGGTCTCATCAGCATCCCAAGGAACGATATCGATTTTCTCTCCGCGCAGTTCTTGCACTACGTTTTGAACTCTCGCTCCTTTTACCCCGACACAGGCGCCCACGGGATCCACATCTGGGTCAGAGGAAGTTACCGCGATTTTTGCACGAATGCCTGGTTCTCTGGCAGCATTCTTAATTTGGACGATTTCTTCCGCTACTTCAGGCACTTCATTTTTAAACAATTGAATGAGAAGCTCCGGACAAGTTCTGGAAAGAACAATTTTGGGGCCTCGGGGGGTTTGCTGAACATCGATTAAGAAGGACAGAACTCGATCTCCCGGCTTAAAGCTTTCCCCAGGAATCTGCTCTCGAGTGGGAAGAATCGCATCTGTCCGACCCAAATCAATTACTAGACAACCCTTCTCGACTCTTCGGCAGGTTCCGCTGATGAGTTCACCCCGTTTGATATTAAATTCGTTGTAAATAATATCGCGTTCAGCATCCCGAACTTTTTGAATAATTACTTGTTTAGCTGTTTGAGCAGCAATACGGCCGAATTCAGCAGAGTTTAATTTGATACCGATGCTGTCACCCAAAGCAACATCCGGATCAAGTTTCTTGGCTTCATCTTCAAGAACTTCGGTATCATCATCGCCCACATCTTCGACGACAGTTTTAAATTGAAAAAGCTCCACTTCCCCTAAATCTTCATTGAAATGAGCTTCTAGTTCTACATGCAGACCAAATTTCTTTTTTGCCGCAGTCAACATGGCGGACTCAAGCGCCTCTACCAATACTGAACGGTCAATCCCTTTATCTTTTTGAACTTGATCCAGAACTCTTGATAATTCTGATGCCATCTTTTCCTCCACTAAACTTTAAATTCCCAAACCGTGTTTGCTTTTTTAATTTGGTTCAAAGGAATGCTTACTTCCTTGCCTGAAACGGACATAGCCAACTGTCCTGGCACTACTTTAAGAAGTTTTCCTCTCACATTCGCTCCCAAGCCGGGGATGCTCTCTGTCAGGCCAATCTTGAGTTCAGCTCCAAGCACTTTCTCAAAATCGCTCACCAGTCTGAGCCGTCTATCCAGTCCAGGCGACGAAATTTCTAATTCATAAGCTCCCTCAAGAACGTTTTCGTTCTCAAGAAAAGGGTCTAAATGTCGCGAGGCCCGAACACAATCTTCAAGTGATACTTGAGTTTCAGAGCCCAACCGCTCGATGAAAATCCGCAAAAGCGAACGGCCCCCAAGTCTGCAATCTAAATCCACAATACGAAACCCTAAAGGCAACAGCTCTTTCTCACAGGTATTCAACAACTTAAGCTCTAAATCGCTTTTTGAAATAGACTCCAAAAGCCTACCCTCTCATAGTAAAAAAGCGGGCTTTTCGGCCCGCTTAGGTACGATAATCAACGAGACGGCAGAGTTTTAGCAGCTTATGGAGCAGAAAACAAGGGGAAGCCCTCGGGGTTACTCGTAGCCTTCCCGTTGAAAATCCGAGGTTTCTTCTGGCGGAAGGGATGGGGGATTGGCAGGTATCGGTAGCGCAGGCTCATGAGGAACGGGGCCCAAATCCGCGGGAGCGGCAGTTGTTGCCCTAACGCTGGGCTCTCCCACACGGGGGATATTAGAGCCTGAGGCGTCTGGCACTGCTCCGGCTTTAAAAGCCACCCTTACGCGGTTGGGATTTGAAGGGGGAGCAAGCAGTCCCGTTTGCCTGTCCACGTAGGCAAAAACAACATCCTCGGGAATCGGAAAATCGCCTCCCGAATAGAACTTGCTTACGAATTTCAAATAATCTGCCCAAATGGGGGCCGCAGCTCGACCTCCCGTTTCTTGAACATCCAACGCCTTGTCTTTGAGATATCCAATCCAAACTCCTGCCATTACATGAGGAGAATAGCCCACAAACCAAGCGTCACGGTGATCATTTGAGGTCCCGGTTTTTCCAGCCACCGATCCAGGAACCCCCGATGCGGCTCTCCCTGTTCCTTCTTGAACCACTGCTTTGAGCATATCGGTCATTACATAAGCGGTCTGCGCCGAAATGACTCGATTTTCGTTTTCTTGAAGAGGGTCAGCAACAATAGCATTGGCAGTTGACTCTTCAGCAGCATTTTGAAGCGCCGGAAGCTCTTCAATTATTTTGCCAGTGCTGTCTTCAACTCGTTTGATGTAATTCAAGACAACTGGCTTTCCGAGACGAGGGAAAATAGCGTAAGCTCGCATGATTTCCTCTAGGCTCGTGGACCACGAACCCAATCCGATTGTGAGGTCTCGGGGGAGCGAAGCAGTAATCCCAAGGTTTCGAGAGTATTGAATACCGTAATCAATCGTTATTTCGGATAATAGTTTTACAGTAGGAACATTCATGGAGCGAATGAGTGCTGACCGAAGAGGAATTTCTCCCTCAAATTTCCCGCCATAATTGTGAGGCTTCCAGTCTTCACCTGGTACAGTGCTTGTATCTACTTCAACTTTGTCATCATTCTTAAACACCACTGGAGAATCAGTAACAAGCGAGGATGGAGAAAATCCTTTATCGATAGCAGCAGCGTAAATAAGGGGTTTAAAGGTTGAACCGACTTGTCGCTTCGCTTGCAGAGCACAATTAAACTTACTTTTTTCGAAATCCAATCCGCCCACCATCGCTCGTACAAAACCGTTTTTTACATCGTAAGAAAGAAGCGCTCCTGAAACTTCGGGCTCCTGTTCCAACGAACAAATTGCAAGAGCCCGCCCCTTGTCGATTTGTTCGACTTTGACGTTAATGACATCGCCCTCTCTCAATACCTGGCTTACTTTGTCCACTGGGCGATTTTCCGTTTTTACCCAGGACACTCCCGATAACGGCAATAACGCTTTGGTAAGGCCAATTCGTAATTCGGCTTCGTTGGCATTATCATTGATTCCGACAACCAGTGCTGAGTAGATTTTATTGCTTCGAACTGGAGTATCGCCGACGAAGTCACTGTTTTTTGATAGATAAGGAGAGAGATCATACTCCAACACTTTGGACGACTTCTCCGCAGCATCGCTTGCCAGAATTCGAGCGGGTTTAAGTTTATCAAGAACCTGTTGATGAATGGTGGCACGAAACTCTTCTCGTCGTGCTTCATCCGCCAAGTTTGAAGATACTCCCCGCCATCCTAACCGTTTATCGACATCTCGAACTCCCTTGTCTAGTGCAGCCTCGGCAGCTCTTTGGAACTCGTGCCGAACAGTAGTGTAAACCCGGTAGCCCTGCTTTAACACGTCTTCTGAACCGTATTTTGCCATCAGATACTGACGAACATACTCCACAAAATAGGGTGCCATTTTGTTATTCAGGTCTTCTTGAGGATAGACTCTGACCGGTTCTGCAAGCACTTCCTTAAATCGTTCTTCACTCAAGTAACCGTCATCAACCATTCTTCTCAAAACATAGGTCTGTCGCTTTTTTGCCAAGTCTGGATGATGAAACGGATTCCAATCGTTGGGGCGTTGAGGCAGTCCGGCCAGAATGGCGCCTTCGGAAACAGTTAACTGTCCTACTTTTTTATTAAAATAATTTCGAGCAGCAGCTCCGATTCCAAAAGAACCATGACCTAAATAGATTTCAGACAAGTAGAGTGAGAGGATTTCTTGTTTAGATAATTCTCGCTCCATTCGATAAGCCAACACCATCTCTCGCAGCTTTCGAGTCAGCACCTTTTTCTTCGATTCAAGAAGTAGAGCGCGGGCTACTTGCTGGGTAATCGTACTTCCCCCTTGCGCATATCGGCCTCGAGTTAGGTTGGACCACAAGGCTCTCAAAATACTGTTAATGTCTATTCCGTGATGAGAGAGAAAATTAGAATCTTCGGCTGCCAGAAAAGCGTTGATTACATGCTGGGGAATTTCTTTGAATTCGACTGGATAACGGCGCTCGGTTGTAAACTCTCCGATTTTGATGCCATCATCAGAAAACACTTCTGTCGCATGGGCGTGCTGAAACGATTTAAGTTGGGAGACGGGTGGTAAGCCGGCGGTTAAAAAATAAAAGAATCCGAGACCAACGACTGCAACACTCAGTGTTCCACCGATTAGAATCAGCGAGAAGGTTTGAAAAAATTTCCGAACCGATGGAATAGTCTGGCTCATTTATTTTTATTGATCCCTAAGAAATCATTGTGAGTCGCGATAAACATCATCAATGACGTTTTTACCAATTCATCCACCGAACGCTTGGTGTTTTGTTCCATCGTCTTAAGGTCTCGCACAATGTAACTGGGGAGTTTTACAGTAAGTTGAGTGGGCTGAATTTCTTCAGGAGTTTTGTCAATTTTCATAGCCGTATTCTTCTTGGATTTGGCTTGCAGGTCAACCTACAACGCCTTAATTAGCGCGACGCGCTATCGCTTTTCTGTTTCTGCTTAATTTTACGACGAACTCCTAGTGGGACTCAAGTCATGGAATCCCACTAGAAACTCACCGTCTCCCTCACGGGAGTTTGGGGGTAGGGGACGAGGCAATTACAAAACTGCAACAAAACTCTTTCGCACAAAGCACTTCCGCAATCCACTTTTCACGCGCCTGTCCCAAGTGTTCTTACGAGGATGCAACCTCAAGACCATATTTTTGCGCATGAACATGGCACCGAATACTCAAAGTGTCTGTAGAAGACTTGTCTAGATGTGAAAAGTTAGCTTAGGAACTTTTCCGGAATGCTACTACAAACAAATTTCTCTATTTCTGCAGCCGTTTCTTCAAGCGCCTTGTTAGTAACGTCAAAAACTGGCCAACGCCGATTTTTACGAAAAATATCTTTGCAGTAATCAATTTCTAGCTCAACTTGTGCTGGGTCGGCGTAAGAACTATGGGGGTCTTCTCCCATTTTCAAAAGTCTTTCTCTCCGAATTCTCACCAAAGCTTTTGAATCAATAATGAGACCTACAATTTTTCGCTGATCCGTCAAAAACAGTTTCTCAGGAAGAGGAATACCTCTAACGACTGGAACATTCGCCACTTTCCAGCCTTTATAGGAAAGATAAATAGAAAGTGGAGTTTTGCTCGTTCGGGACAATCCCACTAAAATGATATCCGCCATTTCGAGGTTGTCGGGGAAACGCCCATCATCATGTTTCACTGTAAATTCAATGGCCTCAATCCGTTTAAAATAAGACTCATTTACTTGATGAAAAAGACCCGGCTCTCCTTTTTGATTCTGAGTTAGAAATTGGGACAATAGCTGCAAGAGAGGTCCTAGCAAATCGACTGCAGGAACCACACACCGTTGAGCAGTTTTTTCAACGAATTCCCGCAATGCTTTTGCCACAATTGTATAAACGACAATTCCTCGCTTTGAATGAGCTTCTTCAAAAATTGCAGTAACTTGCGGCTCAGTTCTCACGTTTTTGTACCGCACTATTTTGAGATCGCTTCCAGAGTATTGCACCAATGCTGCTTTGATCATGAGATCAGCCGTTTCACCGGTACCATCCGACATGATAAAAAGCGTTAGTTTAGGTTCGTTCATAAATACCTACTGTTTAATTACTACTCCTGGCTTTTCCAAAAGTCTTAACCAATTCGCTGTGGATCTCATGACCCTTATTTGAAAATGTGCCCCCTCTTCCAGATAAACCTTATTGATCACTTTTGAAAACTCATGGATCTGGGATTGGAGCCAAGTGTCACTATAAGGAACTGTGATCTCTAATTCCATCATGTCTCTTTCAAAATAAGAAAAAATAGCTTCTCTAAGCCGCCTCATATCCATGGGCTTAAAAGCAGAAACCGCAATGCAATCAATATATTTTCGCTCTAAAATCTTCGGAAGAAAAATCTCTTTAACTAAGTCGGCTTTGTTGAAAACAAGAAAAGTAGGGTTGTCTCCGGCCCCGATTTCTTCAAGCACTTTTTTAGTAACTTCCATTTGCTCCATGTAATAAGGCGACGACATGTCTACTACATGAAGGAGAACATCTGCTTCAAGAACCTCCTGCAGAGTAGACCTAAAGGAAGCCACCAGCCCATGAGGAAGTTTGTCAATAAACCCAACCGTGTCACTCAACAAGATCGGAGGTCTGGTTTTTGGGTCAATAATTCTGACCGTGGAATCCAGCGTAGCAAATAAGCGGTCGTCGACATAAACATTGCTATGGGTAAGATTGTTCATGAGCGTGGATTTTCCAGCATTGGTATAGCCCACTATGGCCACTCTTAAGAATTTATCCCGGTGTCGCCGTTGGAGTGAGCGATCTTGGGCTTGATGAGCGATTTCAGTTTTTAGTTTGGCGATTCGGCTTCGGATCATTCGTCTATCTAACTCAATTTGTTTTTCTCCAACCCCCTTTAAGCCAATCCCTCCTCGTTGCCTTTCCAAGTGAGTCCAGCGTCGAGTCAAGTGATTGGCAAGATATTCCAGCGTCGCCAGCTCCACTTGGTTTTTTGCTTCTTTAGTTCGAGCATGTTTCGAAAAGATATCTAAAATAATCCCGGTGCGATCGATCACACGGCAACAAAGAATCTTTTCAAGATTTCGCTGTTGGGTACCAGAAAGCTCTTGATCGAACGCGACTAAGTCACATTTTTTCTCTTTGATTATGACAGCGATTTCCTCTGCTTTTCCTCTCCCAATAAAAACAGAGGGTTCGGGCTTCAGCCGTTTCTGAATCACTGTTTCAACTACGTTTCCACCCAAAGTTTGAATCAGCCGTTCAAGCTCCTTGAGCGAACTTTCCACTTCGTCCTGGGTATTCTCTCGAAACTGAACTCCGACCGTTAAGACATTTTCTGTGAGCTCTGCCGAAATGGTATTGCCGCGTTTCTCCAGAAAAGAACTCATAATTGAATGGTGTCTCCCCCTACCCACAACCAATCAGAAACTGAAGATTGAAACTGTTTCAGTTCGTTTTCAATTATCAACGGCAAGTTTGGCGTAGTGGTTAAAATAAGCACTCGAGAAAAGTTCATGGACTCAGCATTTTGACAAAAAAGCTCCACATTTGTTGAGGATACAAAGTCAACAGCGAGAAAAGGTGCTGAAATTCTTCCTCCGGTTGCAATAAAAGTAGAGTCCCGCTCCGTTGAACGTAAATGTCGTGTGAGCATCCCTCCCAGCTTCCAATCCAAATGATGCAATAATCGATGTTGAGGCAACGTGTTCTGGCTTTCTGGGAGACAAATCCAGATACAGTCTAAACCCAACCCCTCCCAAAAATCTAAACGGCTTGCCGCTATTTTTTGTATTTTTGGCATTGCGTCGACAGTGTAGCGCAAATCGAAAAATTCTGTCCACTCATAAAACAAAATCAACTAGGATATCCAGCTTATCGGAGCCACAACTATGATTCGTGCTTTCTTCTGGGCTTTTCTCTTTATTGGCTTGTTTCCAATTGGGCTACAGCTGAACGAGCCTGCGGTGAGGCGAGGATTGTTTCGGGAGCAAGTTGTTCCACTCTGAGCCTCAGATTTGATCTTAGCTCTTGTGGCGTCCCTACCGCTGAGGGGATTCAAATTATCTG
Organism: Pseudomonadota bacterium; assembly: GCA_009927165.1. Lineage (GTDB taxonomy): Bacteria > Bdellovibrionota > FAC87 > UBA2466 > UBA2466 > RFNO01. Next base: position 70,955 of record RFNO01000051.1, read on the forward strand.
TCATCCGGGTAGGGCCGATGCGATTCTCAAACGAGAAAAAAATACCTATCACATTCCATTAAGAGAACTCGCTCCTGGTGTTTGGACTACTGTCGGTACTCTCAGGGAGTATCCGCAGAATTGGCAGCCCCCCAAAGATCCGAAAAACTTTATTTCGGTTCGTCCGGCCCCCTCGGTTCGACCTATCCCTTTAGTCGAAGACAGTGCTCCCCAGCTGTTAGAAGTGGGGGGACAATTCAGGATACGAACAGAGCAATCTGACCGAATTGATTTTGATACAAACAGAGGATTCTCTTCGCTTCGACTGCGAGGGGATTTTTACTTTCACCCAAGCGAATCTGTAATTTTTCTGTTGGAGCCCCAAGCCAATCATGTCTTCGGAGAGCCACTCCTAAGAACGGTTACACCTAGCGCTAATGCGAATGTAGCTACCAGCGGAGCAAATCAAGATCCTATTTTGTCTTTTCATCAGGCCTATGTCCAATTACGCCTTTTACCCCTTTGGCAAATCACAGCAGGTCGACAGCTTTTTTCTTATGGAGATGAAGTTCTTGTCGGACTTTCAGACTGGGAGAATCCGGGCAGAAGTTTCGACGGGATTCGTTCTCGTTTGGATTTCTCATTTGGCTTTTGGGATGTTTTTACCACAAAAATTTGGGATGCCAGCACTCAAACCGTCCCCTCAAGAGACAAAGATTTTCATGGGACTGTTTCCGAATGGCGAAGCGATGGCTCATCTCTGATTTTGCAGCCCTATTTCTTTTGGCTTCGGGATCATCGAGCACAGATTTATGAATTATTTTCCTTGGGACTTCACACTCGGAAACAACTTGGGAATTTTAGAGTTGCTTTCGAAGGTACAGGTCAGTGGGGGGATTCGTCTGGGGCGCAAGTGTGGGCCGAAGTACAGACTCAACCATTTTCCGCTTATGAAGCCTTTGTGGGGCTGGATGCGTTTTATTCGAGCCCGGACTTCAATTCTCTGTTTCCGAGTGTGCACAAATGGCTCGGTTGGGCAGATGTATTAGGCCGCCGAAATCTTTCGGGAGCGGGAGGAAGAATCGGATTTCGACCCACTTCATTATTGGAATGTGAAGTTCGCGGCCTCCACTTTATTCGAACCCATACAGACTTCCCCGGATATAAACGCGATGGGCTTACTCCCCTTACGGGTAATACAGATTTAGCCGATGCTCACCTCGGTTCAGAACTCGATGCCATTATAAAAGTGCAGCTTCTAGGAGGGGTTGACCTGGTCTCCGCGGCTTCCCTTTTCTTCGCTGCTCAGCCCCTTCGCGATAGTTACGGGGAGTCTCCGGTAGCGCGGTTTGAGTTGAGTGTGTCGGGGAGCTTTTAGGGAGTTCTTTTCTTCTTGGATGCTGGTGAAGCCTCGCCAAACGTCGTATAATTTTTATTATACTACTTAAAATCCAAGGCTATTCCGCTTTTGATGTTTGGGGGAATTTTTCTTTAATCCTATCCAGGACGCCGTTTACAAACGACGGCGTGGTTTCAGAACCAAATTCTTTGGAAATCTCTACCATTTCATTCAAAGTTACCGTAGCTGGAATATCGCGACAGAAAAGAAGCTCGTAGGCGCCCAACCTCAAAATATTTCGGTCCACAGCCGCCATCCGTTCTGGCCGCCAATTCTCTGAAATGGAACGAATTTTTTCATCAATCTCGATAACGTTCTCCCCTACTCCCACGACCAATCGCCGAGTAAATTCATCAATTCCAGTTTTATTTTGGGAATAGAGATTTTCAAAATGCCGCAAAGCCGTCTCTACACTCAGATCATTATTGAGATCTAACTGATAAAGAATCTGCAACGCATCTTCTCTGGCTTTTCTTCGAACACCCTTCATGATTACATTGAGGAATAAATAGGATATTTGAGGCAAATATCCCTTACCTCACCTCGAATTTTTTGAATTACGGAATCGCTACCGTCCAAAAGAACCTGTGCGATTGCTTTTGCTAGCCATTTCATATCGGTCTCTTTCAAGCCCCGGGTTGTAATGGCGGGAGTCCCCATTCGAACTCCGCTGGTTACAAAAGCAGATACGGTTTCAAACGGCACCGTGTTTTTGTTCGCTGTCAGTCCTGCTCGGTCCAATCGCGCTTCGGCATCTTTACCTGTTAGGCCCTTATTTCGCAAATCAATTAGCAGAAGGTGATTTTCCGTGCCTCCGCTAACCAACGAGAATCCCTCAGCCATGAGATGCTCAGCTAATGCTTTGCAATTAATCAGCACTTGTTTCTGGTACTCTTTAAATTGAGGATCTAACGCTTCCTTAAACGCGACCGCTTTAGCTGCAATCACGTGCATCAGCGGTCCGCCCTGAATTCCGGGAAAAATGCGGCTATTTATTTTTTGTCGCCAAGCCTCTTTAAACAGGATGATTCCTCCTCGAGGGCCTCGTAAGGTCTTATGGGTGGTACTCGTTACAAAATCGGCATGGGGCACGGGGGATGGATGGAGTCCAGCGGCTACTAACCCTGCTATGTGAGCCATATCGACCAATAAAAGAGCATCAATTTCTTTAGCGATGGCAGAAAATTTTTCAAAATCAATTTTGCGAGGATAAGCGCTTGCTCCTGCCACAATGAGTTTCGGACGATGTTCTCGCGCTAAGTCTCTTACCTGATCATAATCGATCAGTTGGTTGTCCTGCCTAACGCCATAAAAAACCGCTTTATAAAGAAGTCCCGATACATTGACAGGATGCCCGTGGGTCAAATGCCCTCCATGGGATAAGTTCATGCCCATGATGGTATCGCCAGGTTGAAGGCAAGCGAGATACACAGCTAAATTGCTCTGTGATCCGCTATGGGGTTGAACATTAGCGCCATCAGCACCAAATAATTGCAGGCACCGATCGATTGCCAGCTTTTCAGCGACATCTACAAATTCACACCCCCCATAGTACCTTTTACCTGGATAACCTTCGGCGTATTTGTTGGTGAGAACGCTTCCTTGAGCTTCCAGAACTGCAGGAGATACAATGTTTTCACTGGGAATTAACTCCAATGACTCCTGCTGTCGAACCAGCTCAGATTTGATAGCCGTCGCTAATTCAGGATCATTTTTAGAAATCAAGTTCATGGCTTCTCCTCAAGTTTCTCAATCAGTTGGACCCGACGCAAATGTCTATCGCCTAGAAAGGCGGTGGTCAGCCACACTTTCACTGCATCAAAGGCTAAAGGCTCCGGTAACAGTCGAGCTCCCAAACAGATAATATTACTATTATTATGCTCTCGAGATAATCGGGCAGATTCGAGGTTCCAACTGCTCGTCGCTCGTATCCCACGAATTTTATTAGCAGCCACACACATCCCCAAACCACTTCCACAAATCAGAATTCCTCGCCCCTCTGTTTCTTTAACGACCATGCGAGCAACCTTTTCAGCGACAACTGGATAATCGACCGATGCTTCGCTATCGCATCCCATGTCTTTGAAATCTAAATCAGGAAATTCTGTTTTGAGTTTTTTGATGAGCTGATTTTTAAACAAAAACCCCGCGTGATCACTTCCCACGTATACTGTCCGATGTGTCACAACGAACCCCTTTCTGGAGAGGCCAAATGGTTTCTAATTTGCTTTTTTAAAAATCAACGTTCCGTTAGTGCCGCCAAAACCAAAAGAGTTTGAAAGTACATATTCTAATTTCATGGGTTGGGGCTGATGAGGAACAAAATTTAAATCACACTCCGGACTAGGATTATCTAAATTGGCTGTCGCTGGCGCCACTTGATTCATCAAGGCCATCACTGAGTACATGGCTTCAACAGCGCCTGCTGCCCCCAGCAAATGACCCGTTAGTGATTTGGTTGAACTAACTGCCAGTTTTTTTGCATGATCTTTAAAAACGGTTTTAACCGCTAAAGTCTCATTAATGTCTCCTACTGGCGTCGAAGTCCCATGCGCGTTGATATAATCAATTTGCTCCGGATTCAATTTGGCATCAGCCAATGCTAGCTTCATGCATCTGGCAGCCCCCTCTCCTTGGGGGCTAGGAGAAGTTAAATGATAGGCATCAGAATTAAGGCCATATCCAACGATTTCAGCAAAAATCGTAGCTCCTCTTTTTTTAGCCGACGCTAAGGATTCCAGAACTAAAATTGCGCTTCCTTCCCCAATGACAAAACCATCTCTATCTTTATCAAAGGGGCGAGATGCTTTTTCAGGGGCTTCGTTTCGCTCAGATAAAGCTCGCATAGAGCAAAATCCGCTCACTCCTAGCTCACAAACCACGGCTTCCGCACCGCCAGCCAACATCGCATCTTGATCGCCTCGTTGAATTAACCGAAAAGCTTCACCAATGGCATGAGCACTTGAAGAGCAAGCAGTTGTGATGCAAGTATTTGGACCCTGGAGACCGAACTTCAAAGAAAGTTGCCCAGCAGCTAAATTTCCAATGACCGAGGGAATAAAAAAGGGACTGACTCTTTTTGGGCCCTTCTCTCGTACAGTGAGATATTCGGACTGAATCTCAGGAAGACCTCCAATACCGACCCCAATGCAGGCGCCAATTCGGGTCTTATCCATCTGTTCGAGATTAAGCCCAGAGTGGCCAACGGCTTCGGAGCCCGCCACCAAGGCAAACTGGATGAACCTTCCAATGCGTTTAAGTTCTTTGACCGGGAAATGTTTCGCAGGATCGAAGCCTTTGACCTCGCCGGCAATGCGCGACGAGTAGCCAGTAGCATCGAAGAGCGTAATAGGGGCTACCCCTGTTTTTACGTTCATCAGGGATTCCCAGTTAGTCTGAGCATTCAAACCAACCGGAGTGATCGCCCCAAAACCTGTGACGACTACCCGATTCATTAGATAGTTAGTTAACCTTAGATTTAATGTAATTGGATACGTCGGCTACTGTTTTGATCTTTTCAGCATCTTCGTCAGGAATCTCAAGATCAAACTCTTCTTCCATCGTCATTACCAATTCTACGATATCGAGAGAATCTGCTCCCAAATCATCAATAAAAGAAGCTTCTGGTGTAACGCTTTCCAGATCTACTCCCAGCTGTTCAACAATGATATTCTTAACTTTTTCTTCAATGGACATCTGCTTGTTTCCTCCGACACACAAAAGTTTCGGCAAAGACTAGCAGCAGTCTAGGGGCTACGCAAGCTGACTTAGTCATCGACTTTATGAAATCTTTTGACCTTTTAAAAAAACAAATAATCCAATGCAAACGATGCCCTAGGCTCAGAACGCACTGCGTCTTGATTGCTCAAAAGAAAAAACGGGAATTTAAGGATTGGAGCTATTGGGGCAACCCAGTACCGGGCTTTGGAGATGAGCACGCAAAGCTTTGGATTGTTGGTCTGGCTCCCGGCGCCCATGGAGCTAATCGTACTGGCCGAGTTTTTACAGGGGATAGTTCGGGGCGATGGCTTTACTCGGCTCTTCACCGTATCGGTTTAAGCTCATCCCCGGAATCTGTTTCAACTCATGACGGTCTCACATTAAAACAAGCTTACATCTCATGCATCTGTCGGTGTGCGCCGCCACAGAATCGCCCCACTTCCCAAGAAATTAAGAACTGCCATGCATTCCTTTCAAGCGAGTGGGCCCTTCTCAATCGACCTCCCATTATTCTGGCCCTAGGCAAAATAGCTTTTGAACAAGTGATTGCTCTCTTAACCAAAGAACTTCACTTGCCGAAGAACAAGCATTGGACTTTTAAACACGGAGCTGTTTATCAGATGGGAACCCATACTGTGCTGGTGTCTTATCACCCCAGCAGACAGAATACTCAGACAAAAAAACTCACGGAGAACATGTGGACTTCTGTGTTTAAGAAAGCTCAGGAACTTTTAAAAAATCATTCCCTTGGCGAACTTTAGCTGGTCGGCCCCTCGAGCTCGAATGAACTCAATTCGCCACCCCCCAGGCAACTCCTTCAGAATGGCTTCACGTTCGTTAGTTTCTTTGGTGACGTCCGTTCCTTGTTTGTTTTCAACGACTACCTGGTAATGAACTGTCGCCGAATCCTTTTCGACATTCGATGAAAGCGTTTTCATATCTTCAATTTTGATATTGCCACTGAGATAAAACAGTCGAAACTGCTCGTCGCTCATCTGTTCAAAAGCGGCTTCCATCGGGCCGGTACAAAATTCTTTCAGAGCCATTTTGTCTTTTGGCTCTTTTGCTTCACTGCTCAAAAACACAAACCGACGCACAATCTCTTCAGGTTGGCTTGTTTTGGCCGGTGATTGCGCTTCTTTTTTTGTGCAACTCACAGTGAGCGCTAACAGGAACAGGGGAAAAACTAACATTAATTTTTTCATGTCCTTATTTTAATGTAGCCTTTCACGAAACTCAAAATTCGTCTCAAAAAACTCGTAACGCTTTCTGTCATCACGATTTCAATCGCCTTTACCGATACAGCAATTAGCAAGGAGATTCTTTATGGGCAAAAATCCCGCAAAAAAGCAAAAAAGTCAGCTGCCGCGAAAGAAACGGCCAGAGAAGAAGTCGTAGTATCTAAGAAAGAAGCAAAGCCTGCGAAGAAAAAGAAAGCAGCGCTTGTAGCCAAAGAACGCTCACACGCTGGCTGTAAAGTCGGCAAGTGTAAACGAGAATATCGAGCAAAAGGCTATTGCGATGTTCATTACAAACAGTGGCGAAGAGGAGCTTTCGGTGTTGCACGCTACAAAACTTGTAAAGAAATGGACTGCCGAAAAGCCATGGGAATGAATCGGTTCGGCTATTGCGAAGATCACTTCCAAAATTATTATGTGAAAGGACAAAGCAAGCCACAAGTAGCGGTTACCGCTCCTGAAAAAGCAGACAAAGCCGAAGTCGCTTAACTTTGGCATAATCTTGTCTTTTGTTTTCCTTATTGCAGCCCCATACGGTATGGTTACCTTATGGGGCTGCTTCACGATAAACTTCTGCGTCAGCAACAAGTTATTACCGCAGAAATAGCTCCACCAAAAGGCGCGGGAACCAAGCGCTTAAAAGAAAAAATCAATCTTCTGAAGCCTTTTGTCACGGCAATAAACATTACAGACGGTCAACGAGCTTTAGTTCGAATGGCGTCTTGGGCGGCTTGCAAAGTCGTTCAAGAACTCGGAGTAGAACCTGTCCTCCAGATGACCTGCAGAGATAGAAACACCATTGCTCTTCAAGCTGATTTGATGGGTGCCTCTGCCATGGGCTTTCCCAATCTTCTCTGCCTCACCGGAGACCCCGTAAAAGTAGGAGACAGTCCTGAAAGCAAACCTGTTTTTGAAATTGAATCAGTCGGACTCCTCAAAATGGTGTCTACTCTTCAAACCGGCACTGACCATCATCATTTAAAAATGAATGCCCCCACTCGATTTTTCATGGGAGCAGTTGTCAATCCTACTCTCCATGGTTCGAATAGCCAGCTAGAACGCATGAAAGCTAAAGTTGCGGCCGGAGCCCATTTTTTTCAGACTCAAGCCAACTATGACCTGACAGATTTTAGCCGCTTCCTGAATGCTGCTCGTCCACTCAACACTCCTGTACTGGCGGGTATTCTCGTTCTTCATTCAGCAGACGTAGCTATTTTTTTACAAAAGGAAATACCTGGAATTCATCTTCCTCGTGAAATTGTTGATCGCCTGACCCGAAGCAATGACCCCGAGCAGGAAGGACTTCAGATCGCCCTAGAATCTATGCTGGCGTTAGAAGGCCTTTGCCAAGGGTTTCATCTCATGACTTTAAAAAAAGAACACCTTATTCCTCAACTCATTAAAAACTATTATGCAAACACAACTCTTGAGAACGCCTCTTTATAACCATCACGTTGCAAGCGGAGCTAGAATGGTTCCATTTGCCGGGTACGAAATGCCAGTTCAATATCGGGGCGTACTGGACGAAACCAAAGCCTGCCGAAAATCAATGGGGCTTTTTGATGTTAGCCACATGGGGCAATTGTCCCTTCGCGGGGAGCACCCACTCAGGGAACTTCAAAGGTTAGTGACAAATGACCTTTCCAAATTAGCTCTTCATCAGGCCCAGTACAACCTTCTCTGCAACCCTGAAGGTGGTGTCATCGATGATATTATTGTGTACCGCAGGACCGAAGAGGAAGTTTTTATTTGTGTGAACGCTAGTAACCGTCTAATCGACTATGCTTGGATGAAGGAACATCTTCCCTCCAGTGTTTCTCTGGAGGACCAAAGTGATCAAACAGGTCTCATCGCAATTCAAGGCCCGCAGGCCGAACATCTGATGAGCACTCTGATATCGCCTAGTCTGGTTCAGAATCTTAAATATTATTGGGCCCTCGATACTCACCTCGACAACATTCCCGTGTTTCTATCAAGGACTGGTTATACAGGAGAGGATGGTTTTGAACTGTATCTTCGCGAACGGGAAACTGAAAAAGTTTGGAATCTCCTTTTAGAGAAGGGAGCAAGTTTTGGAATTACCCCCTGTGGCCTGGGAGCACGCGACACTCTACGACTGGAAATGGGCTATCCCCTTCACGGGCACGAATTATCTCAAGAGATATCCCCGCTTCAGGCGGGACTTTTCTGGGCAGTAAAACTTGAAACGCCTTGGGATTTTGTCGGAAAACAAGCCCTAGTTAGACAAAAAACAGAGGGAGCTCCCACAGCTCTGAAACCCCTCACCCTCCTCGATAAACGAATTCCTAGACAAGGATATGAAATAGTAACGACATCCCACGAGATGACCGGCTCCATTACCAGTGGAACATTCAGTCCGCATCTCAATCGACCAATAGCTCTTGGTTTCGTAAATCGCAGGCATGCTTCAGAAACACAGTTTGCAGTTAAAGTTCGTAATGATCTCATCAGCGCGCAGGTGACTAGCATCCCGTTTGTCCCCAGTAAGGTGAAAAAAAATACTGTAAAATGACCGAAAGTCGTTTTGACGCTGCACACCTTCAGTCAACAATCCTTGGCTTCTGCTTTGCAGATTTGCTTCCTTAGAACTAAAATAGCAGAAGTAACTGTAAGAATGCGCTCAAAAGCCTGACAAACTTTTGGCCAAACAACTTGAGAACCAACACTCGATTGAAGACGTCTTGAGGAGGTGGAAAATGTTCAGCTCGCACGCAACTCAGAAGTCCCTGTTTTTTGTATCAGTACTTTTTTGGGGCATAGCCGGCTCCAGCCCACTTCCTGGCGAGATCCCTCACACCTCAACTGCAGAAACAGAAGCAGCTGGAAATAAAAAACGTCCTTCTTCCTCGGAACAACTCTCCAGTGATGAGCTTGAATTTTTACAAAGTGGTTTTTTCAGAGTCGAGGAATCTCTACGAGAACGTTATGAAAACTCAAAAGATCACAAAAACCTTTTTCTGCCTGCTGGAATCACCGCCGCGCTGACGGCTCCAGGCGATGAGTCTGTAATCGCTGCTGTTCTGGCAGAATTAGCAGGATCGCTCAATATGAAACAGATAGAAGTTTTGATGAACAAAGGAAGAACCCTAGCCTCACAAATTCGCGAACAGACCCCCAAAGATAGAGATGCCCGATTACTAACTTTGGCAGAGCGCTCTGAGTGGCTGGCCATGATTTTGCGAGGAGAAACTCCCGGAGCTGAATCATTACCGCTAGCTAAAGATGAAAAAGCTTTTGAACGGTTTAAGCAAGAGTTTTTAACTGCTCAAAAATCTGTAAATAACAAAAACAAAGATATTCTCAGCAAAATTGATGAAGCTAAAAACGGAAATAAAGACGCAAAAAAATGGCTTCGCGATAATTTGGACATGAAATCGTTCACGACTTTCCTTAGTGGTCAACGTGAATCAGGCGGAGAGAAATTGTTTGAGGATAGCGCTGAGGCTCTGGTGTGGAAAGATGACCAAGGAAACAAATATCATGACTTTACGGACCCCAATGGAAGATTTCGGAGAGTTTATGTTGCTTCCTCGCCTCAAGAACATGCAAAGGCTTTCGGAGATTATTTGCAAAAGAATAAAGCCAAGTTGAATAATTGGGCCTTGTCTCCCCGACGATTAGAAGCTGGGACCCCAGAGATTGTGAACTTAACCAGTAAACAAGCTCCGAAGCCTACCCCAAGCGCATCTGGGGCTACTCCTCATCCGGCCGGTCCAACTGCGAGCTCTGCCCCCACTCCGACTCCGCAGGGAAATTTAAACCAAGTTGCCACCGCTATTTTTAGAACCAACTGCGTGGATTGCCATGTAAAAGACGGCACCCCTATTACCGATTTTCAAATGGCTGCTGACCTAGTGAGAAGCGGTAGTATGCCTCGCAACAAACGGCTCTCCGCGGGTGAAAAATCTGCTCTGATTGAATTTTTAACGGGTCCCTCATCCAAAGAGGCTCTCATTCAGATGCAGCAGTAACTTCCTGTCTAAATTAAGATTGACTAACCCCTCTAATTTATTACTGTAATAGTAATATTTTTTTGAGGTGATTATGGCTTCAGTTCCCAATGGACTTCATTACACTAAGGAACATGAATGGGTTCTCATGGAAGACAACATTGCAACCATCGGAATCACTGACTTTGCTCAAGAATCTCTGGGAGATGTTACTTATATTCAACTCCCCAAAGAAGGAGAAAACATTACCAAAAATGACCCTTTTGGAGTGGTTGAATCAGTCAAAGCGGTGAGTGACCTTTATTCCCCAGTGACGGGTCGAGTAGTGGAAGTGAATCAGCCTCTTTTAGAGGCCCCGGAATTGGTAAACCAAGATCCCTACACTGACGGTTGGATGGTTAAAGTAGAAGTCAAAGATATCTCTGACACGGAAGACCTCATGGAAGCTGCTGCTTACAAAGAGTACATTGAAGAAAAGGGATAAAACGTGCCCTCACTCCCCCTCACCCAAGCCGAAGAACAAACAGCATTCAAAACCATCGGGGTACAGTCTTTTGATGATCTTGTCGCCACTATTCCGCCTAAGATCAGAGAAAACGCATCGTTTCGTTTAGATTTTGGAGCTGAACATTCAAATCTCAGAACAGGGCTTACCGAGCATGAATTGCGTCGTTACTTCACTGATCTAGCCAATAAAAACCGGAGTGAATCCTCGACGTTGCATTTCTTAGGCGGCGGAATCTACGACAACATCATTCCCGCCATCGTGAATCAGCTTGCGCTCCGAGGAGAATTTCTTACTTGCTACACTCCCTATCAGCCTGAAATCAGCCAGGGAACTCTCCAGGCTATCTTTGAATTTCAAACCTTAATGACTCGAATAACGGGGATGCCTATTGCTAATGCTTCTATGTACGACGGCCCCACCGCCACAGCCGAAGCGGCACTCATGGCTCAACGATTAAGTTCGACCAATCAGAATATTTTAGTAGCAGCAAATCTGTCCGGAGACTATCGAAGCGTTATCAAAACCTTTCTATCGGGCCAAAAAAACATTATTGAAGAAGTGCCCTTTAACAGTAATGGACTTTTAGACACGGACCATCTCACACAACAGCTACAGTCTCTGAATCCCTGCGCATTAATTGTGAGTTTTCCCAATTATTTTGGCTCACTCGAAGATTTAGCCATCATAAAAAGCTTACTTCCAAAAACTTGTCTGTTGGTCGTCGCGGTTCCAGATCTTTCCACATTGGCTTTATTTGAACCTCCAGGAACCTTGGGCGCTGATATCGTGACAGGGGAAGCCCACCAATTGGGAACTCCGATGTTATTTGGCGGTCCCCACGTCGGCTTCTTTGCATCGAAACGAGAATACTTGAGACAAATGCCTGGGCGCTTAGTCGGGGAAACTCAGGATAACCGAGGACAGCGATGTTACACCTTAACGCTATCTACTCGAGAGCAACATATTCGCCGAGACAAAGCCACTTCTAACATCTGCACCAATCAAGGTTTGATCGCGTTACGAACAACAATTTATCTCAGCTTCCTTGGGAAACAAGGCTTTCAAAAACTAGGGAAAATCAACTACTCATTGTTTAACTATTTAACCGAACAGCTCCAAAGAAAACAGATTCACCTTAAATTTCCTCATGACAGTTATTATCGGGAAGGTGCTTTTGAGGTCCCCAATTTAGAATCACGATTTAAGCGTTGTCTAGAAAACAATCTAGTGCCGGGCATTCGGCTGCGTGAAAAATTTGGTCCTGAATTTGAGAACGCTCTCCTCGTCACCGTTAATCCGAAACACACTCAAAAAGATATTGATTTTCTTGTGGAGAACCTAAGCTCATGAAACCGATAAATGCGGCCACTACTGGGATTTTGCTGAGAGAAGACTCCATTTTTGAACGGTCTTCCGAAGGCCGTGCTGGGTTCGATATTCCAACGCCGAAGGTTCCTTTGAAAAGTCCCGTGAAATATCGACGCACACAACCAGCTGCTCTTCCGGAAGTTTCTGAGCTCCAGGTGGTACGTCATTTCACCCGTTTATCTTCGTGGAACTATGCAATTGATTTGGGAACTTTTCCGCTCGGGTCTTGTACCATGAAATACAATCCGAGAATTAACGAAGAACTCGCTTCGCTCCCCGGATTTTGTGACATTCACCCTGAACTTCCCCCAGAGTTTTGCCAAGGGGCTTTGGAATTAATTTACAATCTGGAGGATGCACTTTCAAAAATAGTGGGTTTGGATGCTTGTACGGTACAACCTGCAGCCGGCGCTTTAGGCGAGTTTACCGGTCTTACCTTGATTCGAGCGTTTCATGAGAAACACGGTAGTCACAGAAAATATGTACTCATACCTGATAGCGCTCATGGCACTAATCCGGCTTCCTGCATTTTAGCAGGCTATGAAGCAGTACCTATCAAAGTAGGTCCGCAAGGGTACATGTCCGTTGAATCCGTCGAAGAGACCATCAAACAACATGGACGAGATATCGCAGCTCTCATGACCACGAACCCCAACACCCTAGGGGTCTTTGAACAAAATATTTCTCAAATTGCCGAGCTACTTCATGGAATAGGAGCTCAACTCTGCATGGATGGCGCTAATATGAATGCCATTCTTGGCATTGCAAAACCAGGCGATATGGGCGTGGATGTAATGCAATACAATTTGCACAAAACTTTTTCTACTCCTCACGGCGGGGGTGGCCCGGGTTCTGGTCCCGTGGCTTGTCGAAGCCATTTGGCGCCTTTTCTTCCCAATCCCCGAGTTAGGAAAACTGAAAATAGTTTTACACTCGAATACCTGCCAGATTCGATCGGCAAAGTGAAAGGTGCATTTGGAAACTTTGGAGTGATGGTTCGAGCTCTGGCCTACATTATGAATCATGGAAGCGACGGTCTTCGCCAAGTCTCACGAAACGCGGTAATCAATGCCAATTATTTACGAGCACGCTTACAAAAGAAATATCAACTCGGAACTCAGACAGCTCATTTCCATGAATGCGTGCTTTCGGATTCTAAGCAGATCCAAGCCAACGGTGTAAAAACACTTCAAATTGCTAAAGCCCTCATGGACTATGGCTATCATCCACCCACCGTGTACTTTCCGCTCACGGTAAGCGGTGCAATGCTTATAGAGCCCACTGAAACAGAGAGTCTGCAGGAACTAGACCAGTTTGCAGAAGCGCTCTTAGAAATTGCGGAACGAATTGAAGCGAAGAAGGAAACTTTTGAACAATCACCAACCAAAACATTCGTTGGAAAAGTGGATGAAGTGGGCGCAGCAAGGAAGCCCATCCTCTCACTGGACGATCGCAGTATCTGATCAGTGGTATTTGGTCGGGCTTGTCTCGATCTTTATTGCTCATCTTTTTTTAGCGATGGCACTTCCGCCTTCCGAAGATGAACTCTACTACTGGACATGGTCTCAAACACTTTCACTCAGCTATTTTGACCATCCTCCCCTAGTGGCCTGGCTCATTTCGCTTTCTACTCGTGTTTTCGGTCACAGCATTTTAGGCATTCGATGCCCGGCAATCTTGACTCATTTCTTTGTTCTTTATCAACTCGGAAAGCTTAGCCCTAATAAAACTATCCTGGGGCTACTGCTCCTGACCCCACTCAGTCTTTTTGGCTCCGTCATTATGACGCCTGACATTCCCTTGATATTTTTCTGGCTATGTTATTTGCAATGGGCCTTAGCCACCGAGACGCGATTTAGTACCTGGGGTGACGACCCCCTTACTCGAGTTTATCGACAATCTCCAGTTGGGTATCGAGCTTGGTTCATCGGAGGGTTATTTCTCGGGCTGGGGTTACTCAGCAAATACACAATGGCATTGGCTCCCATTTGCCTGTTTTTTCTTTTAGCTAGTCGCTATCGCCTTAAAGCATGGGTGAAAGGATTTGCCATTCACTTGTTCATCGCGTTTGTTTTATTTAGTCCAGTCCTCGTTTTCAATCGAACTTTTAATTTTGAGCCCATCAAGTTCCAATGGGAACACACACAAAACGCTGTAAGCTGGACATTTGTTTTTACATTTCTCGGAGGGCAAATTCTTATTCTGGGTGCTCTTCCATTCCTTATGTTTCCTTGGCTCTTGCTCCACTTTAAAAATTATAGTCGGCTCCCAAAACTCCGCACACTAGCTTACTTTTTCCTTTTGCCTTTTGTTTTCTTTTTATACAAAAGTACCCACCATTTTGTGGATACCAATTGGGCCTTAGTAACTTATATAAGCTTTTGGCCTCTTGCTGACCACGTGATTGCTCAAACGTCGTTTCGACCCTTGGCTAATTTATTTGTCTTTGTGAGCTTTCTAATACCTCTCACTTTGACAGGTGCAATCTTTATTCACCTGTCTACACCAATACGCTGGATCCCTGTGCATCAAGATCGACTTTCTAGAATGAAATCCCAGCTGGAACTGGCGAAGCAAATTTCGTCTAGCCTATATGAGATGCCTCAGCTCCCAGTTTATTTGCAAAGTTACCAATGGACATCCTACTTCAGATTTTTGGGAATTACTCGTGCACAACAACTGGCTAACGCCTCTCGGAAAAGTCAGTTCACATTGATTGCAACGGCAGACCCCTGTTCTCAACCTGCCCTTCTTTTTCTGAAAGGAGCCGACGACCCAGTTCCTTCCAATCTTAACTGCTTCAAAAAACAAAAGCTGATTGAGCAATTCCGATTAGAAGTTCGTGGCCAAGAACTGGAAAAATGGTCGCTGATGGAGTTTACTAAACCAGAGAACCCAAAATGAAGCATTTGATTTTTTCTTTACTGCTTTTATTTTTCTTTGTTGAAGTATTCAGTGTTTTGCCTGCTCGCATCACCCGCACTCCTGAGATCAGTAAATCTCAATACGTATCCGGACTTATTAACGTACACTCTCATTATTCGGATGGGTATTTGGCTATCCCCGAACTCGCAGCAATCGCTCGAGAAGCAGGACATCAATTCATTGTTTTTGGCGACAAAACCACTGCAGAGGCTCGGAAACAAAATTTCGACAGGGATTTGGGTGGCATAGATAGTTTCGTAGAGTTAGAGGCGACTACTCAGTCGGGACAATTGCTGATTTTTTTCTCTCACAGCTCTGCTAGCTCTTTTTCAGACAAGGAAATCTCGCGTTTGGGTTACGAACGTTTTTTGGGGAAAAACGCCGAAACCCCTATTTTCGTCTCCGTTTCTCACCCTAGTCATGTCAAACAACCTTGGACGCAGCTCGAAAGGTTTTCAGATGGTTTAGAAGTGGTGAACTTTGATAGTCTTTTTTGGAGGCAACTCTCTGATGCGCCTTTAGGATTCATGGGAATGTCTTTACTTTATCCTTTAAATCAATTCGCTTCTGCACTCCGGTTCATACAACCCTATCCAAAAGATTTCCAGACCTGGGACAACATGAACACTCTCGATATGGGGCATTTTGGACTTTTATCCTCTCAATTCAAACCAAAATTTCAATCCCCACTCAACAACATCTCTTGGCCCTCCTATCGAGAAATCTTCAGACTCGGGAGTAATATTGTTTTTCTTAAAGAACCTCTAGCTGACAGCCATTCTGGGAGAAAAAAACAGATTTACGAAAGCATTAAAAAGGCTCGTTTAGCTCTAGTCTTCCAGGCTATTCACCCATTTCACGGAAATGATTTTTATTTAGAATGCCCAAATGCTATTTATCGCAGTGGCGATATCCCCACTCCTGGCGACAGCAACTGCTCTCTGGTCGTTCGAACACCCGAGACTCTCTCGTACCCAAAAAACATTCGAATTTGGCGGAACGGGGAACTTGAGAAAGAAGTAGTGAATGCGCCCAGTGTGTTGAGACTCCCCGTCGGACGCAGTGGAAGTTACCGTGCGGAGGTTTTTGTCAGGCCTCATTCGCAGTTTTGGCTTCTCATCCGAAAATGGGTGCCGTATGTGTTCTACAATCCCATTTTCCTCAGATAACAGTTTTACTTCAGTGATTTCCAATGGTTAGCGGTCTCTTTTTTAGCTTAAGGAGTCCATTCACGTGCGTCGATAAGTTTGAGGGAAACTCTATGTCACCTATTAAACAACTGTGGGCGCCTTGGCGCATGACCTTTTTGAAAGATGAAAACGTCATGCGAACCGGCTGTGTTTTTTGCAATCTCTTGAAAGAGGAACAGGATTCAAAAAACTTGATCCTTCATCGGAGTAAAACCAGTTTTGTTATTCTCAACAAATATCCCTATAACAACGGGCACCTCATGGTAGTCCCTTTAAAGCACACTGCAGATTTTGATACTCTCAACGCATCGGAATTGGCAGAGTTAATGGATTTAAGCAATCATTGCATGAAGGCCCTCAAAGAAGTCTATCAACCCGAAGGCTATAATTTTGGACTGAATCTCGGAGCCGCTGGCGGCGCCGGAATCCGCGAACACCTTCATTTTCATATTGTTCCTAGATGGTTGGGAGACACAAATTTTATGCCGGTCCTAGCGGACATCAAAACGATGCCGCAGCATCTAGAGGAAAGCTTCAAACAACTAGAACCCTATTTCAGGAGACTCTCATGAGCAGCTTAAAAATCATCCCTGTGTTTTTCCTTTTCATGGTTCTGACCTACTTGGGAATACAATTTGTGGAGGCCAATCGAGATGACGTGGTAGTCACTCTGGGTAATTGGCAATCCCACCCCACTTCGCTGGGCTTTGTAGTCATCACCAGCTGTTTTTGTGGAATGTTTTTTTCGGCAACCATCTCGTTGGCTGAGCTCATGAGGCTCTACCTTCAGAACAATCGTCTAAAGAGAACAATTGCATCGCTACAATCCTCTCAACCTCAGCAAGCGCTTCAAGCAAATGATGTGACACCCCCAAAAACTTCAGGAAGATTCACTTGAATATAGTTTTCGTCGGCATCACTCCTTCTCTCCAAACAAGGAAGCACTTGTCTTCTTTGGGTTTCTCCATTCACTATGACCCTAGCTTATTAACCAAGCAGGCCGATCCTCGTTCAGTCTTTATTGTTTGCTCCTGTAACACTTTAGACGAGGTCCGGAGTTTTTCCAGAGCCCTTTCGTCGACCGATTCCACACTTGTGATTTTTCTTTTGGATTCTAAGCTCACAAAAAGCCCTGAGCTCGCGAAGGAATTAAGTAAAAGCTCATTCCGTTTTTTTCTTCTGCCACAGGACAACGCAGAGTTTTTTCTTTGCCAAAACCTGGGTGTAATTTTGGAGCACTATAAACTTAAAGAACAAACGCTAGAGCTCGAGAAACAAAACCAACTTCTTTCACAACAAACATTACAACTTTCGCAAGCCACCAGCCAGTTGGTTTCTCAATTTGAAAAAGATTTGGAATTAGCAGAAACCATCCAAAAGTCTCTCACTCCACAGATCTCTCCATCAATTCCTGGAGTTTCGCTGGCCGTCAAATACTTGCCGGCTTCTGGCCTAGGAGGAGATTATTATGACATTTTTGAACTTGAAGATAAAAAACGGTTTGGGTTCTTGATTGCAGATTCTAAAAGTCATGGATTGGCCGCAGCACTGCTTAGCGTTCTTCTCAAGCTACGTATTGAGGAATTAAAAGACAGATTTCCTACTTCCAGCAGCTTGGTGACCCACTTAAGCGAAGAAGTGACTAAAATACATAAAAGAGAGGGAACCGAACTTGACTTAATCTATGGCATTCTTGACCGAACCAATTTGACTTTTCAATTCACGAGTGCAGGCCCACTGAGTCCATTTCTGTGGCGAAATTCTCGCCTGATTTCTTTCGACACATCAGGAGCTCCACCACTGGGAGGAAAGCCAGAATACCAGTATCACCACTACGACCTTCAGCTTCTTCCAGGGGATCTCCTTTTCTTCAATACAAACGGACTGGAAGCTCCTTTTAGATCCCTGGGAGTATCGTTAACTGAAGGGCTGACTAGAACTTTATCTAGTATCAAAGGAGATGACCCTCTTCTTTTTCAAAACGAGTTATTAGCTCAGATTGGTCGATTTAAAGAAAATCAGTCAGACCTTCCTGACGACATTACGCTAGTTCAATTAGCTGTGAATCAAAAAGCGATTTACTTAGCTCAATCCAAGTAAATTCTAGGTACTCTACCCGATATGCCACAAAGGATTTCATAGGGAATGGTATCGGCCCAAACAGCCATATCCCAGGCCGAAATTTCATGCCGGTTGTCGGAGCCAATCAACGTGACAGAGCTTCCATCTCTTACATCCAGCCCAGTTGAGTCGACAGCAATCAAATCCATTGAAACTCGTCCTCTCACAGGGACTTTCTTGCCATGGAGAAGAACCATGCCTACATTAGAAAGGGATCGGGGATACCCGTCAGCATATCCGATTGATACTATGGAAATGCGTTCAGTTTTTTTCGCTCGGTAAGTTCTTCCATAACCCACCGACTCACCTTTTTTTATTGGCTTACTGGTTACAACTCGTGCTTTCCAAGAAAGAATGGGGATTAAGTCACCCGAACCTTTTAAGTGTGGATTTGGCGAAATTCCAAACAGAGATAAGCCGGGTCTAACTGCAACCGAAGGACCCAATTTACCTCTGAAAATAGCCGATGAATTGGCCACGTGAATCTTCGCGTCCGTGTGGAGCAGCTTCTGCATTTGGAGCTCACTATAAGCTATTTGAAAACACTTAATTTGGTCATCAGTAAATGATGATGTGCTTTTGTCACTTTCCGCAAAGTGCGTACCCAACCCCGACAACTTTACGCCCATTTTCTTTAACACTTGAATCGCTTCCGGGAGTTCTTCCATCCGGATACCGAGCCTATTCATCCCAGTATCAACTTTCAGGTGAATATCAGGAACCGTTTTACGCAATTGAAGACTCTTCAAATGATTAAGCGAATGAATTATTGGAACTAGCCTAAATTTCACAAAGGCTTCAGCTTGGTGGGGCCAATAGCCCGACAAAACGATAATAGAAATGGCATAGGGGATTTTTTTTCGTAACTCAATAGCTTCTTCGAGAGTCGCGACCGCAAGAGTATGACAACTTCCTCGAACGACTAACGCCTTAGCAACCGGAAGCATTCCATGTCCATAAGCATCTGCTTTCACAATGGGAATAACTTCCTTTTTCGAAACGGCTCTTACCGTAGCTAAGTTTCGAATCAGGCTAGAAAGACTGATTTCAGCCACAGTTCGGTACGGAAATTGATAAAGTGTTGCCAGCGTCCCCATCCTCTTCAAAGGTTAGTTGGATTTTCCCTCGCGAAGCCGAGATCGTCTAGGAGTTTTCTCACTGGAATCCCAAAGTGACTTAGTTTATAACCGGATGGGGAAAGTTCGGATGACAATCGCCTTAGGGAACTCCCTGAAGGAGGAAAGTCCGGACACCAAAGAGCACCGTAGCGGGTAACACCCGTCCAGCGTAAGCTGCGGACCAGCGCAACAGAAAGGATGTACAGGGCTTGGCCACTAGGCCAGACTGCTTACCTTGGCAAAGTAAACAGGATGAAATGATTCATTTCGAGCCGCTGTAGTGAAAACCGGCAAGCTCTACGGGGTGCAAGGTCAAATCGTGAAGTGAGTGAAAAACTTCTGTTTTTCGCCCCAAGTGACTCGCTTGGTAACTTCCAGGTAGACTGCTTGACTGAATGGGCAACCATTTAGCTAGAGGAATGATTGTCGGAGATGAATGTCTTCAACAGAATCCGGCTTATTTCCGAACTTTCCCTTTTAAATTTTTTAGGAGCAAACACAATGAAGACTTTTTGGTGGTCGCTTTCGGGAGCAGTGGTATGTGTCACGTTGATCACATGGCTGGGCCCCACTTTGATTTCTTGGTGGTTTACTCCCCCAGTGGATACTCTTTTTAACTGTAAGGGCCCAATCGAATGGTCTCTGAGAAGATTCCAGTGGGCACAATTCGCAGGTCTAATGTTAGGAGCTGTAGCGGGAGCGATTGTTCGCTTGGCTTTCAAACGCCACAGCCCCTCTCAAACTCCCTACTGAATCTCAGTAGAATTCACTTCGGCTCTGTCACCGCGAAACTCATGAAGATTCTTCACTCGAGACTCTTGCATGACCGTGCTCACATTCAAAGTGGTCTCAAGAGCCATGCTTGCAACGGGATTTTCTCGTGTTCCAGTGTTAACAGTGCTCACGTGCTCAACATTTAAATCAACTCGATATCCCCACAACACATTTACGTTCTGCGGAAGGACAGTTACATTTTCCAAGTAAGCGCCTCGACCTTCGAATTGGCCACCGAAGCGATGAACTAAAGTGTAGGTAACATCATACACAGTGACTCCGTACAAATTGACCCCGTAATGCCGCACGGATCGAAACTGTAAGGGGGAAAAGTTTTCTAACTGGTCTGCTCTTGCTACTCCAGCTGGCAGCGCATTAGCGTATTGATATTTCACGTTCACGGCAGGTTTACCATTTTCAAGAACCGCCCACATTTTTTTTCCTAAATTTACAAATTTATCGAGGAGTACACCCACTCCATCTAGTTCTTTCGACAATTCTACCGAACCCAGCCCGTCATTTCCCTGCAATCTCCAAGCATGACTGGTTTGGATTTTTTCTCGAACAGGTGCAGGGGTTTCCACAACTTCGGTAAAGTGTCGAATAACTGTTTGCTCCTGAACCAAATCTGCAGTTCCCGCGAACCCCAGAACGGATAAAAAAAGTGATCCCGCTAGAATTTTTTTCATAATCTCCTCTTTATTTTTTAGGAAGCACTTGAAACTTTTTTGGGTAAAGCCTCAAGCCACAGACCGGTTCTAATGCTTCGCGTTATCGTTGTCAATCTATCCAGAATTTTTGGGGATGGGCAAGGTATTGCTCTATGATTTCAATACTTAACGTATCTAATGGAGAAGATGGGTTACGGGGGTCAGCCCACTGCAGAGACTTGGGCAACGAATCGCCTTCATTTTCGCCCAGAAAAATCGCAGAGACTTGGCCTGCTTCAACCTGAGCCCCGGAAAAAACACCTAAGAGACGAGTTTGACACACGCTTAATTCCAACTGTTTGAGTCCCAGAGCAAGAACTTGGCTCCAACTTTGGCCTCCGGTTAAGCGCCAGTACGGCAAAGTCCAATGATTCTCTTGGTTCCACACAGCAATTTCCTCTGAGGCTTGTCTGACCAGTAAATAAACTCTCACTTCAGGAAATTTTCGATGATTATCGGACAAAGGGGACTCCCTGGTATCGAAAAGCATCTTGGATACGAACCGGGTGAGAGCGAAGCATCGGCTGAGGAAGATTTCCAGGACGATACCACCCCCACAAGTCGACTTCCTCATTGGGGATTACATCGCCTGAAAATCGATGAATAATAAACGTGGCTGCTAAAAACTGTCCGTGCCAATCCCCATAATAAGGGATGGGCGTGATAGTCAGCTCTGGGTCGGAATAAATTCCCAACAACTCCCCTGCCAGAACCGTTAGACCTGTTTCTTCTTTCACTTCTCTACAAACGGCATTCCACCATTTTTCTCCAGGCTCCACATGTCCTCCAGGAAGGCACCATTTTCCGGGTTCTCGGATCCCGGGCGCTCTCCTCGTAAGCAGAATCTCACCCCGATCGTTGAGAATGGCAGCATTAGCTGCTGGAACGGGCAGAATTTTATTGGGTAGGCTCATCTACGTATCTAAAATATCCTACCACATTTGTTTGTTGAGCACTTTTTGCCAATTTCTAGAATTTACAATAGGAAAGAGACTGAATGTCACACTTTACGATTTTGAAAACAGCTGGTCATGCTCGATTGGCCCAACTGCAATTAAGCCATGGCTTGGTTGAGACTCCCGTTTTTATGCCGGTGGGAACCTATGGAGTAGTAAAAACTCAAACCCCCGACGAACTTCAAAAACTAGGAACTCAGATCCTCCTCGGGAACACTTATCATCTTTATTTACGTCCTGGACTGGAGCTTTTGGAACATTTTGGCGGTCTTCATTCCTTTATGAATTGGTCAGGCCCTCTGTTAACCGACAGTGGGGGGTTTCAAGTGTTTAGTTTGGGAGCTTTACGTCGAATCACCGACGAAGGGGTTAAATTCAAGTCACCACTCAACGGAGATGAGATTTTTTTGAGTCCCGAGATCAGCGCTAAAATCCAGCAAGTGATTGGCTCTGACATCGCTATGGTGCTCGATGAATGCGTTTCTCTACCATCAGACGACCGTACTGTTGAGCAAGCAGTTAAACGAAGCGCTGCTTGGGCCAGACGCTTTTTTGACGTCCCTAGAAAGTCCGGGCAAAAAATCTATGCGATTCTTCAAGGGGGCACCTCACTCGCCTTTCGAAAACAGTCGCTTGAGCTTACTCTTCCCCTTCCCATGGATGGACTAGCCATCGGGGGCCTAAGTGTAGGGGAGCCGCACAAAGAAATGGTGCATATTCTCGAAGGGTTAGCCCCCTTGCTTCCGAAGCATCTCCCCCATTATTTGATGGGAGTGGGTACCCCCCGCGACATTTTAGAAGCGGTTCGATGCGGAATCGATCAATTTGACTGCGTTCTACCTACTCGGAATGCAAGAAATGGCGGCTTTTTTACCCCCAACGGTCTGCTAAACATTCGAAACTCTGAATACAAACTGGATAAACGGCCCATTGATGAAAACTGCCTCTGCGATTGTTGCCGTCATTATTCCAGAGCCTATTTACGGCATCTCTTCCAAGTTAAGGAAATACTTGGATGTCGCCTTGCAACCACACATAATCTTTACTATTATCACCACTTTCTGAAGGAGATCCGAGATTCGCTTCGGTCCGACCGTTTTGAAGCTTTTTATCAAGCTCATATCGGTCAATTAACTCAAGCGTACCCGGATAAATTTGAACGTTCCGAAATGGAAGTTACGAAGGAGTAATCATGAAGGTGTTTGTGGGATTGTTATCAATGGTGATCACGTCGGGTGCTTGGGCAGATGCTACGCCCCCCACGCCTCGAGAAGGCGTAACACCCTTTATCCCCCTTCTCATGATTTTTGGCGTGTTTTACTTCCTTATTCTCAGGCCCCAACAACGCAAACAAAAGGAGCTCCAAAAGTTTCTGTCTGAGATGAAGCGAGGGGACATGGTTATTACTCAGTCTGGCATCATTGGAACGATAAAAACGGTCAGCGAAAAGTTTGTTACTCTTGAAGTGGATGAAAATGTTCAGTTAAAAATTTTGAAGAGCCATATTGCGGAAAATGCCGCAAGCTTGAAAGAAACAAAAACAGCAGGTACCAAAGAAGTAACTGCTTAAGCACCTAAAGACATCACCATTGGAGATAGCAGCATGAAGGGATTGCGACCTAGGATTTTCACCGTTTTTGCCACCGTTTTGTTCTCAATGTATTTGTTGATTCCCACCTGGATTAAGTTTTCCACGGGGAAAAGCATTCCCAAAATAGTGCGGCCGGAGGATCCTTGGTACTTCTCTTATTTGCCCTCTGAAACCATCAAATTGGGCCTCGATTTAATGGGCGGTCTTCACTTGGTGCTTGGAATTGATTTTGACGAAGTCCATCGAGACGCTGCTGCTAAGCTTAAAAATGACATTAAGAACCTGCTTGAGAGCGAAAAAATCGACGGCATTACATTAGACACTTCTGCGAGCAATCGCATTCTTGCCAAGTTCACCACAGAAGAGCAATGGAAGAAGGCAGACAAACTTATCGGAGAGCGGTTTGGACAGGTAATTGATTATGAAGGCCAATCAGGCAATGAAGCCCGTCTCAAGATGAATTTGGTTTATGAAGCCGAAGTAAATAATCGAGCTGTTGAGCAATCTTTAGAAACTCTGAGGAACCGTATTGACGAATTTGGAATAGCGGAACCTATTATCACTCGCCAGGGAGAAGACAAAATCATGGTTCAGTTTCCTGGAATTCAGGAACCTGGACGTCTGAAAGACATCATTTCGAGAACGGCCAAGCTCTCTTTTCAGATTGTTCGCTCCGGCCCAGAAGCTACCGATCCTCAAGCAAAACCTGAACAACTCCAGAAATGGGTAACGGAATTCAAACAAGAGAAGAAGATTGTTACTGACAACATCTCCCCTATCACCAAGCACCTACGGGAATTAAATCAGTGGCTCAGTGGAAAGCTACCTTCAGGAACTGAAGTTCTTTTTCAAAAGAAAACAAATATCAATACTCGTGAGGCTGAGTACATTCCCTACTTGTTAGAAAGAGAATCCTTGGTGACAGGCGAAGACCTCCAGGACGCTCGATATACGTACGACCCACAAACCAATTTACCGGAAGTAACTTTTCAATTGACCCCAGTGGGCGCCACAAAATTTGAAAAAGCCACAGGGGCCAACGTAGGAAAGTTCATGGCCATTGTCCTGGACAGTAACGTTCATTCCGCACCACGTATCCGAGAAAAAATCGGAGGTGGCAATGCGAGAATTGAAATGGGTTCCTCTGGCAAATCAACTGACGAACTTCTCAAAGAGGCAAAAGACACATCGCTGGTGTTGCGCTCGGGTGCTCTTCCAGCAAAACTCCAGTTCTTAGAAGAACGAGTAGTCGGTCCCTCACTTGGGGCAGACGCCATTAGAGCGGGAACCATTTCTTTGCTGATGGGGCTTCTTTTCGTATTCGTTTTTATGGCTATCTATTACAGAACTTCTGGACTCATTGCCACCATCGCTCTCATCTTGAACGGTGTCTTTATTGTCTCCATTATGGCGGCTTTTGAAGGAACCTTAACACTTCCAGGTTTGGCTGGGATCACATTGACACTGGGAATGGCCGTGGATGCAAATGTTCTTATTTTTGAACATATGCGAGAAGAAATCTTGCACGGAAAAAACCTAATTTACGCTATTTCTCAAGGTTACTCCCGAGCTTTTACTGCGATTTTTGATGCGCACATCACTACCATTATTGCTGGCATTGTTCTTCTGAGCTTTGGCTACGGTCCTATCCGTGGCTTCGCTGTTACTTTGCTCATTGGGCTAGTCGCGTCTTTATACACATCCGTTTTTGTCACTCGAGTAATCTACGATTACTTTGTTGTCTCTCGAAACAAACAAACTGTCGGCTTATAGGACCATTATGAAATTCTTTAATCTCATCCCGAATCAAACGAATATCGACTTTATTGGGAAGTTTAAATACTTCTTCGTGTTTTCACTCCTCGCTCTTGGTTTTGTTATTTGGGGCACCAGCACTCGAGGCCTTAATTACGGAGTCGATTTTACGGGAGGAGCCGTTATCCAGGCCAAATTCACCCCGGCTAAAACGGCCGAAGAAGTGCGTAGCCTCATCACAGAGCTAGGGGAAGACGAAGCCTCTGTGGTAGCCCTGGGCACTGATAACACCGATTATCTGATTACTGCTCGACGACACGGAACCAAAGACACGGATGCCAGTAATCCGCTCAACCAACGACTTACTCAAAAGCTGGGAAACCAAGTTCAAATTATGAGCGTGGATGTGGTCGGGCCTAAAGTAGGAGCTGACCTTAAGAAAGCGGCACTCCTTTCCCTTCTTTATTCAATTATTCTCATCACAGTTTATATTTGGCTCCGCTTTGATTTTCGCTTTGCGCCTGGTGCGACTATAGCGATGGTTCACGATCTCGTGATGGCTACAGGGTTTTATCTCATTACCGGAAGAGAGTTTACTATTACAGCTATCGCGGCTTTGTTGACGATTGCGGGTTATAGCGTGAATGACACTATTGTTATTTATGACCGAGTAAGAGAAATGTACAAACTGGGCGGAAACGAACTTCCGCTACCGGAAACGATTAATAAAGCGATCAACTTAACGCTTTCGAGAACTATTCTTACTGCTGTACTCACCCTCTTGTCGGTGGTCCCCATTGCTATTTTTTGTAAAGGAGAAATCCAAAGTTTTGCGATGGCTATGACATTCGGGATCTTCGTTGGTATTTATTCTACGGTTTACATTGCTTCTCCTTTTACCATCTACGTTGCTAAATTCATGGCAAAAAGAGAAGGTCAAGCAGCTCCTAGAATCGCAAAAGCGAAAGCTTAATTATGGCTCCTATCCGCACCACGATTCGCGACCTCAAAAACCAAATTGGTCAAACTGTTGAGCTAAGAGGATGGGTCTACAATCTTCGGAGCTCTGGGAAGCTTCGTTTTCTCCAGATGCGGGATGGTTCTGGAGTTGTACAAGTAGTATGGTTTAAAGGGTCAGTGGATGAAGAGTCTTTTAACAAATTAGACACTCTCACCCAGGAAACCTCCCTGATTGTCGTAGGCAAAGTAAAAGCAGAGCCTCGAGGTGAAGGAGGTGTTGAGCTTGATGGTCAGTCGCTCAACATCATTCAGGTTGCGATTGATTACCCGATTGGTCCGAAAGAGCACGGACCTGACTTTTTATTGTCTCATCGCCATTTATGGCTCCGAAGTCGGAAACCACACGCCATTTTGCGTATTCGAGATCGCTTTATAAAAGCAGTCAGAGACTTCTTCGATCACGAGGGTTTTACTCTAGTGGACACCCCGATCTTCACGCCAGCAGCATGCGAGGGCACTACCACCCTTTTTGAAACTGAGTATTTTGGACAAAAAGCGTATTTATCACAAAGCGGACAACTCTATGGGGAAGCTACCGCCATGGCTTTTGGAAAAACCTATTGTTTTGGTCCGACTTTCAGAGCAGAGAAAAGCAAGACTCGAAGACACCTCACTGAATTTTGGATGATAGAGCCTGAAGTGGCTTTCAACGATCTGAATGACAACATGGTGCTTGCGGAGCGTTTTCTTGAATACTGCGTTCAGTATGTTCTCAAAGAATGTGCGAACGAGTTTAAAATACTGGAACGAGACACCACTAAATTACAAAACGTTAAAGCTCCTTTTCCACGCATTTCTTATGACGAAGCGATTAAAAGATTAAATGAGGCTGGTATTGCTTGTGAGTGGGGCACTGACTTTGGCGCTCCTGAAGAAACAGCGCTTGCAGAACAGTTTGATAAACCTGTTTTTGTGCACCGTTTTCCCGCCCAAATTAAAGCCTTTTATATGAAATCAGATCCTGCCAACCCCAAACTTGCTTTAGGGATGGATTGTTTAGCGCCGGAAGGATACGGTGAAATCATTGGCGGTGGACAAAGAGAAGAAAGCATCGAAGTACTGCAATCAAGGATCAAAGAGCACGGTCTCAAAGAGGAAAATTTTGCCTGGTATTTGGACCTAAGACGATACGGCTCGGTTCCGCATTCAGGATTCGGGCTCGGTCTCGAGCGTACTTTGTCCTGGATCTGCGGACTTGAGCACCTTCGCGAAGCTTCCCCTTTTCCAAGAATGATGTACCGTATTTATCCATGACAACGAGTTGCCCTCCGGTACGTAATAAAGTCTATAGAAAGCTGCTAGGGTAAAACCAGGCACCAAAGCTCGAAGCGTCTCAAATCGATGGTCGTGGGCTAGTAGATAAAAATAAGTTTGGAAAGGGCCCAAAATTTCATTGATTAAAAACAAGTAGAAGAACACCATGAAAAACAGGGATAAAGACCATTGGAGTGCGCTACGAGTTTGATCGTAAATGAGCGTAGACAAAAGCACTGCTGGGATAATCGTGACAGCCACTTCTCGAGCATTTTCAAAAGTGCGTACATCCCCCAACCAATAACACATCGAAATGAGAGGTAACGACAACAATACCGTAGAAAAACTGATAGCTTGGAACCGACTGTAACGCTTTCCTACATCTATCCAGACCCACTTAACTAGGGGCTGAATCAAAAAAAAGCCCACAAAAACCCATAGCAAAATTCCTTGTACCAAACAGTTCAGCACTGGCGCTGATCGCAATGCACGCACCCCCCAATCCCAATTTGCCCACCCTAAAGCAAGGGCCCAGAGAGGCACCGAAAAGTAAAAGAGACAGATGAGAAATTTAAGATTTTGAACTGCTTTGTGGTTTAGTTTCATGTTTTAATTATAACTGTTTTAATGATCGGTCTCAGGGAGAACTATAACGCTATGCTCATACCTGTCTCTGAACAACTTCTCTTTGCCGGAAGACCCGGCGATCTTCGTCTCGGTCAGTGGGTTCAAACTGAACTGCCTGGACCCGCCGCTCAAGCTACACCACACACGGTTATTTTTGGATGTCCCGATGATACTGGAGTTGTTCTCAATCGCGGACGGGGAGGAGCAAGCCAAGGCCCTCAAGAAATCCGCAGAGCATTCTACAAAATGACTTTGCCTATGAATACTCACTGGAATGATTTTCAACTGGTCGATGCAGGAGATATCGATGTCACTTCTGATATTTTAAAAACCCATCAACAGGCTTTCGAGGCCTCAAAAATGCTGACGCAAATTGCGCACACAGTAATTGTATTAGGAGGGGGACATGATTTCGCTGCTCCCGCTTTTTCGGGGTTCATGGACGGGTGTTTAGAACGTAATCGACAAGAAACTTTTGCTTTGATCAATATTGATCCGCACTTAGATGTGAGAGAGTTGGAAAGTGGCAAGCCCCACAGCGGGACTCCTTTTAGACAACTTTTAGAGCGACAGGTCCTTCAGCCTCAGCGTTTTGTAGAATTTGGATGTCGTGAGAACCGAAACTCCCTGGTTCACTATGAGTATTGCCAAAGCTTGGGAGTTCGGCTTTTGCCTTTGGAACATTTAAGATCCCAGGCTGTTCCAACCGCTCAAGTTTTTCAAAATCAATTAAACACACTTGCCCGTGAATCCAATACGATTGGAATCACACTGGATATGGATTCCTGCTATGAAGTTACCGGTACCAGTGCCGCACCTGCAGTGGGCTTCTCCATCAGAGAGTTATTTGAAATGGCATTAGCTGCTGGAAGGGAAAGAAAAGTACGGTATTTTGAAATCGCAGAAGTCGCTCCAAATCTCGATCCCTCAGGGAAAACAGCCCTAGCTGCCGCTGAAATCCTCTACGGATTTTTATCGGGCCGAGTAGAGGCTCACAAAATCCACAATTCTTCCCCAAAAAAATTAAAAGTTAAAAAAACAGCAAAAACAGGTAAAAAACGCTAAAAAAACGACTTAAGAAACTCTTCACAGCCTGTGGAATAAATCTGTAACCAATTGTTATTATGATTTTTTTTGCTTACTTTTGCCTTCCCCCAATGCTCAAAGAACAAAAACAGCAACTTATCGAGTCAATATCCATATTATTAAATACTTAGGCCTGTGGATTTTTTTAATGGGTTTTCCTTTTTTTTTAAAAAACCCCCTCTTTGCCGACAAACTTCCTAGTCAGATATAACTGCTCTTTTCGCGTGAAATCTGTGCAACACTGGGAATCTACACTTAAAACAATTCAGGACGAAGTTCCTGCTCCGCAATTTCAGCGGTGGTTCAAGCAGTTGTCTTTCCTTCGACAAGAAGGAGAAACAATCTATTTAGGAGTTCCCACTCTTTTTCATCAGGATTGGATTAGCACTTATTATCGAGAGCAACTCCATCGAGCCATTCAGCAAAACTTTGGAAATCCTCTGCAGCTGGAATTTGAAGTATTGGTTGAAGATCAAAATATGGAAGCAGCGACCTCAGTTCCTCTCCCAGTGATAGCGCCGCCTAAACCCACTCTCAGAGTAGTTGAGGGCGGGCATTCAGCTCCCAGAACGGAACCCGCTTCAGAAGAATTCGATATTTTTTCTCCGCAAATTCCCCAATTTGCTGGAGAATTTTTTGAGTTGGATTTTAACCGGCTTTGTTTTCAGTATTCGGGGTTGTTTGCCCAAAAATCAAGTGCATCTCTGAATCCTCTGGTTCTGGTGGCCGGCATTGGAATGGGTAAAACACACTTATTAGCTACCCTAGGAAAAGAGATCATAAAAAATTCACCCCAGTTAAAAGTTCGTTACACGCACGCAGAAAAATTCACTAACGAAATGTTTCGAACTTGGAATGATAAGAACGGTCCAAACTACCAACGCTTCTATCGTGACCAAGTAGATATTTTACTGTTCGATGACTTGCAGGGACTCGCGGGCAAAAAAGCTACTCAAGAAGCCCTCCTGCATATTTACAATGAAATTCTATCCAGAGGAGGAAGGGTTGTTTTCACATCTTCCATCCCAGTATCCAAACTGACTGATTTTTTAGAACCTCTTCGCTCTCGTCTACTTTCAGGAGTTTCGGCTGAAATAAAGCCCCCTTCTTACAATGAAAAATTGGCGCTTCTGTCTCTTTTAGCTCAGCAAAACCAAATTTCTGTGGAAGAAACGGTTCTGAGGGTTCTCGCAGATCAAGGACACAAAGACGTTCGCGAACTTTTGGGAGTCTTCCTAAGACTTCATTTGCAATCCAGGATCGAGAAAAAAGCTCTCGACGCAACTTTTCTGGCAAAAGAAGGACTCAACTTCGAGGCTCCACAAGCCGCTATTTCGCTTACTGAAATTATCGCAATGGTAGAGCACAGCTTTGGTATTTCTAAAAGTGACTTGATTTCCAAGTCCCGAAAAGGGCTGATTGTTTGGGCGCGACAAGTTGCCATGTATTTAGGCCGGCGTTTCACTGTGCTTTCACTTGAAGAAATAGGAAAACAGTTTGGACGAGACCATGCGACAGTCCTCTACGCTTATGACAAAGTCTCAGAAGCTATTCGAATTCATCCCTCCCGAAAATACGAAGTAGAATTTCTGTTACAAAAACTTCAGGCCCGGATTCCGAGAGAAAACCATGATTTCCCTCTATAGGGTTCTCCTCGCTCTCCATGTGATTGCAATTATTTCGTGGATGGCGGGTATTCTCTACTTGTTTCGCCTTTTTGTTTACCATGCTCAGGAAAATCTAGATGCAGTTAAGGAACGCTTCATGGTGATGGAGAGAAAGCTCTATCAAATTATTACTCTCCCAGCCATGGTTGTTGCTTTTTTGTTAGGCATCGGGATGGTTTACCTACAACCTTACTTACTTGAAACTCACTGGTTTAGGCTGAAAGTGGTTCTAGTGCTATTTTTGATGGGAGTCACACATTGGTCCGGACGAATCCTTAAAGACTTTGCTCGTTCCCAATGTAAAATTAGTTCAAAGACGTTCCGCTTTCTCAATGAAATTCCAACACTTTTGATGATTGGGATTGTTTTACTTGTTATTTTAAAGCCGTTTTAGGATTATCGCCCGAGTGATTGACAAAAAAGAACAAGCTACTGAACTGCCCCAGCTTCTGCTGCCACTGGAGCCCACAGCTACCACTGATTGGCGGCAATCCGTTCCGAGTGTTTCTGAACTCACAAGACGGGTTCGAGGACAACTGGAAGGAAGTTTTGGAGATGTTTGGGTCAAAGGTGAAATCAGTAACTTTCGAAAACCAGTATCCGGTCATGCCTACTTCATCTTAAAAGATGCTGGAGCCCAAATTAAGGCAGTCCTGTTCAGGGGATCGCTCTCGAAGCTTAAATTTAATTTACAAGATGGGATGGAAGTCCTCTTTCACGGAAAGCTCACGGTTTACGAACCTCGAGGTGAATACCAAATTATCGGAGACACCTTAGAACCCGTCGGAATTGGCGCCCTCCAACTTGCGTTTGAGCAATTGAAAATGAAGCTTGCCAAAGAGGGACTCTTTGACCCTAAACACAAGAAACCTCTTCCTAAACTTCCAAAAACCATTGGCATTGTCACGTCTCCTACGGGAGCAGCCGTTAAAGATATTTTAAAAGTACTCTCAAGACGATTTCCCAAGCGGAGAATTTTAGTTATTCCCGCGAATGTTCAAGGGGATAAAGCTGCGGGAGAAATCGCTGCCGCTATTAAATTAGCTGAAAAGTGGAATACTGAACGTTCATCGGAAGCCATCGATGTGCTGATTGTTGGCCGAGGAGGAGGCTCGATTGAAGACTTGTGGCCTTTTAATGAAGAAATTGTAGCGCGTTCCATTTATCAATGTCCCATCCCAATCATTTCGGCGGTAGGACATGAAATCGATGTTACGATTTCTGATTTTGTGGCCGATCTCAGAGCGCCCACTCCATCGGCTGCAGCTGAAATTGTCGTCCCTCAAAAAGATGAATTAGAGAAAATAGTTAACTTTCAAACCCAGCGTTTAGTTAACAACTTCAAAAAAGCATTGGACCACGTTCGTCTTCATCTTACTCACCTTTCAAGTCGTTTGGTCGACCCGAGGGAAAAAATCAAATTACTGCAAAACAACTTCAAACAAATGAAAGAAAAGCTCTTTCAAACGATGAAAACGCAATTGCTCTTTTCACGCAAGACTATCGAAAATCGGATTCAGATGCTTCACTCTTTGTCTCCTTTGCAAGTCCTTGCCCGGGGATTTTCTCTGACTTCCGATACCAAGCACACGATTATTCGAAGCGTTAATGAACTCAAGCCGGGCACAAAAATCATAACGCGACTCGCTGATGGATCCGTTACGTCAGAAGTTATTTCCGAATAAGCCACTTTCCCAGCTATAATTAACTAAGGTCCGCAACTACTAAAATCCCATGACAACTAAGCCTCACATTGAAGCAGTGATACCGGTTTATAACGAAGTGGATTCGCTGCCCATGCTGATTCAGGGATTGGATCACGCAAAAACTTGTCTCCAAGATGACGCTTCTTTTAGTTATTTATTTATCAATGACGGCTCAACCGATGGAACTACTCAACTCCTTAAGACACTCAATGCTCAAAGAACTGACATTCGAGTGGTGGAGCTTCTCCATAATTTTGGACACTCAGCAGCTTTAGCTTGCGGCTTGGAACACTTTCGAGGAGATGTGGCCCTTTTCATGGATGCCGATCTTCAAGATCCACCATCGGCCCTAGCTCCGCTTTTTTACCAGTGGCAACAAGGAGCTAAAACGGTTGTTGTTGAGAGAGGCAAACGCCCTGAAAAGCATGGCTTTCTTTTTCGCGCTTTTTACTATTTACTTCGAAAGACTTCGCGGACACTTCCTCCTATTAACTTTGGCACACATTCCCTTCTCGATAAATCCGTTGTAGACCGAATGAAGTCTCATCGAGAACGGAATCGTTACTTTCCGGGACTGGTCGCAGCCTGCTCGGGTGAAATTGCTGCCATTCCCTTGCCCCGTGGCGAACGGGTTTACGGCAAATCTCGCGTTGGCTTTGCGGGGCTTATACAATTGGCGCTCACTGCTTTTCTGAGCTTTTCCTCTGCCCCTATTAGACTCGTATCAATCCTGGGGTTAATTTGCTCGCTTGGTTCATTAACTGGGGCTGTTGTTATTGTGGGGATTAAACTCCTTACCAATTGGGCGATCCCTGGCTGGGCTTCTACGATGTCACTCCTGTTTTTTGCCAGTGGCATTCAACTTTTGTCCTTGGGAATTCTCGGAGAGTATGTTTCTCGAATCTACGATGAAGTTAAAAAACGACCTTTGTATTGGGTGGGAGAGCAGCTGGAACCCCGAGCTTCCTCGCAAGAACACCGAGTATCCTCCTCGGTCACCCCGCCCATCCCCCTGGGCCACTACCGAAGACCTTTATCCTAACCCCACTTTACCGTCCCATCAGGACCTGCTAAAACAATAGCCTCGTTGCCGACGTAGCTCAGTTGGTAGAGCAACGCATTCGTAATGCGTAGGTCACCGGTTCGATTCCGGTCGTCGGCTTTTTACTTTTCTCATCGAACCGCCTATACTTTTTCGTCATGACCCCCGATAAATTCATCACTTTAGCTGACGTTCAGGAAGCAGAAAAAAGAACCGCTCCCTACATTCGAAACACTCCCTGTATTCCCTTCGATTACCTGAACCGAAAGCTGGGAAAAGAAATTATTCTGAAATGCGAGATTTTTCAGAAGACTGGCTCATTTAAATTTCGAGGAGCCTCGAACTGTGTTTTAAGTCAAATGGCTCAAGCTAAAAAAGCAGGGGTCGTTGCAGCTTCCGCGGGAAATCATGCCCAAGGCGTCGCAAGCATTTGTCATGCGCTTGGTATTTCCGCAACTATCGTGATGCCTGTTGCTACTCCTGGCATCAAAGTTCAGAACACTCAAAACTGGGGTGCTAAAGTTGAATTGGTAGGCAATTTCTATGATGAGTCCTACGAACATGCGATGAAGATTTGTCAGCAACGAGGCAGTCTTTTTATCCATCCCTTTAAAGATCCTCTAGTTCAAGCAGGCCAGGGGACTCTGGGGCTTGAACTGCTCAAAGACTCGTTATCCAAAGATACTGAGGCAGTTTTGATTTCTGTGGGCGGCGGAGGACTGATTACGGGAGTAGGTACTGTTTTGAGAGCCCTCAATCCAAAAATAAAAATTTATGGGGTAACAGCTCAAAGTGCGCCTGCTGCATTTAAAGCGATTAAAGAGAAACATCCTACGGAAGAAACTGTTGAATTCACTTTGGCAGAAGGAGTCGCAACTAAGCGAACCGAGCAAATCATGCTCGACAATATTTCTCGCCATGTCGATGATATTTTTTCATTGTCTGAAGAATCAATTGCCCATGCTATCTCTGCTCTCGCTGAACATGGAAAAATGGTGGTAGAAGGCGCCGGGGCACTTCCGATTGCTGCTATTTTGGAGGGTTTGATTCCGGAGAAGAAAGTGACAGCAGTTCTCTGCGGTGGCAACATTGATTTGCCAGCGCTTTCCGCAGTCTTAAGGAGAGGCCTTGTTGATCAAGGCCGACTCGTCAGTCTGCTCATAACCATATGGGATCGTCCGGGCGTTCTCCACGGAATTACTCAAGTCTTTGCCGAAAAACGGGCTAACATTCTTGAAATTCACCATCAGCGCTCAGTTCTTCGTCACCGAATGGGTCAAGCTGCCGTAGAAGCGGTTATTGAAACGCGAGGAGAGGCACATACTCAAGAAATTATCGAGACTTTGGTTGCCCGAGGATTTCATGTGGAACGCCATCGCTAGGCTTTTCTTACCTTTTTGTCTCTCTCTTACACTCTTTGCAGACACTCAAGCGGGTTTTCAATACTTTTCGGAAAATACTTACCGCGACACTCTGGGGCCGTTGATTGTAAACCGAGCGGCCTTTAATGAACGCTGGCGGGGTTCATTAACCACTCAATTCGGTTTCTCTTCATCGGATTGGGAGTTTGTTTCATTTGCCTATCAATCAGAGTTTAAACTTTTTAGCCGACTTACTTTGTCGGCGCGCTTGAGCCACCGGATTCACCTCCCCGAACCTTTTTCTAGGACCGGTTTATTATTTGGGGGACGAGCGGAAACTCCTTCACTTTGGGGAATTACTGGTTTTGGGACTGTCGGTTGGTATCGCCGTTTCGCACAACTACGAAACGCGACCGTAATCCCCGTTTTTTTTGAAAGCTCTTTTTCGGAGCACGACTTTGCTACTGAGATTGGGCTCGATGCTGAGCTTTTTCAACGTTGGCGACTTCTCACGAAAGTGTCTACCATCGATGAAACTGAAACCTATAATATCAACAATCCATATGTTGAAGTCTCACTGATTTACAAATCGGATGGACTGTCTCGTTGGTTGGCTACAGCCCGCCAACAGTTATCTCTTGGTTTTGGGCGAGTTGATCGAACGGTTTTTTGTCTCTCTTATCAATGGAACATGGGCTCTTGATCAATCTACCCGACGCAATTGGTAAGACACTTGGTTCCCGTCCACTTTGACTTGAATGAAAAAGTAATCTGTTATGGGCTCCATTCTCCGTCCACCTCCACCACCCGCCACCACGTAATCCACCCCATCAATATTTTCAGTACAATAACTGTGGTAGTGACCTCCAAACAATCCTCTCACCCCCGCTCGGCTTGCCATTCTCATGAGCCTTTGAGCTTCGTTTACATTTGATAGGCGCAAATGAGTCCTTTGTCCGGGAACTACGGGCATGTAATGAGTTAGTAAAAAACTGTGAGTTAACGATGTTCTTCTGAGTTGAGAGTCCAGCCATTCCATTTGGTCCTCTCCAATCACCCCATCGGCTGTATCCAAAGCGATAAACCGACTATTTCCAATATCAACAACGTAATGGGAAGCCCCCCATGCGGCTTTGTAGGCGTTCCAGCCTTCGGAAAAAATATCGTGATTTCCCAACAGCGGAATAACTTTCTGGGATAGCCCCAAATCGGCAATGGCTTTTACAACGGCATTCACAGACGGTTCATCCCCCTGATCCACAATATCCCCCAGAAGAATCACAAACTCGTCGCCTTCGGCTTGGGCCGCTTGAAGGATTCGAGTAAAACGGGCCATATCATTAGCTCCCACATGGGTATCACCCACCATCGCAAAGCTAAAATGGTCGGGATCGGCAGGGGTCACGTGAATGGGTGGAGCAGCCAAAGTTGAACTCTCCAAGAAGCGCTCATAAAAATGGCTCTTACTCGTACAGGCAACAATCACTAAAAGGGCAAAAGCACAAATACGATTCATGAGAGTCAGTTTACTCTTTTTGCCCCATAAAGGGAAAACGAATTAGCGCACCGCGCTATCCCCTTTCTTTTGCAGGATGGAATTTTGTAAACTAGGATGCGTTCACGTTTGGAGTAACTCATGGTGCAGTTTGATGAATATTGGTCCATCTGGAAAGAAAGTGGTGTCGATGTGGCTCCTGTCAAAAGTAAACAAAAGAAACCTTCCCCTCGAATTTCTGCTGAACAAACTCCTCATCTTAAAAGCTTGTCTGACGTCGAATCATGGTTGGGGGAGTGCCAACGATGTCCTTTGTGCACCACTCGTAACAAAATAGTGTTTGGCTCAGGAAACCCAAAAGCACGACTCATGTTTGTGGGCGAAGGTCCCGGTGCAGATGAAGACAACCAAGGGTTACCGTTCGTTGGAAGAGCCGGGCAACTCTTGAGCAAAATTATTGAAGCAATGGGACTCACTCGTGATGAAGTTTACATTGCCAATATCGTTAAGTGTCGCCCTCCCTCAAATCGTCTTCCAGAAGAAGAAGAAATCGAAAAATGTCTTCCGTTTCTCCGAGCGCAAATTGCTCAAGTAAAGCCAGAGGTCATTGTTGCGCTAGGCCTCACTGCAACCCGAGTGCTTACTCAAACCGATACTCCGTTAGCGAACCTAAGAGGACGCTTTCAATCGGTTGCCTGGAATCCTCAGATAGAGTTAATGCCGACTTATCACCCGGCTTACCTTCTCAGAAACCCACCCGCAAAAAAATTTGTGTGGGAAGATATGAAACTGGTAAAAGAAAAATTTAAATTTTAACGAGGGACGCATGTTCGAATTCACTGGATTTATTTTCCTTATATTTATTGGTTTCATTGTCCTCTCTGGCCTTAGAGTCCTTCAGGAATACGAGCGGGGAGTTGTTTTTCGTTTGGGCAGATTAATAGGGGCAAAGGGGCCTGGCTTAGTTTTTATTATTCCGGGCTTAGACCGTATGGTTCGTGTAGGGCTTCGAGTGATTACGACGGATGTCCCCCCCCAAGATGTCGTCACCAAAGATAATGTATCGGTCTCGGTGAATGCAGTTATTCTTTTCAAAGTTGTTGAGCCAGTGAAAGCCGTCGTGAACGTCGAAAGCTATTTGGAGAGCACTTTTCAGTATGCTCAAACGACACTTCGATCAGTTTTGGGTTCAGTCGATCTTGATGAAGTACTTTCAGAGAGAGAAACCCTAAATCAGAGAATTAAAGCCATTCTCGATCAGCATACCGAGCCCTGGGGGGTTAAAGTGTCTGCAGTAGAAATAAAACAAGTCGACCTTCCTAAGGAAATGCAGAGGGCAATGGCGACCCAAGCAGAAGCAGAACGACAAAGACGGGCAAAAGTAATTAATGCGCAAGGAGAAGCCCAGTCCGCTGAAAAATTAGTAGAAGCAGCGAGAGCTATTGAAAACACTCCCTCTGCGCTGCAGTTACGTTATTTGCAAACTCTGCAGGAAATCGCTAGCGAACATAATTCCACCATTATTTTCCCGCTGCCGATGGATTTTTTAAAAGCTTTTGCTGGATCTAAATCAACGGAAACAATTAAGGGGTAAAATCAACTCCAACCCCCCACTGAGGAGACTTCTCATAAACCGGTAAAACCTCGGGAATTAACTCTTGAAGTTTTTGCTTTCTTGAATCGGAAGTGGGATGGGTTGATAGCAATGCCGGTCCCCCTTTTTCCTGAGCTCCAAATCTCTCCCATATTTTTGGCGCTTGGTACGGATCGTAACCCGCTCTTGCCATATACCGAAGACCAATCTCATCTGCTTCAGATTCATTAGCTCGGCTGAATGGCAATATCACTCCCACTTGAGCCCCCAATCCCAGGGCTGCCAAAATAAGTCTCTTATCCTGAGAATCTTCTTGCGCGAGCACTTGGCCAAGAACAAGCACTCCTAATTGAGTCCCTAAGTTGGCCGTCAGTCGTTGCCCCGAATGTCTCAAAGTGGCGTGAGCGACTTCATGCCCAATCACCGCTGCCATTCCTGCCTCATTCTTTAAAATAGGAATAATGCCCGTATAGACTGCTACTTTTCCGCCCGGCAGACAGAAGGCGTTCTTTTCAGGAGAATCAATCAGACGGAATTCCCATTGAAAGTCAGAGCGATGGGCAGCTTCAGAAATCCGCTTGCCAACCCGCTGAAGAACGGCGTTCCAGTCTTTGCGATGAGACAGTTTGCTTTTACTCAAGACTTCCTGGTAGGCCTGTGCCCCAAGCTGAGCTTCCTGCCCTTCACTGATCAAAATAAACGATTTTTTTCCAGTCTCTGGGTTAGTAACACAAGACGACAACAAGACAAGAAGGGTAAAGATCCCAAGCAAACGAAAAAAACACATGAGTTAAAGAAACATAAATCAGACTAAAACTTCAAGCACCTTTTAACGGTGACGGCGAGAACGGTGGTGACGTCGATGCGAACTGACATGCTTACGATGGGACCGTCCATATTTACGATGATAACTTCGTCTGCTGGAAGCATACGAAACCGGCCGACTGGACGAAGTTGCAGAGGCAATAAAATGTCGGAATCGAGAACCAAAATACGGAATCTGTCGCATGACTACTTTGCCAGCATGGCTGATTCCACCGCTAAAAGCCCCTTTGCGATAAAGTGTGTAACCACCAAAAGCAACAACACCCACTAAAGCAATGGCAATGAGTTTGCTGAACAACTCCCGGATGCGCCAGATCAATTGACTCATTTTCTCCACTCCTTCTTATCTCTCGCCTCCAAGCCCATACTCGGATGCTGGCAAGAAATGAGGCAAGAGATATGCCTCCGTTTGTTGTTCTCAGCAAAGGCTTAAAATCGTTGATACTTCTTTCTTTTTTCCAGTATTCTCGATGTCTGCATCTAGTGGCTACTTGTTTGACAGGATGCCCCTTCTGGGCACCTGCATGGGTTGCAAGGTAAAGCGACCTCGAATAACATTTGTTTTAGCGAAAGGACTCCCATGGCCTCTGACAACTTTTTCTCGAATGTAACTGATCGCTCAGACCTTCTTCGAAGGTCCTCTCGTCTTCCTGATTATGCCCTTTTATGGGAATCTACTTTTGGAGAAAAAGACCAATATCAAACTCCCGATCAAGTTCTCGATTTTTATCAGGGAGCTCTCGAAGAAATTGGTAAATTTGCCGCGCAGGAAGTTCGACCTAAAGCAGCTCAACTCGATGAAGAAGGAGCTGTTTTTCAGGACGGAGAAGTGACTCTTCCCTCTGCTCTTCAATCTCATTTAAAAAAACTCGTTGAACTCGGGCTGTTTTCGGCTCAAGTGAGTCGAGACCACGGGGGATTTCATTTGCCCCAAGCGGTGCAAGTTCAAGGGCTTGAAATGCTTGCCCAGGCTTGCCCCAACACCAGTCTGACTGTTGCTGCTTTTTCTATGGCTTCTTTCGTATCAAAGTGGGGTTCAGAAGAGCAAAAGCAAAGGATTCTTCCTAAGCTCATGAACAACGATTGGCAAACCGCTATGGCCTTAACTGAATCTGATGCGGGCTCCGACTTAGGACAACTTCGCACTTCCGGAATCAAAGAAGGACACCACTACCGTGTTAATGGCACCAAACGTTTTATTACTAACGGAAATGCTGACATCGTTTTTGCTTTAGTCCGAACTGACCCCAATGCTAAAGGCTTAAATGGTCTTTCTGTTTTGATTGTTCCTAAAACTTTTGAGGGGAAACGAAACGTAACGGTAACCAAAATTGAAGACAAAGTTTGTTTGCACTCTTCTCCTACTTGTGAACTCGCTTTTGAAAACTCGTTTGGAGAGCTTTTGGGCCCTGAAGGGGACGGCTTTCGAGTCATGTTAGATCTGATGAACGAAGCGCGACTAGCTATGGCTGCTTTGGCAACGGGAATCGCGACAGCTGCTCTCCAAGAAGCAAAAACTTATGCCCAGCAAAGAGTAACTTGGAATAAGCCCATTATTCAGCACCCTCTAGTTGCCGACATGATTTTTGAAATGGAACTAGAAATTCGCGCCATGCGCAGCATGGTCATGGAAGCTGCTTGCACAGCAGATCTTCTATCCATCGCTGAAAAATCCGGTGATGAATCTGCCATAAAAAAGTGGAAAAAAAGATATCGTCGACTGACTCCCCTTTGTAAATACTATTGCTGTGAAAAAGCGGTAACCATCACTAAGAACGCGCTGCAGATTTTTGGTGGCTACGGGGTATGTCGAGAATATCCGGTTGAGCGACTATGGCGAGAATCCATCATCTATCCGATTTATGAAGGCACTTCCCAAATCCAAAGCCTCATGGTCCTAAAAGATACGCTGAAAGATGTGGCACAACACGCGCCTGGATTTCTCGGTTCTTTAGCGGGGGCGTGGGCCGAATCAAAAGTAACTAAGGACCCCGTAAAATCCTCTTTATTAAGAGGCCGCAATGAACTCAATCAAGCCATCAAACATATTCTTCTGAGCATTATTAAAGATAAATTTAAATCTGATATTGAAGGACTTAAACAAACAAAAATTCAGCAATTTATTAAGGAGTATTCATTAAATTTAATGAATGAAAAAACTGATCTTACTTTCCCATTTCTTTCAGCTGAACGATTAACGAGAATTAGTGCTGACTACTATGCTCTCAAGTGCCTTGCGGACAATTCTCGCAACGATCCTAATCGAGCAGGATGGGTGCTTGATTTTGCAAATCTCTGCATTCCTCGAATGAAAATGGAAAACACTTATATGGACGAGCGCTTACCAGCGACCCTGGTTTACATGCGAGCCCAAGACAAACACCACTCTTAGAGGCCGGGAGCAAGCCGATAAATCACTCCAGAATAGTCGACAACGTAGAGCTCGCCGTCAGCATCCTCCGCAAAGGAAGCCACTGAGAGTTTAGATTTTAGCAATAATCGATTCTGCAAGACTTTTCGAGAAGCTTGATCATAACTAAGCCCCCAAATATTTCCTGACATAAAGTCTCCGTAGATATAAACGCCCTTCAAGTCCGGCAGCTGTTTCCCACGGTAGACATATCCTCCAGTCACAGAACCGCCTTCCGATCTTCCATATTCCGTTAAGGGCATGACATACCCCTCTCGATTACAGCCTC
This sequence comes from Pseudomonadota bacterium, assembly GCA_009927165.1. Taxonomy (GTDB): domain Bacteria; phylum Bdellovibrionota; class FAC87; order UBA2466; family UBA2466; genus RFNO01. The sequence goes on from RFNO01000051.1 coordinate 112,654, forward strand.
GCGGAGGAGTGAGACAATGATCGGCTTCCATCACTCGCCAGCCATAGTTTTTTCCTTTTTCAACCAAATCGATTTCTTCGTAACGATCTTGTCCTACATCTCCAGCAAACAAAGCCCCTGTTTCACGATCAAAACTAAATCGCCAAGGGTTTCTCAAACCCCAAGCAAATATTTCTTTTCGCTGTTGAGGACTTGTAAGAGGATTGTCTTTGGGAATATCGTACAGGCCTTTTGAGTCGACTCCGATTCTCACCATTTTTCCTAAAAGGCTGTTCAGATTTTGGCTATGATTCAAAGGATCCCCGGCACTTCCCCCATCTCCTGTTCCGATATACAGATACCCCTCTTTGTCAAAAGCCAAATGTCCACCATTATGATTTGAAAAAGGCTGCTCAATTTGAAGCAGGACTTTCTCTTTTAAAACCCCGGTCTGAAACTCAGAAATAAATGTTGTTAATTGGGGTCTTTCTGCCGTGTAATTAATAAAAAAGCGGCCATTACTTTTAAATAGTGGGTGAAAAGCTAATCCGAGAAGCCCTCTTTCTCCCCCAAAAGTTACCCGGTTCTGGATATCCAAAAAGGGAGTCTTATCAAACTGGCCTTTCTGCCATTTCAGGATTCGCCCTTTTTGCTCAATAATATAAAACAGATCGGAGCGGCCTGGTTCAAATACCAAACCGACTGGGGCCTTAAGTCCCCCCTTGATCACGGGAATAAGTTGAAGGGAGCCTGCCCATCCTGTCATTGAAATGGCAAGCCCTAAAACGATTAAGCGGCGCATAAATTTAACCCTCCATTGACCCTATCCCTCAAAAAACCGGAGTCAAGAACAACTGTCCTCTTTTAAAAGAATTTTCCAGTTCCAAATAATTGCCATCCCCCCGACTCCAAGCTATTAAAACTTAATGGTAACAAGTGAATCGCGAATTCCTCCTCAAAATCTTGAGGCGGAGCAATCTGTTCTGGGAGGAATCCTCCTGGACAACCAAAGTTTTGATCGAGTAGCCGATACGCTCTCCTCTCACGATTTTTACCGCCCTGCACATTCTAAAATTTTTAACTCGATGGTGGAACTGGCTAAGCGTTCTGAACCCATCGATCTCATCACTTTAACTTCCAAAATGAAGGAATTGGGTGTTTTTGAGGAAGTGGGAGGCGCCGCCTATCTCGCCGAGCTCTTAGAGAGAGTTCCCACAGCCATCCATTCCGAAAATTATGCAAAACTCGTCTCTGAACAAGCAGTTAAACGGAGACTCATTACTTCCTGTACAGAAATTGCTCAAAAGGGCTTTGACCCTGCCGTTCCCTCCGCTGAATTAGTGGACTTTGCAGAACGTGAAATTTTTCAAGTAAGCTCCTCAAAACGCTCTGAAAACGTTTCGGCAGCAAGAGACTTGGTACGCTCAGCTTTTACGGAACTTGAAAAACGATTTGAGAATCAAAATGATATGACGGGGACTCCGTCAGGCTGGATCGAGCTTGATAAACTTACTCAGGGTTTTCAACCTTCCGATTTGGTCGTCGTTGCTTGCCGTCCCAGTATGGGCAAAACCAGTTTTTCTCTGGGAGTGGCTCGTCATGCAGCTCTGCACACCAAAAAACCCGTTTTGTTTTTTTCGCTTGAGATGTCCAAAATGCAAATCATCCATCGGTTGCTTTCCTCCGAAGGCAAAGTGGAATCAACTCGTATTCGAAGCGGAAAATTAACTGAACAAGATTGGGCACGTTTGACTCGAGCAGCGGGTTCGATTTCAGAAGCGCCTCTCTACATTGACGATACTTCGCAAATCACGGCATTAGAACTTCGAGGAAAAGCAAGGCGCTTAAAAGCACAGCTGGGAGACATTGGGCTCATCGTAGTCGACTATCTCCAAATTATGGGAAGTCCCAACAAAAATGAAAACAGAGAGCGCGTGATTTCGGAAATTTCGGCATCTTTGAAAGCGCTAGCCAAAGAATTACAAGTTCCTGTATTGGCGCTAGCTCAGCTCAATCGAAATATCATGCTCCGACAAGACAAACGACCCACTCCAGCAGATTTGCGTGAATCAGGAGCTATTGAACAGGACGCAGACTTGATCATTTTTATTCATCGCGACGAAGTGGAACCGATGCAGCCCAATACGGCTTGTGTCGCAGAGTTTATTATTGGTAAACACCGTAACGGTCCGTTAGGCTCGGTGAAAGTAGCCTGGTTGGCGCAGTATGCCACATTTGAAAATCTGGCCACAAACGTACCGACTCTATGAAATCCCTAGTCTTTTTTTAGTCGGTTATATGTTACCATTTTGCTTTAAAGGTCACCGTTGAAATCCAAAAGAAAAAAGACAAAAAAAAAGCCCCAAAAGAAAAAGCTTTTGGACCAAGTCATTCAGTTGACCGGAATCACTTCTCAAACTATCCGCAGGGAACTCCTAACCATTTTATCGAAGAAAAATATTCGACCCCAAGACATTACTTTGGACCAACTTCGGGTCGTAGCTGCCGCTTATTTGCGGGAAATAATGGGCGGATTAATAGACAACGGTCACATGAGACGTTCCGATCGGCAACATTAAATTGATAAAGGACCCGTCTTTTATGGGAAGATGCTTACTGAATCGTTTTGGATTCCTTGCTCTGACAGCAGTTCTTTTAGGAGTAAGTGCTTGCTCTTCTTACCCACGAAACAAGGTCAGTGATCGCTCGAGCAGCGTTCGCTCCAATGACGCTATTGCTAAGATGCTTGATAGTGAGCGCGAAGACCCTTATCAAGTAGGTCACGCCCCCAAAAACTTTTCAAAAGCACAAGAGATTGAAAATCTCACGATTGATGAAGTTATTAGAAACGAGGAACCCAATACCCAGAGCCTCTACGATAACAGTCGCTATGATTTCCCTATCACTGTTAACTCTCGAGTTGAAGGCTGGATAGACTACTTCACGGGCAAAGGGAGAGGTCATATGGAACGTTATCTTGAACGTTCGAGTCGTTATCTCCCCAGAATGAAGGAAATTTTCAAGAAATCTGGCCTTCCTGTAGACTTAGTTTACCTAGCTCTCATCGAAAGCGGGTTTAACTTAAGAGCGAAATCTCGAGCTAAAGCAGTAGGTCCCTGGCAGTTCATGAAAGCGACGGGCAAACGCTATGGCTTACGAGTGGACAATTGGGTAGATGAGCGAAGAGATCCGATTCGATCCACGCAAGCTGCAGCTGCTTATTTAAAAGACCTCTATCTCATGTTTGAATCTTGGTATCTCGCTGCTAGTGCGTACAACGCCGGAGAATACAAAATTCTTCGAGCCATCGAAGAACTCAAGACTAACAACTACTGGCGAATATCAGACACTAATCAAATTCGTCGAGAAACGAAGGACTATATTCCTAAATTGATTGCAGCCGCGATTATCGCCAAAAATCCAAACAAGTACGGATTCAAGGATATTAGTTATCAAGAACCTCTAGAATTTGATCAAGTAAAAGTGACTAAGCCTACCGCCCTTAAGGAACTCGCACGGGCTATCGACTGTGGCTCTGATGAGATGCTCGACTTAAATCCCTCTTTCATAAAAGGGATTACTCCCCCTTCGGGCGAAATTTACGATCTTCGTGTTCCAGTGGGAACGAAAACTCTAGTGGAAAGAAAGCTAGCAGCAACTAAGTGGGATCAGACAGTTCCCATGGAGGCCCCCAGTAATCGCTCCAAAATGGCCTCTAACTCTGGTGGTGACAAACCCGAAAACGGATTCGTGATTCACATTGTTCAAAAAGGAGATTCTTTATGGTCCATTTCTGAGCAATATGATGTCACTATTCAAAATATCTTTCGTTGGAATAATCTACAGCGCTCCCGTATTTTTCCAGGAACGCGGTTAAAAATTCAAACTCAACCCAATGTTCAAAACAAAGTCTCCGCTAAAAATAAACGTTATCGCGATAAGGGTTAAATTGTTCCGACTGTAAAAGTGAATCTAACAATAGATTCAGCAGCGGGGCTCAATCCGTGAGCCAAATCTAAGACAACAGGTCCCACCGGAGTTTTGTACCTCATTCCAATCCCTACCCCGTCGTTTCGAGCATCCGCTTTCATATCCGGAAATAACTGTCCGGAGTCAAAAAATATCGCTCCGCTGACATCCCCAAAAAGCGGTGCAGTTAATTCCGATCGGAGATTGTAAAAAGCCAGCTCCCGAGTTCCCGAAGGTGCTCGAAACAATCGTGGAGCATATCCACGAATACTCCCTCTTCCTCCCAATGCAAGATCATTGGCCAAACGGGCTTCGGGCAATGCCCTGTCCATTAGGGCACTGGCCCAGCCAAAACCAGCATACAAAGCCAAACCCAGATTTTCCGTGAGAGGAACATAAAAAGAGTTTTTCTGAATAGCCATCAAGAAGGAAAGCCCCTGATTTGAAAGGAGATAGGGGTGAGCAAACTCCACGTCCAACGAATGAAAACTTCCTTTAGTGGGGTTGTACAAATCATTTCTGAGATCGAGCGTTAGGCCAGGTCCAGTGGAACCGATCACATCCGTAGTATCTCCAATAGTCTGTGTGGTACCTGACTCTGCGTCTCTTCGGATAATTTCAGTTCGAGTCCTTTCCAAATGATGAAGTCTGAACTGCGCATACAATCTTCCCAAAATACGCTTTTCTATTCTCTCCTCAATCCGAGCTCGTGTTTGTAAGTCCGATTGCAATCCGTCCGATGAAGACGCAATTTGGAAGCTGTCAAAGCCGGCCTGAGCAACAAAAGCGAGTGGCAAATCGGCTAAGTAGGGTGCCCGATAATTTACAATGGCCGCATATTCAACGAATGGAATCAGAACATTGGACCGAGAAATTGGCAAAGAGACTTCCGATCGGACAGATGCTGTTTGATTTAAACCGAACAAATTTCGATAGCCCAACCCAACGAAACTTCGCAGTCGAAACAAAGGGTCTTCATAAAATGCGCCCAGGCCAACTTCTCCGAAACCAGGACGGATTTCGCTTACAATGACCTGAAGATTTTTCTCGTACGGTTTTTCTGGAGTTGATGTCGAAATAATTTCAACTCGACTAAACAAACCCGTTAGCGCCACAGCTTCCTCGGATTGCCGAATCTTCTGAGGGTTGTAGGGTTCCCCCGTTCGAACCAGAATTTCGCGAGCAATTACTTTTTCTTGTGTACGATTCTGGCCTTCAATACTGATTTTACCGACCCGATACTGTTTTGCTTCCTGAATTTTATACCTTACTTCAACTCCCTCTTTTCGATATCCCGTGTTTCCATCAAACGAAACTTCCTCGACATGGACCACTACATCTAAATAGCCAAAATTCTGGTACTTGGTAGTGATCTGCAAAACTCCCGAATTAATCAAATCTCGATTAACTTGGCTATTCACTTGAAAGCCCAACAGCCCTTGAAGTTCTTCCCCCTTTATTTGAGTATTTCCAAGGAAGGAAATCTGTTTCACTATGTGCTGATTTCCCAGTTGAAGGTCATAAAACAATCGAACACCCTTTTTGTCTTCACTAAAAACAATTCGGGGTCCAGTTAACGTGGCACTCACAAATCCTTTGGCTCTCAAGGTGTTGACAAAGTTACCAGTAGCTTCTTCAAGGCCTGCTTCCCAAAACACTTTACGACCTAACACTCCAGGCGCATGACTAAAAAACAGCGCCCCAGGATTTCCTGCTTCCTCACTCCACAACCCATCGAATTCAACTGTATCAATGAGGACCTTAGGGCCTTCATCGATAGTAATCCGAACCGTTACGAGACCATCTTTTTCCGGATCAGACACCTGAACATCAACTTGAACAAAATGAAAGCCTACTGAACGATATTTATCGGTAATCGCTTTTTTAATCTTAGAAACGGCATCGGTCTGGCTTAAGATTTCCTGGGTGATCAATTCTTTTAGTGCTCCGTCATCAAAAACACCGTTTCCGCGGATTACCAATTGATACCTTTGACCCAAAACAACATCAAATACGACGACAACTTTTGACTTTTGAGCATCGAGGTAATCCGCTTTTGTTGTAGTTTTGGCCAACGGGAACTGGTTGGCTTTTAGATAACCGGTAATAGATTCTGCTATTTTTTCAGCTTGACCCGAATCAAACAAATCTCCTTCATGAACCCCTGTTAACTCCAAAAGGGTGGCTCTTAAATCTGGCTCTACTCCGCGAATAACTACTTTAGCTACTTTTCCACGTTCTCCGGTCTTCACGCGAGCAACTAAGTGAGTACTCTTATCCCCGGGATTGTCTTGAAGATCGATGTCAATTTCAGCGTTTACAAAACCTTTTTGTTGGTACGCTTGCTTGATCTTATCTCTTAGACCTGAAAGCTTTGCAATGTTGAGCTGTTGCCCCGTTACCCAATCCTTATCAAGATTCAATTCATCTTTTATCGCTTGATCTAACTCCGACCAATCGGTGTTTCCAATTTTTCTCAGTCGAGTGCCCTCAATCCAAATTTTTAGTTTTTGCTTGGATAGGGGTTCTTGCAGCACTTTCACTTCCGCATATTTATTCGCCTCAAGAACAAATCTAATTCCTTTATCAATAGCTGATAAACTGATGGGCCTACTGAGCTCGATATTCAAAAGACTTTGAAGCTCTTTCAGCTCTTCAGCTTTCAGAGAATGGGAAGCTACTTCTGCCACTAATCCCGAAGCAGCAAACACACTACTCCGGCACCAACAGGTGCTTAGCACGATGACTAAAAGCAAAACACCGTGTCTTACTATCTTAGTCAAAACTGAAGCGATATCGCAGATCAAGCCCAAATGAGTCCCCTGGCCGGGCCTGAGTATTATTTCTACTCCGGTCTCCAGCTGTTGCGTTAAGTGTAATATTATCGTTGAGCATTTGCTCCAGACGAAGCTCTCTTGATTGATTTTGGTCCAAAGTATTCGAGTAAGACAATTTCGTCTTTTTGCTAAGTCCTTTTTCAATGCGAACGGCCGGCACCATGTTGGAAGTGCTTACGGCTGAGCTCGAATCCGTAGGATTGGAAGTGCTCAATTGTCCTTGTGACGAAGCGCTCTGGACTTTAATATCAAACCCAAGTTGATTCTGAATTTTTGACTTAAGGGCACTCTGTCCCATGATTGCAGTACCCAAATCAAAATAATTTCCTTCCTCTCCCTTAGTAGTGACTCCTAGCACCAGTAAGGAGATCAAATCTTGCTCCACCAAGGGGGGATTCGAAGTGAGGCGAATTTTGTAGTCATCTGGGAATCCCAGCACCTGAAGATTTACTTCGTAATCCTGATAAGCCCGCCCCTTTTGCTCGCGTAAGACAGTACGGCCATTGATATTAAACCTCGGATAGATCCGATCGGCGCTTTCAAATCGGGCTCCTCCAGAAATCAATTCGAAGCTATTATCTTTGAAAATGGCACGGCCCTTGAGGAGTTCCACATTCCCGACTAATCCCACTTTATCGGTGGTCCCAAGCAAACGAAAATCTCCTTTGAACTCGGCATCCACCACATCCGCTTTTATAAAAAGATGATCTTTCGCCTCTGCCTTAATATCAAATTCAAGTGCTGGAGGCCCTTGTGCCGGTGAGGTGTTTTGGCTAGCCTGTAAACTCGATAGTACAGCTTCATCTACTCTCAAATTGCCAGAGAGTTTATAAGGCGTGGTATTTCCTTTGAGAGCCACGTCTCCTGTGAGCTTAATTTTGAAATAGTCGGTAGTTTTCATTTCTACTTTTGAAAGAAAAAAAGACAAATTGGGTGAAAATTTATGAAACCTTTCAATTCCAATATCGCCCCCAATGACAACATCTCCCCCCCCCATATTGGCCTGGAATCTTTCAATAGTAATTTTGTCGGCTGAAACACTCAACTGGCTGTTGACGTTCCTGAATTCATCCTTCATCCCAGAAATTCTAAACACCGCATCAGACAGCGAAATATTACCGAACAAATCGAAGTTTTTCGGTGATCCTGAAGCTCGCAATTTCACCCCCACTACTCCAGTTCCAAACTCCAATCCCGGAATGAATGGTTGAAGAAAATCAAAGTCCAACTTACCGTCCAACTGAGCCTTGAGATTTTCATCCGACACCAGCTGAAAACTTCCTTTTATCTCGCTGTCCTCTCCCGACAACACTAATCGTGGTATTTCTACTCCTCCTGAAGCCACAAGAATCTTGACTGGCTCATCCGATTGCAATGGCTTACCTTCAAAATCAAGCTTGAGTTTTTGAAGAACTGCCTCCCCCTGCAAGGAGTCGGGCCGACTGAAATCTCCCTTCATGCTCCAGCTTCCAGTTGCGACGACAGCGTTGAGCGGACTGATGTCTTTTTTCAACCAAGCTGAGACGTAGGGCGCAAAATCCATTTTCTCAAACTCTAAATCTAACTGGGACACTACACGCTCCGCATTGCTTTTTCTAAGCAAATGACCCGACAGTTTTTCCCCTTCCACTGTTAACCAGTATTCGCTTTCCTCACCGAGTGTTTTCAAACTGACTTTACAGTCAGGTAACTTTTTTTCTCGGAACTGACTTTTACTCAGTTTTAACTCGCCATTCCCTCGTGGATAATTGAGGTCGCCTTCAAAGGCGATTCTGCCGGTTATTTCTCCCTCTAAAGGAGCCCCTCCTAAATGATTGAGATCTTCCAGTCGCAATCCACTGCTAAACAACACCAACTGTTTTGTTTTCTGATCATAAGTTGCCTTCACTTCCAAAGAGCCCGACCTTTTCAAAAAGACTCCCCGATTCACCGTAAAGGCATTGGGCCGATACCTTAAGCCAAATCCAGCTGACATCCACTTCTCTCCGTACCACTCGAAAGATCTCGCTTGACCGTCCACCAGAACGTCGATCCCTTTGTCATCACGCCCCCCCTCAATTTTAACTCGAGCCGCCAATTCACCTCCCTTGGGATTCTGGACTGGGAGGGGTGTTTTATCAAAAATACCCAGGGTCTGTTCCATACTGATTCGAGGCGCATTGATGTCAAAACGATACTGCGTCTCCTTCGGTGAAAAATCGACATATCCCTGCCCTTTGGCTGATTCGATGGCTTTTAGCTCGAGTCTTGGGAACGACAGTAGATTTTCTCGGTACTGGGCTCGCCCTTTCACAGCTCCTAATTTCAAATCAGCAATTTCGGCATTTTCAATGTCCAGATCCCCTTCAATATCAGCATTCCCACCTTGAATTCGAATTTCACCCTTTAATTTTGATTGTCCACCAAAAGGGAGTCCCGCGATTGCTTTCAATTTGTTGAGTGAAATGCCTTCCCCGACGAATTGAAGTACGGACTTCTTATCAGCAATACTTCCGGTCAATTCTAACTCACCTTCCAGAAGCTTTAACTTGGCTTTCAGGTCTAGACCCTTTTCAGCAATCGATAACGAACCTTTAAGTTGGGCATCTGAAATATGAATGATGGTATTCGTATTAATTTTTCCGAGTGGGTATTTGTTGATGACCCAGAATTCTGTTACCCGAAGCTCTGGCTCCACATTCAAACTCAACGGTTTCTCCAGATTCCCTTGTATTCTCACTTTTCCATTTGTCTTAAAAAACACCGGCACTCCTGGCGATTGAAGCGATGCCAGCACTTGGTTAAATTCCACACCTCTGACCGCAAGCTCCCCCTGAAAAGGCATTCTTTCTTGAAACTTCATTTTAAGACTTGAAGACTCCAGACTTCCGTCAGCTAGAGATCCCTTCACTTGAGTAAGTTCCAATTCTTTTTGACTGAGCGCGTACAGGAAGCTCCACTCCCCAAGGCTGTTTCCTTCCCATTGAACGTGAGAAACTGCCAAATTACCTGTTCCGGAATAACTCTCTTTGGCTACATGAAGAGTCCCAGAGCTCCTGAGATCTCCGGAAATAGAAGATACTTTGAGTTCTTCAATATTTCTCAAAATAGCCAGATCAAGTTCGGTTTCGTGAGACAAATGAAAGGATTCAATTTTGCTTTTTCCATCGGCAGGCAAAGAACAAGCGCCTTTCCACAAAAGTTTGATCCCTGGACCTTCCACGACCAATCGATTAGCCCGCACACTTTGTTCGGTGAAATCAATATCACTATCGAGATGGCTCAACACCGTTTCAAATTTACCGCGGACCAGTTCTAGGTTCTGGCTCTGCGCTATGATGTTCTGCTGCCCAATAGCCGTTTTTGAAACGGCCAGGGTTAAACTGCGAGATCTGACAGAAAAGCTGGGATTTGAGGAGGCAACTTCAAATTGGGAATCGACAATCCCAGCGCTTTTAATAACTAGGGGCCATCCCTGACCTTTCACTTCGAATTGCTTTTTTTGGCCAAGTACCGCAATTACTTTTTTATAGAGCTCATCAGCATGAGGCACATAAATTTTCGGATGAAAAAGCGATACTTCATCTAAGACGATTTCCCTCTGGAGGAGGCCCAGAGGCTGAAACTCTATTTTTATCTTATCGATCTCTAAAGGATGTTCGAGTTGGATTTCGGCTTTTGGAGTGGTTTTTACTATGACTCGATTGAGGTACAAACGAGGAGCAAAAGCCGATAACTCGATACTCTCCATGGACACTTCAATTCCATGTTCAGCCAATACACGCTGAATTTCTGACAACACTCTTCTCTGAATAGGGCTACTGGCCACCACTGCATGTAAACCTGCGTAGAGGATGACAATAAGAATCCCTAGACTGATTAAAAACTTCCTCATTTTTCTTTTTTATTGAGACCTAACTGCTGCTTAAGCGTTTTTAGGGTTCGATAATCCTTATCTTTTTTCTCCAACAGAAAAATCATATCTGTTGCTCTCTGTTTGTCGCCCATCCGGAAATAAAGTTTAGCTAATTGGTAAGCAGCTTCTTTCCACAAAGGACTGTCTTCGGCAGAAACTCGGAGAACAGTTTGATAAGCTCCTAAAGCAGCCACTTCACTTCCCTCGCTTTTTAGAATATTTCCCAGCTGATACTGAGCTTGTCCAAAAAGAACATTGGAAGCATCAATTTGAGAAAGTTCTTCTCTTGCTTCTCGATATCTTCCCATTTCAAAAAAAGCATGAGCAAGATCGAGTCGTGCTTGAGCATCAGAACCAATCACTTGATTGGATTTTCTTCTAAACTCAACCATCAGAGGCTCAATATTCTCAAACTTGTCCTCTGAATCAAGTTCTAACTCTTTTTCTAGTTCTTCTACTAACTCGCTCAAGTCTTTTAATTCGTCCCTTTGTTCTTCCTCTCGTGACTCATCGATTGGCTGAAAGTCCAAGTTCCTATCTCTCGGTTTACTTCCCAACAGCACCATCAGATCATTAACTTCTATTTCACCGTTTTTAAACCGCTCCCAGTACTCACTTTCAGTAGAGTTGTTCAATTTAATGATGACTTCATTGAGCAACTCTCTTACCTCTACGTTGCTCCCGCTTAACACTAACCCATCCAAAAGCACGATTTTGGCTTGAGCCCATTTTTCTTGCGCAATCAGTGCTTGCGCCAGCCCTGCAAAAGGCGTAATCGCAGTTCTATCGATAGCTAACCATTGGTCAAAAAAATGTTCTCTTAATTGGGGGAGGTTTAAAAGATCGTGTTCCAAGTAGCCGAGATAAGTTTTCAATTTCCTGTTTTCTATTCCTAATCGCGCACATTTCTGTACAGCTGCTTTTGCCTCTTCGGCGTGATCGAGGCTCCATTCGCAAAGGGATTTTTCCAAGTAAAGCCGACCTGATTTGGGAGTGAGTTTGATCGCCTGTTCAATCATGCTCTTCGCATCAGCAAAACGCTGTTTCCGGCGCAAATAGACACTGAGTATAGCGTAACCATTAGCAGCACTACGCACATCTCCAGCTTTTTCAGCTTCGCGGGCCCGATTCAATACCTCTTTCGGACGAAAGTGGTTCAAGGAGCTCTCCTCTAGCCGAAACTACAGGCTTTTATTGGCAACCATACCGGAAGGCTATTTAACTTTTTCGATGTAGTCACCCGACCGAGTATCAATTTTTAGCACATCGTCTTGCTTGATGTGGTAGGGCACCGTGATGGTAAGACCAGTTTCTAATGTAACAGGTTTTCCTCCACCACTGGCAGTATCCCCCCGAACAGCTGGTTCGCAATAAGTCACTTTTAAGTTCACAAAATTAGGTAGCTCAATCGTAATGGGCCTGCCTTGATAATAAAGCACTTCGATCTCAAGGTTCTCGATAAGATAATACTTGCTATCTCCGATATCCTCTTTCTCCAAGAACGTTTGTTCATAGGATGTGAGATCCATAAATTGGAAACCGTTATTGTCTTGATAAAGATACTGCATTTTCCGCTTATCAAGATTGGGCTCGCCAACTTTTTCGCCCGACTTAAACGTCTTCTCCAAAACGGTTTTATTAATCAGATTTTTCATGCGAGTTCGAACAATGGCGTTTCCTTTGCCGGGCTTCACATGCTGAAATTCAACAATTTGATAGGGAACCCCGTCCATTTCGATACAAAGACCCTTTTTAAATTCTGATGTGTCGTACATATCACCTCAAGGATGCCTGCTTTTCTCGTAGTTTGCGTTAAAACTCAAGTGTTTTTGACTCTTTTTTGAATTTTACTCGGAGGGTTCGGAATTTTGTTGGACCTTCTCTAAAAGGCCCTTGAGCAACTCAATTTTTTTATTGCGAGTCACCGACTCTTTATCCACTCCCAATCGCATCCGACAGGCTTTAATTTTACGAGCCAATTCCTCATTTGGTTTTACTCGATAAATTTTTTCGAAAATCTTCAATGAATTTCCAAATTGCCCCTGGGAAAAATAAAGGTCTCCAAGAGTCTCAGTTGTAATTTCTACTGGATCTGGGCTAGTCGCCTCTTCGAACGCGCTATGAACAGAACCTACAGTAAAAACATCTTCCGTTTCTTCTTTAAAGCCCAAAACTGCATTCACTTGTTGGGAGACCGGATCGTCGTCGTCCCTCTCTTCATCTACCGATCCATCAAACTGATCCGATCCCTGTGTTCCCAGTTCCCACTCTTGACCTTCGTCAGGTTCTTCCATTTCGCTAGCGGACTGAGGAGCACGAGTTGTGAGCATTGCTGTGAGGGCTGGCACATCGGTTGATTTTGAAGACTCCATTACCGACAGAGTCTCACTGGTAACAAACTCTTCGGACGTTTCTGGCTGAGGTAAAGAATCTGGGTGAGGAGCCAGACTAGCTCCTTCGCTACTTATTTTCTTTTCGAGATGGTGAATTTTATCGGTCAGTCCAATATCACAGGGAGCCAGCAAAAGCGCCATTTTGAAAGCATGAAGAGCTTGCTTCTCTTGTCCCTGAGCCAGCAATGCTTCTCCCAGTAGACGCTGTGCCAGAAGATTTTCCGGGGCTAATTGAATCACTTTTTCTAATTCAAATTGAGCGTCTTGATACCGCTGTTTATCGATGAAACATTTGGCCAAAGCCACCCGGCCACCGTGGAAATCAGGATGGTGCTGAAGGCCGACCTGGCACATTTCAATTGCTTCTTCAATTCGTCCCATCCTTCGATAACTCTCAGCCAACGGCGCAAATACCCGGCTTGTTGGATCTTCTTGTAATCGACGAAGCTGCTCCCGAAAATGAGGGGGATGCTGATCGTACAAACGATCCAGAGTTTCTCGAATTCGGTTTTGACGAGGAGTATGGTCTTTGTTCATCATAGATTGCCCTCCTTTTATTTTCCCTGCGCGCACCGCGACAAATCAATCAATGTCGCACTGTAGGCAAATTATTTTGAAACCTCTGAATATCTTTGTAAATTCCAATAACCTAACGCGCACAGCCACAGCAAAAAAAGAACGACTTCTCCAAAAGTAGGTCGATAAAGGGACATGCCTGTTATGTGGGTATTCTGAGCTTCCCAAGCTAACCATGCATTGAACCCTTTTTCACTCGCTTGGGCCACTAACATACCAAAGGTTCGCGGTAAGCTTATTAACAGGATTCCCACAAAAAAAAGAATGGGAAGAAACAACTCATCCCAAACAAAACTCAGACTCCATTGAAGGAATAATGAAACTCCCACCCATTTTCCAAAAAAAAAGGCGACTAACGACATGAACCACCCTGACAACCAAAGAGTTTTCGCCACTTTTTGGTCCGCGTGAAAAAAAAATTGAGCGCCGTAAACTCCTAAAGCGCCAACGGCACTTAAAATAAATCCAGTGGAACTTAAGTTTTTCGGATACGCAGTGAGAAATCCCAGTATCCCTATCCCATAAACATAAATGCGATTCACAACCAAAGGTATCCCTTGAATCATCAACAGAAAGGCACTGCACAGAGAAGTTCGGATCATTGAAGGCTCTTGAGAAGCACAAGAAAATAAAACTCCAGTTGCCAGCGGTGTCACTGCTTTAGAAAACCAAAAGTACCAGCGGCCAAAGACTGAACCCCACACTCTAAACAGGAGAACTCCGATCAGAGCCATGGGAAGAACCAACGAACTGACGTGCTGACCGCTCAATGCGAGAACAGGCAACAGTCCTCTCTCTTGATATTTTTGAATGAGCCAGAAGGGCACTCCAGAAAGATCTCCCTGCCAAATTGCAAATTGGAAAGCCTGGACCGTGGGAGCTTTTTCACAACGGTCTTCAATTCTTTTTTTCAAAAACCTCCAAATTTTGCCTGTGGCTTTGGGTTCCCGGTTGTGCGATAAACTCTTTTCCAGGGCTGACGAAACCCCAATCGCACTATCAGCTAACCGTGCGGGGTTTCTTTTCTTATCACGACAACTCTGTCCCCATTGAATTTTGCAACGTTGAAACTCCCTGACTTGAAAGTCTTTGAGAGAACACCACAAAAAAAGACCGAACAAAAATAAGATTCCCATCTTTTTCATCTGACTGGTTTGCTCTGGGAGAGGCTTTCTCACAAGCACCGGAGGGCAGCTTAAAAAAGTAATAGCATTTCAATAACTTAAACCACCCTATCTTCTTTCTGAAGAAGTGCCCCAGCTAAAGGGATTAAATGATTGACTAATTAGGTCAATTTGCACTAAAAATCAGCGTTCAACCTAAGGATAAAACTATGTACGCAGTAATCCGCACAGGCAGCAAACAGTATCGAGTGGAAGAAGGCAGAGAACTTCTCGTAGAGCGCTTAGAGGCTGAAGAAGGAAAATCCCTTGAACTCACCGACGTGCTTTTTTTCTCTGATGGAAAAGAAGTAAAAGTAGGACAACCTCAACTTCCAGTCACCGTACATTGCCTTTGTTTGGGAGAAGAAAAAGGCCCCAAACTGAGAACTTTTAAGTATCGACGTCGTCACAACTATTATCGACGTTACGGACACAGACAAACCCTTACTCGACTCAGAGTCGAACGTATCGAAAGAAAGGGCTAATCCATGGCACATAAGAAAGCGGGCGGTAGCTCAAGAAACGGTCGCGACAGTCAAGGGCAACGCCTTGGAGTAAAAAGATTTGGTGGAGAACTCGTCAAAGCAGGAAACATTTTAGTCCGTCAAAGAGGGACTAAGTTTCATGCTGGACTCAATGTGGGCACTGGCCGAGACTGGACTTTGTTTGCGTTGGTCCCTGGTCGAGTGACTTTTGAGCGTCTCGATAAAACTCGAACAAAAGTTTGCATACGTCCTGAAGAATCAACCAAAGTCGCTTCCTGAGTAGTTCCTTAAGTTAACTCTTTCAACTTCCCTGCAGAGGGAATTTTTGAGGTGCGGAGCCATGGCTCTCATCGATGAAGTCGTCATACGAATCCACGGGGGTTCGGGTGGAAATGGGTGTGTCAGCTTCCGAAGAGAAGCCTTTATTCCTTTTGGTGGCCCCAATGGAGGGGACGGCGGAAAAGGCGGAGATGTTTACCTCAAAGCCACTCGAGATAAAACCAGCCTCTTAGATTTCAAATACCAACCCAAGTATGTTGCAGAACGTGGCGAACACGGCATGGGGAAAGACATGTTTGGTCGAGGGGGGGAAGATCTGATTGTGGCTGTTCCCATGGGAACCCTCGTCTACGATAACGACTCAGGAGAACTCTTAGCCGACCTCGTGGAACACGAGCAACTGGTGCTGGTCGCCAAAGGGGGACGCGGGGGACGGGGAAATTTATCGTACAAGTCCTCTACGAATCGCGCTCCCAGAAATGCTACTCCCGGTGAACCGGGGGAAACTAAAGAACTGAAATTAGAGCTGAAACTCCTGGCAGATGTTGGACTCGTAGGGCTTCCTAATGCAGGAAAAAGTTCTTTTTTGACCAGTGTTTCACGAGCGAAACCAAAAGTGGCCGATTACCCGTTCACTACACTAGAACCTGCTCTTGGGGTAGTTGAACACAAAGGCCAAGCTTTCGTCATCGCTGACCTGCCCGGTCTGATTGAAAGAGCTTCTGAAGGAGCAGGGCTAGGACATCAATTTTTACGTCACGTATCTCGAAATCGAGTTCTACTTCACTTAGTAGATGCTACTCAAGACGTCGAGACCATCGAAAAACACATTCACACTATCCGAAACGAACTAAAAGCGTACGACCCTGAATTGCTTCAGCGAGAAGAAAAACTCGTTTTTACAAAAATTGATCTCATGACAGAGACCGATTTGATTGAAAAACAAGAAGCTCTCAAACAAAGAGGCTTAAATGGTTTTTTCATCAGCAGTGCTTCTCGTTTAGGATTAGGACCGCTCCTAGATACGTTAGCTCCTCTCGTTCAAAAATGGAGCGCTCCTTGATTGGAGTATTTGGGGGAACCTTTGACCCCCCGCACTTGGGTCATATTCATCTCATTAAAGCGCTTATTCGAAGGTATCACTTTTCAAAATTTTATTTAATTCCCACAAGCCAAAATCCACTTAAACCTTCAGGACCTCGAATATCTTCCACTGAAAGACTGCGCCTTGTTCAAACAGCAGTTCAAGAATTTGGGTCTGGCGTTGAAGTGTTAGATTGGGAAATCAGTCAAAGTGGCCCTTCTTATACGATCGATACGGTGAAGCGGCTTTCTCAATTCACTCGGGAACCTCTAGCTTTCGTCATGGGAAACGACCTTTTTTCGGAAATTTCCCAATGGAAATCTGCTCACGAACTTCTACAAATAATGGATGTCATCGTGGTCATTAGAGACCCTGAAAATGTGAATAAACCACAACAATTGCTCCATAAACTCGGCATAATGGACTCCCATTTCACTCAAAAAAATCATCTCGCTCATAGTCAAAATCAACGATGGATAGACTTTTGTGAGATAGATGCTCTGCCCATTTCATCGACGGCCATTCGAGCAGAACTCGCAGACATGTGGAAAAAGAATAAGTTAGATGTTCCGCCGCAGGGAATTCAACGCTCGGTGTGGCTACT
>RFNO01000119.1 GCA_009927165.1 Pseudomonadota bacterium
TGCCTGCAGGGAAAGTGTGCCGAGGGACTAAAGTGTTTGACCTATTATGGGATAGCGGGTCCTAGTGGACCGGCTTTTTCTTCTTGTGAAATTCCCTGCCAAGAGCCAGATAGTTCGTGCCCCTCGGGCCAACGCTGTACGACGATTGCCGATGGGCCCGGACCCGTTTGCCGTCCTATTAACCAGCATTGAGTCTTCTGTCAGGAGGGGGGCGTAAAAGTCTGAAGCTGCTGGGCGAGCATTCTATTTGTGGGGGCTTCCAACATCAAACGAATCGCTTCGTTTTTCGTGGTGGTGTAAATCTTCTTGTGTAAATAACGCATGGCGCGTTTTCGATTCAAAAAAAAGGGTGTGACATCCATCTAAGTTCTTAAATTAGAAAGGAAGGGCACACCCATGCTCGTTAAAGCAGAGTCGAATATCCCAGAAGTTAAGGAACTTTTCAAATCAGTAATGGCCGAGCCGTCAAAGCTATTTGAGATGATGGAATTTGACATGAGAGAGACAGCTGTGAGGACATTGGCAGAGATGTTACGTTGCGAGCTGACGCTTCACTTGGGTCGCGAGAAACTTGGATGGAAGAAGTGGCCCTTGGATCGTTTTAAAACGCTGCCAAGCCTAACCGAATTTACACAATGAATTTGACACTACCGCATCGTTTCTTAGGCATTTCAGGCCTCCTTTAAAGAAGCCCAGATTGTAACATTCAACCTGGACCGGTTTTATCCGGCCAGGTCACACTACTTCGGAGATTCAAGTCGGGCGGGTTTTCCAACAAGTCGCTCTAGGCAGTCCAGGAAAAAATCTTCATTCCAGAGTTCGAGCGTCTTAACGTCGGCTGGGCGCAGGAAACGCTCGACATCTGCCTTAGCTTTCTTCCAATCGATCTTCTTGATCCTTTTTGCCATCTCTTTGCCGTAAAACTTCATGTCGGCTTTTAGCCCCTTGCCCTTCCAGGGACCCAGTTGTTCTAAAGCGTTCGACAGAAAATTCAAATTAGGCTTCACCTTCTGGCCGACGTACCAAACGAAGTCGAACCAGTCCCGACCTTTGACGTACTGCCTACAGAGAAGGGCATGGCTTTTTCCGGCGAATAG
The DNA here is from genome assembly GCA_009927165.1 of Pseudomonadota bacterium. GTDB lineage: Bacteria > Bdellovibrionota > FAC87 > UBA2466 > UBA2466 > RFNO01. Next base: position 1,098 of record RFNO01000119.1, read on the forward strand.
ACTGGGAAGATCGTGTGTCGTCACCGAGAAGTTGATGGGGAAGTCCAGAAACTTCGTCTCTGTCTTAGCTCCCGCCGGCGGATGAGTGTCCACCTCCAGTTTGATCTTCAGACTTTTCTTGGGGCCATCCACTTTCGGATACTGAACACTCAGGAGGCGACCTAAGGAATCGTCTTTGAGGAAGGTGTTCTGAACGGCATTGGTAGATGTCCGACCTTCAATCTTGATGTCGTATCCAAATGCCTTCAGCTCCCCATTGACCGAGTTGAGGTACGAGTTGAGGTCAAACTTCTTGTCCCGTTCGATCAGCGCAAAATTCAGGTCTTCCGAAAAACGTCTCAGACCATGAAGAATTCTTAACGCCGTCCCACCTTGAAATGCCGCCTTCTTGAAAAAGCCGGAATTGTATAGAGAGTTAAGAATCAATTCCTGGGTGATCTCTTTTAACGCGTGGTCTTCTTCCTGAGATGAGGCGCATGGGTAGCTCTCTAACTTGTCCTGAATAATCTTCACGCTCATAGCGCACCACCCCTTTCCAAAGCTCGTAGAAATTTCCGCAACCGGGTATTGCCGTAAGCTGCGCCGATTTCCTTGAGGAGCTTGTAGGATAGCTTTTCCCAGAAACCATTCTCGATTCGTAACGATTCCTTCAGCTCCTTCGGCGCCAATTCGATTTTGTGCGCAACGATATAGTCAGCCAATGCCTTGGTTGGCGTAGCCATTAAATGGACCATTCTGCCAGTCTGCACTCGTTCAACGCCGATGAAATTGAACTTTGGAATACGAGTAAAACTAAAGTTCCCAACTGGCGTTTGAAACGTCTTCGATCGCTTCAAACAAACACTCGTGACCGTATAAACCGCCTCAGGGATCCAGCCGTGGTGAGAGAGAGCAGACTCCAGGCTGACGTAGGCAGGGGCATAAATCTTTTGGGCGAGCCCAAATTGATCGAGGGCCTCGCGCTGGTAAATTCTTCCGAGGCAATAAACACCCCGGCGAAGCTGGATAAGGTCTCCACGGACAATGGCTCGCTTCACGAGGCCGTAACGGCGATTGGGTGTCCCCTCAACCAGGTTAGCGACTTCAGTATCCGTAAAAACATCCGTGGGTAATAGCCCCCTGAGATTTAAAATAATATTGCTCATAACTGTCATATTTTGACAGTTATTGACATTTTTTACAAATTTATTAATATATTTTGATTAATACTGTCATAAATCGACAGTATCTAGTCAACATAGTTGATGTTCAGTGCTAGAGCGACCTCTCAGTCAAAGTTAAGGCGATAAGCTTGTAATCTTCGCACACCACGCCTCTCTCCCTGTACGGTGGATTGAGTCGTATCGGAACTGAAATGCAATCGTATATTTTGTGTGAAGCTAAGTTACTCCAATCCTAGCCCGAAGGATTGCTAACGTTCACTGCTTCTTATGGGAATGGTGCATTGACTCAAAATTTTGATACCCGCTCTGGTTACCTTATTTGTGAGTCAATGCGAAATTTTGATACCCGCTCTGGTTACCTTATTTGTGAGTCAATGCGACCTTATTTGTGAGTCAATGCGTTGAGAGACATTCTTATGTCACTTCTCAGTGCCGCCAGTAACTTTCTAACACGATAACTTTCTGAATACGGAAACAAAATCGTGCTTCTAGTGACAATTCAGGCTTAACACTCTAGTTGCCTTTTTCGGTCTCTGATTTGCACTCTCAATCGGTCGTGGAATCCCCCTAGAGGCTATATTCCACTTGTATTAGTAGCGAGGGAGTGAACGAGTGCTCGGCAGGGATCAAAAACAGTTTTTAGTGGGAATGGTGGTGGGGGCTTCTCTGTTTTCCCCAGCTCCTCTTTTCAGCGGGGAGATAGATTCTCGTTCCCCCAAAAGTCAGGACAAAGTTTCAGTTTCGCAAACTCCTTTAAGTGTACTGAAAATCCTTGGAAACAATCTCAATTCCATTGCCCAAAAAGCTCAAGTGAAGGAACGTGTTACTTCCATCACCGATAAGGTTACTCCTGAAAAACGTTCGGTTCCATCAAACACGGCTTCGGAAAAAGATGCTGTACAGCTGTTGCCGCCTCTCTCCACTGATCCCACTCGGATCAATAAAGTGGATGTGGACCAATTGAGTTTGGAAAGCGCAGGAAATGCGAATTCGCTCTGGAAAACAGGCCAAGACGCCCTAGAGAAAGCAGGAGGATTGCCTCTTCCTACTGCGCGAGTGGTTCCTGAAGTGGGAGAACGTGCAGGCACAAAAGGACCCAAAGAAGCTCCGCTGCAGAGTCCAGAGGATCTCACTAATTCAGATACTTTGCCCCAACTGCAACCTCAGAAGACGCGGTTTGGTAAGGACAAATACGATGACAAACTTTTTAAAGAAGAAAAGCCAGTATTACCAACATGGGGGCCTGCTCCTCAAGCTGAGAATACTGGTCCAGCTGTTGCCTGGGCAGCGGACCCTCAAGCTCAAGATGAAAAAGACAAAGACCAGGAAAAAGAACAAGCTGAGAAAAAGGCACGAGAACAGCTCAATAAAGTAATTTTAGAGTACGCGGAGAGAACTGAAGATAAGGGGGCCTTTAGCTTAGTGGATTATTACGACTTGCGCGGACTGGTGGCCAAGAACCAAGACTTGATTGGCAAAATCCAGAACGATGAGTTTGATGATCGATTTATAAAAAATGCTAGAACCATTTATGAGCGATTTGGAAACAAGGATTCCTCTGAGGACAAAGAGCCTTTTGAACAATTCTTAAGAAGAATGCAACCACCATCAGTGGTGTTTAGACCGAGCGAAGCGATCAAAAAGCCGATCCCACGAAACACAGAAACTCATCGCGAACCTGGACGCTTACAGTAGAAAGACAAGAGAAGCCCAAATATCTGGGGAAGCCATTTGGAACGGGTAGGAAACAATGAGGGCATCGTAAGTAGTCCCTCCATCCGAAGAACGAGCTTCCCAGGACTTATCCAAAAACAGACGCAAAGGCACTCCGAGTTTAGCAATAAAACGGTGTGAGCTATATTCGACCCAAGGTGTCCAGGCAAAAAACATGTGCTCGGAAATCAGTGCATGATCGGAAAGCAACTGGACTGTTTGAAGATTAGCTTCTTCAGTTAAGTGGTAAGTCCAGTGAAAACCCAATCCCACTTTTACGATAGATTCTGACCATTGGGAAATCACTCGACCCAGGTCCAACCCGGAAATCAAACGAGTATTCAGAGACTGTCGCAGAGGATGAAAGAGATGAAATTGAAGTTTGAGCGCCCAGGGTTCTTCTGCTGATTCTAAAATCCCTGTGTCGAGTTGGAGGTGCAGGAACCGATCGTCACTGGAGGAAAACTGATCATATTCCAAGCCAAGACGTCCATAACGTCCATCTGCACTTAAATAACGACGTGCTAATTCAACAGAAACAGTTTGATCCCAATTTCCTAATTTATTCGAAGCTTCAGTTCTGCCCACGCCTAACGAACCCAAAAGTCGACTCGAAGCTTTGGCTCCAATTTCTACAAATTGTGTGTCCCAAAAAAAGCTGGCTTGGGTGGACGAATAGCTATCGTAAGCAAGCATCGACAAACCCATTTGAAAGCCAGCAGTCACTTTCATTAACGGGACAGACGGCACAGCCAGCTGCGAAAAAATCCAATCCCGTCTCTCTACAGCGTGAACACTACTGGGCCAAAGCAGTTTGATGAGGCTCGCGGTAAAGAGGCCAAGCTTGATCCGATTCAGCAGTTTTCCATTTGCGAAGTTTTTCATGCAGAGTGGACTTTGCGATTCCAAGCTCCTTTGCGGCTCTTTTACGATTTCCATGACAACGCTTTAACTTGTCTAAAATAACTTGTTTCTCAAAGTCGGCTAACGTTACCCCTGTGACCGCTTTTCCGGCAAGTCCCGAGGCTTCAGTCTGAAGTTTTTCTTTTTTGATCAGTTGGGTGAGAAGTTCAGTACTTACCATTTTAGCGCCTAACACATCTGCACGTATGAGAAGGTTTCTCAATTGTCTGATATTGCCTGGCCATTCAAAATCCAAGAGGCAGGAAAAATCGACATTCAAGTAAGTGCTTCCGAGGCGGTCTAAAAGACCAGCGGCCAAAAGTGAAATGTCTTCTGGGCGCTCTCGTAATGGAGGAACTTCCACTGCCAGAATAGAAAGACGTTCCAGAAGATCCAATCGGAACTGGCCCTCTTGGACTCTTTCCTTTAGGTTCCGGTTAGTGGCAGCAATGATCCTTACATCCACTTGTTCTACTCGAGTCGACCCTACTGAGCGTATTTCTCGAGATTCCAAAAGCCGCAGCAGTTTCACTTGAAGTCCGAGCTCTAACTCTCCGATTTCATCTAAAAAAAGACTGCCACCTTGTGCGCTTCGAACCAGGCCGCGGTGGGATTGCACAGCACCCGAAAAAGCCCCTCGCTCATAACCGAAGAGCTCACTCTCAAAAAGGCCCGGGGGAAGAGCGCCGCAATTCACCGGAACAAAAGGCCCTTGCCGGCGAATGGAAAGACGGTGAATCCGTTGAGCGAGAAGCTCTTTTCCGACTCCCGTTTCGCCTGTCAGCAAAATAGGCCAAGGGCTCTGAGCGTAGCGGTCGAGCTCCTCCAGAGTGGCACGGAATTGACGGGATTTTCCTGTTATGAGTTCAAACTGCATAAGGTACTCCTTTAGTTTTTGGGGAAATACCTGTTTGCAAGCTATGCCAAATTCAATGCCGGGGGCATTGCGCAGTAAAAACCAGATGCAGCGTCTCAGGGATGAGACGACTCGTTTCTAAAATGAATCAAGATGGGCGAAAAGGCCATTAAGCCGTTACTTCTCGAGTCGGTTTCTTGGTCACTAGGGGTTTTGCAAGAAAACCGCTTCGCAGACAACGAGTACAGACATAAACTCGCTGAACTACCCCATTGAGAGTTGCTCGAACCTTTTGAAGGTTGGGGAACATACGGACCTTGGTCTTAATGTTGGAGTGGGACACTTTGTGTCCAACTACTGGAGATTTTTCACAAAATACGCATCTTCGTGCCACGTCTAGCCCCTTTGTCTAAAAAACGAAGCCTTGTTTTATTGAAAAAAGCGCCTGATTTCAAGGAGATTGTTTAAAAACCTTTCTAGCCTTGTTAGGTTAAGCCTGATGATTTTAAAAACGATTAAATTCCTGGCTATTGTGGGGGCTTTAACGGCCCTGTTTATTGCTCAGGATTTCGTCAGGTTTACTTTAGCTTGCCGGGCCTATGGGAAGCGGGCAGAGCTAGGCCTTGCTCAGTTACCAGCCCCGATAGAAAGCGAAAAAGAGGCTTTAGTGGTGATTACCGGCGACCGGAATCGAATTCGCAAAGGACTGGAGCTTCTGCATAGCCGCCCCAATGCTTGGCTACTCATTTCGGGAGTCTCCAAAAAAACCAGTCTAGCAGAAGTAGCTGCTCTTCAAGCAGAAGAGATGTCTGAAAACAAGAAGTTGTGGGAACGCGTGATCATCGACACCAACGCTACTTCGACAGTGGAAAACGCCGAAGAAACTGTCAAAGTGTTGAAATCCAAACACGCTCGGCGGATGGTGTTAATTACTTCTGATTACCACATGGAAAGAGCCCTTCGGATTTTTAAAAATGGGTTGAATGTGGAGATTGTTCCTTTTGTAGTGAGGTCCGAACTTACTACTGGATCAGTAGCCCATTGGCCTAGTGCAGTCGCAAAGTTTTTTTGGGAGTACTTGAAGTGGGTTGCTCTTCGCTTCGATATTTATTAGCGAGATAAAATTTCTAAATACCGGTCGCTAGCACCTTGTCGTGCCAATAAAAATTCAAAAGAGCGTTCGGAGAGACGTTTTCGTTCTTCTGGAGACCTCAACAAACGAGTGAGTTCTTTTTCGAATTGATTCCAATCTTCAATGACTGTCAGGAGGCCTTCTCGCTGAAGCTCCACAGCTTCTGGAGAGTTATGAATGAGGGGGCCTGTAAAAACCGGACAAGCGTAAGCAATCGGTTCTAGCACGTTATGAACTCTCCTTTTAAAACTTCCTCCCACAAGAACTACAGTAGCGATCGAGTAAAGTTCAGCCAGAAATCCTACGCGATCAACGATCAAATGAGAATGATCATCAGGAGTCTGAAGCCAGTGACTCCACCTCCGTGTTGAAATCCCTTGAGCACTTAAAATTTCTTTCCAGTGTCGCAGCCTGTGCTCGGAGGGCTCGTGCGGAACAAAAACTAACCTCAGTGACGGGTTAGATTCAAGAACAGATTTAAGTCCAGGAAGAATAGCTTTGAGATCACTATCCCAAAGACTGGCGCCAATCCAAACGGGGGATCCGAAAAAAAATGTCATCCAAGCTCTCCCAGTCTGAAAAAGGTTTCTTCGGTAGAGGACTCTTTCTGAACGGGGATCGCCGGAATGTGTAACATTAGATGAAAGCCCTTTTTCCTGTAAAAACTCTGCCGATGTTTGGTTAACCGTTCCGATGTGCCTCATGCGCTTCAAGAAAGACTGATAAAAAAACCAACGTCTTTGAACTGAGTCAGAGAGATGAGCAGCAAACAAATAAGTGGGGACTTTTCTCAAGTGGCATTGGAACAAGAGTTCCGGCCAAATTTCCTTATTGATCGCAACAAAAGCAGTCGGCTTGAGGAAATCCAGAAAGCGAGCACATGACCATGAAAAGTCGAAAGGACTGAAATCCTGAAAGTCCCAGGGAACAGCTAAGCCCGCTTTTTTCCTTCTCTCTTCTTCCAGTTGTACGGCGCGCTTAGCACTAGGGGAAAAATAAGTGAGAGCAATTCTACACGAAGGCGACTGTATTTTTAGCTTTTCCAAAATGGGAAGGGCCTGTTCGAATTCGCCAGCAGAGGAAAAATGGAACCAATAACGATTTGCTTGAGGGGGCCAGCCGATGGTTTCATGACAAAGACGAGTGGTTAGCTTTCGTCGTCCCCAAAAGCCGGTTCTAATTTTTTTAACAAAAAGCGCAGAAACGCACATGCCAAACCAAAAAAAACAGTAGAAAACCCGGTAAAAAAACATCACGAAGTGGACTCCGCAGAAAGAGTACCGAGAAGTTCAAGCGTGGCAGAGCTGACTTGCTCTGGCGTAGTAAGTTCTAAACAAAGGCGTTTTCCTCGAATGCAGGGTGCCTGACCATTTTTTGAGCAAGGCCGACACCACAAAGAATGCTCCAGAATTCGACTTTGCGGATGAAACGGAAGACAGCCCATATCGGCATTGGTGGGGCCAAAAATGAGCACATTCGGGATCCCAAGCGCATCCGCTACGTGCATCAAGCCCGTATCATTGGCAAGACAGAGTTTTACTCGCTTCAATACTTGAAATACTTCTCCGAGCGTCAATTTTCCCTGCGTGTTAACCACTCGATCCTGGGGAAATCCTCGGACGATATCTGAACAGAACACATCAGAGGGGCCTCCAAACACCACAAAAGGTTGCTGAGTTCTTTCGAGCATAAGTTCTAGCGTTTTTCGAAAATGTTCTGGAGCCCATCTTTTTCCAGGCCACTGAGCAGAGGGAATAATGCCTATTCCCAATGAACCTGTTTCCGTAAATCCCAATCGATGGGCAAGTTTGGGCCATTCGCAATCTGGAGTGAAGATTTCTGGGCCTTTGCCATCATAGAACACGCCAAAGGAAGCTAGAGGGTCCACGTAGCGCTCTAGCATTCGCTTGGAGCCCCGAATGAGACTTTTCCATTTAAAAGTAAGTGCGAGGGAGCGCTTCACGTAAGGCTTTTTGAAGTACGCTTTTTCTTCGGCTTGTAAAAACGGCATGAGTAAAGTCGTTCTTAAGCTGCGGTGAGCATCGTAAATGAGATCGTAATGCTGTCGGTTGATCTCGTTTCGGAGTCGTAGAAGACCTTTGAAGCCATCTTTTCTAGAGAGGGAGAGCTTGCGGTCTAAATGAGGATTATCGCGGATAAGGTGAACAAAATCAGAACGAACCACCATGTCTATTTGGGCCAGGGGAAAAGTCGTGCGAAGGCATCGAATCATGGCCGTTGCCATCACAATATCCCCCAAACTACTAAAGCGCAGTATGAGAATTTTTCTTACATCTCTTTTGGGCACGAAATACCTAAGAGGTTAAGACCGTTGTGCAGTACTCTTTGGGTGGCTTGGACCAAGTGCAAGCGGATATCTCTGGCTACCGGTTCTGTTGCTTGAAGGACTGGATGCTTGTAGTAAAAGCGATTAAAAGTTTTAGCGACATCAACCAAATAATGGGTGAGGTGATAGGGCTCATTGTCCTGAATAATACTTTGAAGCGTTGAGCGAAATTTCGAAAGAAGAAGAATAAGTGCTTCCTCTTCCATTGAAAACGCATAAGCACCGGGTGCCGGAATGTCTGTGGTTAACTGTCCCTTTCCAGCAGCTTTTGCTAGGAGCGATCCACAGCGCACGGCCGAGTACTGAACGTAGGGGGCTGTTTCTCCTTCAAACGACAAGATAGTCTTCCAATCAAATTCCATATCTCGAGTTCGATGAGTAGAAAGTTCACTAAATATGATAGCGCCCACTCCGACCATTTCAGCCACTTCTTCTTTTTGGGGGAGTTCCGGATTTTTTTGCGTGCACTCTAGAAGCGCAAGTGCTTTTGCTTCGTTCAATAAGTCGTCTAGCAGAATAACTCGTCCTTCTCTCGTCGACATTTTTTCTGAGCCAAAAAGCACTGTACCGAAGGAGAGGTGAGCACAGCGGTTTGCCCAGTCAAAGCCCATTGCTTCCAAAATGCCAAACAGTTGTTGAAAATGCAGACGTTGCTGTTCTGAAACGATGTAAAAATGTTTTGAAAATTGGAATCGTTGGTAACGGTCGATGGCACCGGCGATATCCCGTGTTAAATAAAGTGTCGTGCCATCTTTTTTCTGAATGAGGGCGGGAGTCGCAATTCCCGGAAGCTCGACAATCCAAGCTCCTTCACTGATTCGTGCGCCTGTTTTGCTTTTTACTTGTTCCAGTGTTTTATCGATGAGTGAAATGTAATGACTTTCGCCTTCGACAAAATCAAACTCAACATTCATTCGTTTGAGCGTTGCATTCATGGCAATCGTCGAAATTTCCCGAATCTTTTTCCATAGCTCAATGACGTCAGAATCCCCGTTCTCCATACGCTGTAAACATTGAGATGCTTTTGCTAAGTATTCGGGGTGACTGTCGGCTTCTTTGTGAAAACGAACGTAAATCTGGAGCAAGTGATCCATCGCCGGCTGAAGTTGGTTGGGATTGAGCAACTCTCTCTGCCCCCACAATTCGAAAGCTGCGACTAAGCGAGCAAATTGGGCTCCCCAATCGCCAATGAAATTAATTCGAATGGCGTCATACCCTAAGTAACGATAGACATTCGATAAAACATTTCCGATTAACGTGGAACGAATGTGTTGAAAACCGAGCCTTTTTGCAATGTTCGGTGAACAGTACTCCAAAACAACTTTTTCCTTGTTTCCGGATGAATCGGAACCATACCGAGATCCCTGTCGTTGAATAGTGGAAAGGGTGGTTAGAAACAAAACCGCTGGATCCATCCGAAAATTAAGATAAGGACCAGCGGCACTTACCGAAACTTGAGGATTCTTTATATGAGGGACCAGTTCTTGAGCAAGCTTGCCTGCGGGCTTTCCCAAAAGTTTGCCTAATCGAAAACAGGGAAGTGCTAAATGGCCCATTTGAAGTTGAGGCGGGGAGGTAAACTCTGAAACCAGGCTCTGGGCAGGAATTTCGGGGTGATTTAAAACCGTCGAAATCTCTTGAGCGATTTTGGTTTTCCAGTCAAAAAAGGGCATGAATCAGTTTCCTTGAAAAACGACATATCTATCGGAAACTCTTAGTATAAGCAAGTTTTGTCTCTCAGAGGCCAGGGAGCCATTTGCGCAGGAGCTGTTGAGCTGCTTCTAACGGGCCTTGAGGATAGGGCAAATGGCAATTGAGGTAAGGACCTAAGCAAAATAGGAAAGGATAGCGAGTCTCTGGGAGCAGTAAACTCGAGTGATACTTTTCAAAGGACTCAGCCGGAGTGCCTATTCGGAAATCCCATGTCTGGTCTTGGAGATTGGGGAAAATTTTCAGTAAAAGGTCGAGGCCTTTTTTGAAGCGGGGGTGATCATGGGTGGGGAAAGTGCCTGAAGCAAATTCCACCCAAATTCGTAGCAAAGTAGTTTCATGGGACCGAGGCAAAGATTCGACCGGCCATGATTCGAAGCGAGGGTTAGGAAAGTACTCCGAATCAAGAAAAATAGAAAAAGATTTCAAGCACTGATTCAAAAACGGGGTAGGGACACTGAGTTCCATAGGTACTGTCCACGAGGACTCAAACTGCTTTTCTTCCGGGCAAAATAATTCCGATATTGCGGGGCAGCTTTGGATAAATAGCCGCCAGTCGAATAACGAGCAATTGATAATCCACTTGTTGGAGCTCACTTCGCGACCGTCGGGTGAGGTGAGTGATAGCGCCTGCTTAGAATACTTGGCTGTAAATACCGAATTATTCTGTCCAAGTGGGCAGGGAAATTGAGAAATTCCTGTCAGTGAGTGTGAACTCAGGTCCCAAAAACCAATTTGAGGAGCCGAGTCTGAGGGAACCGTAAAATCTGGATTAGCTGTTTGACTTCGCGAAATACTGTTCCAGAAGCAATCCAAAAAGCTTTTTTCTCCAGACCAAAAGCTTCCTTTAGGCGACACAAACTCAATAGGAATAGTGTCTCGAAGTTCTAGCGAAAAAGGGTGAGCGATAGCACTTAAAATGGGATAACTCCCAGGAGAGTTTGGGAATTTGATCCAGACAATTTGAGCTGCCGTTTTTTGTTTTAAAAACTGCTGGGCGAGCCATAAACCTGCCGGTTCATTCCCCAAAATGACTAAATCAAAAAAGTTCTGCTTCACTTGCCAACCTCATTTGAGACGAACATGATATAGCAAACGGGGGTATAAGATGAAACAGCAAAACCAAATGGCCCAGCTCGCACTGATAGCTTTGTTGATCATGAGTTCCGTCAGTTTTGGTTCAAACTTCAAGGAAAATCCAACCTATTTACTTCCCATGAATTGCTCGGAATTGTTTCCTGATAACTCCACTTTTTTGAGCTATTTTGAAGCTGTCGGACGAGGACAGGTGGCTGAGGATAAAGTGCTTTCTCGAAAAGTGTTTCGTATTTTAGCGTTGAGGGATCAGCTGAACGCCGCGCCGGAGCTTTTCGAAGGGACCAACCCTGTAGACGTATTAATTAGAAAGACGCTTTGCTACTATCGAGAGCAGAAAGACGCACTCCAAGTTGTCCCTTACTACGATCCCAAAATGATACGTTATCTGAAAGACAGTATGAAAGACCTCGAGAGCAAAGTGGACTTGGCGATTTTCAATTGTCGGTTTCAGCAAGAAACCAAAGAAGCGTTGGAAAAACGGGCCAAGAAACATGAAGCGATTGTTCGGGAATTGAAAAACGAAGCCCAACAATCAGCGAGACAATCTTTTGAAAAAATTTCTCGGGAAGCATCAAAAAAAGCGAGAACCAATTAATGTCGCGTTTATCTTGGGAAAAGGCTCTCTATGAGCTCAGTGCGGGAGCCGGGAAAATCTTGCTCCAGTATTTTGAGAAACCCCATGAAATAGAAGTGAAACCGGGAGCAGGGATTGTAACCGAAGCAGATAAAGCCGCTGAGAGTCATTTATTAAAGCAGATTTTCAAGAAATTCCCCGAAAGTTCGATAATTACTGAAGAGACCGGAGAGTACGCTGGCAAATCAGGTCTGCTCTGGGTTCTGGATCCCTTAGATGGGACCAGTAATTATGCGCACGGGTTTCCCTGGTTCTGTGTTTCCATTGGTCTTTACGAGGGGGATAAACCCTTAGCTGGCGGAATTTACCATCCGGTGCTGAAAGAGTTTTTCTTTGCACAAAAAGGGCGAGGAAGTTTTTTAAACGGAAGGAGGATCAGAGTTTCCTCCTGCAGAAAACTTGAGTCCTCGTTGTTAGGCACAGGGTTTTATTACTCGAAAAAGCAGCGGCTTGCTGAAGAAATGAAAATATTTCAGAGAATGAATGAAGTAGTTCAAGCCGTGAGAAGACCAGGGAGTGCTGCTTTGGATTTGGCTTCCGTAGCTTGTGGGCGGTTTGACGGTTTCTGGGAGCGGGGGTTGTCCTCATGGGATGTATCTGCCGGTATGTTGTTAGTGGAAGAAGCGGGGGGACGGGTGACGGACTACTCTGGAAAAAAGACGAATATGTTTTCGAGAGAATTGGTAGCGAGTAATGGCAGGCTTCATCAGGGCTTGGTGAAAGTTATTTTAGACGCTTAGTAATCGTTTAGGGGATCCATGGACGCAAATAAAAAGAAACGGTGGATCGTTCTCGTGAATAGGAGTCCCCGGGGTCCTTTTCTTGAAAAAGAACTTCATCAGCTGATTGATCAAAGAGTCATTCGTCCAAATGATATTGCTTATTTAGTGCCTGAGCATTCCGATAGCGAAAAGGCGGCTTGGAAATTTCTCTGGCAGTTTGAACAATTTGATAGTCGAAAAAACGAGCAAAAAGAATCTTTGCCTGCTGCTATTCTAGAAAAGAGAATGCCTAAAACACCAGAACAAGTTCAAGCACAAATCGACGAACAGCTCCCACTCGATTTACAAAGCATTCGAGTTGAAGACCTGATAGTGAGAGCCAATGAGGGCAGTCGGCGTGAGCCATTCATTCCGAGAGGAAATCCTGAAAGAGAAAGTGTAAGCCGAGTGCCGAGTAGCGGGGGATTTAGTTTTAAATTCGGAACAGCTCCCCTAGTTCTTGCTCTCATCGTTGGGGTCGGATTGTGGGTAAAAAGGGGGAACGTTAAGGAAGCAGCTGTTGAAACAAACAGAGAAATTACAAGTGTGAACGCTAAGACCCCGCCGAGTCGGCCTCTCATGTTGAGGGGAGCGCCCCAAGCTCGAGGAAATTCCCCGGTAGAGATGCCAAATCCCGGTATTAACCGACCCGTTCCACCACCCCCGCAAATGGGGAGTGCTCAGCCGATACCTGTTAGTGCCCCCAGACCTCGAGATGCTGGAGAGATTGATCTTGAAGAGCGACGAAAGCAGAGAGAAGAAGAGTTCCGAAGGGAAGCTGAGCAGCTCGAAAAAGCTCGTACGGAGTCGCAGGGGGAAAAAGAGGAAGAACTTGCCGAAGAGTCGACTGAAACGAGCGAAAAGAAAAATAAGCGCTCGAGAACGCCAGCTGCTGGAAATGACACCGAAGATGTTGGTGAAAGCAAATCCCCCGCTGAACCCCTGGAAGAAGAGCCTCTCCAAGACGCAGTGGAGTGATATTGTGACTTTAGAACAAACTTTCCAGAAAGAGTGGCGCCAGCTGACGGCGTCTGTCACAAAGCCTTTCAAAGTGGTAGTAGGAGTATCCGGAGGGGTAGATTCCATGGTGTTGCTTTCTCTGCTTGCCAAAGAAATGGGAGCCGAAAATCTGGTCTTGGCCCACTTCGACCATGCCGTTCGAAAAACGAGTGCCCAAGATGCAAGTTGGGTCACAAGAGCTGCTCAGAAACTGGGTATTTCAAAAATAGTGGTAGGGCGAAGACAAATGAGCGGAACTTCAGAAGCTTCTCTAAGAGAAGAGCGATTGGGCTTTCTCAAAGAGACGCAACGAAAAACCAAAGCTTGTTTCATTGTGTTGGGGCATCACGCTCAAGATCAATTAGAAACTCTTTTGATGAGGTTGCTGAGAGGGACGGGGGTTTACGGGCTTTCGGGCATTGCAAAAAGAAATGGGGCCTTGCTGCGACCGTTACTTGAGTGCTCAAAAAACGATTTGCTTCTCTATGCTCAAAGTCACGGAATACAGTTTCGAGAAGACGAGACGAACTTGCAGGAGCGGTATTTTCGCAATGCAATCCGAAATCAAGTGATCCCCGCGTTCTTACAATTAAGTTCCCAGTACGGTGGTGAAAGGCTCTTTTACCAACGCTTAAGTTCTCTCGTAAAAGAATTTCAGGTTTTAAAACAACAAATCAATCAAGCTTCAGTTCGTTGGATTAAAAGAGAAATTCAGCGAAGCCCTTTTTGGTTGAAGTTTGAGCGTAAGGGTTGGTTATCGCTCGATGCTCATCTCCAGGAAGGAATCGCAAATCAACTCTGGTTGGAACTTACAGGTGAACGTTTAGAAAAAAAGGAAGTAAAGCAATTTATTGATTCGATCCGAGCACAGAAAAAGACAGTCCTTTCGGGGAGCATTCACGTAACCACTTCCTGCGGAGTCGTTTATGTGCAGCCTCCAGAAGCCAGAGAAGCGGTGGCAAAGTTTCGCGAAGAAAAGGCTTTTGTTCGGTTATGCGACAAGCAATGCCAATATAAAAAACTAACACAACAACTGAGCAGACGATCTTGGGAGCTACGGTTTCTGGAGGCGGGGGATCGTTATCGGGGGAAAAAAATGAAAGAACGGTGTATCAGACAACGCATTCCCCAGCCCGAAAGAGCTCTTCTCCCAGTGATTGCTCAGCACGGAAGCTCTGAGGTTTTGTGGTATTTCCCACTTAAGGGCCCGTATCGGCAGTATTTTTCGCTTCCCTGGTCGATTTTTCACAACATTTCCCTGTAACGCATTGAGCACTGTGGCAAATGAGTCTAACACAAAGTAAGGTTTATTGGCCCTGTTTCCGATAACTCTCTTAGTAATTCTTTATAAGAGAGCCTATGAAATCTTCTCAAAAAACAGTCTTTGCTTGGTTAATTTTGGTCATGATGTCAGTGATGCTTTTACAGACTGCCAAAGTGGCCCCTTTAGAAAAGAAAATTCCGTTTCCGAAGTTCATTGAAGATGTGAAAAAGAACCAAATCGAAACGGTCACCTACAAAGAACGGGGAAGAATCAGCGGAAAATACAAATCAGACTTCGAGAATGGTGGCCATTTCGAGACAGTAGGTGATACGTCTTCAGAGTTTTACACGAAACTTCTGAGCGAACACAACCTCACTCCGACTTATGAAATTGATGGGGGAAATACACTTTTGGTTCAATTGCTCATCAGTTGGGGACCGATGCTGGTTCTAGGAGTGCTTCTCCTAGTGTTTCTTAAACAAATCCAAGCGAGCGGTGGAAAAGCGATGTCGTTTGGGCGTTCGCGCGCAAAACTTCATGCCGATGGAAATACTCGAGTTTTGTTTCATGATGTGGCCGGTTGCGATGAAGCAAAGGAAGAACTGAAAGAGATTGTCGACTTTCTGAAAGATCCTCGAAAATTCACAAAATTGGGAGGCCGTATTCCGAAAGGGGTACTGCTCGTGGGAAGCCCAGGCACTGGAAAAACACTTCTTGCAAAGGCTGTGGCCGGCGAAGCTGGGGTACCTTTCTTTAGTATTAGCGGTTCAGATTTTGTGGAAATGTTTGTGGGGGTGGGGGCGTCTCGCGTGAGAGATTTGTTCGAGCAAGGCCGCAAACATGCACCTTGTATTATTTTTATCGATGAAATCGATGCGGTTGGACGCCACCGTGGGGCTGGATTGGGTGGTGGTCATGATGAACGCGAGCAGACGTTAAACCAATTATTAGTAGAAATGGACGGCTTTGACTCAAAAGAGGGAGTTATTTTAGTGGCTGCCACTAATCGTCCTGATGTTTTGGATCCTGCTCTATTAAGACCCGGCAGATTTGATAGAAATGTGGTAGTTCCCAAACCCGATATCCGTGGTCGAGAAGCTATTTTAAAAGTTCATGTACGAAAAACTCCAATTGCTCCTGATGTGAATTTGACGGTGATTGCAAAAGGGACTCCAGGATTTTCTGGAGCCGACTTGCAAAACTTAGTGAATGAAGCGGCTTTGATTGCAGCACGAAGAAATAAATCCATCATCTCGATGACTGAGTTTGAAGCAGCTAAAGATAAAGTGCTCATGGGCAGCGAACGTAAAACTATGATTATCGGTCCCGAGGAGAAAAAAGCGATTGCTTATCACGAAGCGGGACACACGATTGTAGGAAAGAGTTTACCGGGGCTGGATCCTGTACATAAAGTAACGATCATTCCTCGAGGAATGGCTTTAGGGTTAACTCAGACGCTTCCTGAAGAAGACCAGCTCACACTTTCTAAAGAAAAGGCAGAGCGCATGATTTCGTTCCTGATGGGAGGAGCGATTGCTGAGTACTTGATCTTTGGGCAGAAAACGACTGGCGCGGGAAATGATATTGAGCGCGCCACGGATTTAGCGAGAAGAATGGTTTGTGAGTGGGGCATGAGCGATACGATTGGACCC
>RFNO01000066.1 GCA_009927165.1 Pseudomonadota bacterium
TCCTTTTTTTTATTGTAAGTCACGTATCCTTAACGCTAAGGCAGTCTATTAGTGTATCCGGAAAGGCCCCCAAAACCTAGTAAAGACTCCTGTGTCGTGCCAAATTTAACTCCGTAGACAAAGACAGTTTTTCTTGAATATCCGGCACCAAAAACTGTAAGAGGAATCGAAAATCGTCGACTGCCAAGGTAGGGGGTAGCATTGTTAGAGCACGTGCTAGAAACAGCCGCTTCTTCTGGTTGGTTTGCTATGTACTCACCCACGAAGGTTTGCTGTGCTTTGGTCGCGGTAGCACTTCCAACATATACTCTGATTTTCAGCGAATTTCTTAGATTGGTTTGACAGACCCATCCTCCAAAATTTCCCGATGCCGTTCGACCATCAAAATAGCCACGGGGGTTGGTTCCCGCAGTCCTTCCTGGCTCTAATTGAGCAGTGTCATTAGGGCCCGGAATGGAGCAATTACCGCCCATATTCATGTATCCCACGTTGCAACTTGTGACTGTGCACGCTCCGTAAGCTCCCCAAGCGAGGCTGTCTCTGGAGCAAGTCTTGGCTTGAGTTCCTGTGCCATTCGGAATGCTACAAGACTGAGAAAATGTAGAGTTGGGCAAGCATGCGATCGGGTTTCCGCTTTGAGTTATCCCATCCCCGCTTGGGAATGAATAAAGAGGGTTGGCACAGTTACCCACTCCCGCTGATGCAGGAGAAGACGCACTAGGAACTAAATACATGCAGAAGGTCACAGGCCCATCGCCTGGAAAAATAGAAGCTGTGATATACCCCTGTGAGAAAAAGGCATTAGTTCGTGCTCCAGAATTGTAACCTACCCCATTTCTGGTGATCAGAACTGAACTAAACTGAGGAAAATCATTAGAACTGATTCCGCTCCAAGCTATGAGAGCTTGTCTTGTATTACCTATAGAGCCATAACTATTTTGCAACTCAAAAGCATTCACTTTTAGTGAGCTAAGCAAGCAAGATCCCTCATTTAAGTAAAACCCGCTATTGCAACTTGTGACTGTGCACGCTCCGTAATCTGACCAAGCTGAGCCGTTAGAATTGCAAGCTCTGAATTGAGCACCGTTGCCGTTGGGGACAGTACATGATTGTGAGAGAACTAAACTTGGCGTACACACCGTCCTAGCAAATTCTGCTACTACAGTCTTGTTCGCGACCATAGTGAACGTACAAACGCTTCCTGAGACTGAATCACAACCAGTATTACTACTCCCACCCGACGAAAAGCGCTGCAAATAAAAACCTGCATCAGGGGTGGCGGTGACCTCAACAATGGTGTTTTCGGGGATGTCCCACGATAAAGGGAAGATTTCAGTCCCGGTGCCTCTAACATACTGTATTCCATTGACCGTAAACCGCACAGTCCCATTTTGAGGCATAACTGAATAAAAATTAAAGGTCCGAACGAAGTTGGGTGTCACCGTTCGATCAGTATCCGCTCGGACTGTGCAGATATAGTTGTTGAAAAGCGAATCGCATCCTGAAATTCCCGTTTTCATGTAGCCAGGACGGTCCCGAATACGAAATTCAGCTTTATAGCCAGCAGCGACTTTGACCGAGCACTGGGTTTGCGGAGAGTTGCAAGTGAATTTGAGTGACATATCACCCCACACCAGGGCAGGATCCACTATGTCGGCCTTATCCATATTTACCACCGTGATGGTTACGTATTTTTGATTCGAATCAATACCTACGTCGTTCCAGGCCTCTTTTAAAAATTGAATGTCACTCGCGGTATAATTCAAATCGGTGGCAGCTTGCATGGTCCCAATGGAGGCGCTTTTAAATGTAGAGAGTTGACCCCATTGAGTTTTGTTGGCTTGGTAAAATACTCTTGCCGCTTTTAAAACTGCATCTCGGTTGGGGCTCCCCGTTGCGCTTCCAGAAGCTAACCGTTTTGCAAATCTACAGAATACTTTGTTCATGATGCCCGAAGAACGATGGACGCCGAGAGAGCTATCATAATTGTTCCAGTGATCAATAGACCGACCATCAGCGGTAGGATTACACATATCGCGAAAAAAAGTGTAAGCCATCCAACTTCCGTCGGGTTTCTGGATTTTCTGATTTGGTTTTATTACGCGTTCTCCCACCAAAAAGTTTGCCCCCGATTGATTCATAAAAAACTTAGCGGTCACACCTGCAATATCCGAGAAAGACTCATTCAATCCTCCCGATTCTTGACTGTAGCGCAGATTTGAGTGTTTTTGAGTAAAACCATGATCAATCTCATGGGCGACTATTCCTAAGTCGGAGGAAAAGGAGTAGTACTGATCGTCTTCAGGCGCATAAAGCATTGACGAGCCATTCCAAGAGGCATTACGGTAATAGTCTTTCGGATTTACATTGCTCGAAAGGACGTAACCTTTTTCGTCAATCGAGTTATAGCCAAAATAACCGAGCATATCCAAAACGTTTTCACTAAAGCCATGGGCAGTGTTGGCCGCTGCATTTCCAAAACCGGTTAAGCTATTGCCAGTAACTAAATAGGGCCGAGTCGAGTTGTCTATATAGTAAAATCCCCGACTCAAAGCTTGTTTCAAATCAAATGTGATCAATTTACTGGTGTTGGTCTCGTAAAGTCCCGTGGAAGAATTTAGAGTCACATCCAATTCATTTACCCAGGGTCTAGGAAAAGCGGCGTTCCCTCCATCGCCACTTGCTTGAGGAGTTGTGGCTTCGGTTTGGATCAGGTTGGCTCTATCGATAACCTCCCCTGTTTCAGCATCTACCATGTAATCCCATCGCCCTGGATTTTCGTGGCCATTTTCCTTCTGATAAGGCGGAGTTTTCACCACAATATTCCATGCTAGGTGCATTTTATTGGGTCCCGGAAAATAAACCAATCTCGATGATTCCATTTGGGTTTCTAAGTCATTAAGCTCCGAATTTTCGACGGCGTGGTCTGTAGCAATTTCAAAGGCTTTATCTTCTGGTAGTTTTGGATTCCTGGCGAGCCCACCTGAAGCGTTTTTAATTTGATAATTGACGACTTGCTCCTTGAGTCCCTCGCTCGTTGGGATTTGATTCACAATGAGTTCTGACCCAACAACAGGAATGCCCTCATTGAACACTTGCAGACGAGTCGTAACTAGGCCACTGCTCTCAGGTGGATAAAAATGATTAACTGCAAGAGACAAGTTTTTATCGGTAATTCCAGCTGCTTGTTGAACTGCTTTTAGACCTGAGGAAATGTTGGGAGTTAACCTGAGTCGAGTTATCTCTTCTTTTGGCAAAACTCTCTCGCTGATGCTCATGGTCATTCTGTGGGTCGCACTGGGTTTTTGATAATTATCCACAGCCACTTCCGACACGATCTTCTTCCACTGCTTTTTGAAATCAATGCTTTCCGGCGAGAGGAGTGAGCGAGTGAAGCCGGATTCATTTTTTATCTGCGGAGCCGTCGATTTTGAAGGAGCCTCTTCTGGTGAAAAAGCAATGGTTGGATCCTCTTGGTTGGGGTTACTAGAGCTAGCGAACCAAGCTGTGCCAATACCTACAGAGAGTACCAATGCTCCCAACCAGATTTGATTTTTCATCGAACCCTCACAAAAATAACCACGTTGAACGAACTACACTATCAAGAAAATATGAAGGAATGATGATCGCATTGCCATTATTAGATTAGGCCTCCTTTAGCTTTTGAGTTGTTTAGCTTTTGAGTTGTTACAAAAATTCTAAAGTGCCTTTTTTATGAGTTAATGCGGGGGTTTAAAGGGATCTCACCAGGGCTACCATCTCGCAAGCAGCATCCGCGGCTTCATGGCCTTTGTGGCCGTGTTTACCTCCGCAACGATCCCATGCCTGTTCTTCGGTCTCGGTAGTTAACACGCCAAAAATCACGGGAAGACCTGAGTCCAGAGAAATTTTTTGGCAGCCCGAACTCACCAAATTACACACGTAATCATAGTGACTGGTTTCCCCTCGAATCACTGCGCCCAGCGCAATGAGCGCATCAAATTGCTTGAGTTCGGCAAGTTTTTGCAACGCGAGAGGAATTTCTACGGCCCCCGG
>RFNO01000081.1 GCA_009927165.1 Pseudomonadota bacterium
ACATCCACTACGGTAATTTGCCTTCATCAAATCCCAGTTCCTGAAGGCGAGCATGCGCCCCTTCGAGGAGTTTCGAAGTGACTTCTTCATTAAAGCGACTCACCACCAGAGCCACTGGAAAAGTTACTTTCTTGTTTTTTGCATTAAACCGGCGCATGAATGTCTTCTCCTAGAGCTTTAACCAATGCCCCATTTTTTCTTTTTTGGTGATGAGATAGTGCAGGTTTTCAGAATGGGGCTCACTTTCGATCGGCAACCTTTCCACAATCTCAATGCCATACCCATCGAGCCCATAAATCTTTTAGGATTATTGGTGAGAAGCCGCATTTTGCGAACGCCTAAGCTTCGTAGGATTTGAGCACCAATTCCGTAATCCCTCTGATCCGCTTTAAACCCAAGCTTGTGATTTGCTTCTACCGTATCGAGTCCATCGGTATCTTGCAGAGCATAGGCTTTGATTTTATTGGCAAGTCCGATTCCTCTTCCCTCTTGCCGCATATATAAGAGCACTCCGCCCTCTCTGCCGATTTGCTTGAGACTCGCTTGCAGTTGAGCTCCGCAGTCACAACGAGCAGAACCAAACGCATCTCCGGTTAAACATTCTGAATGTGCCCGCACCAACGTAGGTGTCTCGGAATTGATTTCTCCGCGAACCAAGGCAATGTGCTGAGTGCTATCAATTTTGCTTTCAAACACTTTTATTTCAAAATCACCAAATGGCTTGAGAGGCAACTCTGCTGAAGCTACTTCTGCCACTAACAGTTCCTGCTGCATTCGATAAGCAATGAGATCGGCAATACTCACGATACGCAATCCATGTTGTTCTGCAAATGGAATGAGATCTTTCATGCGCGACATAGTTCCATCGTCATTCATGATCTCACAAATAACCCCACTGGGGTGAAGCCCCGCAAGCTTTGCCAGATCGACACTCCCTTCCGTCTGACCTGCTCGCACCAAGACCCCTCCCTCACGTGCCCGTAAGGGAAACACGTGGCCGGGCATCACCAAATCTGTTGGGACTGATTTGGGCGACACGGCCACTTGAATGGTCCGCGTCCGATCAGCCGCTGAGATTCCAGTGGTTACTCCCGTCGCTGCTTCGATGGAAGCTGTAAAGGCAGTTCCCATTCGAGTTCCGTTTTTTTCCACCATCATGGGAATTTTCATTCGGTCGAGATCTTTCCCAGTCATTGCCAGGCAGATAAGACCTCTTCCGTGCTTAGCCATAAAATTAATGGCTTGCTCGGTTACTCTCTCGGCAGCCATCACTAGGTCGCCTTCATTTTCCCGATCTTCATCATCTACGAGAATGATCATTTTTCCCTGACGAAGATCTTCCAATGCCTCTTCTATTTTAAGCCAATGTGCGTTCATGTTTCCCTTTCATGATTCGATCAACCGTTTGGACAATAAGCTTACTCATCCAATCGACTTCCACGTTGACCACATCTCCTTCTTCAAGGAGTTTCAAATTTGTTTTTTCCAGAGTATGAGGAATGATCATCACTTCAAAGCCAGAGTCAGAAACAGCATTCAAAGTTAAACTCACTCCATTGAGAGCAATACTTCCTTTATGAACTAAGTGATTCGTTACGGAATCGGGAACTCCGGAAAACTCGAGCTTCCAAAACTCTTTGAGAATTTCTTTTTTGGTTAGCGAAATTAGGGTATCCACATGACCCGTCACCCAATGACCGCCCATCCGATCGCCTAAAGCTAACGCTCTTTCTAAATTAACAACAGAACCTACCTTGTAGTGACGAGCAAGGGTAAGCCCCAGGGTTTCTGGCGAAAGCTCACAGGCAAATCCCTGAGGAAGGGCTTGGGTCACAGTCAAACAAACCCCATCGACTGCGATACTTTCACCCAATTCCAGAGACCCCATTTGGCAGCTAATCTCAAAAGCAAGACCCGCCTTAAGAGGCTTGACCGCTTTTATCTGCCCGAGTTCTTGTACTATCCCCGTAAACACACGCAACCAGCCTAAATTATTGGGTTTTTCGAGCCCCCTTTTTATAGAAGCTCTTTTATCCCTGGGTTATGAGGACAGACTTAACAGATTTTTAGGAGATGGGAAACTAGGCGGCTTTGGGAAGCTCTTCGGGGGGGAGATAGACTTCATTGAAAGACCAGATCTCAGGATAACCAAAGTAAAGATCTTGATAAGCTTGCGCCGGCTTAAAAAACTGATGTTCGTAGTTAAATTGAGATTCAAAAAGCTTTCGCCCATTCTTTCCTAAATTTTTTCGAAGGACTGGGTTATCAACTAAAGCCTTCATGGCAGCACTGACCCCTTCAGTGGTAGCGCTCGGAGCACAAATGCCAACCGGATGCTTTCGGTTAAATTGATAAAAATCGGGATGCGACGAAATGAGGCTCGGAATTCCAGCTGCCATCGCTTCAAAAAACTTATTCGAAGCGGTTGCTTCATGTTGTGCTCGAAGAAGAGTTGTCTGGTACATACAGTAACTAAAATCACACCCAGCGAGTGTCTCTAATTTGTCTTCGTTGAGTTGGCCTAAATGAACAAAGCGCTCTGAAACTCCCAAACAATGAGCTAATGCATTTAATTGATCAAGGCACTCTCTCTCCCCCATCCCCATGCTAAAAAAACAACTGAAGGGTTAAAGCTCAACGCCTGAATGGCAATTTCAAAAAGATTGGTAGGGCCAATGCCCCCGATATAGCCCATGATCATGCTACCAGAGCTCAACTGGTAAGCTTTTCTGAGATCTCGGGGCTTTGGAGGAGCAACCATTCGGGGAGCGTTTGCAGAAATAAAAATCGGGCTTTTGAACTGATATCTTTCTCGATAAATCTGAGCCCTTTTTCTCTCTGGAAAAATAGAAAAAGTCGAAGACCGAAAGGCTGATTTTTCCATTCGAAGAAGAAACTGGCTAAAGGGCCCCTGGACATCTTCTGGATTGTAAATTTCATGGGCGTGAACCAC
Organism: Pseudomonadota bacterium; assembly: GCA_009927165.1. GTDB lineage: Bacteria > Bdellovibrionota > FAC87 > UBA2466 > UBA2466 > RFNO01. Next base: position 2,954 of record RFNO01000081.1, read on the forward strand.
CACTGGAACCCAAAACAACTTAGAAAGAACCCAGGCTACAAATTGTTCAACTAATCCATGCGCAACTAAAATTTTGGGCCGTCCTTGAGAGAGAAACAGAATGGAAAGATTGAGAATTGTCCAAACAGTCATGGCCGGAAGTTGTGCTTTTCTGGGAAGCCACTTGGCCCAGGGAGCATCGATTCGAAGTTTAGTGATTTTCTCTTTGATGATTTTTTGATGCTCTTTAAGACTACCAAACTCAACAACGAGTGTAGGCAATCCAGATTCCTGGATTAACTCTGTTGAGAACAAAGCAGGTGGAATTCTCCCGAGGCGGGAGACCCGCAGTACTAAAACTGAATCTTTTGTTTGAATCATGAA
>RFNO01000008.1 GCA_009927165.1 Pseudomonadota bacterium
GGCTCTAAGTAGGCGTACAAATCACATCAAACTGAATGTCTGAAAGCCCATTAGAGGTATAGATGTTTCGGTAAGAGTACCCAAGACCGCTAATAGCCTCAAAAAGCTGTTCTGCGGTCTTTTCTTTTCTATGAAGCGTGTGCCTGTTAACCTCTATGAGCATATATGGCTTATATTTCTTAATGGTTTGACGAGCTCCTTCTAAAACCTCTATTTCCATGCCCTCGCAGTCAATTTTCATGAAGTTGCAGGCCTCTAAATTAAGGCTATCCAGGGTAATGCAAGGGATATTGCCTCCATTGACCGCATGACTTGCCCCAACGTTTTTATCTATAAGGATTTCTATGTTGTGGCTGCTATCGCTAACGCCAATGGCCATGCACTTGACCCAATTATATCGGCTCATATTATGAACTAAACAATCAAACGATATCTGATTGGGTTCAAAAGCCAATACACTGCCAGTTGAGCCAACGGCATTGGCATAGTAAATCGTGTGGTCTCCAATGAAAGCCCCAATATCAACTACCGTATCTCCTTTTTTAATGTATGGCTTGAGTAAACTCAACATAGATTGGTCATGGTCTAATCTACCAGACTGCATAACCCACCTCGATATATGAGTGTCCCCATCTATAACGGCAATATTGTTCCTTAAGATAGTCTTTTTCATTTTAGAATATTTTTTATTTCGTTAGACTCATCTTTTGTCAGCCCTGACCAAGACCAAAATTGCTTAACCGGTATGCCATCAAACCCATCCGAAGAGTGCGTATCTATAAAAAGATACTTATCCGCATCAAAATTTTCGGCACATACCCCCATAACATTAAACTCCGAGAAAGTTCTATTCGCAACCCCATTCATATACTTATACAAAGACTTCCCATGGATTCTTTCGAGGTATTCATAGGTTAGCTTTACCGTTGAGCCATAAAAAAACAACGGCATCCTCCTCATATATTCCCACTCGCACTTAATCTTAGTAGTATCTTCAACGATAGGCCTCCATGGAACATCTATTTTAGAATAAGCAGACTTCAATAAAATAACTTTTCCATCAATCACTTGACTGCGAACATCAAATGGCTCGTAAGCTATGCAGTCGCTATCCCAATAACAGATTACGTCTGCATCGGTATATCTCCATGCCTCGAGCTTCGTGTACTGCTGACCAACATAACCATCCTTCATATCTTGAACCTGAACAACGATTTCTTTCGTTAGGTGAGTCAGATGTCTTTTGTTCGGTATAGCCACGATTACGTTTCGATAGCCGGTAACATTCTTTTCAATAGAAGCCAACGCATAATCTAACCACCTCAAATCTTTCTCGTAAGTTCTAATAAATATGTCTATAATCATATCATCTGCATTTTAGCACTAATAATTCCAAAAACTTCATAAGAAACGCCGCCATAGTCAGGCTCTCGATTTGAATTCCTGTTCATCCTTAAATGAGCAGGCTTCCTCCTCGGCTTAGATGCCATACTCTTATACCCCTCCAAGCTTATAAAATGCTCACACATCCGCATCCAATCAGCAGCAGAATACTGAACATGATGCTCCTTATGGTAAAATATAGATGCTTTTATGTTAAAAATAGGCAAGTCATTGACCGCAAAACGATAGGGTAGCCAATAATCCCACCAAGTTTGCCCCATAACAAAAGGTGCTTCCGAGAATAAGTGATAGAAATTCTTATGAACAACAAAAACGTCTATTCCGGCAAAATATCTAATCCCTTTAATATAGTTCCCACTATGGTCGTACCTGTTTGATATAACCAGTCCAAAGCTGCAAAGGTTAAGGTATTCTTTAATTACCTTCCTTTGGTCTCG
>RFNO01000024.1 GCA_009927165.1 Pseudomonadota bacterium
GCGAGATATATCTTTTTCGCTGGTGTGGCATCGAATTAAAATACTCCAAATGTAAACACTCAGCGTCTATTATTGGAGCGATTTTATCGCCCTGTTAATCCCCCCGCCGAGCCCTATGGTTTGGCTAGTTCTCCCTATTCCCGGTTGATTCTCACTATAGTGAGATTTTCTTCGTTTTTGTCTCTTTCCTGCCGATATTCTCACTATAGTTAGAAAACCCCTGGATTCTAGGCGCTTGAAGAGGTATTCTCAATATAGTGAGAATCGAGGCAAACGATGAAAGATGAGACCATCAAAAGCGAGGCTGAGTTAGGGAAGGTCCTTAAGGGCCGCCGTAACGAGCTGCAGATTACCCAGAAAGAACTCGCCGATTACTGCAATCTCTCCCACAACGGAATCAGCCAAATCGAGGTGGGAGGAAAGAGCATCCGCCTTTCCACCCTTCTGAAGCTCGGAAAGATCCTGGGCTTCAAAGTCGTGCTGAAGATGGAGGACTGATGAAGCAGCTCTACGCATTTTTTGAAAGTAAGCGGGTGGGAGTGCTCACCAAAGACGATGAGGATGTCTACTCGTTCGAGTACGAGAAGTCCTGGCGTGAAGATCTCAACGCCTTCCCCATCAGTCTCTCGATGCCTCTCGACCAAGAGAAGTTCGGGAACAAGGTGACGCTTTCGTTCTTCGAGAACCTGCTCCCCGAAGGGGACGTGCGGAAAGAGCTGGAAGCCGCCCACAAAATAACTGGCGTCTTCGACTTCCTTGCCGAGTTTGGCCGCGACTGTGCGGGGGCGATTACCTTAGTGGATCAACCGGGCTATAAAGCTCCATCGGGTCTACCGGACCTCGTCCCCATTGAGATGAAAAAGATCCACCAGGCAATCGAGGAAAACCTCTCGGTTGCGGAAGTGATCTCCGAAACGAGCCCTGGGTACCTATCGTTAGCGGGCGCCCAGGATAAGTTCCCGGCGGTATTTAAAGACGGGAAGTTCTATCTCCCCAAAAGTGGCCACCCCACTACCCACATTGTAAAAGTCCCCATCTGGCGTCATGGAGTCAAAGAGTCCGTCTACAACGAGCATTACTGCATGGAGCTAGCACGGGCGGTTGGCCTGGAAGTCCCGAGCTGCCAAGTAGTCGACGGAGATCATCCCCTTTTTGTTATCGAGCGATACGATCGGCAACTCAATAAGGCCGACGGCTCCACGCACCGGATTCATCAGCAGGATCTTTGTCAGGCCCAAGGATTTTCCAGCGAGTACAAATACGAAACCAAGGGCGGCCCCGGTCTTAAACAAGACTACGAATTTCTCGCCCAACATATTCCACCCACGTTCCGCCTTCGGAGTATGGAGCGGTTTCTGGATTGGGTTTGTTTCAATTTAGTCATAGGGAATAACGATTCCCACTCCAAGAACGTGTCGCTCCTGCTCTACGAGAATAACAAGTACAAGCTGGCCCCCTTCTACGACCTCATGTCGACGGCCATCTATCCGAAGCTTGAGGGCAGCTTTTCGTTTCGAATCGGAGACCGCGATGAGTTCTCAAAGATTGGGAAGAACCAGATCGAGCAGCTCGAAGATCAATTAGGGCTTAGGCGGGACGTATTCAGAAAGCGGTTACAGGGAATGGTCGACAAAGTAAGGAAAGAGTATGAGCCTGTTGCCGAGAAAATTCATGTGCAATGTCCCGCCGCCAAGATCCCAAAACGAATTAACGAGATGATCAACACCAGAATCAAGAGCCTGAAGTTTCAAAACGCTCTAGGTTAAAACCCGTCGCCCGGTGACGATTTTGGGCACGGTGTAACCATCGGCACCCCCTCCGCCGCTTTTCCCGCACAACCTCTGCCCGGGTGAATTCTTGCACCCTTCCACATAGGTGGTCATCACTGCAAATCCGACTTCGGGTTCTAATATTTTCCCATTACCAAGTCGTTTAAGACAACATTTAAAAAAGACAGCGAGGATTTCAGGTAAATGTTGAGTCATCCAACTGGCACCAATCTCCTGCAGGTACCATGAATATACCCAACCAATGGAATGAATTCGAGAGCCGGTTCGAACCTCGTCACCCGCTCCAAAAAAAATGCCAAGAATAAATTTAGAGACTTAAGTAAAAAAGCGTAAGTGTTTGAAAGTGCTCAAATACCCATTTTTTTAAGTTTTGCGGCACATTTTTCAAAATCCACAATGCCTCAGGATAGTTTTAGGAATTTCTATTGAGCCACTCTGTCATGAGAATCTTTATCATGGTCTGATAGGGCGTTCTTTCCAGG
>RFNO01000075.1 GCA_009927165.1 Pseudomonadota bacterium
GACCGCTTCACTAACGTATAGAAAGCTATGTGCGAAGACAAGTAAAAGGTTAAAAAAACAAATAAATACAGATATTTGGGGAGTTAATTCAGGTTAAATTCCCAAGTATTTCTTTGCCCAGTCCTCTCCCAATTGTGTTTTTACGAAAGAACGCATGGCTTGGGCTTCTCGAGATTGGGATTCTCGAAAACGTTTCAGATAAAGATTCGATTTTTCAGGAAATAAGGAACTTCCCTGTCCGTCAGAAAGTAAATTCACCGTATCTTCCGCTAAAAATATGAATAGTGCTTTTGCATCTTCAAAATCAGAGCTCTGTCCATAAGTCTGGTCGTATTGTTGAATGGCCATGAGCCCCGCCAGCGAGTAGATCATAAACTCTACTGGGCCGGTCATCGAGTCCCAATGCTCAGGACCAAACTTTTGCTCAGCTTCTAAATCAGCTCTGCCCCCGTAAATATAAGCATTCCACTCATCCCAAATATAAAAAACGTCGGTTTGTCCCCATAGTTTCTGTCCTGAGCTGGGATCGAAGTACGTTCCTGCGTCAGGTTCTGTTCCCGCGGCTGTTTGCACATATTGGTGGAATCTTCCTCCATTGCCATCAATGCCTCTGAGTTCTTTGGGAATAAAGGCCGCTAGTTGATTTCTCTTTGCACGAGTATCTTTTAGTTGAGCAGCTCCTACGTAGGGGACATAGAAACCGCTGTGTCCCTTTTTATATCCCCTCAAATAAGAATTGATTCCATGAATAAGCTCGTGAGCAATGGTGCCAGTGGGTTCTAAGAGTTTAGATACTTTTTTTCCGTTCACATAAACGATTCCGTCTTCCAAAGGCGAACGATGGGCATAAATTTCCTCCAGTACAGGGACCGATTTGTTGGCCGGGATCGGCTCATTCCACTGAGCTGCTTCGGTGACTGGATAAGGAAAAAAGTTGGGTAACCGATTGCTCGCGCAAGCGGCAAACAAAAGAGCAATCAAAAGCGATGTAGTTTTTGAAGCCATATTTCCCCCCGGAAATTTTGAGTCTAGTCAAAGCACGAGAAGAAAGAAAGAGCCAATATCGCTCATGATAACAATTGGTTACGATCTGATAGGCTTATGGCGTGGCAGAACGAAAAGGCCAGGGGAAGAGCCACAGAAATTTTTTGGGGCGTTGAGCCGGAGCACTTGCTGGTGAATCTGAAGTGGGGCTCTCTGCTAGTTGTGGTCGTTCGGCTTCTGGACGGGTTCGGATTCCAAAAGTTTGTTCAGTCCACCCTGCGCTGAATTCCGCAACTAGAAACTCTTTCATGGCTCGTGCTTCAGCAGAGTTTGAGTTTCGAAATCGCTCCAAGTAAGCTTCGCCTTTTGCATCGCCGAGCGAAGTATTTCTACCTGCTTTTAAAACTTTCATGCTTTCGCTGGCAAAATAGGCATAGGTCTTTTTCATTTGCTTAAAAGCTTCACTACGGGAATATTCGGGGTCGAGTTTCTTAGTCGCCATCATACTTCCCAAAGCATAAATCGAAAACTCAACGGGTCCGGTGAGGTAATCTGAATTTTGCTTTCCAAATTTTTGCTCGGCTTGAAGAGCAGCTTTTGCGCCATTGATATAAGAATTCCACTCATCCCAAGGGTAGAGCGCGTTGGCAGCCCCCACTTGTTTTGTTCCATCAACAAAAGGAGAGCCCGCATCGGGTTCTCTGCCGTGTTTGTCCTGAATGTACGTATTGAATCGTCCCCCATCCCCATCAATGCCTCTGAGTTCTTTGGGAATAAAAGGAGCAATGTGTACTCTTCTTGCTAAAGGTTTTTGTACTAATACTGAACCTTTTCCCGGGACATAAAATCCGGCGAAGTCCGGATTGTCTTTTTCCAAATGGCTATTAATTCCATGAGTGAGCTCATGGGCAATTGTCCCAGTATCTTCACTCATCATTGAAGCTTGTTTTCCATTTACAAAAAGGATCCCTGCTTCTTGAGGAGCGCGATGTTCATATACATTTCGCAAGATGGGAACATCTTTATGGTAAGGAATGTTATCTTTCCATTTAAATTCTTTAGCGGGTTCGACAACTTCGAAAGTGGGTTCTGGATAAACCACTTCGTAAGCTTCTGGTCGTTGATTGCGACGCGAGAAAGATTCCATCGCATCAAAGGAATGGGGAGAGGATCGTTCTGCCCACACCAAGCTATTGGGAGAAATAAGGAAATAGCTCAGACAAAAAAAATGGCTTAACAGGGGAGAAGAAGTGTGCCTCACAATCGAGCTCCTCAAAGAAAGGGTGGACCTTCATTATGCCACTCGATTCATTGCGCTATTGATAAAAATTATCTTCCGTACTGAATAATCCCGTCTTCTAGAAACTGAGGGCGAACTTTTGTTCGTCCATTAGGCGCTACCCGATTATCCGTTAAAGCTCCTTGAGGACCATTTCCGAAAAGATTAGCCGCTCCGAGAGGATAAGGATTAAAGCTGTTTACAGTACTGGATCCGTAAGAGTGACCGTAAGCGTCGGGATAAGCGAAACGAGCACCGTCGTTACGATGTGCGTTGGGAAATAGAACTCCAAAGTTAGTTCCCGTATTTTGATGGCATCGCATACAGGATTCCGAAGAGACTTCTAAGGAATGTGCCGAGAAGCTCTTGGGGACAATGTGAAAGTTAGATTGAGTGGTAGGAGCAAAGCTTTGAACGGCTCCGTCTTCTCGCCAGCGTTTATTGAGTGAGCTGTCAAAAGTAGTTCCGTCGAGTAGGCGAGCTACTTTTTCAGGAGCAAGTTCGGGTAGATTGTCTACTCCGCCTTTTCCGCTAAACACAGGAACTGCGTAATTAGATTGTACTGCTTTTTCCTGCAGAGGTGCCCCACCCTCAAGATGGCGAACCAATCGGCTCAATTCAGGATCTTGTTTCCATGCATCCCCACTCCATTCTTCCTTAATGCGCTTTACTAAAGACTGGCTCGTGGGAAACGGTCGATAAATGTCGGGCTGCCATTGGTTGTTACCACTATGGGTTCGAGTGCGAATTTCCAACACACGATCTTTTCCTGTCGTCGGATCTTTAACAGAAACCACTTCGCCAAATACGGTACCAGCGGGATACTTCATTTCGTCCAAGTGAGAATCGATTCCGCTCGGTAATTGGGAAACAGTAATAGGAGCCATTTTTCCTTGGCTTGTTGGAAGTCGAAAGAATTTAGTCGTTTTATAATCAGCGGATGAAGCATCGTGAAGTCCAGCGGGGCTACCTAAGACTCCCTTAAAAGTAACTTGGCCTGATTTAGGATCTCTTTTGAAAATATCATCCCAGCCGAGTGGTCCCAGGTTGCTCTCATTTCTTAAGTATTTAATTCCTTCTCCAGCGCCGTAGGAGTCTTTTCCAATTTGATAGACCGGTGGCATTTCAGCATCCGTATAGAAAACCGTAGAAGGGCTTTTTAAAACGGAATCAATAAAAGGATTCGTTGTTTGGGGAAGACCTTCCTTCACTGCAGCTACTTTCTGAGGATCCATGATCTGTCTTGGAATTCGAGAGGGTTCCTCTAATTTAGCAACTTGATTGAGATTAGAAGTGCCAAAGAGATATTGATACAGTTCCGCTTTCTCTTTTTCATTCAGGGCTCCGTGTATGGAGCTTTCAGCCATTTTTGAAATCATTTCTTTATTAACAGGACCAAAAGTCGAAATTTTTCCTTTTAAACTTTTTAAAGCTTCTTCAGGGTCGCTTGGGAGAGTTAAAGTGCGTCCAGAATCTGCGGAATGACAATCCACGCACCTTCCGATGGCAGCGTGAAGTGGGTTCTTATTTTTATCAACGTCCGGATTTCTAGGAGCGGTAGTCTCCAAACTGGGACCAGCTTCCTGATGAGTGGGGACTCTGCCCGCTGTCTGTGGAATGGCATTGCGGTAGCCCTTGTTCGTCGTTTGCTTAGGGCTTCCTGTTTGAGTTGCGCCTGTTTGTGCGGGTGCCTGTTGCGCAGGGGAGTGTTGAGTCCCTGCCGAAGCGCCGGATGGTAAGCTTTGAGATGGTGTCCCTGCTGTTCCGCCACGAGTTGAATTGCCCCGTGAAAAGATTCGCTCGGGCTCTTCCGCGGGAGTGCCCGTTTCAAAGCCTGAGAGAAACTCTTTAATGTAACGTTGTTTCTGAGCTGAGAGTCGTCGGACATCATTGGCTCGAGATTCATAGTAATTCTTTAAAGCAGTTTGAGCATCTTGTGGAAGCACAGTGTGTGTTCCATCTGTGTTTTTCACAGCTGCTCTTCGAGTTCCATCCGCTTGGCGTTTAAGAAAGAGAGATTCAGGTTCTGCTTCTGCCGTTTTCATGAATAGACCATTTGAAGGTCCGGCTTCAAATTCGTATTGGCGACTGGGTGCTGGAGTAGCGGGCGTGGCAGGTGTGCTTTGAGCTTGAGGAGCCGATTGACTTGGTGTTTGAGCGACATCTCGATTAGTTGAAGACTTGATACCTTTAACAGCAGCTAAAATGTTGGGAGCCCCGCGTACGACTTTTCCTTCCCATTTTCCTTCAGCATTTTTAGTGTAAACAAAAGCTGCAGGCACGCTCCCTCCTAAAGTTTTGCTGAAACGTTCATGAAGTTCATGTCCTTGGGTGGTTTGATAAGTGGGGCGTGTTGCCGTAAAAATGCTGACTCCTGGTTTGTTCAGTCCAGGCAGCTGTGATTGTAATTGCTTGCAAGGGCCACAGTTCTCTGCGCTAAAAATCATGACTAGGCCGTCTTTGTCGGCGTTGTTGGCAAAAGCAGCATTCCAATCATTCAGTGAGTTCATCTCCTGGGGACCTGAAGATTGTGCGGTACGGGGCCGTGGTGTTCTTTGCGGTTGTTCAGAAGTGTGAGCTTGTTCTAACTTCTTCTTCTCTGAGTTGGGTAAAAATCTTACTTCTCCCTTGGGATTTTTAAACGCGCAACCTCGTTCGAGATCACATGTTCCATTGGGATCGGGAACCCAGCCTCCTCGTTGAACTTCTTCAGCAGTGAGGGGTGCGTTTGAGTGTGAGCCAAAATCAGAGTCACCCAACGAAGCAGCAAAAGGTCTTTGACTAGGAGAGGGTGAATCTGCAAGGAGTTCAGCACTCACTGGAGCAAGACCGTAATTCGCAAGTTGATTTTTGAGCCTTCCAATGGCTCGGTTATCGCAAACCACAGTAAAGGGATCAAGAACGGAGTTGTCATCTAGTCGAGGACGAGAGACTTGACCGGTAGAACGCTTATACTCGTAGGAAGAAGCGGAAATCGGGCAGACCAGTTCGCCTTTCGCATTGAAAATAGGTCCTCCGGAGTCTCCTCCCACAATAGCAAATCCTTGTGGCGAAGGAACATCAAAGCGAAACTTGTTAGGATCATCTGATTTCGCGTGATTGGCGACAATTTGAGATCCGCCTCCTCTATTCCCCGGGGCGCTGGAATCTCTTTTTTGGAGATAAACTTGAGCGGTGTCGATTCGAGTAGTGCCATCATTATTGATGGCGGCTAGAGGAACAGGAGTGATATCGGTTACTTTTTCGCAAGGGATATCAAAAACTAAAGTTGCGGTATCGCCCTGACGAGGTGCCCGAGGATCACTCTGAGCCGTATTAAAATACTCCCTGGGAATCTCGGTTTTGATACTCTGAGAGGGAATTTCTCCAATACCGGGAATACGAATAGCGCTAAACAATTGATTGTTATCGCCCACCACGCAGTGGGCTGCTGTAAAGAAAGCTATTCGGCACATGCCTTCTTGGTTTTGTAGCTCTTGCTTTGCTACGGGAGTGGTTTGGCAAGCTCCCACCATATTGCCCGTTCTTACTTCAAGATCCATTCCTCTGGCCCAGGCACGAATGCGTGCAAAAGGCCTGCGACGTAAGCCTCCGGCATCTCCGTTGTGTTCGGCGTGAGCTGCACCAACCAATAGAATCGTGAAAAGCGTAAAAAGAGATAAGGATGTCTTTGAGTTTAGTCCAGCAATGGCGTGAACTTGCAATAGCTTCATAAAAACCCCGGATGAATCCTTATGGCTATTCAGTATTCAATTATTTTGCCAAGAGGAGACCGGAAAAAAACTCAGGAAAACGGAGGGTTAAGATTGTGAAGACTGTGAATTTTGCCTATTTTGAATACAGTTTCAGAATGCGTATTCATTAAACAGAGCGAATACGAAAATAGAGAATTCACTCTGTTCGACGCATTCGACGAACCGGGCCTGTGGGCATGGATTCCATAATGGGCAAGCTTTCTCGATTAGTTTCAGGAGGAACCACTTCAGTGAGGTCGGCTGGGCCAGGACTTGCGGGGGACAAACCATATTTCTGAAGTTGCAATTTGAGTGTTGAAATGGCTCTTTTATCGCAAACCACCGTGAAGGGATCCAATATCGAATCATCACTCGTGCGTTGCTTAGTGAGTTGTTTCGTAGCTTTTTTGTACTCATAGGAGGAAGCAGAAATTGGGCAAATCAGTTGTCCTCTCTGATCAAAAACGGGTCCTCCAGAATCTCCCCCGACAATGGTGTAGCCTTGGGGACTGGGAACATCAAATCGGAATTTATCAGTTTCTTCTGAAGGCCGGACATCGGCAGTAATTTGAACGCCCTTTCCTAAATTGCCAGGAGCCTCGGATTCTCTTTTTTGAAGAAAAACATGTGAGGTTTCTACTAAAGTAGATCCATCTTTATCAACATTAGCTAACGGGACCGGTTTTATGTGTGATGCCTGCTCACAAGGGACATCAAAAATGAGAGTTGCCATATCCCTTCGGCGGGGTGCTCTCGGGTCTTCAGCTGCCGATTGAAAATATTCTTGAGGTATTTCAGTTTTGATCTGATTGGCTGGGATATCCCCCAGTCCCTTCAACTTAATCGACTTAAAAAAGTTGTTTTTTTCGTCCACTAGGCAATGGGCGGCAGTTAAATAGGCCAACCGGCACATCCCTTCGGGCTCGTTCAATTCATTCTTTGCAACAGAAGTCGTTTGGCAAGCGCCCGTGCCTTGGGAAAAACTTACGGCGAGATCAGTGCCCTTTATCCAAGAACGTACTTGAGCTAAAGGCCGTCTTCGAGCCGGTGCCAGATTCTCTTCGTGCTCTGCGAGCGCCGAAAGCGAAAGTAAAAAAAGAGCCAAGTAGAGCCGTCTCATCAAGTTCTCACTTTGATAATTGTTTAATAGCGGGAAGAATCTCATTTCCTCGAACGGGGGTGCCTTGCCAATTGCCCGTTTCATCCTTGGTGTAAATAAAAGCAACGGGAACTGAGTTTCCTAAGTTGCTTTTGAATGCCTCATGGAGAGCATGACCACTGAGACTTCTATAAGTGGGACGTGTCGCTGTATAAATTCCTACGTCTGAGTTTGAATTACCGGATAAGCTCATTTTCAACAGCTTGCAAGGCTCACAATCAGTAGCGCTAAAGAGCATGACGATCGCTTTTTTGTCTTCTGATTGTTTAAATGCCTTGTCGAATTCCTCTTTGCTGCCAATTTCCGTAAGTTTTTGATTTTTGGAGGAAGCTTTCTGCGTGTCCTTCGTTCCAGGACTTTTCAATTTTTTCTTTTCAGAGTCTGGTAAATAGCGAGTTTCCCCAGTCGTTGTGTTGATATAGGGGCAGCCTTTTTCCAGATCGCAACCCCCATTTTCATCAATTTTCCAATTTCCGGACGCCACTTCTGCTGCTGTGAGTGGGGTGGGGCCACCCAACGGTGCGGAAAAAAGACCGGGATCGGCTATAGGGCGAGATTTTTCAGCGGGAACTGGACTGTGAGAGCCGGGTTCAGCAAATAACAAACTAGCGGTCAGAGCAGTTAGGAAAGTGGCAATGAAAAACTTCATAGGTCAAACCTTTCTCGTTTTGGGAATGCTCTATTTTAGCTGGGGATAGCTTGAGAAAAAAGGCGCTTGGAGTTAAAAGACGCGGGGCTTAATCTCGACGGTTTCGCTTGGAAAGCTTGGCCATTTCACGCTTGGCCTCCTGTTCTTTGGTGGCCTGCCGTTTGTCGATTCCTGTTTTTCCTTTGGCGAGCGCTACTTCTACTTTAGCCCTGCCTTTTTTAAAGTACATTTTGGTGGGGATTAGAGTAAACCCACGAATTTCCGATTTTCCAAAAAGTTTATTGAGTTCGGATTTGTGAACTAACAATTTTCGAGTTCTTAAAGGATCATGATTCTCACGGTTTCCTTGGGCGTAGGGAGCAATGTGCGCATTTATCAGATACAGTTCACCGTTTTTTAGAATGGCGTAAGCATCCTGAAGATTTGCTTTTCCAGCTCGAAGAGATTTTACTTCGGTGCCAGTTAATACCAACCCAGCCTCAAATCTCTCTTCTAAAAAATAGTTGTGGGAAGCTTTGCGATTGTCGCAAATGATTTTGATTCCTCCCTCTTGATTACTCACTTATGCGCCTCTTCCGATGTAACGATCCCCAACGAAATAACAAGCTTAAAAGCTTCTTGAACAGTAAAGGGAAGCGCCACTAATTCTTCTTCGGGGACCAAAAGATAAAAGCCCGACGTGGGATTAGGAGTGAGGGGCACAAACACATTCACTAAGTGTCTATTCTGCGTGGGTATCTTAGAGTCTGGCTTACCGGTTCGGAAACCAATTGAGTAAACTCCTGATCTCGGAAATTCAACCAGAACAGCAGCACTAAATCGGTCACTACCCGGTGTTACTACGGTTTCCAGAAATTTTCGGATAGCTCCGTAAATTCCTCCCACAAATTTAATTCGCCGAAAAGTGTGATCAAACACATTGAGAACCCATTCGCCAGCTAGGTTTTGGGCTAGACTTCCAATCAAAAGAATCAAGGCGAGAGCAATCACTAATCCTAGTCCCGGAAAATCGAGCTTAAGAATAAAGTTCGGCAAGTAAAGCTTTGCGATGTTATCAATAGTTGCAATCACCCATCTAAAAATATTGATAGTGATAAAAACAGGCACTAAGACCAGCACTCCTGTAACAAAGGCTCTTTGTAGTTGTTTCACTCAGCTTCCTCTTTCAGTGCAATATTATCAATCAGACGGGTATTTCCAAGTTTTACTGCTAAAAAGATGCGAGGAACCTCCAAGTGACGAACCTGGGAAGTGGGCAATGCTGTTTTCATGTTGGGCCCATCAGTAATTTCAAGATACTGAATTTCTAATGGCGCTAAAGCCGCACGAGCTTCCGAAAGCAGCTGGGATATTGTCAGGTCGGGATTTTCCAGAGATTGTTTTCTTACCGAAAAAAGAGTTTGCGGAATACGTTTTGCTATTTCCCGGTCTTGGGCTGAAAGAAATCGATTTCGAGACGAAAGAGCTAAACCGTCCGTATCTCTGACCGTGGGATGGCCAACGATCGCAAGGGGTAAATTAAAATCTCGCACTACGTTTCGGATGACTTGAAGCTGCTGAAAGTCTTTTTCGCCAAAAACCGCAACTTGCGCTCTTGTAATTTCAAAAAGCTTCATACAAACAGTCGCAACACCGTTGAAGTGCCCGGGGCGAAAGTGACCACAAAGACGATTGGCTAAGGAGCCCACTTCGATAGAGCAAGAAAAACCATTTGGGTAGAGATCAGCCGCTGTCGGGTGAAAAAGGAAATCGACTCCTGCGGTCTCTAACTTCGTTTTGTCTTCATGAAAAGTTCTCGGATACCGATCAAAATCTTCGTTGGGTCCGAATTGAAGAGGGTTTACAAAAATGCTCACCACCACTCGGGAACCTAATTGTTTGGCCCTTTCAACGAGCTGTAAGTGACCTTCGTGAAGACAACCCATCGTGGGAACTAAAACGATTAGCTCACTTTGAGACAGCTGGGAGAGTTCAGTTTGAGCATCTATGGGGTTTTCAAGAACCAACATAAAAAGAATGTTCTTTTGATGGGAACTGTGAAGACTTTACTTCGAAAGCAAATTCCTTAACTGCTTTTTGAATTGTTGCTCCCAAGGTTGCATACGTTTTCACAAAACTGGGTTTGAAGTCGGAATTCAGCCCCAAGAGGTCTTGTATCACTAAAATTTGCCCGTCACAGTGAGGTCCTGCTCCAATTCCAATCGTGGGAATGTTCACTTTGTCAGTGATCGCTTGCCCCAGCTCAGCGGGAATGCTCTCAAGTACCAAAGCGAAAGCACCGGCATTTTCAACAGCCAAGGCATCTTCAATGAGAGTTTCTCGAGCTGTTTCTGTTTTGCCTTGAATTTTATATCCACCCAGTTGATGCAAACTTTGAGGCGTTAATCCAATATGACCGAGAACAGGAATCCCGGCAGCGGTAATTTTTTGTATGGAAGCAGAAATAGTTTTTCCCCCTTCCAACTTTACTGAGTGAGCTCCTCCTTCAGCCACTAGACGTCCTGCATTTCTCAGAGCTTCTTCGGGGCTTACTTGGTAGGTCATAAAAGGCATATCTACGCAAAGATGAGATTCTTTTATTCCGCGAGCAACGTTCTGCGTGTGATAGATCATCTGTTCCAAAGTAACTGACAGAGTGTTGGAATGTCCTTGAACCACCATCCCCAATGAGTCTCCTACGAGAATCATGTCAACTTCGGGATCAAGGAGTTTGGCAAATAAATAATCGTATGCGGTAACACACACCAGTTTGGAGACAAGGCTTCCGCTTTGTTTCAGTCTTTTAAACTCAAAAGCCGTTTTTTTGGAAGGTTTTACCATGGCCTATTCCGGGTCGAATCTACCCCAGTTTAGAGGAATTAGCTAGAAGTCCGCTTGGGCAGAAACCCCTACCAGATAAGCATTCCCAGAGTAATTAAAGCCTGGTCCACCCGAGACTTCGGGAACTGTTTTTTGGACCTCCCTAGCGGTTATTTTGTGGAGCTGCCCAAAAACTCCAAAAGTCAGGGGAGTTTCTGAAACCCAGCTGGTCGGGAAAGTCTTTTGTACCGATAGACCCCAAATATGGGTGTCGGAATCAAGGGCATTAGATGCACCAGACACATCCGTCAGGGGAGTAGGGCGGTACTGATAGCCAACAGCGGTTTTGAGTGTCCGGCTAATAGGCAAACTGACCGATGCTCGAGGATTTACAGTGTTGCGAGTTTGGGTTCCGCCTCCCTGGGTTCGAAGCTTTCCCCCCAAAAAATCTTCTGTTTCAGTAAAAAGTACCGGAGCTTGATAAGCATTCCAAAACTGATACGAGACCCCTACTGTTAAAGACATCACTTCAAAGCGTTGTTGCCAATCCCACTCTACGCTTTCTGGTTCAAAATACAGTGAGCTCTTCATAAGAAGGGGTTGATAGAAAGTATCTCGTCCAGAAAACTGAATTCGAGCGGTAAGATCCTGTTCAAATTTAGGATCGATTTTTTGATGATAAGTCAGTGCTGTAGCGGAATTGCCCAGCTGTGAATAAAGGCCAATTACGGGAGCTGTCTCAAGAACGACATTCATGTTCAGTCTGCTCGAAGGAGAGTCTGAGATTCTGGTTTCAGCTGTCCCCATTCCGCTCAGAAACAACGAGGCTCCACCTCCCAAAAAAAGCTTTTGTGGGATGATTTCTAACGCAGCACTGACTGTTCCTTTGAATTGGGCATCTGCAGTTCCATAACGCATAGAAAAAAAGTCGTCAGGGGCGTGAGCTTCGAAGCCTCTGAGTTTTTCATAAGGGCCCGAAAGAGCAAATCCAAATCCTGCCTTTCGAGAAACAGATTTCAAAAAAACGGGGTAATTAAAGCCTAACGACCAGCGAGTTTGGTTGATGGCCGGAATTTGAACATTTCCTTTCTCGGGCTCATCAGAACGTCTTTGCGATCGGGGAAGGACAATCGATCCCAGTTCGTTAAACTGCACTTGAGTTTGAGAAGTGGAAAAAGCAAAACTCTTCTGGGATTTGGCAGCTAAAAGAGCCGGATTAAAAAGAGCTGAATAAGCATTATCTACTTCAGCTGTCACACTGCCAACTCGTCCAGTGCTCTCGGCATCTAGTCCAAAATTCTGGGCTTGCGAGGCCCAGCCCAGAGCAGAAGCAAAGCCGAGTAAGAAAATAAAAAAGAGAGATTTCACAGAAGGGGAATATAACATACCGCGTTAAGCAAATCCAAGCCTTAAAGAATCGGCACAACTATTTGATTTTATATGCTAATGTCTCGAACTGGTTAAAATTTAGAGATTCCGCTCGAATCGTGGGTGAAAGACCCAGCTGAGAAAGTTTATTCTCCCACTGATTCTGGGGAAATCGTTCTTTGAGGTTACTGGCCAGTTTTTTTCGACGGTGTGCAAAGGCTGCTTTGATCACGGCAATGATTGTTTCTTCATTGGGATGAACTGGTTTAGGGATAAAAAGAATCGCTTGAGAGGCGACGGTAGGGGGGGGATAGAAGGCGCCAGCCGGAAGTGTTCCTAAGTTTTTTAATGAAAAGTGTAATTCAGTAATCAGAGTGAGCGCACCGTAGTTTTTCGTGTTCGGTTGAGCCGTCAATCGGTCAGCAAATTCTTTTTGAAACGTAAACAGAAAGTGACTCAACACTTCTTTGTGTTCGGCCATTCTGAAAATCATGGGGGAAGAAAGGTGGTAGGGAAGATTACTGAGTATCGCTACTTTTCTTGGAGAGCTCACCCATTCGATCCAGTTTTGCGTGAGAAAATCTCCTTCATGCAAAGGCGTTTCAGGAAATTTTTCTCTCAAATACTGTGAGAGTTTTTTGTCGATTTCAAAAAGCCGAATGGGCTTGCTGGTTTTCGAGTGGAGCATTTCGGTAAGCGCTCCCAAACCAGGACCAATTTCCCAGATTTCCTCAAAAGTTCCTAGGGAAAGAAACCCGTCCACGAGTTTTTGGGACCAATGAGGAGAGGTTAAAAAGTTTTGGCTGAGGGCTTTCAATGGGCTCGCTCCTAAGCCTTTCAGAATATCCCTTGGATGCGACACTAAAATTCTCCCGTTGAATGGGCGGTTGCTGTCCAAAGCGAAGGTTGTAGCTTTCCCTCTTTGGCATAAAGACCAGCAAGGAGAGCCACCATCGCAGCATTATCTGTGCAGTGTTTGGGTGCGGGGAAATGAGCTTCATGAAGCTTTTCTCTCAGCCGGCTATTACAAGCTACTCCTCCCGTAACCACAATTTGGGAGCTTTTCGTTTCCAAAGCTGCTTTGCGAGTTTTTTCAATTAAAGTATCAACAATCGCTTCTTGAGCGGAAGCCAGGATAGCAAGCTTTTCTGTTTCTTGAGAAAGATCGGTTTTTTGTATTTTTAAAGCAACAGCCGTTTTTAACCCTGAAAAAGAAAATTGAAGCCCTTCAATTTTGCTTCTTGGAAAAGGTATTTTCCGGTCTTCCTCTGTTGCTTTTTCTCTTGCCCATCGATCAATAAGAGGCCCTGCAGGATAAGGAAGCTCGAGGAGTTTTCCTACTTTGTCAAAAGCTTCGCCAGCAGCATCATCAACTGTTCCTCCCAACCATTGAAAGTCGAGAGTGTTCTTAACATGAAACAGTTCGGTGTGCCCACCGCTGACGACTAGAGCGGTCCAAGGAAAGGCCGGAGACTCTTTTCCCTCAAGCGTTGCAAGGAGCGGAGTAAATAAATGAGCTTCTATGTGATTGAAGACTGAAAAAGGTTTTTGAACGGCAAACGCCAGTGCTTTTATGTACGAGACTCCAACAAGAAGGGCTCCGATGAGTCCTGGTCGGTTTGTTACAGCAAACCAATCAATATCTTCAAGGTTTAATCCAGACTGTTTTAAACAGTCCTCGACTGCGAGGGGGAGGGCTTTGAGATGTTCTCGACTAGCTATTTCAGGAACAATGCCACCAAACTTTTTCATGGGAGCAGTGTGTGAATACACACTTTCGGCAAGCAGTTTCCAGCTTTGGGTATCTAGGATAGCCGCACAAGAGTCATCACAGGAAGTATCGACTGCAAGAATTCTCATGCATGCAAATTCCCATGCTTTTACCAAGGTGTCTAGCTTGCTTTTCTTAGTGGAGAATAAAAAGAGTATTGGGGTCGGAAACCGGTTTGTTTTTGATATCAAGCTCCTGTCGAGTGGGGGTTTGAATTCGAAGCGTTTGAGACAGAGCTTCTAAACTAATGTACTTCACTCCATAGCCAATTCGACCGGGAGCTCCGGCAGGACTCCAAGCACTGTGGACCATTTCGGGTGTCGCAAAACCAAATTCCTCGGCTCGGTTGGCAATACCACCCGGAAGGAAAGAAGAACCCATCACCGAATGAGAACTTGCTTCCTCGGAGGCATAGATGCCATAGTTCGGAAGGGGTTGAGTTCTTGCTTTGTCAGCAATCCAGCCTCGTCCATTTCGACTGCCCGTCAATGCTTGAAGATAGGGAGCCGAAGCAGGAGTGCGAGTGATAGGAACGTTATCAGGCCCGGCAGCTTCTACAAAGTCCGGGTAAAGCGCAGACGCAAATTCTGGCTCTAAATAGTCTCGGTCGATGTTAGCGCCAGGGCTGGGAAAAACAGTAAAAAACATAGCATCAAAAATCGTGGGAGTGCGAATGGCTTGGAGGGGGCCTTTTGGCAAAGAACCTCGGGGATCTGGCCAACTAACGGCTTGATCCCCATTGTTAAACGGGTGAAGCGAGTCAAGATAAGCCAAAAGCTTAGTGCTACGGCCCCCACCAATCCGATCAAACGGTCGAATGCTGTAATTAATAATCGTATTTTGATCCACAGCAGATTGGGCATTTTCAATTTTAAGATAATCTGAAGTATCTCTTTGCGGACCCAGTCTGCTACCAAAGGGTTTGGCAATTGAATACGCTTCAAGTTTTGGAAATGCAGCATCCACCCAGCTTTGAGGCATGAAAAGCATTTGAGGTTTGGAGGTCACTTTCACTCCAAAATAAGTGAGGTATTGGGGAACTTTTTGTACTCCGAGTGTAGGATTAAACGGAAAAGGTTCCGGATTAGCGATACAGCCCCCCCCATCTAAATTTTGAAATTTAAAGTACCAAAGATTGGTGTTGGCTTTGATGGTCTCCGTATCGACATAAATTCCATCTTGAGGCTGCAAAATACTCATTTCAAATTCACCGTTTCTGTTACTCTCAGTCAGATTTCTGAGAGCTGACTGATAAGCTGCTTGCACAATGGGATGCTGGCTAGAAGACGTATTGTTTTCCTGACTCACTTGATTCATCAAATCTCGAATCGCCGCTATCTCACCTAAATGATGATCGGAACGTTGTTTAAACATTTCCACTAAATGTTGAATAAGGAACGAATTATCATCTTTACCTTGGAGACATTCTTTAGCTGCTTCGCCCTCAATGGAGCGAATTTGAGCGCGAATCGCAATAACAGCTGGGTCAAAGGTGGCAATGGCCGGGGGAACAACGATCGGAGGCAACCCCCCTGTAGCCGGATCAGCGTTTCGGCAGAGATTTGTATCAGAAGCGTAACGACGCCCTCTGAGAGAAAGGTAGCTATAAGCTTGCTGACAAACCATCGTGGCACTGCCAGCTGAAAGGCCATGGGGCCCGTCTATATAAGTTCTACCGCGAGGAAAAGTTCGATTGAATCGAGCATGAGTCACGTTGATGCGCATCGTGAGTTCTTTATGATCCTGGCGCAAATGATAATTGACGATGCCCATTTGATTGAGCAACCGAGCTTGCCAAGCTGCTCCCGCATAGGCTGCGGAATCAGCTGCGATTTGAAGATTCATTTTGTTGTGGATGAGGTGGCCAAAATCCACAACAAAGGCAAAGAGGACAAACATGAACGTAAAAACGAGTGCAAAAAGAATGGCGACTTGCCCGCGTGAGTTTCTCAATTTCAAGTATGCCCCCATTCTCTTATTATACGATGCGTTGAAATCGGGGACTAGACCCAAAAGGAATTGTGGAGAAATCTTCACAATTGAGGCACGATTTGTTCACGTTGCATGAAGGACTAAAAAAACGGGAAGAAGCTTTAGGAATTCTCTGGGAATTTCCGATAACCCTGTATTCAAGGAGTTGCTTCAAAATGAAAAAGAAATTCCAAGTAGTTTTCACTTCCTTTCTAGGAATCGTTATCGGGATGGGTTTAACCATCGGTTTGGGTGCTTACCGGATTAGCCAAGCCGCACCTAACTATGAGTACTTGGATCTTTTTACTAAAGTGCTTCATTTTGTTCAAACCAGCTACGTCGAAGAAGTAGATACCAAAAAATTAATTGAAGGAGCCATCAAAGGCATGTTGGCTACTTTAGATCCCCACACCGTTTATCTTGCTCCTGATTTGTTCAAAGAAATGCAAGTGGACACCCAAGGTAAATTTGGTGGCTTGGGCATTGAAATCAATATCGCGGACGGATTTCTCACTGTGGTCACACCGATTGAAGATACTCCAGCATTCATTGCAGGCGTAGAGCCTGGTGATCGCATTATGATCATTGAGGACAAAGTAAAAAAAGTGAAAAAAGAAACTAAAGGACTGACCCTTCAAGAAGCTGTGAACCTCATGCGAGGGGAAAAAGGTTCTAAAGTAACTGTTCATATCGCTAGAAAAGGTCTCGACTCTCTTAAGCCTATCGAAATTACGAGAGATATTATCAAAGTAGCTGCAGTTAAAGGGGGTCTTCTAGATAAAGACTATGCTTGGTTGAGACTGATTCAATTTCAAAGCAATACTTCTCGCGATTTAAAGAAAAAAATAGACCAACTCGCAAAAGAAAATGGAAGACCTCTAGTTGGTGCCGTATTGGATTTGAGAAATAATCCTGGGGGACTCTTAGAGGAAGCAATTAACGTTTCTAGCTTGTTCCTTGAAAAAGCTCCTGTTGTATCAACGATGGGAAGAACTAAAGCAAAACAAGAAATTGAATATGCTAGAGGCAATGCTCCTTTCAAAAATCTTAAGCTGGTAGTGTTGGTAAACGAAGCCAGCGCAAGCGCATCTGAAATTGTTGCCGGGGCTTTGCAAGATCACAAACGAGCGCTTGTGGTCGGTAAGCAAACTTTTGGTAAAGGCTCAGTGCAGACTGTAATCGACCTTGAAAACAAATCTGCTCTGAAACTTACTGTTGCTCGGTATTACACACCGAGTGGCCGTTCGATTCAAAGCAAAGGCATAACTCCCGATATCGAAGTCGATCGCATCGACATGGCTGCACTTGAAAAAGCTCGCCAAGGTAAATTCCTGAAAGAAGCTGATTTAGAGAATCACCTGCTCCGCGAAGATGAAAAGTCTATAAGTAGTTCGTCGGAAGAAGGGCGTACTCCGAAGAGCGAAACCAAGTCAGATAAAGAGAAACGCGATCAAGATAAACTCTTTGGTGTGATCCGTGAAAAAGACGGAAAAAAGGTCAGAATTGAAGACCCAAAAGAGATCGTTAAAATTGATTTCCAACTTCAACAAGCCTTCAGCTACTTGAAAGCCTGGAACCTCTTTGAAACGGTTTCTGAAACCACCAAAAACGGGGTTAAAAGCGCTCAAGCTGCTGAGAGCAAGTAACAGCCCTCCCTACAACGAAGCTTCAATCGCTGTAGTGAAGTAAAAGTCTTCTCCGCCTGTGCTGAGACCGCGATAAGCACCGAAGCGGACTTGAGTTGGGAGATAATAGAAAAATTTCCACTGACTTTTAATTTCGATTCCCGTGCTCCAAAGAAAAGTCTTGAGCCAGGTTTTGGGAGCCACGCTGGCTCCACCGTAGTCAAAACTGGTGGAATCCAAAACTATTGCTCCCGACAAGTTTTTAAGGAATAAGGGCCATAATGAGATTCCTCTTTCAATTCGTGAAATCGGAAACCGAAACTCCAAATTCCCTCCAAAAATTCTTCGAGCCGCAAAAGAACCTTGCAAGTAGCCACGATTTAAAAATACTCCTCGGCCTTGAGAAAACAGAAGCTCTCCGCCACCTTCAAAAAAAGAATTATAAAGAGGGGTGCCTTCGGTGTATCCCTGGCGCAACCCCAAGTACCAATTTGATTCGGACCACAGAGGACTCGGAAGATAACCATCAAAACTCATAAGGGTCGAAAAGAAATTTTCAGCGCTTCCGAGAAATGTCAAATACTGTGTGTGCCCGACAGCAAGGCGTATCCCTTTATTGATAGAAGCTTCCAGAGCGTTTGTTCGAGTGGCATTGGACCAGCCCAACTCCAAGCCCGCGCCTACTGAACGCCTTCCGGCGCCCAGGTCGGAATCTTCAATCTTTTTAACGACGCCTGAAATTCGAGCTTGTATCGGAAGGGAACCCAAATTGCTCGAAAGACTTAGAGTTCCACCCCAGCGCTGAAAAAAACTTCGTGCAATAGTAAGAAATCCTGGAATCGAGTAAGCAGAAGCTTGGGCAACAAAAGACCTTCCAAAACGATAACCATAGGAAGCAGAAGCAAAGGGAAGTGTTTTGGTACCGTCGATCAGTTCCCGATGATCAATTCCCAGATTGAGGTCATAGAAATGTTTTTGAGAAAGATCAAACATGGGGATCCAAGCGCCCAATTGAAATCCGTAATTTACGAAAAGGGCAGAGGGAACCCAAGTTCTCGGAATTAAGGTTTCCCAAGGGGAATAACTATTTTCAGAAGCGCTTACCGTCTCCAGAAGCGGAGCCGAATTTTCCTCTTTTTGTGGAAGCGTGTCATCGACAAGTTGTAAGCCGGAAACTTTTGCAATGTCGTAGCCGCCGGTCTCAAAAGATGAAATCCAAAAGGTTTCTCCTTGTTGGGCAAAGCTGTTCACTCCGCCAACTAGGTTAACCCGCTTGGTCTTCGTTTTTGACCGGGAGTGCCATTCCCAAACTTCGTCTCGCCCACTCGAAGACGAAATAAAAAACAGTCGATTTTTATCTCGTCTCAGTTGGTGCGCATGGCCTTTAAAAGTATCAAGCTTGACTGGAGTACTGGACAGATCCCATCGAAAAAGATAAGAGCGGGTGTCTTCTCGCAATAAAAAATAAATTTCTGAACCGTATAAAACTGAGGATACCCAGGAGTTTTCTGGGAGAATCCATTCTCTGGTTTTTTGTAGTGAAGTGTCGGCAGAAAGAAGATTGCCCTGATAAACAAGAAGCTTTCCGATGCCACCTTGCTCCTGGTAGGTAACGATTGAATTAAAATCAGATGAACAGTCAAACTGATGAACATGTTCAAGCTGTCCAGAAGCAGTTTGAAGGGGAGTAGTTTGATTAGTGTCGGAATTGAATACTTGAACCGTGTGAGTGGAGTAAAAGTTTTCGGAGCGACTAAGAGAGACTACGAAGTAATCAGTCTCTCCGGTTTGGTTCCAGCACAGTCCGCTAGCTCCCGATAAAGCTAGCTCATGGGCTTTGGTGGGAAACCCTGTTTCCGAGTCGATTCGTTCAATTCGGATTGGTTTTTCAGGGGACGCGCTAACAAAAGCCAACTCTTTATTCGAGGGAGCTAAATGAAGTTCGCGTTTTAGAAACTGAGTGTGAGTCAGGTAATTCAGTTTGGACAGCGGAGTTGTTTTCAGATGTGAAATTTCTTTGGCATGTTTATCTTTTTGGGAGTTCCTGATTTCTTCCCACAGTGAAGGCAAGTCCATCCCGTACGTTTCCTCAAAGGGGGAGTTTACAAAGTACGGCCAGTTTTTACTGGTGTTAAGCGTGAGGTCGTAAAAGCCCCGATCTTGTTTTTTCTTCCAAAGATTTTCATAGAGAAAATACCCAAAGTAGTAGGGGCTCGTGCCGTGAGGCCACTTTGAAACAGAACCATCCAGACCATCCAAAGGAAAAACGACTTCATCGTCCTTGCCCGTTTCTACTGATTTCCTTCCATACATGCTAAAAATAGAGCTCCGTCCCCTGCCTCCCTGAGAAAAATGAGTTTCAAAAAAAGTAGCCAATCCTTCATGCAGATGCGAAGGCAGCATTCCGTTAGGTAAGACCCACGTTCCAAAAATAGAACGAAGCCACTTCCAGGCGCCATTTGCGGGAAACAAGTGAAGCGTATGCACAAACTCGTGTAGCACTACGGAAGTGAGCCATCCATCCAGAGAGGATAGTTCTCCCCAGCTCTCAGGTGGAGATGCAAAAATCACCATGTGAGGATAGGGAAAATCCAAGGAATAACCGTTCAGGGAATCCTGAAAATCGGCAAGTACAATATATGTTTTCGGGGGGGAATCGGGAAATCGAGGAGTGAGGAGGCGGTGAGCTCTTTCGGCAGCTTTCAAAGTTCTAAGCGCAAAGGAATTTTGTCCTGCGCGGTAAATAATTTCAAAATGGGGGCTGTCCATGGATTTCCAATCAATGTCGGAAGGAAAAGTGAGGTAAGCAGGTTCTGCGAAGAGTCGAAAAGATAAAATAAGTAAAAGCCCAAAAAAGCGCATAGGGCTTATTTTACCAGGCCCTTTTGACTGATAAACCGAAAAACATTTGTAAATGCTTGTACTTTTCGTTATTTTTAACCTGTTTCAAATCGTTTTTAGTCAACCAGAAGGAGCATCAGTATGAATTCATCTAAAAAGTTTTTATCTCTCGGTTTTATGATCCTTGTTTTAGGGGTTGGTATCACACTCTCTAGCTGCAGTAAGAAAGACGTTGTATCTGACGAGCCAGCAATGGTTCCCTCCGAGGATTCTTCAGGGGTCGCAACTCCTGGCAGTAGCGTTGATACTCTTGCCAATCCTGGTGATGTCGGTACGGCTTTCAATGAAATGCAAGTGGTTTATTTCGGATACGATAGCTTCACTCTAACGGGCGAAGGTCGAGATGCTTTAAAAGCTAATGCGGATTGGATGAAAGCTAATCCTAGTGCTCGCATCCAAATTGAAGGTCACTGCGACGAGCGCGGAACGGTTGAGTACAACATGGCATTGGGAGACCGTAGAGCTAATGCTGCAAAAACATTTATGACCAAGTTAGGGGTTGAGGGTTCACGAATCGACACAATTAGCTACGGTAAAGAGCGCCCTGCTGATATGGGACACAGTGAATCTGCTTGGGCCAAAAATCGTCGAGCAGTGTTTGTTCTTCTTTCCAAGTAAAGAATGAGAACCATTCTGTTATTCATAGGAATTATGGTGGGGGTGGCTGCTTGTCACCCTCGACCTGTAGAAGACATGGTTTTAGCGGATGTTGCCTTAAAAGCCGCTCAGAAAGTAAAAGCTGACGTTCTCGCTCCTGATGTTTTCCGGAAAGCTGAAAATTTTTATCTCAGAGCTAAAAAAGATTACCACGAAGGGTATTTTGATTCGGCTAAAAAGTTTGCCCATGAAGCTCGGCAGACTGCGGAACAAGCCGAGTATCGAGCTTTAGTGAAGCAGACCGAGCTCAAGGGAGGGGGGGGAATAGAGTCAACGGCTCCCCCGGCGCCTGAGAGCCAGCCCACTGACGAAAACGATTTTTCAGAGGGAGTTGCACCATGAAAACTTGGATCGGCGGAATACTCTTTGTCGGGATGATGCTGGGGCTTTCGTCCTGTAAGACGAAAGGCGAGATCAGAAGAGAACAAGAGCTTGATAAGTTAAAAACTGAAGTGAAAGAAGCCCGAGATATTAAGGCCGATGTCGATACGACTTTAGAAGAGTTGCGAATGGAAGTGGCTCGCTTGTCTAGCGTGACCGAGCAGCAAGCAGCTTTAAATCGAAATCTGAGTGAAGATATCAAGAATCAAGTTTTGACTTTACAAACGCGTGTTCAGGCATTGGAACAACGAGCTGTTGCCGAAGAGCTAGCTCTCAAACAGCCAGCACTTCAGCCTGAGAGAAATAATCCCACTCTGGAAATGGGGAAAAAACTCTATGACGAAGGAAAGTTCGATGAAGCTCTGGACGTTTTTAGGGGGGTTTCGAAAAATGCACCTCGAAATAGTGATGAGGCAAAGAAAGCTCAGTTTCTGATGGGTGAAGTTCTGTTCTCATCTAAGAACTTTGCTTCAGCCGCTCTTGAGTTTGCTGAGTTCCGTAAAGCCTTTCCCAAAGATAGTCTGGTGCCCACTGCGATTTATCGCCAAGCTTGGGCCTTTAAAAATCTCGGAAAAGCTCAGGAGTCCCGGTCGTTTTTTATGGACCTCATCGAGCGTTATCCCAGCCACCCCATGAGCCAACGAGCTAAAAACGAGATTAAGAAGTTAAAACCCTAATGGGGGAGAGCTGGGATCTCTAACAGAAAAGTGAGACTCGGCTTATCAGGTGTCCGTGGCCGCTTGTTAGCTGCCCATTTCCTAGCTGTTTTTAAACGATGAGCTTTGGGGTTTTTAGTCCGGATGGT
>RFNO01000125.1 GCA_009927165.1 Pseudomonadota bacterium
CAAAAAACGTATTGATGCGGGAGACTGGACCGGTGCTGCGGAGCAGTGTTTGCTCTGGAACAAAGCAGCGGGTCGCGTACTTCCTGGTCTTACCCGCCGCCGTGCGGCTGAAGCTGCGTTGATGAGGTGAGGGATGCCACTCAAAAAGATCTTATTAAAGCCTGGAGTAAATCAAGAAAACACCCGATATACTAACGAGAACGGTTGGTATATTTCTGAAAAAGTGAGATTTCGCCAAGGCACCCCAGAAAAAATTGGTGGGTGGCAGCGCATTTCTCCATACACATTTCAAGGTATTTGCCGTTTATTGTGGAATTGGGTAACGCTTAGCTTTGATAATTTGTTAGCTGTAGGCACAAACCTTAAATTTTATATTGAACGTGGAGGTGTATATAACGACATTACTCCCATTCGTGAAACAGCAACACTAACAAACCCATTTACAACTAATATTACCGCAGGTACTGCTAACAGAGTTTTAGTCACAGATGCTTCTCATGGGGCAAAAAATAATGACTTTGTAACTTTTAGTGGGGCTTCTGCCGTTGGTGGACTAACGCTTAATGGCAACTACCAAATTGCAAACGTCACAACAAATACGTACACAATAACTGCTGCTTCTAATGCTACTTCTGTAGCTACTGGAGGTGGTACAGTAACTGCTAAATATGAAATAAACGTAGGGCCAGCTATTCAAGGTGCAGTTATTGGGTGGGGGTCCGGTGCTTGGGGGCAAGGTGCTTGGGGCGTGGGTGTTTCAGGCACTGAACGCCTTAGATTATGGGAAGCTCAAAATTGGGGCGAAGATCTTGTCTTTGGATACCGTGGCGGCGCTTTGTATTACTGGGATGCGACTAACGGCGTATCAACACGGGGTGTAGCACTGAATGCTATAGGGGGTAACGTAACCTTTACTTCTGCTTCTCCTACGGTTGTGACATTTAGCTCTATTTTGTTATCTGAAGGTACTGCGGTTAAATTTGATGCGTCAAGCTCTATGCCCTCTGGGGTTACTGCGGGTACGACATATTATTTGCGTAATGTGGATGGGGCTACGGCAAATATCTCAGCTGCCCCCACAGGTGCGCTAGCTAACGCTGCGTCTACAGGGTCTGGGGTGTATGTATCTGATCTTGTTGATGTGCCGACCAAGCAAAACGGCATGATTGTTTCAGATACTTCTAGATTTCTTTTACTTTTTGGCACAACTGCATATGGCAGTGCAGTGCTCGACCCGATGCTTATTAGATGGTCAAATCAAGAATCGGTGGTTGATTGGATACCCGCCGTAACTAATCAAGCAGGTAGTCTGCGTTTGTCTCACGGCTCACAAATTATTACTGAGTTACAGACAAGACAAGAAATTCTAGTATGGACAGATTCCGCGCTTTATTCATTGCAATATCTTGGGCCTCCTTTTGTGTGGGGGTCACAACTACTTGCCGATAATATATCTATTGTCAGTTTAAACGCCACTGCGGTGGCGTCAAATGTTGTGTATTGGATGGGGTGGATAAATTTTATACGTACAACGGACGGGTACAAACGCTACGTTGTGATTTAAGACGTTACGTATTTTCTGATATTAATGTATCACAACTAGATCAAATTTTTGCCAGTACAAATGAAGGATTTAATGAAATTTGGTGGTTTTATTGTTCTGCCAATTCAACTGTTATTGATAAGTATGTTGTGTATAACTATGCAGAAGACATTTGGTATTACGGACTAATGGGGCGCACTGCTTGGATAGATTCAGGATTACGCAACTACCCTGAAGCTGCTACATACAACTACAATATAGTAGACCACGAATATGGGGTTGATGATAATGCTACAGGAACACCTGTAGCTATCGAAGCATATATTGAGTCTGCTGAATTTGATATTGAAGATGGGCAAAACTTTGGGTTTGTATGGCGTATGGTGCCGGATCTTACATTTCAAGGATCTACTGCACAAAACCCACAGGTCACAATGACACTTTACGGCATGAATGGTTCAGGCTCTGGTTTTAATATTGAAGCTGCTAAAGCAGTGTCTCAAACATCTACGGCTACAATTGAACAGTTTACTAATATAATTTACACCCGCATCCGTGGTCGTCAAATGATTATGAAAGTTGGGTCTTCAGGACTTGGTACAACTTGGCAGCTTGGTGCGCCACGGATTGATATTAAACAGGATGGGCAACGATGAGTTTGCTTAGACAACCTGCCCCACCGAGTCTACCTTCTGCGGGGGGTAATTACGAACGTGCGTACCACGATCAGTTTAATAATGTTTTGCGTCTTTATTTTAATCAACTAAGTAACAATCTAACAGCAGTTTTTGGAGATAATGGTGGGCAGTACATAGAGTGCCCTAACGGGTTATTTTTTAATACCGCAGATCAGACATTTGCTGCAACTAATACAGCTTATCCTATAGTTTTTAACGCTACGTACTTAAACAATGCAGTTGCATTACAAACGGGGAGTACATCTAAAGTTGAAGTTTCTATTGGTGGCGTTTACAATTTTCAATATTCTGGGCAAGTCAAAACAACAAATTCATCAGACAAAAACTTGTATCTGTGGATAACTCGTAACGGGACGGATATTGGCTATTCAACCCATGCTTGGACTTTTCACGATAATAATCACTATGCAGAGATAAGCTGGAACTTTAATATTGATTTAGCCGTTGGGGAATATATTGAACTTAAAGTTGCTGCTGACAGCACAGCAATTATACTTGACGCGGAAACTGCAACCTCACCGCATCCGGGTATACCTTCGAGTGTTTTATCGGTAAACTTCATGGCACCGTTGCCTAATATAAGGCCGACCCTACCATGAGCACTTCTTTAACTCCCCAACAGACTGAAGCTTTGCAGAAGTTTCAAGCTTTTGTACAGCAACAAC